>JBBEWH010000153.1:0-4924 GCA_037414955.1 Actinomycetes bacterium KLBMP 9797
CCGCGCCCCCCCCCCATCACCACGGCCCCCCCCAAGTAGTTCGCGCGACTTGCGGGACGCCTTGATCATGGAACGGTGGGGTTTTCGGGCCAGGGGTGGCGGGGGTAGCGGCCGCGCAGCTCCGCCCGCACCCGCGGATATCCGGTGTGCCAGAACGACGCCAGATCGCGGGTGACCGCCACCGGGCGGCGGGCCGGCGACAGCAGGTGCAGCAGCAGCGGCACCCGGCCGTCGGCGATGGTGGGCGCCGCCCGCCAGCCGAACGCGTCCTGCACCTTCACCGCCAGCACCGGCGCCTCCGGATCGGCGTAGTCCACCCGCAGTCGCGACCCGCCGGGCACCGCGACGCGCTCCGGCGCCACCCGGTCCAGCACCGCCGCCAACTCCCAGGGCAGCAGCCGGCGCAGCGCGGCGGCGACGCCGATCCGCCGCAGGTCGGCGCGGCGCCGGGCCCGGCGCAGCTCGGGGCCGAGCCATCGCTCCGCCGCGCCGAGCAGGGCGTCGTCGGACACGTCCGGCCACGGCTCGCCGAGCGCGTGCCGGCAGAACGCGAGCCGTTCGCGCAGCTCCTGGGCGTCCCGGTCCCACGGCAGCAGCGCGAGGCCCTCCCGGCGCAGGCCGTCCAGCAGCGCGGCGGTCAGCAGGCTCCGGTCGGGGTCCGGCAGCGGCCGCTCGACCAGCGTCACCGCGCCCAGCCGCTCGACCTCCCGGGCCACCACGTCACCGTCCGACCAGGTCACCTCCTGGCCGGCGGCCAGCAGGTCGGCGCCGGCCCGCCGGGCGGTCGCCTCGTCGATCGCGGCGGCCAGACGGATCCGCGCGGCCGGGCGGCCCGGGTCGCGGTCCGCGGTGGCGATCGCCAGCCAGGGTGCCCCCGCGAGCGCCGACCCCGGCGTCAGGTCCGCGGCGGTCCCACCCGCCATGAGGTACGCCGTGCCGCCGGCCCGCCGCGCCTTGGCCAACCGTTCCGGGTACGCCAATCCGACCACCAGCCCGGCGGCCAGATCGTCGGGCAGGGCGGTCCTCGGCGCGTCGCCAAGGTCGGCGCGCAATCGCCGTACCTCCGCCTGCCAGCGGTGGTCACCGCGGAGCCGGCGCCATTCGGCGGCGAGGTCCTCTCCCGGGGTGTTCTCGGTGAGCAGCGCGACGATCTGCGCGGCGCGGTCCGCACCGACCTCCGGCGCGCCGTCCAGCAGCGCCCGCGCCAGCCGCGGGTGCGCGCCCACGGCGGCGATCGCCCGCCCGCGCGCGCTGACCCGCCCGTGGTCGTCGACCGCACCGAGCGCGCGCAGCGTCGCGGTGGCGACCTGCATCGCGCCGGCCGGCGGCGGGTCGGGCAGCGCGAGCCCGGCGCCGTCCGGGTGTCCCCAGCACGCCAGGTCGAGCGCGAAGCCGGTCAGGTCCGCCACCGCGATCTCCGGCTCCGGCTGGGCCGGCAACCGGTCGTGCTGCGCGGCCGGCCAGCAGCGGTACACCACACCGGGCGCCTCCCGCCCGGCCCGGCCGGCGCGCTGGTCGGCGATCGACCGCGACACCGGGACGGTGGCCAGCGCGCCGAGCCCGCGGGCGTGGTCCATGCGCGGTACCCGGCTGAGCCCGGCGTCGACGACGACCCGCACGCCCGGCACGGTCAGGCTGCTCTCCGCGACCGCGGTCGCCAGCACCACCCGGCGTGCCTGTCCCGGCCGGAGCACCGCGTCCTGCGTCTTGGCGTCCTGCCGGCCGTGCAGGATGTGGACGTCCACGTCGACTCCTTCATGATCAAGGCGTGCCGCACGGCGGTGGGCAGGCGGGTGGGGCGGCGGGTTGCAGTGGGGGCGGGCGGCGAGCCGGCGCGCGACGGCGTTGATCTCGCCGGCGCCGGGCAGGAAGACCAGCACGTCTCCGTCGTGCTCGCGCAGGGCCCGGTGGACCACCGTCGCGACGTGGTCGAGCAGCCGCGGGTCCACCCGCAGCCCGTGCGGCGCGTCGAGCGGCCGGGGCGGCGGCGCCCACACCACGTCGACCGGGTGCAGCGCCTCGCGCGCCGTGACGACCGCGCCGGTGTCCAGCGCCGCGGCGAGCGCGGCGGTGTCGGCGGTCGCCGACGTGGCGAGCAGGCGCAGGTCGGGGCGGAGCGCGGCGCGGACGTCCACACAGAACGCCAGCGCCAGGTCGGAGTCCAGGTGCCGCTCGTGGCACTCGTCGAGGACGACCACGCCGGTGCCGGGCAGCTCCGGATCGCGCTGCAACCGCCGGACCAGCACGCCGGTGGTGACCACCTCGACCCGGGTGGCGGCGCTGACCCGCCGGTCGCCGCGCACCGCGTACCCGATCCGCTCCCCCACCCGCTCGCCGAGCAGCGACGCCATCCGCCGCGCGGCCGCGCGGGCGGCGACCCGGCGCGGCTCGGCCACGACGATCCGCCCCGGGAAGTGCTCCGCGAGGATCGGCGGTACGACGGTGGTCTTGCCGGTGCCCGGCGGCGCGACGAGCACCGCCGCCCCGGATCCGGCGAGCGCCGCCACCACCTCCTGTACCGGCAACATGCCGTCCCGTCCCCCCATGATCAAGGCGTCCTTCATGTCGTTATCACTACATGAAGGACGCCTTGATCATGGGAGCCGGGCGCTACAGCGGCCACTCGTGGACCGGCACGTTCGAGTGCATGTGCTCGATGTAGCGGCGCAGCATGGCGTGCAGCGCCGCCTGCCGGTCGAGGTCGCCGGCGTGCTCCAGGCTCCGCACCGTGTCGGCCTGCCAGCTGGCGCCGTTGCGGCTGGTCAGGCAGCGCCCCTCGATGACGCGCAGCAGCCGGTCGCGTTCGGCGGGCGCCACGCCCCAGCGGTCCAACCCCTCGTACGCCATCGGCAGCAGCCGGCGCAGCACCAGCTCGGTCACCGGCAGATAGCCCAGGCCGGGCCAGTACACCGTCGCCGCGATGCCCAGCCGGGCGCAGGCGTGGAAGTTCTCCTCCGCGGCGCTGAACGACATCTGGGACCACAGTGGCCGGTCCTCTTCGGCGAGCATCCGGACCACGCCGAAGTAGAACGCGCCGTTGGCGACGGTGTCGACGACCGTGGGGCCGGCCGGCAGCACCCGATTCTCGACGCGCAGGTGCGGCCGGTCGGCCACCACGTCGTACACCGGGCGGTTCCACCGGTACACGGTGCCGTTGTGCAGCCGGAGCTCGGTCAGGCGCGGGGTGTCGCCGCTGGCCAGCACCCGCGCCGGGTCCTCGTCGTCGCAGACCGGCAGCAGGGCGGGGAAGTAGCGCACGTTCTCCTCGAACAGGTCGAAGACCGAGGTGATCCAGCGCTCGCCGAACCACACCCGCGGGCGTACCCCCTGGGCTTTGATCTCTTCCGCCCGGGTGTCGGTGGCCTGCTCGAACAGCGGGATCCGGGTCTCCCGCCACAGCTCCCGCCCGAACAGGAACGGCGCGTTCGCCCCGAGCGCCACCTGGACCCCGGCGAGCACCTGGGCCGCGTTCCAGTACGCGGCGAACTGTGGCGGGTTCACCTGCAGGTGGAACTGGGTGCTGGTGCAGGCCGCCTCCGGGGCGATCGTCTCGGCGGTGACCGCCAGCCGATCCACGCCGTCGATGCGGATGTCGAGGTCTTCGCCGCGGGCCGCGAAGATCTGCTCGTTCAGCAACGCGTATCGGGGATTGGCGGACAGCGACTCCAGCGTGAGATGCGCGCGGCGCAGGGTGGGCAGGATGCCGATCATCACCATGTGCGCGCCGACCGTGCGGGCCTTCTCCTCGGCGGCGTTGAGGCTGGCGCGCACGTGCCGCTCGAACTCCGCCGGGCCGTCACCGACCAGCCGCCGGGGCGCCACGTTGATCTCGACGTTGAACTGGCCCAGCTCGGTCTGGAAGTCGGGGTCGGCGATCGCGGCGAGCACGTCGGCGTTGCGCATCGCCGGCTCGGCGTCCTCGTCGACGAGGTTGAGCTCGATCTCGAGGCCGGTCATCGGCCGCTCGACGTCGAACCGGGCGGCGCGCAGCATCTCGGCGAACACGTCCAGGCACTGGCGCACCTTCTGCCGGTATCGAGCCCGGTCCTCCCGGCTGAACTCGCGCCGCGCGACCTGTTCGCCCATATCTTCACGGTCGCACGCCAGAAACCCCGCGGGAAGCCTCTCCCATGATCAAGGCGTGCCGCAGGGCGGTAGAGCGACCGGAGGGGCGCCGTGGGCATGGGTCGACGTCAGGAGCCCACGTGAAAGACTGGAGCGTGATGACTGGAACGGAGCGCCGGCGCGACGCGGAACGCACCCGTGCCGAGATCCTGGACGTGGCGGCCGCCGAGTTCGCCGAGCGGGGCTACAACGGCGCCCGCGTCGACGAGATCGCCGCGCGCACCCGCACCACCAAGCGGATGATCTACTACTACTTCGGCGGTAAGAAACAGCTCTACATGGCGGTGCTGGAACGGGCGTACACCCGCATCCGCACCGCCGAGCAGGCGGTGGACGTCGACCACCTCGACCCGGTCACCGCGATCCGCCGGCTCGCGGAGATCACCTTCGACCACCACGAGGCCCACCCGGAGTTCGTCCGGCTGGTCAGCATCGAGAACATCCATCACGCCGACCATCTCGCCGAGCTCACCGGGCTGGTGGACCTGAGCATGCCGGTGATCCAACTGCTCGAGGGGATCCTCAAGCGCGGCCGGGACGCCGGCGTCTTCCGCGACGACGTCGACGCGATCGACGTCCACGTGATGATCAGCGCCTACTGCTTCTTCCGGGTCGCCAACCGCCACACGTTCGGCGCGCTGTTCAGCCGCGACCTGCTCGACCCCGCGCTGCGCGACCACCACCGCGCCATGCTCGGCGACATGGTCGTCAGCCACCTAACGACCGTCCCGTCCCCATGATCAAGGCGTGCCGCAAGGCGGTGGAAAGGGGTGTGGGTGGCCGTGGTGCTGGTAGGGGG
>JBBEWH010000154.1:0-90239 GCA_037414955.1 Actinomycetes bacterium KLBMP 9797
CCCCCCACCAACCCGGCGCCCCACCCTCACCACCCCCCTCGGGGCCCCACGCCTTGATCATGGAAGGCTCACGGGAGAGCTCACCCGGTCGGTTGGCGGAGCAGCCAGGTGGTCGGGTGCTGCCGGATCTGGTCGATGGCGGTGAGGGCCGCGCCGATGACCGCGGCGTCCGGCCCGAGCTGGGCCGGCCGGATCGTGATCGGGGCCCAGGCGGCGGTCAGGACGCGCTGGTTGATTTCGGTCCGGACATTCGTGGTGAGCCAGGACGACAGCAGCGCGAAAGCGCCGCCGAGCAGCACGGTGTCGATGTCGAGGATGTTGACCAGATCGGACAGCGCGATGCCGAGGGCGGTGCCGGCGGCGTCGAGGGCGGCCAGTGTGGCCGGGTCGCCGGCGTCCGCGCGGGCCGTGGCGGCGGCGTCGGGGGTACCGTGCGGCGGCGCCGGCTCGTCGCTCAGGATCGCCCGCAGGCTGGCGTAGGTCTGGAGGCAGCCGCGCGAGCCGCACGGACAGGGCTTCCCGTCGGGGTACACGGTGACGTGCCCGAGCTCGCCGCTCCAGCCGCGGGCGCCGCGCACGAGTCGCCCGTCCATGACGATGCCGGCGCCGATGCCCAGGCCGCCGGAGACGTACACGAAGCTGTCGAGGGTGTTGTCGCTGGCGTAGAGCTCGCCGAGGGCGGCGAGGTTCGCCTCGTTGTCGACCGCGATGTTGTCGACCGCGAGGGGCAGGCCGAGGTGCTGGGCGGCGCCGCGCAGCAGCGCGCCGGCGTCCACGTTGCGCCAGCCGAGGGCCGGTGCGGACCGGACCAGGCCGGCGTCCACCGGCCCGGGTACGGCCAGGGTGGCCGTGACGACGGCGAGGTCCTCGGCGGCGGTGGCGTCGATGGCCGCGCCGGCCATCCGGGCCAGCGCGGCCAGCACGGCGGGCGCGCTCTGGTCGCCGTAGGTGGACGGGGCGAAGGCCAGGTGGCGCACCGTGCCGGTGAGGTCGACGACGCACGCGGCCAGGCCGTCGGAGCGGATGTCGAGGCCCAGCCCGGCCGGTCCCTTGTCGGAGACGGTCAGGCCCACCCGGGGCCGGCCGGCGCGGCCGTCGTGAGTGCGGCCGGACTCGGTGACGAGCCGGCCGGCGAGCAACTCGTCGACGATACGGCTGATGGTCGGGCGGGTCAGGCCGGTGCCGGTGGCCAACTCGGTGCGCGAGATGGGCGCCGCGGCGGCGAGGATGTGCCGGAAGACCAGCTCGAGGTTGAGGCTGCGCAGGCCCTCCTGGCGGACCGGTTCGGCGGGTTCCCGCGGGCTGCTGGGCCGGACGTACGACGTCATGACCGCCGCCGGGCGACGGCGGCGAGGTCGGCGGCCGCCGCCGCGGACAGGACACCGTCGGCGACGACGGCGATCACCCGCCGGGCGACCGTCTGGTCCGGCGCGAGCACCAGCGGCTCGTCCCAGGTGAGCGAGGAACCGACGCCCAGGTAGTCGCGGGCGCGGACGAACCACCGGTCCCGCGCGGTGCTCTCGTCTCCCGGTACGAACAGCATGCTCCAGGCGCTGCCGGTGACCGCGACCCAGGCCGCGATCGCGCCGTGGACGGCGCGCACGTCTGGCCCGCTGGGGCCGAACACCTGGGCGTCGGCGACCGTCGGACCGCGCCAGAAGAATCCGCCGTACCCGGCACCGGCGCGGCCGTGCGCGGCCGGGCTGCGGATCGGCAGCGGCCGGTCGAGCGCGTTGGTGAGCTGGGTGCGGACGCTCAACGCCCACGCCGTCTCGCCGACCCGCCAACAGCTGATCGTCCGCTGCTCGCGCAGCAGGGTGGTGCGGTGGGCGTCGGTCCAGTGCAGCGCGTGGGACAGCTCGGTGTCGGTGTGGCGGACCCACCGCCGGTGCAGCTGGGTGCCGTGGTTGTCGAGCCAGGCCGGGCCGTGGCCGGCGATGAAGGTGCGCCCGCCCCAGAAGTTACGCCCGTCGACGTCCGGTGCCGCGACGCTGATGCCGAACTGGTGCGGGTGCGAGTCCGGCGCGGCGTCGGTCACGGTGCGGCCGGCCAGCGTGCGCACCGGATGCAGGTACGGCCGGGGCGAGCTGCCGAGCGGCACGTCCGGCTGCCACACGTAGCGCGCGACGTCGTGCCCGTCGAGGCGCAGCACCGCGCTGCCGGACGGCTGCTCGACGACCAGGGACCGCGGCCCGCCGGGACCTGCCATCGTTGCCTCGCCGCCTCTCATCGACCGGCCTCCGCGCCCGCCAGGACCGCGCTCGCGAGGACCGTGCCGGCGAGGTCGGCGGCCTGACGGGAGCGTAGCCTGCCGTCCGCGACCACGGTGACGATACGGCGCCGCACGCGCGCGCCCGCGCCGACCACCAGCGGCTGGTTCCAGGCCAGCGACGAACCCACGCCGGCATAGTCGCGGCTGCGCACGAACCACAGGTCGGCGCGGTCCGGCGGCCCGACCGGGATGAAGATCAACGTCCAGGGGCCGGTGCTGGCGCCGGTCAGCGCCAGCCACGCGGACCGCTGGCCGTGCAGGTGCCGCTCCCCGGTGCCGCTGGCGCCCAGCACGTGGACGCGCCGCTCGCCGCGGCGGGCGCGCCAGAAGAAGCCGCCGTACCCGGCGCCGGAACGGCCGTTCGTCGCCGGGCTGGCGAAGGTCAGCGGTCCCGCGGTCACGTTCGTCAGCGCGAACTCGAAGTCCAGCGCCCACGCCCCGGCACCGACCGCCAGCGCGGCGATGCGGCGGCGTTCGCGCAACAGGTCGGTGCCGTCCGGGCCGATCCAGCGCAGGTCGTGGGTCAGAGTGGTGCTGGTCCGGCCGGTCCAGTCGTGATGCCGCTGGGTGCCGTGGTTCGGCAGGGGCACCGAGCCGCGACCGCGCACGAACGTGCGCCCGCCCCAGAAGTTGGCCCCGCCGACGTCGGCGACGGCGACGCTGACGCCGAGGTGGTGCGGGTGGTCGGCGGGCATGAGCTCGGTGACCTCGGTACCGGACGGGGTGCGCACCGGGTGCAGGTAGGGCCGCGGCGCGACGGTGGCGGGCAGCTCGGGCCGCCAGACGTAGTCGGCGACCGCGCGCCCGTCCAGCCGGAGGCGGTGCGTCATGGCGCTGTGGGTCATGACGTCGTGGGTCATGACGTCGTGGGTCATGGCGTCGTGGGTCATGGCGTCGTGGGTCATGGCGTCTTTGGTCATGGCGTCATGGGTGGTGCGATCGTGGGTCATGGCGTCGTGGGTCATCCGGTGATCCGCGGCGCTGAGAAGTCCGCCGCGCCGCTGGGGCCGGTCGCGAAGATCCCGAGGGTGGCGCCGACCCACCGCCCCGGGGTCGCGGCGAACGGCGGTCCGACCGGTTCGGTGCCGGCGCGGAACTGGCACGTCCCGTCCGGGTGCACGTCAACGCCAAGGATCACCGCCACGGTCGCCCCTTGGTCGGACGGCGCGGGCGTCCCCTCGCCGGACGACGCGGGCGTGCTGTCGTCGGACGACGCAGTCGCGCCGCCGCTGGACGACGCGGTCGCGCCGTCGTCGAGCGGCAGCGTTTCGAGCGGTGCGGTTTCGAGCGGTGCGGTTTCGAGCGGTGCGGGTTCGAGCGGCACGGCGACGGGTGGTGCCGCGTCCACTTCGGACTCCCCAGCGGCGGCCGTGCGGTGCACCAGCACCGCGCCGTCCACGGTGCGGACCACGCCGATCCAGGCGTAGGTGGCGCCGAGGACGGTCAGCCCGGCCCGGGCGCCGACGGCCGCACCGGTCAGGCGCAGCGTGACGGTCGCGCGGAACTTGTCCGCCGGCAGCCGCCAACCGAGCACGTTGGGCAGTTGGCGCAGGTCGCCGCCGTCGGCCGGCACGCACGCCAGCCGCAGGCCGCCGCCGGGCCGCGGTGCCGACCAGCCGGGCCGCGGGTTCGCCGCCCAGGTCCACTGGAGACCCGGCTCACCGGCGAAGCCGGCTCCCCCGTCGAGACCCGCGAGACCCGCGGTACCGGCCGGCCATGCGGGACTGGCGTCGTCCGTCTTGGGCGTGCTGCGCGGAGGCGCGGCACGCACCCTGGGTCGGGCATGACCGGGTACCGGTTCCCCGGTGCCGCCGCGCCCCTGCGCACCGATCCCGGGCCACTCCCCCGCCCGCCACCGCATCGGCTGCAGGTGCACCACCCGCCCGAAGGGGCCCCGGTCCTGGAAGTGCAGGAACCAGTCCTCCCCCGCCGCGGTGGTGACCCAGGCGCCCTGGTGCGGCCCGTTGACCGGGGTGGCACCCTGGGCGAGCACGATGCGGTCCTCGTACGGCCCGAAGACGTCCCGGGACCGGAAGACCGACTGCCAGCCGGTGGCGACCCCGCCGGCCGGAGCGAAGATCCAGTACCAGCCGTCCCGGCGGTACCACTTCGGACCTTCGAGCGTGCGGTACCCCGGCAGCGCGTCACCGTCGACGACGACGCGGCCCTCGTCGAGCACCTCGGTCCCGTCGGGGCTCATCCGGTGGGCGGTGAGCCGGTTGTTGAAGCCGGCGCGGCTCTTGGCCCAGGCGTGCACCAGGTAGGCCGAGCCGTCCCCGTCCCACAGTGGACACGGGTCGATGAGGCCGCGCCCGCCCTTGAGCAGCCGGGGCCGGCTCCACGGGCCCGCCGGATCGGTGGCGGTGACCACGAAGATGCCCCGGTCCGGGTCCGGGTAGAAGATCCAGAACCGGCCGTCGTGGTGCCGGACGGCCGGGGCCCACACCCCGCAGCCGGGTCGCGGCGTGCGGAAGTCCTCTTCCGGCTCCAGCCGCGCCAGCGCGTGGCCGATGACCGACCAGGCGACCAGATCGCGACTGTGCAGGATGGGCAACCCGGGTACCCGGTGGAAGCTGGAGGCGACGAGATAGAAGTCGTCACCCACCCGGATCACGTCGGGATCCGACCAATCCGCGTTGAGCACCGGGTTGGTATACCCACCGCCCGCAAGGAAGGGCCCCTTGTTATCGCTTTCCGCATATAAAGGGTCCCTTCCTAACATCAGGCTTCTCCCTGTGCGAGTGGCTGGGGGCGGTCCGGTGTGGACAACGCGGTCGGGTCCATCAGATCGGCCAAGGGGATCGCCTGGCCGGTGCGTAGCGACTCGTTGCCGGCGATGCCGACGAGCACGCTGGCGGCGCCGTCGGCGTACCCGGCCTGCCGCTGCAGCGGGTCGCCGGCCGGGCCGCGGAACACGTCGTCGAGCAGCATCGCGTCGCCGCCGCCGTGGCCGCCGCGGCCGGCCGGGATCGGTACCTCCTGGGCCGGTTCCCAATGCCGTTGCAGTAGCAACCGCGCGCCGCGCGGGCGCAGCGGCGCTTCCGCGCCGTCGGAGGCGCCGCCCGGGGGCGCGACGGCGCCGCGCTCGACGACGTCCAGCTCGATCCGTCCCGCGGTGCCGTTGACCGCGACCCGGTACCCCTCCCAGGGGCTGTGCGCGTGCAGCGTGTACGCCATCGAGGCGCCGCGCCGGTAGCCGACCACGGCGCTGAGGTTGTCCTCGATCGTGATGCCGCCGGAGAACACGTCCCGGTCCCGGATGTACCCGTCCAGGTGCTCGCCGGCGTGGTACAACTCGCGCAGCGTGTCGTCGGCGGTGATGTCCAGACCGAACGGGTCGTCCGGGGCCACGGCGTCCCGGCTGCGCTCCGGGCGCGGCTCCAGCCCGCGGCGGCGGGCGTTGTCCGCGCCGTAGAACCGCAGTCCGCCGCGCGCGAACACCACCTCGGGCCGGTCGGCCAGCCACCAGTTGACGAGGTCGAAGTGGTGGCTGGCCTTGTGCACCAGCAGGCCGCCGGACGTGGCCTTGTCGCGGTGCCAGCGCCGGAAGTAGTCGGCGCCATGCACGGTGTCCAGGCACCACTCGAACGCCACCGACGTGACCTCGCCGATCGCGCCGTCCGCGATGAGCCGGCGGACCAGGGTGTTGCGCGGCGAGTAGCGGTAGTTGAACGTCACGGTCAGCCGTCCCGCGCCGGTGGCGAGCGCGTCCCGGATCTGCCGCAGGCCGGCGAGGTCGGTCGTCATGGGCTTCTCCACGACCACGTCCGCGCCCTGCCGCAGGGCGGCGCTGACGTACCCGGCATGGGTGGCGTCCGGCGAGGTCACGACGACCACGTCCGGGCGTTCCCGCGCCAGCAGCGCGTCGAAGTCGGCGGCCGGATAGTGCGCCACCCGCAGGTCCGGCCGGGCCGCCGCGACGAGCCGGTCGTGGTACGCCATGCGCACCTCGTTCGGGTCGCACAGCGCCACCGGGTACCCGGCGTCGGCGTGCGTGCGCAGCAACGCCTCCAGGTACATCCGGGCCCGCGAGCCGGTGCCGACGAACGCGTACCGCCTCATTTGAGCCCCGCCTGCCTCACTTGAGCCCCGTTGTCGCGATGCCCTTGACCAGATACTTCTGGCCGGCGATGAAGAACCCGATCACCGGGGCCAGGGACAGGAACGACATGGCGAACATCTGCCCCCACTGGGACTGCCCTTCGGAGTCGATGAACTGCCGCAGCGCCAGCGGCACCGTGTACAGCTCCGAATCGGTGAGATAGATGAGCGGCGCGAAGAACTCGTTCCACACCGAGATGAACGTGAAGATCGCCGTCGTGGCGAACGCCGGCATGCACAGCGGCATGATGACGCTCCAAAATGTACGGAACGGGCCGCAGCCGTCGATCCGCGCGGCGTCGTCGAGCTCCCGCGGCAGGGAGCGCATGAACTGCACCATGAGGAAGATGTAGAACGCGTTGGTGGCCAGGAAGTTCGGCACCAGCAGCGGGTAGTACGTGTTGATCCAGTCCAGCTTGGCGAACACGATGTACTGCGGCACGAGCAGCACGTGGCCGGGCAGCATCATGGTGCCGAGCATGAGGGCGAAGAAGAGCCTGCGGCCGGTGAAGTTCAGCCGCGCGAAGCCGTACGCGGCCAGCGAGCAGGACACCAGGTTCCCGATGATGCTCAACACCACGATGACCAACGAATTGACCATGTAGACGGTGAACGGGTGCTCCAGCGCCGTCCAGCCGTCGGGGTAGTTGCTCAGGCTCCACTCGGCCGGCCACAGCGACAGGTCGGTGAAGATGAGCCGGTTGGGCTTGACCGAGCTGGAGATCATCCACAACAGCGGATACATCATGACCGCACCGACCACGCACAGCAGCACATGCCGGAGGAAGCGGGACCGGCGCGTGCTGCTCGCGCGTTCGAGGTAGCTGTCCTCGTCCGGGCGGGCGCGCGTGGCCGGGGTGAAGATCGACATGGGTGACCTCAGTTGTCGTAGAAGACCCAGTACTTGGCGGCCAGGAAGTTGAGCGCCGTGAACGCCGCGATGATCACCAGCAGCACCCAGGCCATGGCCGCGGCGTAGCCCATGTTGAACTGGGAGAAGCCCTGCTGGTACAGGTACAGGTTGTAGAACAGGGTGGAGTTCGCCGGTCCGCCGGTGCCGCGGCTCATGACGAACCCCTGGGTGAACGTCTGGAACGACGAGATCATCGACTGGATCAGGTTGAAGAAGATGATCGGGCTCAGCAGTGGCAGCGTGATCGAGCGGAACTGGCGCCACCGCGACGCGCCGTCCGTGGCCGCGGCCTCGTAGTACATGGTGGGGATCTGCCGCAGCCCGGCCAGGAAGATCACCATCGGCGACCCGAACGTCCAGATGTGCAGGATGATCAGCGTGGTGAGCGCGTAGTCCGGATCGGACGTCCACCCTGGACCGTCGATGCCGAGCCACCCGAGCGAAGCGTTGACGATGCCGTCGAGGCCGAAGATGTACTTCCACAGCAGGACCACGGCGACGCTGCCGCCGAGCAACGACGGCAGGTAGAAGACGGCCCGATAGAAGGGCAGGCCCTTGATGCCGCGGTTGAGCAGCATCGCCACGCCGAGCGCCACCAGCAGCGACAGCGGCACCGACACGAACGTGTAGACGAAGGTGACCTTCAACGACTGGTGGAGGATCGGGTCGCGGAGCATCTCCCGGAAGTTCTCCAGGCCGCTCCACTGTGGCGCGTTCAGCAGGTTGTAGTCGGTGAAGGCCAGGTAGAGCGACGCGAAGAACGGGATGATCGTGAAGAGCATCCCGATGAACCAGGGCAGCAGGAAGAGGTACCCGGCCCGGTCCTTGCGCCGCTTGGGGCGCCGCCGCGGCGCTGGCCGGACCGGAATGGCCGGGTCCGCGCGTACGGCGGACCCGGCCGGCGACACCGTCGTCACTTGCCGAGCGCCTTCCGTCCCGCGTCGAGGATCGCCTTCGCCGCCTGTTGCGGGGTCTGGCGCTTGAACTCGACCTCGGTGGCGATGCTCTCCACTTTGGATGCGATCTCGCTGGAGCCCGGCGGGTACGTGAAGGACCGGGGCAGGTTCTCCCCTTGCAGGCCGATCAGGTAGTCCGTGGCGGTCCGGTCGTCGGGGGCGAGCGTCGTCTTGATCTCTTCCGCGATCTTCGAGCTGGCCGGCACACCCCGGGTGGTGCCGGTCGCCTTCGCCCCCTCGCCGCTGTTGATTAGGAAGTTCAGCAGCTTCAGCGCCTCGTCCTTGTGCTTGGACGCGGCGGCGACCGACCACAGGTGCGGGCAATCGACCGACTGGCCCCGGCGCTTGCCCTGGGTCTCGCCGGGAATGCGCAGCAGCACCAGGTTTCCGCCGGCCGCCTTGTTGTAGCCCAGGAAGTTGTTGGTGGGGATGATCTGGGAGGCGATGGATCCCTTGGCCAGATACGACTGGTCGGGCGAGGAGCCGACCTCCTCGATGAACCCGGCCGGCGGGAAGCCACCGTCGGCCCGCATCGCCTCGATCATCTCGAACCAGGCGACGAGGGTGGCCTCGCTGATGCCCAGCGCGCCCCCGGCGGTGTAGAAGTCCTCGCCGCGCTGGCGGGTGAAGACGATGAGGTTGGCCAGGGTAAATGCCTCGAAGTTGGTGCCGTACACCTTCCGGCCGCTGGCCTGGGTGATCTGCCGGGCGAAGGCGGCCAGGTCCGGCCAGCTCCAGGTGTTGCCGTCCGGGATCGGCACGCCGAACTTGTCGGTGAGCGTCTTGTTCACGACGAAGCCGATGGCGTTGAGCCCCGCCGGCACGCCGTAGATCTTGTCGTCGACGGCGGCCAGGGTGCGGGCGTTCTCACTGAGCGCCGACAGGTCGACCGCGCCGGCGTGGTCGTTGAGGTTGACCAGCGTGCCGCGGTCCGCGTACTCGCGCAGGCTGTCCATGCGCATCGCCATCAGGTCCGGCGGGTCGCCGGCGGCGAAGCGGGTGGCCAGCTTGTCCTTGTACGGACGGCTGTCCTGGTACTCGGTCTTGACCGTGATGCCGGAGTTCGCGCGCTCGAATATGTCCAGGGCGGCCTCGGTCTTCTCGGCGCGGTCAGCGGCGCCCCACCAGACCATGTTCAGCTGGACGGCGCCGCCCTCCGGCTCGTCGTCGCCGCCACCGAAGCCCCGGCCGCACGCGGCCAGGCCCAGGCCGGCCCCGGCGAGGCCGGCCATGCGGAGGAGGTCCCTGCGGTTCACGGGTCGTGCGGATCTATCAGCCATGGGGAATGCGATCCCTTCCCAAAGAGTGCCCGATATCTATGGGGTCGGCGCCGTGACACCGCTTCGCAGCAGGTTAAGGCCAAGTTTCGGGTTACGTCAACCCATGAAACAAACTCCTCGAAGATTACCGCAAGCCATTGACCCTTATCGCTGCCAAGCCTACGGTGAGGTCCCTCAGCCACCCCCGCTGTCCACACAGGAAGGACCGACCCGTGAGAGCATCCCCACGATCCCGGCGCGGCCGCATCCGCATGCTCGCGGCAGCGCTCACCCTGGCACCCCTTGCGGCTCTCGCCGCCGTCGCGGTGGTCACCCCCGCCGGCGCCGCCGCCGTGCCCTATTCGGAGGTACCCGACGGCTTCGCGCAGGGCACCACCGGCGGCGCGGGCGGCCAGACGGTCACCGTCACCAACCAGGCCGACCTGAACCGGTACGTGACGGCCAGCGCGGCATACGTCGTCAAGGTCGCCGGCACCATCACGATCAGCCCCATCGGCACCGAGCTACGGGTCGCCTCCAACAAGACGATCGTCGGCGTGGGCACCCGCGGGCAGATCGTCGGCGGCGGCTTCTTCCTCGCCGCGGGCGTCAGCAACGTCATCATCCGGAACCTGACCATCCGCGACACCCGGATGCCCGACGACGACCCCGGCGACGACGCCTACGACTACGACGCGATCCAGATCGACACCGCCAACCGGATCTGGATCGACCACAACCGGCTCACCCGGATGAACGACGGGCTCATCGACAGCCGGAAGGACACCACGAACCTGACCGTGTCCTGGAACCACATCACCCAGAACAACAAGACGTTCGGCATCGGGTGGACCAGCAACGTCACCGCACGGATCACGATCCACCACAACTGGTTCCAGAACACCAACTCCCGGAACCCGAGCGCCGACAACATCGCGTACTGCCACCTGTACAACAACTACCTGCAGAACGTCACCGGGTACGGGCACTACGTGCGCGGCCTCACGAAAGCCGTCATCGAGAACAGCTACTTCGACACCGTCAAGGACCCGTACTACGTCGAGGCCGGGGAACTGGTCCAGCGCGGCAACGTCGTGGTCAACAGCAGTTGGGGCAGCGGTCGCGTCCGGGAGAAGGGGGCCGCGTTCAACCCGCGCGGCTTCTACGCGTACACCCTCCACCCGGCCGCGGACATCCCCGCGATGCTGCGCACGTACGCCGGTCCGCAGGCCAGCATCGGCGTCTGACCCACGCGAACGGTGCCCGCTCATCCCGTCGATCAAGGGCTTGGGCACATGGTTTGATCTCTGGTCCGGGTGCCCGAGCCCTTGATCGACGCACATTTCCTTGATCGTTGCGCTGGGCTGCGGATCCTGGCGCAGGTAGTGCGGTCCGCCGCCCACGCTTGCTTGATCGTTGTCCCAAAACCTCAATGGACGCGGCGTTTCGTTGAGGTTTTGGGACAACGATCAAGCCCGCCTGGATCCGCCGAGATCCGGGCACGCTTCGGAAGCGTTGTCGCAGGCGAAACCCTGAGGCTCGCTGCGGGCAGCGCATCTGGTCCTCTGTGCCGCTGGAGCCAGCAGTGTTCCCGACATTGCTGGCGTTGGCCCTCCCCGGACAGGTCGTTGAGGAGCGGTGAGAGGAGATGCCATGGAGTAGTGGGCTTTGCGGTGTCTACTCGCCGCTGTCGATCGCGGCGATGCCGCCAGTATCGCCGGTTGGTTGACTTGGGCCGTGGGATCCCTCGGACAGGTGGCGCCGCTCGCCTGGTTCCGTTCGCCGAGATCTGCCCCCATCGCGGCCGCTGATCGCGCCCTCACCGGATCGGACTGAAAGAATCTCCTACCCCCTTTTCCATGATCAGGGCGTCCTTCAAGTCGTTAGGGCTACTTGAGGGACGCCCTGATCATGAATCCATCGCCGTCGGTCGATAGGCAGGGGCAGCGGGCGGGGGTACAGCTGTACGAGAATAGAGCGCATGTTGGAGACGTTGACGCAGCTCGGTGGCCTGGCCACCGGAGTCGTCGACGCCCCCGCATGGCCGCTGTCCGACAACGACCTGGTCACCTCCCTGGACGAGGTGCACCGGCTGGAGCAGCAGTTGGCCGCGACCCGGCTGCACCTGATCCGGGAGATCGACGGCCGCTCCTTCCTCAACAGTGAGCATCTGACCTCGACGGCGGCGTGGTTGCGGCATCGGTATCACGTGTCGGCGCAGACCGGCACCCGCTGGGTCACCCTCGCCAAAGAACTAGACCAACACCCCGGTCTGGACGCCGCCCTGTCCAAAGGCGCCGTCAACAGCGAGCAGGCGCAGGTGATCGCCCAGCAGTTGCGGCAGCTGCCCGACGACCTCGACCCCGACCTGGCCGACCTCGCCGAGCAGATCATGATCGGTTGGGCGGATGAGGCCGGCTTCGACCCGAAGACGTTGCGGGAGATGGCCCCGACGATCCTGCACCGCATCGCCCCCGACATCGCCGACAGGGTCGATGAGGAGGCGCTACGCAGGGAGGAGAAGCGGGCCGAGCAGACCAAGGCGTTCAACCTCTCCAACAACGGCGACGGCCGCTACCGGATCTCCGGATGGCTACCGGACGAAGCCGCCGCGATCGTCAACAACGCCCTCGACCCGCTCTGCAAGCCGCTGCCCGAAGACGACCGGACCGCGACACAGCGGCGGGCGGACGCGTTGACCGACGTGTGCCAGCGGGCGATGGACGCCGGCGACCTACCCGAACAGGGCGGTGAGCACGCGCACGTGGCGATCGTCGTCGACTGGGACCTCCTGCGCCGCCAGGTCGGTATCGGCCAGTTGGACACCGGCGAGCGGTTGACCCCGGAGCAGGTGCGCCGCTGGGCGTGCGACGCCCGCCTGATCCCGTTCGTGCTCGGCGGGCAGAGCCAGGTCCTCGACGCCGGCCGCTCCCGCCGACTGTTCGACGGACCGCTGCGCCGCGCCATCATCGTGCGCGACCGTGGCTGCGCGTTTCCGTCGTGTGACCGCCCCGCGAAGTGGTGCGACTGCCATCACATAATACATTGGACAGACGGTGGGTCGACGTCGTTGGACAACGGTGTGCTGCTGTGCCGTTTCCATCACCGTCTGATCCACCGCGGCGACTGGCAGGTACGCATCGCCGCCGACGGGTTGCCGGAATTCATCCCGCCGCACTACGTGGACAGCGAACGCAGGCCACGCCGCAACATCTACCACCGACGCGAGTGAGCCTGCTCAGTCGTCGCTGTAGCCGAGCTTCTGGAGGCGGAACCACCGGGCGTACAGGCCGCCGGCCGCGATGAGCTCGTCGTGGCTGCCCTGCTCGGCGAGCCGTCCCTCGTGCATGACGTAGATGACGTCGGCGTGGCGGATGTTGGCGAGCCGGTGCGTGATCAGCACGGTCGTCCGCACGCCGCGGCGGGCGCGGACCGCGTCGAACAGTGCGGCCTCGGCCGGCGCGTCGAGGGCGGACGACGGCTCGTCCATGATGAGCAGGTCGGTGTCGCGCAGGAAGCCGCGGGCGGCGGTGATCCGTTGCCACTGCCCGCCGGACAGGTCCTGGCCCTGCGCGAACGCGCGGTCCAGCATGGTGCGGTAGCCGTGCGGCAGGTCGACGATCATCTCGTGGGCCACCGCCTTGACCGCCGCTGCCTCGATGCGCGCCTGGTTCGGCGTCTGGTCGATGTCGCCCATGGCGATGTTCGTGGCGGCGCTGAACGGCCACTTGTAGAACTCCTGTGACACCACGCCGATGTGACCGCGCAGGCGCTCAGGGTCGATCTCGGTGGTGGGGACGCCGTTCCAGCGCACCACACCGGAGTCGGGCGTGCGGAGGCCGGCGACGATGGCGGCGAGGGTGCTCTTGCCGGAGCCGTTCTCCCCGGCGATCGCCACCATCTGTCCCGCCTGGATCTGCAGGCTCACTCCCGCGACGGCCGGGGTGTCCCGGTCCGGGTAGGTCAGGGTCACGTCCTCCAGTGCCAGGCTGGTCAGCGGGTCGGGGTGCAGGTCGCCGGCGGGTGGCGGCAGGTATTCGTCGGCGCGTTCCATGAAGCCGGTGTAGTCGCGGAAGTGCCGGCCCTCGGCGTACAGCCGGTCGATCTGATATGTCACAGTGGACAGTGCGCGCTGCGCGGTCTGCACCGCGATGACGCCGGTGGCGGCCGCGGACAGCGGGATGCGGCCCTCGAGCAGCAGGATCCCGAGCAGCACGTAGACGGCGGCGGTGGCGATGCCGCCGATGGCGGCGCCGGCGCTGGTGGTGACCGTCACCCGGCGGGCCAGGCGGAGCTGGATCGCGGTCTCGGCGGTCATCACCCGGTCGTACTGGCCGAGCAAGAACTGCCGCAGGCCGTAGGAACGCAGTTCCGTGGCCGGCTGCCGCACGGCCATCAGGTGGTTCAGCAGCCACAGGCGACGGCGGCGGACCGTGCCGGCCAGGTAGGTCTGGTACTGGAGGTGCCCGGCGCGCAGCGCCGCCCACGCGTTCGGCGCCGTCGCCAGGAACAGCGCGGGGAGCAGCAGCGGATGGATGACCACGACGGCGGCGGCGACCGCCAGCAGGCTCACCGCGCCGGCGAGCAGGTTGATCGCGGCCTGCACGACCAGGGTGGTCGAGTCGCAGCCCCGCCAGGCCCGTTCCATCTCGTCGCTGAACGTGTCCTGATCGAACGACTCCAGCCGGACCCGGGTGGTGGTCTCGTAGAGATGGCGCTGCACGGTCCGGTCGACGAGCGGCGTCAGGCCGTTGGACGCGAAGCCGGTGGCCGCCCCCAGCGCGGCGCGCAGGCTGGTCAGCGCGCCGAGGGCGATCAGCGCGGGCAGGGCGGCCCGCACCCGATCCGGCGTCGGGCCGGCAGAGAACAGGCCGACGAGGACCTGCTGGGTGGCCAGCAGCCCGAAGGTGGCCATCGCCCCGGACGTCAGCGTGGCACCGACGATGATGGCGGTCCGCGCCCGGCTGGCCCGCCAGCTGACCTGGAAGGCCGCGTGGATCAGCTTCGGCAGTTCGGCCAGCACGGCGGCGATGGTGGCCTCGGCCCTGGCTCGGACGCCGCCCTCCCACCACACCGACCGCAGCTCGGGCAGCGCGTTCGCCTCGGACGTTGCGGTCACGGCCACGAGCCTATTCGAACCCCTCCCATGATCAGGGCGTCCTTCATGTCGTTAGAACGACATGGAGGGCGCCCCGGTCCTGGGGGCCCATCTTGTCGTTCTAGCGACTTGAGGGACGCCCTGATCATGGGCTTGTCGACGTCCGGGTTGATCCAGGGGCATCCCGGATGCGCGCCGCCGCGCGGTGGCCGATCATCGGGGGTACGGCGACAGGGGAGGCGCAGATGAGACACAGAATGGTGATCGGCGAGCGACTGGTCCTCGTGGCGGCGGTCCTGGCCATGGTCGGGGCGAGCGCGGCGTGCGCCGATGACGCCGCCGAGCCGGCGAGCCCCGCCGAATCGAGTGGCTCGGCCCATGGCCATGGTCAGGGCCCGCCGCCGTCACCGCAGCCGCTGCGCGACGGGGAACGATTCGTCACGCTGACCATGGCGCAGCCGTACGCGCCGGCCGCGCCGAACGGCGGCACCGACGAGTACCGCTGCTTCCTGGTGGATCCGAAGCTGTCCACCAAGGCTTACCTGACGGGCAGCCAGTTCCTTCCGCAGAACGTCGACATGGTGCATCACGCGATCTTCTTCCGGGTGGCGCCGGCGGGCGCGCAGCAGGCTCGCGCGCTCGACCAGCGCACTCCCGGCGACGGCTGGCAGTGCTTCGGCGACTCCGGCATCGACGACGACGCGTGGGTGGCCCACTGGGCGCCGGGTGCGAACGAGGTGCTGCTGGGCCAGGGCGTGGGTTACGAGATGCCGCCCGGCGCGCAACTGGTCATGCAGGTGCACTACAACCTGCTGGCAGCCAACAACAAGACCGGCAACAGCACTGCGGGCACCGACAAGACCAATACCGACAAGGCAACCAGCACCGACCAGTCGAGCATCCGGTTGCGCCTCGCCGACGGCAGCACCGCCATGACTCCGCTGGACACCTACCAGGTGGCCGCGCCGATCGAGCTGCCCTGCACGCCGGAGGAGAGCGGCCCGCTCTGCGACCGGAACGCGGCGATCGCGGACGTGACCCGCCGCTTCGGCGAGGAGGTCGGCGGCAGCGCCGCGCAGCTACTCGAGTGGTGCAACAAGGGAAAGCTGGCACCGGGCGTCACCCAGCGCTGCGACTACCCGATGGAGGACGCCGTCACCGTCTATGCGACGGCCGGCCACATGCACCTGCTGGGCCGCGCGATCAAGATGGAGCTGAACCCGGGTACGCCCAACGCCAGCACCCTGCTGGACGTTCCGCAGTACAACTTCGACGACCAGGCCATCCGGCCGCTGGCCGCCCCCGTCACGCTCAAGAAGGGCGACGTGGTCCGGGTCACCTGCACGCACGACGCCGGCCTGCGCAAGCTGCTGCCCCAGTTGCGACAACTGCCGCCGCGCTACGTCGTGTGGGGCGACGGGACGAGTGACGAGATGTGTCTCGGCTTGCTCATCGGTACCAAGGCGTAACCCTGGACCCCTCCATGATCAAGGCGTCCCCCCGGTAGCGGTAACGACGCGAGGGACGCCATGATCATGGGCGACGGGTATCGTGGCGAGGTGGATGGAACGATCTTGACGCCGCGGAAGGCACTGGTGGTGCGGGGCGGCTGGGAGGGCCATCAGCCGGTCAAGGCGACCGAGCTGTTCATCCCCTTCCTCGAGCGCGGCGGCTACGCCGTCCGGGTCGAGGAGTCCACCGAGGTCTACGCCGACGCCGACGAGATGGCCAGCACCGACCTCGTCGTCCAGTGCGTCACCATGTCGCAGATCACCGGCGAGCAGTTGGCGGGCCTCCGCGCGGCCGTCGTCGCCGGCACCGGTTTCACCGGCTGGCACGGTGGCATCGCCGACTCGTTCCGCGCGTCCTCGGACTACCTGCACCTGGTGGGCGGCCAGTTCGCCACCCATCCGGGCAAGGAGCCGTGCGAGCGGCGCGGTGACGCGTCGGACAACTTCCTGCCGCACACCGTGCACATCACCGAGGCCGGCCGGCAGCACCCGATCACCGCGGGCATCGAGGACTTCGAGCTGAACACCGAGCAGTACTGGGTGCTCCACGACGATCTCATCGACGTCCTCGCCACCACCACCCACCCGACCCAGCCGTGGCATCCCTGGCACCGGCCGGTCACGTCGCCGGCGATCTGGACCCGCCGGTGGGGCGCCGGGCGCATCGTGGTGACCACCCCCGGACACAGCCTGGACGTGCTGGAAAACCCCACCGTGCGTACCGTCATCGAGAGAGGAATGCTGTGGGCGACCCGCACCGCATCGGCATCGTAGGTCTCGGCGTCATCTCCCGTGCGTACCTCAACACCCTGGCCCGCCATCCCGCGCTGCGCATCACCGCGGTCGCCGACCTCGACCCGGCCCGGTCGGCCGCCGTGGCGGCCGAGATCCCCGGCGCGGCACCGCTGAGCGTCGAGCGGCTGCTCGACAGCGCAGACGTGCAGACGGTGCTCAACCTGACCATCCCGGCGGCCCACGCGCGGATCGCGCTCGCCGCGATCGGACACGGCAAGAATGTGTACGCCGAGAAGCCGCTCGCCACCACGTTCGCGGACGCCCGGGCCATCATCGACGCGGCGACCGCGGCCGGCGTCGGCGTGGGCTCGGCGCCGGACACGGTCCTGGGCACCGGCACGCAGACGGCGCGCGCGGCGATCGACACCGGACTCATCGGGCGCCCGCTGAGCGCGTCGGCCGTCATGGTCACCCCGGGGCACGAGCGCTGGCATCCGCACCCGGACTTCTACTACACCGCCGGTGGCGGCCCGCTGCTGGACATGGGGCCGTATTACGTCACCGCCCTCATCCACCTGCTCGGACCGGTCCGCGCGGTCATCGGTGCGGCCAGCCGCCTGCGCCGCGAGCGGGTCATCGGTTCCGGACCCCGCATCGGTGAGCGGATCCCGGTCGAGGTCGACAGCCACGTCTCCGGCGTCCTCGAACACGCCAACGGCGCGCTCTCCACGCTCACCACCAGCTTCGACGGCGTGGTGACGACGGCCGCGCCGATCGAGGTGCACGGCGAGACCGGCACGCTCGCCGTCCCGGACCCGAACCACTTCGACGGCGATGTCCGGCTCTTCGAGTTGGGCGCGACACAGTGGCGCACCCTCGCACCGTCGGCCGGCTACCTCGAGGGTGCCCGCGGGATCGGCCTCCTCGACCTCATCGCGGCCGACGGGCAGCGGCCCGCCCGCGCCGGCGGCGCGCTGGCACTGCACGCGCTCGAGGCGATGACCGCCATCCTCCGCTCGTCGGTCGAGGGCCGGCGGATCGCGCTGACCACCACTGTGGAGCCGCCCCCGCCCGTTCCGCTCACCCCCGTCGAGGCCTGGAAGCGGCCGCTGGGGATCCGGCAGGACTGACTGGTCAGTCAGGCTGCGGGCGGACCGGCGCGCGCGGGTTGCCCGCGGGCACGAACCTGGCCCAGGCCGCGGCGGTGCCCGGGTGGTAGATGGTCAGCGTGTCCGGGTCGGTGCCCGCGAACACGTCGGCTTCCTGCGTCGGCGGCTGTGCGCCGAGGTAGACGCCGCCCAGGCGCGGGTTGTCCCGGAAGGCGCGCGGGCCGAGCGAACGCAGGCTCGGCGCGTACACCGCCGCCAGGCTGGGGTTGTTCGTGACCGCGTCGTGCCAGGCGGTCGTCAGCCGCGGCGCGTAGACGTGCCGCAGCGCGCCGAACCCCGTCAGGCCGTTCTTGTCCAAGACGGTCAACTTCGGTAGCCGCAGCACTCTGACCCCGGTGCCGGTCCGGGCGTCGCCGTTGAGGTCGAAGCAGTTGATGCCGATGTACTCGAGCGCCGGGAGGTTCACCGACTTCAGCGCGTGGGTGTCGTTGAGCGCGTTGCGGCCGATGGACACCAGCCGCGGCGCGTTGAGGTACTCCAGTCGCGACGTGTCGTCGAACGCGAAGTCGTCGATCTTGGCGACCCTGGGCAGGTTCACCTTGACCAGGTACTGGTTGCGGCGGAACGCGTCCCTGCCGATGAACGTCGCGCTGGGCAGGGAGAGAACGCTCTGCTTCGCGTACGGTCGGTGCCCGAAGCCCATGGCCCCGATGGTGCGCGCCGCCCGGAGGCTGACCGATTCGAACGGGGTGTTGCTGAAGGCGCCCGCCTTCACCTCGACGAGATCGTCCAGCGTGAGGTGCCGGACCCACGAGTCCCACCAGCCGTTGAACCACAGGTACGGCGACCGGCCGCCGCGTGCCGTCTGCCCGGCGCAGGCCAGGCCGGAGGTGGGCGTGCACTCCTGCCCGCCCCGCAGCGCCTTGAGGTTGTAGATGTACAGCCGGGTGAGCCCGGTCAGCCCGAGCCCGCCCGCCGCCGGCGGCCGGTGCAGCGACTGGATCGCCGCGAGGTCGGGATCGTTCAGCGCGGTGCCACCGTCGAGATAGACGGCCAGGCCGCTGGCCCGGGCGAGCGCGTCTCGCACGGCGGCCAGCCGGTCCTTCAGCGGCGCGGTCCCGGCCGTGGACACGTCGTAGCGGATGGTGACCGTGCCGCCGGGCAGCGCGTGGTCGCCCGGCTTGGTGTGCCGGTAGGTGTAGGTCGCGCGCTGGCGCAGCACCGGATCGGTGGTGAAGATCGGGTCGACGCCCGGATCGGTGCGGGCCGCGCGGGTGGTGTAGTCGATCACGACCTTCGGGTCGTAGGGGTTGACCTTCGGGGCGGCCGCGGCCGCGGGCGTGGGCGCGGGCCCGAATTCGGCCACGGCGTCCGGTGCGGTCGCCGGGGGCGGCGCGGAGCTCGCGGTCGCTGGGGAGGTCATGGACACCGGCGGGCCCCCCGGCGAGCCGCCACACGCCGCGACCGGCAGTATGAGCCCGGCACAGACGAGCACGGGCGCCCACTTCTTCATCGAGTCCCCTCGCGGTTCTGACACGGACCTACCGCTGTTCTGACACGGACCTACCGCTGCCCTGACACGGACCTACCGCTAAGGAGACGCGCCGGGAGCCCGGCGGATAACAGAAACCCCGCCACGGTACGAAATAGTGGTGGATTGCGGCATGAAGTCCTATTCGTCGGCACTCGCTGTAATGAGTATGCTCAACTACGTTCCGACCCGAGGGCAGGGCGGGGGTTCCGCTTGGCACCACAGCTGACGATAGGCGTGCTCTCGCCGCTGCTGTCCGGCCACTACTTTGGCGGGCTGCTGCGCGGTGTCACGCGCGCGGCCGCGGAAGCGGGCGGGCGCGTCGTCGCGGTGCAGACCTTCGACCCCGGCGTCGACGAGATCTCATACCTGAACCTGGCGGACTTCCGCTACCCCGTGGCGTGGCAGCACGTGGCCGGCTTCGTGGTGATCCTCAACTCCGCCGACCGGCCCTACCTGGAGGCGCTGCGCGCCGCCGGCAAGCCGGTGGTGATGGTGAGCCAGGAGTCGCCGGGTTTCGACTGCCCCGTCGTGCTGCCCGACAACCAGCGCGGCGCCGAGCTCGCCACCGAACACCTGATCCAGCACGGTCATGAGCGCATCGGCTTCGTGGGCTGGATGGCCCAGGAAGACATCCGGGAGCGCTACCAGGCATACCGGGAAACGCTGCTCGCCCACGGCCTGCCCTGCGGGCCCGAGCTGTTCTTCGCCGCCGACGACAACGTCGCCACCGGCGGGCAGCGCGCCGCCGAGCGCATGATCAAGGCCGGCATGCCATGCACCGCGACCGTCTGCGCCAACGACTACAACGCGGTCGGCGTCGTGCGCGGGCTGACGGCGGCCGGCTACCAGTTGCCGCGCGACCAGGCGCTGGTCGGCTTCGACGACGTGACCGCGGCCCAGCACGTCGTGCCCAACCTCTCTACCATCGACCCGCGCTTCGACCAGATCGGCGCGGAGGCGACCCGGCTGCTGATGTCGATCATCGACGGTGCCACCGTGCCGCCCGGCAAGCGGAACCTGCCGGACCAGCCGGCCACCTTCGTCGGGCGGCAGTCGTGCGGTTGCCCGCCCCCGGCCGACCCCGAGACCGGCGGCGTGTCGGCCCGGCTCGCGGCGGAGAACCTGTACCTGGAGAACGCGCTCAGCACCCAGTACGGCATCTGCATGGACCTGCTGCGCAGCGACGGCGACCCGGTGGTGCTGGACTGGCTCGCCCGGTCCCGGGCGACCAGCGGGTGCCTCGGGTTGTGGCTGCCGGACCAGGGCGCCGTCCGCGTCGACGACCCGCTGCTGGAGATCGCCGGCACCTATCACCGGGACCCGGCCCGGCAGCTCAAGCCCGACGACCCGATACCCGTCAGCGCCTTCCCGCCCCTCGAGCTGATCGAGGAGTCCGACCCGGCCGCAGAGCAGATCGTCGTCGTCGCGCCGGTGCGGCTGCGCTCCAGCGACCGCGGCATGCTGGCGCACGTCGGCCCCATCGACACCCAGAAGTCGTCGCTCGTCGAGACGGTGAACCAGTGGGCCGCGCTGCTCTGCGGCGTGCTCGACCACCGGGCCGTGGTGCGGTCGCTGCGCGAGCAGGAAGACGAGCTACGCCGGGCCGCGCTCTACGACAAGCTGACCGGCCTGCCCAACCGCGCGCTCTTCCTGGAACGCGTCGAGCATGCCCTGTACCGCGCCCGGTCCGGGTACCGGTTCGGCGTCCTCTTCCTGGATCTCGACGGCCTCAAGGTGATCAACGACAGTCTCGGCCACATGGCCGGTGACGAGCTGCTGTGCCAGGTGTCCGACCGCGTCAGCGGCCAGCTCGGCGCCGCCGACACGCCGGCGCGGTTCGCCGGCGACGAGTTCGCGGTACTCGTCGACGGCGTCGCCGACGCCGACACCCTGATCGACATCGCCGAGCGGCTGCAGGAGGTCATCGCCGAGCCGCTGCGCATCTCCGGCCACGAGGTCGTCGTCACCGTCAGCATCGGCATCGCCGAGGGCACCCACCGCTACGTCGGCGCGGAGGACCTGCTGCGCGACGCCGACATCGCGATGTACAAGGCGAAGTCCCGCAAGAAGGGCTCGTACGCGGTCTTCGACATGTCGATGCGCGCCGAGGCGGTCGACCGGCTGCGCATCGAGACCGAGGTGCGCCACGCCCTCGACAACAACCATCTCGAACTGCACTACCAGCCGATCGTCAGGCTCGACACCGGCGCGACCGTCACCTTCGAGGCGCTGCTGCGCTGGCGCCACCCCGCCCGCGGGCTGTTGCGGCCCGCGCACTTCCTGCCGGTGGCGGAGGAGGCGGGCCTCATGGTACCCATTGGACGGTGGGTGCTCGGGGAAGCGTTCCAGCAGTTGGCCGCCTGGCGGCGCGCCGGGGCCGTCCCCGACGACCTCTGCATCAGCGTCAACCTCTCGGACCGCCAGTTCTGGTACGGCGACGCCGTCGCCAGCGTCACCGCCGCGCTGGCGCAGGCCCAGCTGCCCGCGTCCTGCATCGCGTTGGAGCTCACCGAGAGCGTCGTCGTGCACGACCTCGCGGCCGCGCAGGCCATGCTCCAGACGCTGCACGATCAGGGTCTGAAGCTGTACGTCGACGACTTCGGCACCGGGTACTCCTCGCTGAACGTCCTGCGCCAGCTCCCGGTCGACGCCCTGAAGATCGACAAGTCGTTCGTCAGCGACATGGAGACGAACGCCAAGGCCCGCGAGCTCGTCCGCACGATCGTCGTCATGGGCCACAACCTCGGCATGGACGTGATCGCCGAGGGCATCGAGACCGACAGCCAGCACCGCCAGCTCCGCGAGCTGGGCTGCGAGCTCGGCCAGGGTCACCTCTTCTCCGAATCGGTACCGGCTTCCCAGGTGCCCGCGCTCGCCCGACTATAGACTCCGGTACAAGCTATAGACCCCGGTAAATAGGTCGGCTCGCATCTGGGAGGGGCCATGACGGAGATTCAGCGATACCTCGCCGAAGAGGTCGCGGAAGACCTCGCCGACGGCATCATCACCCGGCGGGAGGCGATACGCCGTCTGGGCCTGCTCGGAGTGACCGGTGCGGCAGCGACCGGTCTCCTCGCGACGTTCGCCACCGGCTCGCCGGCGGCCGCCGCGGGCGGCTCCTCGTCGGCCGCCGCCAGCTCGTCACCGGCCGCCGCCAGTTCGTCGACGGTCGCGGCCGGGGAGGCGGCGTCCGCCGCCGAGACGACCTGGGCGCCGGTCGCGCGCGAGTCGATCACATTCACCGGACCGCGGGTACCGCTCATGGCCGCCTGGGCAGCCGCCGCCCAGCCGCGCGGCGCGGTGCTCGTCATCCACGAGAACCGTGGGCTGACCGAGCACATCCGCACGATCGCCGGCCGGCTCGCCGCCAGCGGATACTCCGCACTGGCGCTGGACCTGCTCTCCGAGGAGGGCGGCACCGGTGCGTTCCCCGGCGAGGCCGAGGTCGCGGCCGCGCTGGCACAGATCCCGCCGGAACGCTTCGTCGCCGACATGCGGGCCAGCGTGACCGAGCTCAAGCGTCGGGTACCCGGCAAGAAGCTGGCGGCGATCGGCTTCTGCTTCGGCGGTGCCATGGTGTGGCGCCTGCTGGCCTCGAACGAGCCGCGCCTCGCGGCGGCCGCGCCCTTCTACGGACCGTTCCCGGAGGGCGGTGACCTCGCGGGGTCCCGCGCGGCGGTGCTCGGCGTCTACGGCGGGCTCGACGCCCGGGTCAACGCGACCCGGCCCGCGGCCAAGGCGGCGCTCGACGCGGCCGGGCGCCGGTACGAGCTGCTCACGTTCACCGAGGCCGATCACGCCTTCTTCAACGACACCGGAGCCCGCTTCAACCCGCACGCCGCGACGGAGGCCTGGCGCCGGACCCTGAACTGGTTCGACGCGGCTCGTCCTCGGTGAATGTCCCCACGTCTGGCCACACCATGCGCAAGCAGTGGGGAGTGCCGTTGAGCCGGGCCGGGTCTCCGCCGGGCGGCGGCACTGCCGCGGTCTCCACGCAGGTGGCGCCGCAGTCGCGATAGAAGTGCTGCGCGGCGGTGTTCTGCCGCAACACCCACAGATACATCGCGGTGCCGGCCGCCCGCTCGCTGACCGCGCGGGCGGCCCGGCCCAACAGCGCGGTGCCGATGCCCATGCGGCGCTGGTCGT
Source organism: Actinomycetes bacterium KLBMP 9797 (assembly GCA_037414955.1). Lineage (GTDB taxonomy): Bacteria > Actinomycetota > Actinomycetes > Mycobacteriales > Micromonosporaceae > Phytohabitans. The sequence continues at coordinate 23,635 of JBBEWH010000154.1, forward strand.
GGCGGACGTGCAGATTGTCCACCAGACTGCCCCAGCGCGGGTGGTGGTCGAACACGACGTGCAGGAAACCCACCAGCTGACCGCCGCGATCGGCGAGGAGGGTCTGACTGTGGCCCGGTGCGGCGAGCCGCGCCGACCACACCGACCGGCGGTCCGCCTCGACGTCACCGTCGAGGAACGCGTCGGCGTAGGCGCCACGGTAATGCCGGCGCCAACTATCCGCGTGCAACACCGCGATCCGCTCGGCGTCCTCCCCACCCGCCCCCCGAACCCGTACGTCCACGCCGAAATCCTACAATCCCCCGCCCGCCGATCAAGGGCTCGGGCACATGGTTTGATCTCGGATCCGGGTGCCCGAGCCCTTGATCGGCGTGGTTCGCCTTGATCGACGCGGCGCCGGCGGGGCCCGGTCAGCGGACGGCATCGCGCTATACGTGAGGGACGCCGTCGACCATGGGAGTGTCCACTGTGGGGGAGCCCGAGGCGAGCGGTCCGACGACAAGCCGGGCAATCCGCCGCGCGCCCAGCAGTTGCATGTGGACATTCGCGTCGACGACGTGGGACGCCGTGGAGCGAGAGGTGAACGGTCAGTAGCCGGCGTCAGGCGAGGGAGGTCCTTGCTGGGATCACCTCATCGAGACCTGGTTGAGTTCGGTGATCCACAGTCGTTCCCGGCCACCGCAACCGGTGGCTCCGGGGATGACGAATCCGGCGGCGCGCACCCGGGTGCGTCCCGCGGGGATGACGACGTCGGGGTCCGCGCCTTCCAGGTGGTATCGCCGCCCGTCGGCGCTGTCGAGCGGACTGCAGTAGCCGGACTGTATCGCGCCATCGAGCGTCATATCCAGCCAGCCGAGCGCGGTGACCGGCTCGCTGAACGCCGCCGGCCGGGTCGGCGCCACGCTGGGACTGGGACTGGGACTGGGACTGGGGCTCGGGGTCGGTGACGCGGACGATTGCCCCGCCGAATCAGGGCCGGACGGGCCGCGTTCCAGCGTCGACCGCAACCCGATGCCAACGAGCACGGCGAGGACGACCGCGACGGCGGCGCCCACCAGTATGGCCGGACGCCCCAGCTTCCGAGCGCCAACCGGAGCCCGCTCCCCGACCGGCGGCCGCGGCGATCCGGCGCCGACAGCGGCGGACGGCTGGGCCGCGCCGGCGTCCACCGCCGCAGACGATCCCGGCGCGCCAGTGCCCACCCCAGCCGGTGACCGCGCGGCGCCGGCATCCACCGTGACAGAGGGCCCCGGCGCGCCGGCATCCGCCGTGGCGGAAAGCCCTGGCGCGCCGGTGGCGGCCGCCGCGGGTGGCCGTGGCGTGGCCGGGCCGACCGTGTCGGCCGCGAGCAGGCCGCCCTTCGCGACGACCAGTTCTGGCTGCTCGATCATCATCGGGTCGACGCCGAACGCCTGGCGCAGCGCGGTCGCCACCCAGGGGAGCCGGCTACCGCCACCGACGAGGAGCACCGCGCCGAGGTCGCCAGCCCGCAGGTCGCGGGCGGCGAGGACCGCCCGCGTCGCCTCGACCGTGCGGTTGACGATGGGCCGCGCCAGCTCGTCCAGCTGTTCCCGCCCGAGGCTCACCTCGATGTCCAGCAACGGCACGTGGATGAGCGTGGACGGCAGCCGCGCCAGGCTCTCCTTGGCGAGCCGGACGCTGTCCCACAGTTGACGCGCCGCTCGACGCTCCCCCGCCGTCGCCGGGTTGCGCAGCCGTTGCCACGCCGGGTCGCCGGCCGGACCGATCGCGGCCACTACCGCGGCGTCGATGTCCAGGCCGCCGACGTCGTCCAGGCCGCGGGTCGCGAGCACGTCGAAGCCGGTGGGACGGCGCACGACGAGAGTCGCGTCGAACGTGCCGGCGCCGAAGTCGTAGACCAGGAGCGGCCTGCCATCCGGCACCCGTTCGCCGGCGGCCGCCAACAGGTATCCGGCCGCCGCGACCGGTTCGACGGCGAGTTCGACCGCCGGCAGACCGGCGGCGGTGGCGGCCGCGGACAGCACGCGCCGCCGGGGTGTCCCCCACGAGGCGGGACAGGTGACGACGGTACGGCTTGCCAGGCCGCCGATGATCTGCCGTACCTCCGTGCCGACGCGGGCGAAGACGGCCGCGATCAGGTCGACCACCGGCACCTCGACGCCCAGCAGAACGGCGCCCTCGTCGATGCGACGCTTCGGGTGCGGCTCGAACCGGTCCGGCGCAGCGAGCCCGGCGTGGACGGCGTCGCGGCCGACGAGGAACCCGCCGCTCGCGTCCGCGCATACCGCCGAGGGCAGCAGGGGCGAACCGTCGAAGAGGGCCGGCTCCGGCGACGCGCCGGCGCGGCTGAGCATCGCGACGGTCGACGAGGTCCCGAAGTCGATTGCCAACCGATAGTCTTCGACAGCCACCTTGCCAATTTACGGTGCCGGTCCGCCCCCACCGAGCCGACGGAAGGTCAGTCTTGTCCGCCAGCCGTCCAATCAGGACGCGGCGGCGTCAATCGTCGAGCAGCGTCTTGATGCGATCCATCGCCGCCACCGCGGCCGCCCGGTCGCGGCGGCCGAGGCCGCAACTGGTCGAGACATCGGCCGGGCGTCCAAGGGCCTCCTCGACGTGTCGCCGGACCCGGCGCTGCGTATCGAGATCTTGGTCTTCATGCGCATATCCGGCGACGAACCGGGCACCGCGCAGGCGAAGACCGCGCAACGGCCGGTAGAAGGCCGCGTCGTCCACGGGTGGGTGGTCCGCCGCGGCCAGCGGCGCGTGCACATACGCCAGGGAACGCCCCGCGGGCCAGCGCGCGACCAGGGCGTTGGTCAGGAGTACCAGTGGCCCGGCGTCAGCCAGCCTCCCCAGTGCGCGGTGGTTCATGTCGCCGAGACACAGGTGTACGCCGAACCGGGTCCGCGCGGGCGCCGCGCGCGCCAGCGCGCCGACCCGGCGAGCGAGGAGGGCGGCCAGCATCGCCCGTGCTGGACGCGGTGCCCGGGCCAGCAGCACCAGCTCCACCGGGATCTCGATCTGGAACAACACGTCGTCGCCGGCCAACTCGTGGATCTGCCGCATCGTGGCAGCGAGGGCCTCGGTGAACGGCCTGAGGTGCCGGACCGGACCGACCGGCCCGAAGGTGAACATCGCGAGGTCGACGTCGCCGGGAATGCCGACCTGGAAGCCCAGATCACGGCCGGCCGCTCCGAGCCGAGCGCAAGTCGCTTGGTAGCTGGGCAACGCCTGCCGCGTCGCGGCCACGATGCCGAGATCCAGCGCCGCACCGGACAGGCGCTGGCCCGGCCGGACCCGGAAACGGGGTGTCTTGTCGTAGTCCGACCAGTCGCCGTCCCTGGTCAGCTCGAGCACCGGGTGATCCCGGAAGGACTCGATCGCGCCGATGATCCAATTTCGGCGGTCGCCGGTCTCGCCGTCGGGCAGGAAGTCCAGGTCGCTACCCAGGTGCGTGACGGCCAGCCGCATCGCGTCGGCCGCGTCGGCGGCGGGAATGCTGCCCACCAGATGGGCCCGTCGCACCGCCATCGCGAGACCTTTCGATCGCCGACGCTCGATGCATCCAGTATCACCGGAAGCCGGCGCCGCCGCCAGAAAAGCACAGGGGGTACGCGGCCGCGGGCCGCGTACCCCCTGTCGCTCTTGGCCGTCAGCCGCAGTTGCCCCAGCTGTACCGGCCGTTGCTCGCCCACGAGGTGCCGTACAGGATCTCGCCCGCGTACATGACGCAAGCGTCCACCGCGGAGCGCCGCTTCGCGGCGTAGTACTTGTAGCTGCCCGACTGCTCGACCCAGGACTCACCCTCGACCCGCAGCCTGGCGGCGACCCCGGTCATCGAGCCGATGGCCACCGCCTTGAGGGTGGCCACGCAGTTGTCCCCGGTCGCGCCGTTGTACATCAGGTAGACGTCGCCCACCTTGGTGCTGCCCGAGTAGATCGTCCGGTGACCGTCGGTGGTGTACGCCCACGAGCCGCCGAAGTCGTTGTTGCAGGCTTGCGCCGCGGTGAACGGGTTCGTCGCGGCCTGGGCGGGCGAGCCGAACGTCGCCACCGCCACGGCCACCGCCACGGTCGAGATCGCCAGTCGTCGCGCTAGTACGCGCACACGGTCCTCCATCGTTCCGACATCAAGATCATTAACTTGCCGGCGGCAATGATGCCACATCAGATGATCAACAATCCAACCGCGCTCACGCCTGGGGCGCCGCGGCCTCGGCGAGCGCCACCAGCAGAGCGGCGGTCACGGGCGGATCGGGCGGCTCGCCGTAGGTCGCCGCGTACACGTGGCGGCGCGAGCCGGGCAGCTCGGTGGCGACGATGCCCTTGATCCGGTGCGCGCGCAGCGCCAGCCCGGGGATGATGGTCGCCCCGAGCCCGGCCGCCACGAGCGTCTGCATGACCACCATGTCGTCGGAGGTGTAGCCGATCTGCGGCGCGAAGCCCTCGTCGGCGCACAGTGCCAGCAGGTGGCTGCGGCATCGCTCGCAGCCGGCGATCCAGGTCGCGTCGCGCAGCGACGCCAGCGTGCGTCCCCGGAGGGTGGACAGCAGGTACACCGGGTCGTCGAGCAGGTGGCGCAACCGGACGCCGTCGGGCTCGGGCTCGGTCTCGTCGTACCGGAAGATGACCGCGACGTCGATCTTTCCGGTGCGCAGCAGTTCCAACGCCTCGGGCGGATGGGCGTCGACCAGGCTGACCCGCAAGCCTGGATGCCGGCCGGCGAGCGCCGCCACGGCCCCCGGCACGAGGGACCCGATCGCGGACGAGAAGCCGGCCAGCCGCACCCGCCCCGCGGTCAGCCCCACGTGGGCGGCGAGCTCCGCGTCGGCGGCGTCGAGCCGGCCGATGATCTCGGCCGCCCGGTCCGCGAGCAGCTGCCCGGCCTGGGTGAGCCGGACGCCGCGCCCGACCCGTTGCAACAGCTGCGCGCCGGTCTCCGCCTCCAGCCGGGCCAGGTGGTGGCTGACCGTCGGCTGCGTGTAGTGCAACTCCTTCGCCGCGGCCGTGACCGAGCCGTGCCGGGCCAGGGCGTCGAGCACGCGCAGCCGGGTGACGTCGAGCATGCATCGATCGTATCTATGGATCAGCACGAAACTTGCCATTAGACATATGAATTGTCCCGGCGCAGGCTCTTCATATGACAACAACGACACACCTGCCGGCGACCCACCCGACCGCGACTCACCTGACGGAAACACAGCCCCTGGCCGATCTGGTCGACGGCGTCCGCACGGCCGTCGACGCGCACGCCAGCTGGCCGGCCACCGCCCAGCTCGTCGCCGCGCAGCTGCGCCGCCACCTGCCCACCCCGGACGTGCTGACCGCCGAGCAGCGCCTCGGCTCACCCGACGGCTATCGCAGCCACGTCCTGCACGTCGCACCCGACGGCGCGTTCTCCATCGTCGCGGTGGTGTGGCGGCCCGGCCAGATCACCCGCATCCACGACCACGTGACCTGGTGCGTCTTCGGTGTCATCCAGGGCATCGAGCGGGAGGAACTCTTCGACGCCGACCTCAACCTGGTCGGCGTCAACGACAATCACACCGGCGACGTCAGCGGGTTCGCCCCGCCCGGCGACATCCACCGCGTGCACAACACGACCGGGACGACGGCGATCTCGATCCACATCTACGGCACCGACGTGACCCGCGTCGGCTCCAGCGTCCGCCGCTACTACAACTGAGACCGGACCCGCCACCGCGCGACCAACTGGTCCATCAGGGCGTCGAGGCGCCGATCGACGACCTGCCGCGCCGGATCCGCGTCGTACCAGGCCACGATCTCGCGGGCACCGCGCGCGAAGGGGATCGTCGCGACATAGTCCGGCACGATCGATCGCACCTTCGCGTTGTCGAAGATCATGGAATGTGCTTTGTCGCCGAGCAGTCCCGCGCCCCACTCCGGGTCGGCGGCGGCGATCGCGTCCGACGGCACGTGCACGATGCGCGGCTCGACCCCCAGCGCCGCCCCGAACGTCTCGGCGATCTGGTTCCAGGTCAACGCCTCGTCGGAGGTGATGTGAAACGCCTCGCCGATCGCGCGCGGGTGGCCCAACAGCGGCACGAATGCCTTCGCGAAGTCCTCGTGGTGCGTGAGTGTCCACAGTGACGTCCCATCACCGTGCACCACGATCTCCTTGCCCTGCCGCATCCGCGCCAGCGCCGTCCAGCCGCCGTCGAACGGCACCAGCGTCCGATCGTAGGTGTGGGAGGGCCGCACGATGGTGACCGGCAGGCCATCCTCGCGGTACGCGGCGATCAGCCGGTCCTCACAGGCGATCTTGTCGCGGGAGTACCGCCAGAATGGGTTGCGCAGCGGCGTCGACTCCACAATGGGCACTCGCGCGGGCGGCGTCTGGTACGCGGACGCCGAGCTGATGAAGACGTACTGGCGGGTGCGGTTCCGGAAGAGCGCGATGTCGGTCTGCACGTGGTCCGGCGTGAACGCCACCCAGTCGACCACCGCGTCGAACTCCAGATCGCCGAGCGCCTCCGTGACCGTGGCGGGCTGGCGGATGTCCGCGCGCAGCACGGTCGCCTCGTCGGGCACCGGGCGCGGGCCGCCGGTGTTTCGCTTGAGCAGGTACAGGTCGATGCCGCGCGCGACGGCGAGCCGGGCACAGGCCGAGCTGATGATGCCGCTGCCGCCGACGAACAGAACTTTCAATGCGTCCACGATCCTTACGCTATGACAACTCCAGGACGGCCCGCGCCCGGTCTTCGAGAACCCGGAACCCGGTCCGGCGCGCGGCCGTGAGCGCGCGCTGCCCGTACTCCCGGGCCCGCTCGGTGCGGCCGAGGCCCTGACACGCCGCGGCGAGGCCGATGAACGCCTCGATCTGCGGCAGCCCATCCAGATCCTCGCCGGCCTGCTCGAGCGCCTGCTGATGCAGCGCCACCGCCTCCCGGTGGTGACCGAGGCGGTGGTGGACGGTGGCGAGGGTGTTCAGCGCGTCCACCTCGATCCGGACGGCGCCGAGCAGGCGCGCCTGCGTCACCGCGACCCGGGCCAGGTCCAGCGCCTGCCGGAGCTCGCCACGGTCACGGTGCACCTCGGCCAGGTCGCGCAGGGAGTGGACCTCCACGCCGCGGTCGCCGATCTCCCGGGCGAGGGTGAGGGCCTGGCTGAGATGGTTCAGCGCCTCGTCGAGCCGGCCGGCCGCGTGGCAGATCTCGCCGAGGGTACCCAGCGCCGCGGCCTCGCCCTCGCGGGCGCCGGCCTGCCGGCGCAGCGTGACCGCGTAGGCGGCCGATTCGAGGGCCGCCCGGAAGCGGCCCAGGTACCAGTAGGTGCGCGCGAGGTGGTTGAGGGTGAGCGCCTCGCCGTTGCGCGACTCCTCCCGGCGGTAGAGGGCCAGCGCCCGGTCGTACACCGCGGCGGCCTCGTCGAGCTTGCCGGCGTCGCGGTACACCGTTGCCAGTACCCCGAGCGCGGTGGCCTCGCCCTGCGCCCAGCCGGCGCGTTCGGCGAGGGCCAGGGCGCGCGTGCAGTGCGCGATGGCCTCCGGGTAGCGCAGCTGGCGGTGCTCGAGGTTGCTGAGACTGAGCAGCGTGATGGCCTGCGCGGGCAGGTCGCCCTCGGCCTCGGCGGCGCGCAACCCGGCGTCCGTCGCGCGGGCCAGGTCCACTGTGTGCAGGCGCAGGAGGAAGTAGCTGCGCAGCGTGTCGGCCAGCAGCCACGCGCTCGGCCGGGGCCCGTGGTCGGCGGTGTACACGATGGTGGCGACCAGGTTGGTCCGCTCGGCGTCCAGCCAGGCCAGCGCGGCCGCGTCGGTGGCGAAGGCCGGACCGCGGGTCCCGGCCGCCGGCACCGGCAGGCGGAGCCGGTCCGGGTACGCGAGCTTCGCCGCCGCGTCGGCGCCTTGGAGGTACCAGTCGAACAGCCGGCGCAGCGCGGCCCGCCGCTGCTGGGCGGTGTCCTCGGCGTGCGACCGATCGGTGGCGTACTGGCGCAGCAGATCGTGGCTGGTGTACCGGCCGGGCTGGTGCTCAGTGGACAGATGCGCGCTGGCCAGCCGCTCCAGCAGCCGGCGCGCCACCGGCGCGGTGGTGTCCACGAGGGCGGCGGCGGCTTCCGCGGTGAGATCGGGCACGGGTGCCAGGCCGGCGAGCCGGAACAGCTGTCGCGCGTCCGGGGTCAGCGCCCGGTAGGACAGCTCGAAGGCGGCCCGCACACCGGACCGCTCCTCGTCGCTGTCCAGAACGGACAGTGCGTCCTGGCGCATCTCGGCCACGAGGTCGGCGATGCGGCGCCCCGGGTGGTCGAGCAGGGTGGCCGCGGCGATGCGGAGCGCGAGCGGCAGGTAGGAGCACGCCTGGGCCAGCTCGGCGGCGGCGTCCGGCTCGGGCGCCACCCGCTCGCCGCCGAGGATCCGCTCCAGCAGCAGCTGCGCCTCGTCGGCGCCGAGCACGTCGAGGCCCAGCCGGCGGGCACCCTCGCGGGCCACCAGGCCGGAGAGCCGGTGCCGGCTGGTGACCAGCACCAGGCAGCCCGGGCTGGCCGGCAGCAGCGAGCGGACCTGCGCCGGATCGGCCGCGTTGTCCAGCAGTACCAGCACCCGGCGGTCGGCCAGCAACGAGCGGTACCGGGCGGCCGCGGCGCTCTCCTCCGCCGGGATCTCGCCAGCCGGCACGCCGAGGCTGCGCAGGAACTGCGCGAGCGCGTCGATCGGCCGGACCGGTTCGCCCTGCGCCTGGCCGCGCAGGTCCAGGTAGAGCTGGCCGTCCGGGTACCGCTCGGACACCCGGTGGGCCCAGTGCACGGCCAGGGCAGTCTTGCCGATGCCGGCCATGCCGGTGATCGTCGAGATCACGACCGCGGTGTCCCGGCTGGCGTATTCGGGCAGCAGTTCGTCGAGGCGCTTGAGGTGCTCGCGCCGGCCAGTGAAGCCCGCCACGTCGGCCGGCAGCTGCCGGGGCGTCGGCGGCGCGGCGGACCCCGATGGCGCTGGGCTGACCGCCGCCGCGTCGCGGGCCGCGTCCGCGGCGGGATCGTTGGCTGCGGTGACTGCGGTGGCTGCGTTTGCTGCGGTAGCTGCGGTGGTTTCGGTGGCTTCGTTGGCGAGGATCGCGGCGTACTGCTGCCGCAAGGTCGGGCCCGGGTCGAGTCCGAGCTCGTCGGCGAGTTGGTGACGCAGCCGGTGGTACACCTGCACCGCGTCGGCCTGGCGGCCGGCGCGGTGCAGGGCGAGCATCAGCTGCTCGACGAGGCGTTCCCGGAGCGGGTTCGCCGCCACCAGCTCGGCGAGGTCACCCACCACCTCGGCGTCGCGGCCGAGCCGCAGCTCCAGGTCGAAGCGGTGCTCGATCGCGGTCAGCCGCTGCTCCTCCAGCCGCGCGGCCGCCGCCTCCACGACCCGGCCGTCCAGGCCCATCAGCGCCGGCCCGTGCCACCGCCCCAGCGCGGACCGCAGCCCGGCGACCGCCTCGGCGAGCTGGCCGGCGTCCGCCAGCGCCAGGGCCCGGGCGACCTCGTCCGCGAAGACCTGCGAGTCCAGCTCGCCGGGCCGCGGCACGGCCCGGTAGCCACGGCCCTCGGCGACGATCGTGTTGGCCCGGCCCGCCGCGCCGTCGCCGAGCAGCCGGCGCAGGGCCGATACGTCGTTCTGCACCTGGCGCCGCGCGGTCGCCGGCGGCTGTTCGTCCCAGACCGCGTCGATCAGGTACTCCAGCGCGATGACCTGGCCGGGGTGGGCCAGCAGGACGGCGAGCAACGTGCGCCGCCGGCGCCCACCCAACGCCACCGGGCCCCCGTCCGCGATCACCTCTAACGGCCCCAGGATGCGGAACTCCACCCCCAGAGGATGTCAGACCAACGGCCACCCCATGGCGAACTGGTAGTCGACCCGGATCCGACCGGCGTCGTCGAGCAGGCAGAAGTCGTGGCCGAACACGTCCACCTCGCCAGTCGCAGCTTGAAGCAAACCCTTCGCGAAAGTACTCGCAGCACCGCCGCCCCCGAGGACGCGCCTTGAACGTTGTCCCAAAACCCACCCGACACACCGTGCCTCCCGTGGTTTTCGGGACAACGATCAACAACACTCACCTGGCGCTCGCTGGGACGAGCTTCGTCTCAGGCCTCACCGTCGCCCTCCCACACCGATCAAGGACTTAACGTCGCTCTCGTGCGCCGATCGAGGACGTATCGTCGCGACTTGATCTCCAAACCGCGACGACAAGCCCTCGATCGGCGAACAACCACGATGATCGGCAGGGCGCCGGGGGCGCGCCGCAGGGCGGAGGCGCGGCGGCACCACACGGACACCGCACCGCCGGGCCCGGAGGTGCGGTGTCAGGGCCTCGGGTGCGCTAGCGTGCATTTGTGGACCGTGTGGCAGACGGCGAGCGGGTGGCCGCCGCACTCGCGGACTGGCTCGCCACGGTGACGTTCGTCGACCGGAGCGCGGACGAGGTCACCACCTTGCTCGTGGATTCGGTGGTGGCGTGGGCGGAGAGCCAGGGCTGGCGCGCCTACCGCCGGGCGCCCAGTGTCATGCCACTGCCGCCGCCGCTCGCGCACCGGCACTCGTGGATCGACGTCGGCTGTGCCCGGCCCGCGGGCGCGCCGCTCGCCATCGAGGTGGACCGCACCAACCGCCAGCGCACTGTCGACAAACTGACGGCGGAAGCCGACGCCGGCCGGGTCGCGATCTGGGTCCGGTGGGGCGCTGGGCCGTTCGCGGCGCCGCCGCCGCCCGTCTGGATGGTGACCTGCGAGGTGGCCTCGCGCCGCGGCGTGGCAGACAAGGACCACCGCTACAGCCGGCTGCCGGCCACCGACCGGCCGGCGCCCGCACACACGACCACCGATCTGACGGCCGCCGAGCAGACCGACCTCTTCACCGCCTAGTGCCGCGCCAGACCGGCTAGATCGGCTTTGGCGCCGGGTAATTCGGTGTCGGTGTGAGGGTGTGGCGCGTACAACGGGGGGATGGCTGAGGTGACGCTGCCGGGTGGGAACACGGTCGGCGCGGTATTGACCGGTGACGTGGTGCGCAAGCAGGCGTCGCCGTCGACGCCGACGGTGCACGCCTTGTTGCGGCACCTGGAGGATGCCGGCTTCGATGCCGCTCCCCGGGCGCTCGGCATCGACGACCAGGGCCGGCAGCTGCTCTCGTACCTGCCCGGCGAGACGGTCGGTGCCCGGAGTCGCTGGCCGGCATGGGCGTACACCGACTCGATGTTGATCCAGGTGGGCCGGTGGATACGACGCGTCCACGACGCGACGGCCGACTTCCGGCCACCGGCGGATGAGCAATGGTTCATCGGTCGGGCGATGCGACCGGGTTTGATCGTTGGCCACCAGGACGCGGCGCCCTACAACGCGGCGGTGGACGGCGACCGGCTGGTCGGCTTCTTCGACTGGGACGCCGCGGGTCCGACGTCGCGGGAGTTCGACCTGGCGTTCTCGGCGCTGCTGTGGGTCCCGCTCACCGCGCCGGACGAGGAAGACGCGCCGTTGCGCGACCACGACCTCGCGGACCGGTCCCGGCGACTCCACCTGTTCCTTGACGCCTATGGGTACGACGGGGATCGGCGCGCGTTTGGCCCCGTGGTCCAACAGCGGGCCCGGTTGCAGGGCATCGCCATCCGGCAGATGGCCGAGGCCGGCGACCCGGCCTGCATCGCGCTGCTCCCCATCGCCGACCGGCTCGAACGGTCCGCGTCCGCCCTCGAGCTTCTTCCCACGGCGTTCTGGGCCCTCGACCCGGCGCAACAAATCGACTAACGTCGAAGTAATACATCGCCACCCAAGGGGGTATCGATGGGCACCCGTGGGCTTGTCGCGATGGCGGCGTCAGCGGCGTTGGCGTTCAGCATGGGAATGACCGACGCCACGCCACCCGCGACGCACGTCGACAACCCGTACGCGGGGGTGCGGGGCTACGTCAACCCGGAGTGGCGGGCGCACGCGGACGCCGAGGCGGGCGGTTCCCTGGTGTCGAACAACCCGACCGCCGTCTGGCTCGACCGCATCGCCGCGATCGAGGGCGCGCCCGGCCGGATGGGCGTACGCGATCACCTGGACGCCGCGCTCGCGCAAGGCGCCGGGTACATCCAGTTCGTGACCTACAACCTGCCCGGCCGGAGCTGTCCGCTGCTCGTCTTCGACGGCGACCTGGCCGCCCACGAGATCGACCGCTACGAGCGGGAGTACATCGACCCCATCGCGGAGATCCTGAGCGACCCGGCGTACGCGGGGCTCCGCGTCATCACGGTGATCGAGCCCGGCGCGCTGCCGGGCCTCATCGCCAACACGGGCAGCCGGCAGTTCGCCACCCCGACGTGCGAGACGATGCGGGCGAACGGCAACTACGTGCGCGGCATCCGGTACGCGGTGGCGCGGCTGCACGCCATCCCGCACGTCTACACCTATGTGGACATGTCGAACCACGGCCTGCTCGGCTGGGACGACAACTTCTATCCGGCGGCGCGACTGCTCGCGGACGTGGTGGGCGCCACCGACGCGGGGCTGGCGGGCATCGACGGCATCGCCATCAACGTCGCGGGCTATGCGGCGTTACGGGAGCCGTTCATCGTGGTCGACGACGCGACGCGGCAGAGCAGGTGGATCGACTGGAACCGCTACACCGACGAGCTGTCCTTCGCCCGCGCGCTCCGCGACGAGCTGATCTCGTTGCGCTTCCCCGCCGGCATCGGCGTGCTGATCGACACCTCCCGCAACGGCTGGGGCGGTCCGGACCGGCCGACCGAGGCGAGCACGGCGCCCGATCTCAACCAGCGGATCGACGAGTCGCGCGTCGACCGCCGGTTCCACAAAATCAACTGGTGCAACGAGCGCGATGCCGGGATCGGCGAACGCCCACGGGCGGCCCCGGTGGACGGCGTCGACGCGTACGCCTGGGTCAAGCCGCCGGGCGAGTCGGACGGCGCCGACGAGCCCTGGCGGGACCGGAGCCTGCGGTGGCTGTGCGATCCGGAGTACGGCGGCAACGCCTCCGGCTTCCACCACGACTCCGGCGCGCTGGCCGGTGCGCCGGAGCGCGGTCAGTGGTTCCCCGCCCACTTCCAGCGACTTCTCGCCAACGCCCACCCACCGCTCGCACCGAACTAAGCGCGCAGCCCGAAAACGAGGACGATCCATTGCGGACTCGGCTGCTCATGGGTGCGGGAACAGCTCCGGGATGAGTGCGCGGGCGGCGCGGCGGGCGGCCGCGACGGCGTGGTCCGGAGCGCCGCGCAGCGGCCAGCGCGGGCGGGTGCCGACATCCGCCCAACCGCCGACGGCGGCGAGGAACCGGTCCAGCGCCGGATTGGACAACCCATCCGCCTGCAGCGGCGCGACGTGTGCGGCGAAGAACGCGTGGATACGCCGCTCGATGTCCACGCCGGCGGCCGGGTCCCGCACCATCGTCTCGTACCAGCGAACGGCGCCGGCCGGCGACAGAGCGGCCACATTGGAGTAACTGCCGTGCGCGCCGAGCGCGAGCCCGGAGGCGAGGGTGTGGCCGGGCACGAAGATCGCGCGGTCCGGGGCGGCGGCCCGCATCGCCTCGAACCATGCGCGGTCGCCGCCGGCCGTCTTCGTGCCGATCAGCGCGGGCACCGCGGCCGTGAGGCGGCGCAGCAGCGCGGGCGGTGCGGGGGTCTTGGCGTGCGGCGGGTTGTAGAGCACCAGCGGTATCGGGTCTGCCGCTTCGGCCACCCGGGTCAGGAAGGCGACCGCCTCGTCGTCGTGCAGCCGCAGCCAGTCGGGCAGGATCACCTGGAACGCGCCGGGCGCCAGGGGCTTGGCGCGGCGCACCCGGTCGAGGGTCGCCTGCGCGCTCGGATGGCTCGCGCCGATCTGGAACGGCACCCCGCCGGTCGTGCACGCGGCCGCGAGCAGTTCGTTGATCCGGTCGTACTCGTCGCCGTCGAGGGTGTTGAACTCCCCGGCCGTGCCGTGCGCGTAGATGCCGTTCAGCCCGGCCGCCGTGAGCCGGTCCAGCTGGTCGGCCAGCCGCCCGGCGTCGATGCTGTCGTCGTCGCGTAGCGGCAGCAGCAGCGTGCCCCAGACACCGCGAAGGTCACGGCTGGTGAGTGGACGCACCCATGCATGCTAGCGCTTGACGATCACCACCTCGTACCTGTCCGCGGTGGGCGGGATGCCGGTGTCGAACTTGGCGTTCACCACGGCGAGCCGGCCGCCGAACAGGGCGGCGGTGGCCGGCACCTGGAACTTCGCGTTGGTGATGACCTTGTCGACGGTGCCGGACCGCAGGTCCTCGCTGAGCCGGACCCGCGTCACCCGGTTGGTGTTCTGCACCACCCAGAGCCGGCCGTCCCGGTACTCCAGGCCGTCGGCGGTGGGCACGCTGACGCCGGCGATGGTCGCGCTGGCGCCGGTGGCGGCGTCGACGGTGTGCAGCAGGCCCTTGGCGGAGTGCGCCAGGATGAGGGTCTTGCCGTCCCGCACGGCCCGGATGCCGTTCAGGTTGAACTGCCCGCTGGTGTCCGCCGCCGGCCCGCTCAGCCGCAGGATACCGAACGACGTCGCGGGCTGTCCCTTGTGGAACGGCACGAGATAGAGCTGGGCCCGGAACGAGTCGGTGAACCACGCCCCCTGCTTGGTGACCGTCACGTCGTTGATCAGCCCGACGTTCGGCCGCGCGAACTGGTAGGTGGCCACGGTCTCCCGGTTCCGGGTGTTGTACACATAGCCCTGACCGGTGAAGCCACCGGCGACGAAGAGCAGATCCCGGTCGTCGTGGAAGGCCATGCCGACGGCCATCCGGCCGGCCGGCACGTCGATGTACCGCTTGGCGGTCCCGCGCTTGACGTCCCCGCGGAAGATGTCGCCGCCGAAGAGGTCACCGGCGTAGAAGGTGGCACCCTCGCCGGCGGCGATGCCCTCGGCGGAGGTGGCGCCGGGTAGGACGATGACTCGGGTCGATCCGGCGGTGACCGGCTCGGCCCCGGTGACGACCAGCGCGAGCGCCGCGAGCGCGACGATCACCCCACGGAGCGGAGATACCCTCCTTGCTGTCCGGTACATGGGTAGGTCCTCCTGTTCAGGAGACTTTGCCCGGATTTCTGGGCATTCGCTCTCATTCTCGCGCGCCCCTCCCCCATGATCAAGGCGTCCCTCACGTCGTTAGGACGACGTAAGGGACGCCTTGATCATGGGTGCTAGCTGGCCGGCTCGCCGGACGGTGCGGTCAGCGTCGTGCCGAGCGCCACCGGCGTGCCGAAGTTCGGTGTGCCGTCGGCGTTCCAGGTGAACTTCTGCGCCCGCGTCGACCGGTTCATGTCACAACCACCATTGGCGGAGCTGTTCGCGTGGTAGACGATCCAGTCCTCGGTGCCGTCCGGCGACTTGAAGAACCCGTTGTGCCCCGGCCCGTACACACCCGCCGCGTTGTTGCGCTGGAACACCGGCTGCGGGAACTTCCGCCACGACGACGAGTTCAACGGATCACCACTGACGTACTCCAGCATGCCCAGCTTGTAGTCCGGTGTGGAGCAGTGACTGGCCGAGTAGACGATGAACGTGCGCCCGTTACGCTGCAACACCTCGCCACCCTCGGCCACCGCACCACCCACCGTCTCCCAACTCAACGTCGGCGTGGTCAGGATCCGCCGGGTGCCACTGGCCGTCCACGGGTTCGACAACGGCCGGATGAACATCGGCTGCGATCCATTGTAGAACGTCCCCAACAGGTACAGGTTGCCGTTCAACTGCAGGATCCCCGGATCCAGCTCCCACGTGTTGTCCGACACCGGATCCAGCAGGTCGGCCTTGAACGTGTACGGGCCCATCGGGTCCAGCCCGGCGCTCTCCAGCACGTGGATGCGTTGGGTGTTCAAGTTGAACGGCTCCCGCCCGGCGGTGTAGTAGAAGTACCACCGTTGGCCGTTCGGCCCGTTGAGCAGGTGGAACTCCGGCGCCCACATGGTGCCCGCGCCGTTCGGGTTGGTCAGGTTGAAGATCACCTGGTCGGGCGCGGTGGCCAGGCCACGCAAGGTGGTCGCCTTCCGCATGGTGATCGTGCGGTTCCACGTGGTGGTCGCCAGGTAGTAGAAGCCGTTGTAGTGCGTCAACCACGGGTCGGGCCCCTGCGCCTTCAGCGGGTTGGTGAACGTGTTGGGTGTCGGCGTGCCGCCGGCCGTGTAGTTCGGCAGTCGCCACACGCGGCTGGTCGCCGTGCCGCACGGCAGCTGAACCAGGCCGGTGTTGCCGGCCGCCGAGCCGCCGCTGGGCACGACGCACTTGCCCGAGCTGACCGAGACGATCGTGAAGGTCTTGTCGGTGCCGCTGACGGTCACGGCGCTCAGCCGCCACTGCTGGTTGGTGCCGCCATGGCAGCTCCACTGGATGATGGTGGCGTTGTCGGCCGTCGAGGCCCCGAAGACGTCGACGCACATGCCAGCGGCGAGCGTGCCGATCGTGTACCGGTCGGTCGTCCCCGCGACCGGCGTGAAGGTGAGGTTCTGGCTGGTGCCGGCGCCACAGGCGTTCTGCACCAGCTGGGTGCCGTTGGTCGACGAGCCGTTCGGCACGGCCGCGCAGTTACCACCGTTGGAGTTGACCGCGGTGGTGGTGAAGGCGACGATCGCGTGGGCAGGGCTTGGCACCTGCAGAATGGCCGCCGCGACGAGCGGCGCGCACAGCAGTGCCACACGGCGAGAACTTCGCATCGGTGCACATCCTTGACGGGCAGGCGGGCGGGACAGCTCCGCGGTGGAAAGCGTCCGTGCCTCGGTTCGCCTACCCGGCCACCGTCGAGAGTGCGTCACATTGTTTCACGCATCGATAGATCTCGACAAGGCCGGCCACCGCCCCATGATCAAGGCGTCCCTCAAGTAGTTAGAACTACTTGAGGGACGCCTTGATCATGGGGCGGGGTGCGCCTGGTCGCCTAGCTCAGCAGGCGGCCGATGGTGTCCAGGATGTCGCCGTAGAACGTGCCCTCGACCTGCCGGAACACCGCGAACGGCGCACCCGGGCTGCCGAAAAACGGCCGCAACGTCCAGGCCAGTTGCGTGCCGACGAACCCGAACAGCACGATCCAGATGTAGACCAGGCCCATGCTCGCCGGCCGCTGCGGGACCGGCGAGGCGTGCCCGGGCGGGGCCAGCACCGGCGGCGCGAGCACCGCGACCGCACCCGATTCTCCCTGCCCCGGCGCCGGCGGGGCCGGCGCGAGCCGCGCCGCCGACGCGCCGTTCGACGAGATCGCCGCGGCGGCGGGCTGCGCGTTCAGCGCCCGCATGCCGTCCAGCAGGAACCGCAGTCCGACGATCGCGGTGAGCATCAGGATCGCCACGTTGAGCAGCTTGAAGAACGCGTAACTCTGCGCGGTGACCAGGAAGAACAGGCTGATCGGCGCGAACGCCAACGTCAGCACCGCGGTCACCGTGATCGACACCAGGATCAGTGCGACCGCTTGCACCATCGACAGCCGGGCCCCGAACACCAGATTGAACAGGTACAGCGTGGGCAGGCAGATCGCCAGCGTCGCCAGGAAGAGCAACGGCAGCTTGATCAACGAGGACAGTGCCTGCGCCCAGCCGTACGAGGCGCCCAGCACGGTGCCGTACAACGCGAGGCTGATCGCCGAGCTGGACAGCATCTGCATGATGAGCGTGCGCAGGCCGCGCTGCTCGACGATCTGCTCCCAGATCCCGGCGCGATCACGCAGAATCCGCTCGATGATCAGCAGGCCGTCGCCCGCCGGTGAGTTAGACATGCTGCACCATAGCGGTCGCACACCCCGGCGCGCTGCCCCGCGGCTTAAGCTGGGCGCCATGGACTTGCGCGTGTCGGATGAGGAGCGCCAACGAGTGGTCCTGGTCCTGGAGCGCCACACGGCCGCCGGCCGCCTGACCCTCGACGAGTACACGGAGCGGGTCGACCGCACGCTGGCCGCACGCACCCAGGGCGATCTCGCACGGATCACCGACGACCTGCCGCCGGAGCCGCCCGCCCCGGCCGCCGAGCACAGCGGACACCAGATCGCGATCGCCTTCCTGATCGCCTTCCTCGGCCTGCTCGTGGTCGCTGGTCTGGTCACCGCGTTCCGCTGACGAGGGCTCAGGCCAGCAGGCGGTCGAGGAACGGGTTGGTGAACACGCGATGCGGGTCCCACGCGTTCAGCGCCGCCACCGCGCCGTCCCACGTCGGATCCGGACCCTCACGGTAGGAGTCGGGCACCGTACGGGTGACGAACAGGGCGTCCGCCCACGCCGCCTCCGCCGTATACCCCCAGCCCTTCGACCACTCGGCCCGCACCGCGGCGTACCCGCGGTAGTTCGCGAAGAAGAACTGCTCCATCTCGCGGTAGAAGGCGTGCGCGCCGGGCGCCGTCGGGAAGGTCAGGACGTCGAACCAGACGACCGCGTCCCACTCCGGGTGATCGGCCCGCGGCCGGGCCGCGGACAGTGCCGGTGGCTCCGCCAGGGGTACGCCGCAGTCGGCGGCCCGGTCCACGCCGCCGACCCGGATCTCCACCTGGCCGGTGACGGGGTAGAGCCCGCGCGCCTGATAGGCGGCCAGCTGCCGTTCGTAGTACCCGGCGAACTCGCTCACCACCCGCTGGATGGCGGCGCGGCTGGTGTGCACCGCGTACCCGTTGGCGGTCTCCCGCAGCGTGGTCGGCTTCACGTACAGCATCAGGTTCTTCGACCGTCCCCACAGGTCGGTCGAGTTGGTGGCGGTGAGCCCGGCGGTCGCGGTCGTGTACTGCAACTGCCCGAACGTGGGCGTCAGCTCCCACTCCCCCGCGAGCAGCCGCTCGGCGAGGTCGGACACGGCCTCGGGGACGTTGTCGGAGAAGGGATAGTTGTACGGGGTGACCACCGGGCGGGACGTCAGTGGCCGTTGTGGACTGGTGCTCCACACCTTGACCCACGGGTTCGTGGTATTGGTGAACCAGATCGCCTCCACCCGCCCGGCCTGGTCGACGAGGCGGGCGAACGTGCGGCCGGCCGCACCGGGTGGCGCGAAGAGCTCGGTCACCGGGATGTCCACATGGGACACGCAGCGCAGGTTGTGGTCCGCGCCCACGCGTAGCGTCGCCTCGGTCACGAACGCCCGCCCCACGTGAGTGAGCAGCGCCGCACAGTCCGGATTGGACCGGCTGAACGTGCGCAACGCGTACCGGCCGGCGCCCTGATCCCACACCACGGCGGTGAGCGCGAGGATCAGGTTGCTCAGCGTGCCGTACGTATGGCCGGGCATGCGCGTCTCGCCGGCGGCCGGCACGGCGGTACCGTGGCCGTTGATGGCGAGCACACCGCCGACGCTCAGGTCGCCCGGCGCCGGCGTGTTGGTCACGCCGAGGTCGTCGCTCTCCAGAAACGCCAGGAGCGCGTCCATCGACGCGCCGGCCTCGACGCGTACGGCTGGCCCTCGATCCGCATGGCGGTGAGGTGGCGGGTGGTGTCGACGAGCAGCACCGAGTCGGCCGGGTCCGTAGCGCCGGTGACGGTGAGCGGCGCCCACCCGTGCCGGTAGCCGCTGGGCCGCACCTTCCAGCCGTGCGCGTGCGCCCAGTTGACGGCGGCCACGACGTCGGCCGCGGTGCGCGGGACGCACGTCCAGAGGCCGGCGACGCGGATCTCGCCAGCCCAGTTCTCGTACACCTCGCGATGGACCTCGATGTCGCCGGGGAAGCCGGGCGGCGGGTCCTCGGTCCGGACGCCGACGGGGAGCCAGACGGCACCGGCCGCGGCGGCCGACCCGCGGAGCAGGTCGCGACGAGTGAGTTCGCCCATGGTCGAGAGTGTGGACGCCCTCCGGCACGGCCGCCGGCTGAGTGCCCGCTTGGCCCCAGTTGGCGCGATCTCGCAGGTATCCTTGACACTATCTTTAACGTACGCAATGCTGCTGTCTTCTAAGCAACAGGAGGACGCATGCCGACGACCACCGCCACCGGGACGACCGTGCAGTACAGCG
This sequence comes from Actinomycetes bacterium KLBMP 9797, assembly GCA_037414955.1. GTDB lineage: Bacteria > Actinomycetota > Actinomycetes > Mycobacteriales > Micromonosporaceae > Phytohabitans. The sequence continues at coordinate 43,522 of JBBEWH010000154.1, forward strand.
CCGAGGGCAGCGGCCCCGGCCTGGTGCTGGTGGCCGGCACCGGCCTGGACGCGCGCACCAACTTCGGGCACCTCGTCGACGCGTTCTCCGGCAGCCGCACGGTCGTGCTGCCCGACTACGCCGGCAGCGGCGAGACCACCGGCCCCGACGGGCCGCTCACCCTCGATCTGCTGGCTGATCAGGTGGCGGCCGCCGCGAGCGACGCTGTCGACGGGCCGGTCGACCTGCTGGGATACTCGCTCGGCGCGCTGGTCGCGGCGGCGGCCGCCGCGAACCATCCGGATCTGGTCCGACGGCTGATCCTGGTCGCCGGCTGGACCGGCCCGGACGCCCGTCACGAGCTCGCCATGGACCTGTGGCTGCGCCTGGAGCGCACGGACCACGACCTGTTCAACCGCTTCCTGCAGCTGAGCTGTTTCAGCGCCCCGTTCCTGAGCGCCATCGGCGACGACGGTGTGGCGGGGCTGCTCGACGGCGCCCCGCCGATCCGGCCGGGCATGCGCCAGCACATGGAGCTCGACCGGGTCGCCGACGTCCGCGACCTGCTGCCGAAGATCACCGCACCCACGCTGGTCGTCGGCCTCACCCGCGACCAGGTCGTCCCGGTCGAACGCGCCCACCAGGTGCACGAGGCGATCCCGGGCAGCACGTACGCCGAGATCGACAGCGGTCACCTCGTGGTCTTCGAACGCCCCCAGGAGCTCGTCGGCGCGGTCCTCGAGTTCCTGGACTGACGGCGCCTTCCATCGATCCATGATCAAGGCGTGCCGCAAGTCGTTTTTACGCCAATTGGGGCGCCAGTTATCAAGGATCAGACCCCAGCCCTCGCGGCATGCTGCAACCGGTCGCTGGCGTCGCCCGTGTCTGATGTACATACGGGGAGGGCAGATGCGCGACGCGGACGGCTTCGACGACTTCTACCGGGCGACCTCCGCCCGGATGCTGCGCTACGGGTACGCCCTGACCGGCGACCTGGGCGATGCGCAGGATCTGGTGCAGGAGGCTTATGTCCGAGCCTGGCAGCGGTGGCGCCGTTTGGCCACATACGACCACACCGAGTCCTGGGTACGCCTGGTGCTCACCCGCCTCGCCCACGACAGCTGGCGGCGGCTGCGCAGCCGGCGCTCTGCCCTGCGCCGCGCCGGCCCGCCCGACGACGTGCCCGCGCCGAGCGAGGACACCGTGTTACTCACGGCCGCGCTCCGGCGGTTGCCCGCGGCCCACCGGCGGGCGGTCGCGCTGTACTACCTCTACGACCTGTCGGTGGCCGAGATCGCCGCGGAGACCGGCGCGGCCACCGGGACCGTGAAGTCCTGGCTCTCCCGCGGGCGGGCTGAGCTGGCGTCCGTACTGGAGGATCTGATCCCGGAGGCGAACGATGTCGGCTGACCTCGACCGGATGTTCTCGGCTCTGCGGGCCGACGCGGACCGCACCGGCCTGCCGGCGCCCGACGGGCTGCGCCGGCGCGGCGACCAGCGCCGCCGGCGGCAGGCGGTCGCCGGCCTGCTGGCGGTCGCGGTCCTGGTGGGCGGGGGGTCCGTCGGCGCCCGCCAACTGCTCGCCGGCCCGCCCGCCACGCCGCCGGTCCCGCCGGGGACGACCCCGTCCGCCACCGCCCCTCCCTCGCCGAGCACCGAGCTCAACGCCTCGCCGGTCGGCTCCCCGGTGGCCATGCCGCCCGGTTGCGACAAGGTCGAGTTCTTCCCGTACCGCGGGCGGGGCTCCGGCGGCATGGCGCTGCCCGGCTCGATGATGTTGCAGGCGAGCGACGTCGGCCGCTGCTACGGCATGAGGAGGGACGACCCCGGTTACTACCAGCCTGACGGCGGCGGGTACCCGGCGGTGCTGCCGCTGTGCGAGCTGGCGGACTATCCGAGTAACGCGGACCGGGTGGCCGGCCGGTACCGGTTGTTCGACGGTCATGGGAAGGCACACGCCAGCGAGCACCTGACCCGCTACCGGGCGGGTTCGGCCGAGGCGTACCTCGACGAGTTCCGGGCCCGGGCGGCCCGCTGCGCCACCTTCAATCAGGGCGAGGGTCCGCCGTGGCACATCGAGATCGTGGAGGAGAACATCGCCGGCGACGAGAGCCTGCTGATCTACGCCGGGCCAGGCAGCGGCGACAAGCCCGGCAGCCCGGCCCTGTGGTTCGGCCTCGCCCGGGTCGGCGATTTGGTGATCATCGTCTCGGCGGACATCGGCCAGGGCGGTGACCGCGCGTTGACCAAGGCGCTGCTCGGCAAGGCCGTCGAGCGAGTGCGCTAGACCGCCCATGATCAGGGCGTCCCTCACGTCGTTCTAACGACTAGAGGGACGCCCTGATCATGGGGAGTGCGGGGTCAGCTGCGGGTCCAGGCCTGGTTGGCGCTGGCGTCGCAGGTCGCGACGGTGATCGGCGTGCCGTTGCCGGTGCCGGCGGCGTTCAGGCAGAGCTGCGGGTTGGCGACGCTGGTCAGCGCCTGGTCGGCGGTGTGGTTCCACTGCTGCGCCGCGGCGCCGGTGCAGTCCGAGATGATCACGGGGTCGCCCGCCGTGGTGCCGGTGCCGCCCACCGTCATGCACTTCGTGCCGTAGATGCGCAGCTCCTTGCTCGCGGTCAGATCCCAGGACTGGTTGCCGCCGCCGTTGCAGTCCCAGAGGTCGAGCTGGGTGCCGCTGGTCGTGCTGAAGCCGGGCACGTCGACGCAGCGGCCCGAACCCACGCCGCGCAACTGCTCGCCGGGCGGCGCGGGCGGCAGGTCGTTGACCGGCTCGGTGTCGCCGAAGCCGTAGCCCCAGCGCAGCCGGGCAACGCCGGTGGCGCTGTTGTCGACCAGCTTCCCGTCGGCGGTGAGCGACTCGATCGAGTACGAGTCGTTGAACCGCAGGCCCGGCCAGTAGACCAGGCCCATCTTCAGGGCCCGCGCGGTGTTCGTCAGCGCGGCGAAGTACGCGGTGGACACGTTGCCGTCGCTCGCGCCGTAGTTGAGCCCGATCGTCATCGGCGCGCCGGCCTCGTCGATGATGGTCCGGCTGGCGTAGTCACCGATCCGGGGCATCAGGTTGGCCAGCCACGCCGCCTGCGTGGTGTCGCTCGCCCAGAACCCGTAGAAGTGCAGGGACAGCAGCGTGCCGCGCAGTTCCGGGGCCGCGCCGACGCCGGTCACGTTGTCGTTGTAGCCGGTGCCGCTGATGACCACGCGCTTGCGCGGGATGTTCTTGTGCCGGGCCAGCCACCGCGACGTGACCGTGACCCACTCGTCCAATGTGTACCCGAACGGCTCGTTCATCGGCTCGAAGTAGACCCGCGGGTTGTCGGCGTACTGGCGCACCACGGTGTTCCACATCGCCTCCCACGCGGCGGCGTCGTCGACGCGCCCGTCCTTGGCGCTGTTGGCTTCCCAGTAGCTGACGATGACCTTGAAGCCGCTGTCCGTGGCCGCGTCGATCGTGCCCCGGTAGGACCGCCACCACGGGGTCCCCACGCTCGACGGATTGATCGGTAGCCGCAGCGTGTTGGCGCCGAGGTTCTGCCGGAACCCCTTCACCATCCGCTGGGTGGTGCGGTAGACCGTGCGGTAGTCGTCGGTGACCGACAACCCGCTCGGCACCACCTCGTCGCTCGCGTAGTTGTCGCGCGGGTCCGCCCAGTTGACGCCGCGGAACTCGCTGGTATCGCCGGCCGGGCGGGCCTGACCGGTGACCTCGGCCGCGGCCGCGCTGGGCAGGAGGAGAACCGCCGCGCCGAGTCCGGCGAGCACAATTCGAGGAATCTTCAACATAGCCGTCTCCAGGTGCACGTGGGGAGCAAAAGCGTACGGTTGCCGTACCCCTTCGTCAATGCCCTCGATGAAGTCTCCCAGCGCCGCTATCTGCACAAACACGAAAAGCGGCGCCGGCACCCCTCCACCGGCGACCCCACCCGCGTGTATGTAGCGTGCCCCCCATACCTCCGGCCGCCGACTCGTTCCGCGACTACGTGCACGCGCGCGGCGCGGCGCTGTCGCGCACGGCGCTGCTGCTGACCGGCGACCCGCACCTGGCTCAGGATCTGGTCCAGCAGACCCTCATCGCCGTGGCCGCGCGGTGGGAGCGGGTGCTGGCCGGCGGCGACCCGCACGCGTACGCGCGGCGGGTCCTTTACCACCAGCACGTCTCGTGGTGGCGGCGGTGGCGGCGGGAACCGGTACCGGTCGAGCGGTTGCCCGAGCCGGCCGGGTTCGAGCCGCACGCGCCGCTGGACACCGCGATCGCGGTCCGCGCGGCGCTCGGCCGGCTGGCGCCGCGGCAACGGGCGGTGCTGGTGCTGCGCTACTTCGAAGACCTCAGCGAGGCCCAGACCGCGGCGGTGCTCGGCATCGCCGTCGGCACCGTCAAGAGCCAGGTCCGCGACGCACTCGCCCGGTTGCGCGTGGTCGCGGCCGACATCCTCGACCTGGAGCATGCCGACCCGCAGGAGGTACCGCGATGACCACCCGGCTGGCGCAGGCGCTCATCGCCGCGGCGGAGCTGGCTCCACCGGTACCCGCGCCGGACGAGCTGTGGCGGCACGGGCGCCGCCGGCGGCGACGGCGCCGCACCGCCGCGGCGCTCGCCTGTCTCCTGCTGGTCGCGGCCCTGGCCTGGGCGCCGGTCCGGTCGCGGTCCGACCTGGGCTTCGCCGGCACCGGCGCGGCGGTGCTGCCCGCCACGGTGGCCGAGCCGCACCTGTGGCAGCGCACGGTCGACGGCGACGCGCACGGCCCGGTCAAGCTCGCCTTCGGGACCGGCCACAGCCTGAACTTCGAGACGGCGCTGGTGCTGATCGGGGCGGACGACAGCTACCGGCTGGATTACCTGTCGCCGGGTGAGGAGCCCGGCGTCCTCTCCCCCGACGGCCGCTGGCTGCTCGGCCAGCACCTGCGCGACCTCACCACCGGCGACACGCGCGAGCTGGATCGCCCGCTCACCGGCTACGTGCCGGCGGTGTGGGCGCCCGACAGCCGCACCGCGGTGGGCATCATCATGCCCGACGGCGGCGGCACCTCCTACGGCCCGGACGGCGCGGAGCTCGACGGCCCGGACGACGAGATCATCCTCGTCGACGTCGCGTCCGGCACCGCGCGCACGATCGCCACGGTGCCGGACGCGGCGATGTGGCGCGCGGCGTTCTCCCCGGACGGCGGCCGGCTCGCCATCCACGCCTGGTTCCCGGACAAGAACAGCGCACTGACCATCCTGGACATGCGCGGCACGGACCCGCCGCGCATGGTCAACCTCACCGCGCGGCAACGGCTCGCCGGGCCGGCCGCGTGGACGCCCGACGGCAACCAGATCCTGCTCGTCGCCGACGACGGCTGCGCGCAGGGCCGCGACCAGTGCGCCGACCCGACCTGGCACGTCCAGCGCGTCGATGTCGCCACCGGCACGATCTCGGACGAGACCGCGCGCGCCCGGCCCGGCACTCCCACGGTCGTCGCCTGGCGGGATGGCGAGCCCATCGTGCAGGTCCAGCGGTCCTACGACGCCCTGAGGTGCGACACCGTCGCGCTCACCGCGACCGACGCGCGGACGCTGCCGCTCACGGTCGCCGGAAACGGCTGCGCCAACTACGCGCGCGACCTGCTCGAGGAGGGCACGCTCGGCGGGCCCGGCATCGGGCCGGCGTTCTGGCAGGCCCAGTGGTGGGCGTACTCGCCGGTGGTCGCGCTGCTGGTTGGCCTCCTTCTCATCGTGCGGCGCCGGTACCGTGCTCGCTGATCCGCCCCCCATGATCAAGGCGTGCCGCAAGTCGTTGTTACTACATGAGGGGCGCCCGGTTCAATGGGGGGGGCTGCGGGCGGCGCGGTACATCAGCAGGGTGATCCAGGTCCAGCCGAGCATTACCGCGACGCAGAACGCGACGATGACGGCCCCGTTGCCCGCGCCGGTGGCGATGCCGGCGAACGCGACGACGTAGTAGACGCCGGTCACCAGCGAGAAGACGGCCCAGCCGCGCTGCCGCCGGCGGCCGAACGCGCGGGCCAGGACCAGACACGCCACGATCAGGCCGAGAAAGCCGATCCCGCCGGCCGCGAGGTGCCCCATGCCGTGCCAGGTCACCGTCCCCGGCGGGCCGTCCGGAGTGCCGATCGGGAAGCCGTCCATCGGGTCGGCCCGCATCAGGCCCCCGGCGGCCACGCCGGCGCCGTAGACGAACAGGCCGCGGATCGCCCACGGCGAGCGGTGCGCCGCCGGCGTCCGCGCCAGGCCCACGGCCCCGGCGACCGTGAGCAGGCCGGTGATCACCATCATCGCGGAGTGGACCCAGCCACCGTCGCCGTTGGCGAGCAGGCTGAGCGAGTGCCGGGTGATGTCGAAGCCGTCCCGGGCCGCCGCCTCCACGGCGCCGACGACCACGTAGATGGGACCGGCCAGGGCGCCGGCGACGAGCAGCGGGCGGGCCGGGCGCGCGACGGCGCGGTACGCGGTCACGGGCTGAGCGAGCTCTGTCATGGTCGGTTAGACGGCACTCCGCGCTGATAATCATCGGCGCCACCCATGATCAAGGCGTCCCTCATGTAGTCCTAACGACTTGAGGGACGCCTTGATCATGGGGGTTAGGTCAGTTTGTCGATGGTGATGGGGAGGTCGCGGACGCGGTGGCCGGTGGCGTTGTAGACGGCGTTCGCGATCGCGGCGGCCGCGCCGGCGGTGCCCAACTCGCCGATGCCGCGCACGCCGAGCGGGTTGAAGACGGTGTCCGGGTGCTCGACGAAGTGCACGTCGATCGGCGGCACGTCGGCGTTGACCGGCAACAGGTAGTCGCCCAGGTTGGCGTTGGCGATCCGGCCGGTGGCCGGCTCGACCCGCGCCCCCTCGGACAGCGCCTGCCCGATCCCGAAGATGACCCCGCCGACGATCTGGCTGCGGGCCGTCTTCTGGTTGACGATGCGCCCCGCGTCGATCACGGTGGTCATCCGGGACAGTCGCGGCTCACCGGTCCACCGGTTCACCCGTACCTCGCAGAAGTGCGCGCCGAACGAGTGGAAGGCGTACCGGCTGGCGTCGCCGCCGCTGTCGCCGCCGGTGCCCTCGACGGCGGCGGTGCTGGTCGCCTCCAGCAGGTCACCGAACGCGACCCGGCGCCCGCCCGCGACCAGGTGGCCGTCCCGGTACTCGACCTCCGCCGGGTCCAGGCCGTGGAACGGCGAGCCCGGGTGCGCGACCGCCAACTGGACGAGCGCCCGGATGGCCGCCTCGGCGGCGGCGCGCAGCGCCGAGCCGGTGCTGGCGGTGGAGGTCGACCCGAACGCGCCGAAGTTGCTCGGCAGCGTCGAGTCGCCGAGCTCGGGGGCGATGCGGTCGAGCGGCAGGCCCAGGCTGTCGGCGCCCAGGATGGCCAGCACCGTCCACATGCCGGTGCCGAGGTCGGCGGTGGCCGTCGCGACCGACGCCCCGCCGTCGGCGCGCAGCCGCACCTTCACCGTCGTCGGCAGCCGGCCGGCCGGGTACACGGCGGTGGACATGCCCATGCCGACCAGCCAGTCGCCGTCGACGACCGCGCGCGGTGTCGGCTTGCGCCGGGCCCAGCCGGATGCCACCATCCCCGTCGCGTAGCACTCGTCGAGGTGCTTGCCCGACCACGGCACGCCGCGTCCAGGATAGACAGTGGCGTAGTTCGCCAGCCGCAGCGCGACCGGGTCGATCCGGAGCGCGGCGGCCAGCTCGTCCATCGCGCTCTCCAGGGCGAACAGGCCGGACTCCTCACCCGGCGCCCGCATCACGGTGGACGGCGGCACGTCCAGCGTGACGATTCGCTGTCCAACGTGGAGGTTGTCGGTCCGGTAGAGCAGGCGCGACGTGGTGCCGGTCGCCTGCTCGTACCACCAGCCGGAGGCGGAGAGGCTGGAGTACGCGTCGTGTTTGAGCGCGGTCAGCCGGCCGTCCCGGGTGGCGCCGAGGGCGACGGTGTGCGCCACGGCTGACCGGTGCCCGGTGACGGTGAACGCCTGCTCCCGGGTGAGCACCGTCTTGACCGGCCGGTCAAGGGCGCGCGCGGCGGCCGCGGTGACCAGGTCGTGGGTCCAGGTGGTCGCCTTGTTGCCGAAGCCGCCGCCCACGTGCGGGCTGATCACGTGCACAGTGGACACATCGACACCGAGGGCGGCGGCGATGCTCTGCGCGTGCCCGGTGGGTGCCTGGGTGCCGCTGTACGCGGTGAGCCGCCCGTCGCGCCAGACCGCCACCACGGCGTGCGGCTCCATCGCGTTGTGATGCTTGATCGGCTGCTGGTAGCCGGCGGTAATGGTGACCTCGCTGGCGGCCAGCGCGTCGTCGATCGACGCCACCCCGTCGGCGAGCAGGTCCACCACCGGCGGTTCACCGAAGCCGGGCGGCGGCACCACCGCGTGCGGGATGCCGTCCACGAAGGACGCGTCCGGCGGCCGGGCGTCGTACTGGAGGCGCACCAGCGCGGCCGCGTCGCGGGCCTGCTCGAACGTCTCGGCTACCACCAGGCCCACGATCTGTCCATAGTGGCGCACCTCGGTGTCCTGCAGCGGCACCCAGTTCTGCCCGGCGCCCGGCGCGACGTACAGCTTGAGCGGGTTGGCCGGCGTGTAGACGGCCAGCACGCCCGGCGCCGCCGCGGCGGCACCCGTGTCCATCGACCGGATGGTGCCGCGCCCCACCGTGCTGAGCACGAGATAGCCGTGACAGAGCCCGTCGACGGGGTGGTCCGCGGCGTACCGGGCCGCGCCGGTGACCTTGAGCCGGGCGTCCACCCGGCTGATCGACTTTCCGAGCGGTGACTCAGCCATCGTGGCCCGCCCGGTCGAGGCCGTCGTGGCCGGCCAGGTCGAGGAGGGCGCGGATGATGGTCCGCTGCATCAGGGCGACCTTGAAACGGTTGTGCGCCAACGGTCGTACGCCCTCCGCGGCCCGCCGCGCCGCCGCCTCGAACACGTCCAGTCGCATCGGGCGGTGCCGCAGCGCGTCCGCCACGGCAGGCAGCCGCCACGGCACCGTGCCCACGCCGCCGACGGCCACCCGCGCGTCGTGGACGAGATCGCCGACCAGGTGCACCGCGACGGCGGCGGAGGTCAGGGCGAAGCCGTACGACCGGCGGTCGCGCAGCTTCACATAGGTGGAGCGGCGACTCAGCGCGGACCGGGGCACGCTCACCGCCGAGATCAGCTCCCCGGGCCGCAGCTCGGTCTCCAGGTGCGGGGTGTCGCCGGGCAGCCGGTAGAGGTCGGCGAGCGGCACGGTACGCCCGCCGTCCCGCCCGCGCAGCGACAGCGTGGCGCCGAGGGCCACCAGGGCGACGGCGAGGTCGCTGGCGTGCGTGGCGACGCAGGAGTCGCTGGTGCCGAGTACCGCGTGGCTCCGGTTCTCCCCGTCGCGGGCGGGGCAGCCGGTGCCGGGCGCGCGCTTGTTGCACGGCACGGCGGTGTCCCGGAAGTAGCCGCAACGGGTGCGCTGCAACAGGTTGCCGCCGATCGTGGCCATGTTCCGCAGTTGCGGCGAGGCACCGAGCAGCGCCTCGGCGACCATCGGGTACTCGGCGCGGACGCGCGGATCCGCGGCCACGTCGCTCATCCGCTCCAGCGCGCCGATCCGCAGCCCGTGGCGGTCCACGCGGATCCCGCGCAGCGGCAGCCGGTTGATGTCCACGACCCGGCCGGGCGTCATGACGTCGAGCTTCATCAGGTCGACGAGCGTGGTGCCGCCGGCCAGGTAGGCGGCCTCGGTGTGGGCCAGCGCCTCGTCCACGCTGGACGGCGCGGCGAAGGTGAACGGGCGCATCAGCCGGCACCGCCCGTCCGCACCGCGGCCACGATGTTGCCGTACGCGCCGCAGCGGCAGAGGTTGCCCGACATGCCCTCCCGGATCTCCTCGTCGGTCCGCGCGCCGCCCTCCTGCACCAGCGCCACCGCCGACATGATCTGGCCGGGCGTGCAGAATCCACACTGGAGCGCGTCGCAGTCGATGAACGCCTGCTGCATCGGGTGGAGGGCCTCGCCCCGCGCCAGGCCCTCGATGGTGGTGACGCGCGCGCCGTCCGCAGCGCCGGCCAGCGTGAGGCACGCCAGCACCCGCCGACCCTCGATGTGTACCGTGCACGCACCGCACTGCCCGCGGTCGCACCCCTTCTTCGTGCCGGTCAGCCCGAGCCGCTCGCGCAGCGCGTCCAGCAGGGTCACCCGGGGATCCACCCGCAGCCGCGACTGGCGGCCGTTGACGATCAAGGTGACGTCGATGAGGTTCTGGCCGGGCGGCGGCACTGCCGCCGCGGCGGCGGTGGCCGCGCTTGGTGTCCCCACGGCGACCCCGGTCGACGCCATGGCGCCGGTCCGGAGCAGGCGTCGCCGGGACATTCCCGCATCACTGTTCATCTATCTATCCAACCCGCGATCAGGGCGTCACTCAAGGGGGTGACTCGCAGGTCGGGCAACCGGCACCGTCGGGCACAGGACCGGAAACGCACCCCAGCATTCGCAGAGATGCCGAAACAATGAATCCGGCGCACTCCCGCCCCACTGGTCACCGCATTCATATACGAATAGTGCCGCGTTAATTGCGGACAGTTTCCAGCCTTGACAATTCCGGATAAGTGCACTGAGGTCGGACCTCATGCGCAAATGGATCGCGGCATTGTTCGGCCTGGCCGTTCTCACCACGGCCGGTATTGCACATGCCGACACACCCCCCGCCACCGTTCCCGGAAACATCATCGACCTGACGAACTGGAAGCTGACCCTGCCGGTCGCCGCCGAGGACTCGGACGGCCCCGCGGAGATCGAGCAGCCCGAGTTGGCCACCTACACCAGCCCGGAGTTCGCGCTGACCGAGACGGCCGACGGCGTCCGGTTCCGTGCCACTGTGGACGGTGCGACCACCAGCGGATCCAAGTATCCCCGGTCTGAGCTGCGCGAGATGACCGACGGCGGCGCCGCGAAGGCGGCCTGGTCGACGACCTCCGGCACGCACGCGATGAGCCTCCGCGCGGCGATCACCCACCTACCGGAGGCCAAGCCCGAGGTGGTCGTGGCCCAGGTGCACGACGCCGAGGACGACGTGCTGATGATCCGCCTGGAGGGCGAGCACCTCTTCGTCGAGCACGACGGCGACAATCTCGGCGATCTCGACCCGGCCTATGTCCTGGGTACGCCATTCGACGCGGAAATTGTCGCGGAGAACGGCCGGATCACGGTCTCCTACAATGGCGCGGAAAAGGTGGACGCCGCGATCAAGACGACTGGTAACTATTTCAAGGCCGGCTGTTATACACAGAGCAACACCGATCAGGGCGACGAACCGGACGCCTACGGCGAAACGGTTATCCACCGGCTAAACGTCACCCATTCCTGAGTGGCACCAACGCCGCATGACGACGAGCCAGCTGGCCGCCGCCCCGCAGTGGGGGCAGCGGCCAGCTCGGCGCGTTTTAGGCGATTTATCCGCTAGGCCCGTATTCTGGCTGGTCGTGGAACGGGACCTCATCCTCAGCTTCGACGGATTCAAGTACCAGTGCCGCCTCGTCGAACACCCTCGGCCGTCGCTGGCGCCCGTGCTGCTACTCGGTGGCGCCTTCCAGGACCGGCACTCCTGGGCGCGGCAGGAGGCCCGGCTCGCGCCGCTGACCACGGTCCTCACCGTCGACCTGCCGGGCACGGGCTGCGCCGATCCGCTTCCGGCCAGCTACGGGATCGAGTTTCTCGCCGACGCCGTCCACCACATGGTCACCGAGGTCGGCCTCCCGCCGCTGAACATCATGGGCGGCTCCTACGGCGGCACGATCGCCTACCGGCTGGCCCAGCGCCATCCGGCCCTGGTGCGCCGCCTACTGCTGTGCGGGACCGCCCTGCGCATCCCGGACGCGATCCGGTCGCACGCCCGCGCCAGCATCGACCTGCTGCGCACCGGCGACCGCGAGGCGTTCGTCCGCAGCACCATCGCGCTGTTTCTCTGCGCCAACCCCACCGGGCCGATCCACCGGCGACTCCCCGTCACCCGGCTCCTCGAACGCCAGCTGCGGAGCCTGACCCCGGACCAGGCCGACAAGTACGCGGTCAACACCGAACGGGTGCTCGCCTGCACCGCCAGCGACATCGGTTCCCCACCCACCTGCCCGTTGCTGGTGGTCACCGGCGAGCACGACACGCTCACCACCCCGGCCATGTGCCGCGCCACCGCGGACGACTGCCCCGACGCCCGGTTCACCGCCATCCGGGACGCCGACCACCTCCTACCCCTGCAGCGCGCCGACGAGTTCGCCGACCTGCTGATCCGCTACTTCGACGACCAGCCCATCGACAACCTCCCCTACTGCGCCTCTCCTCATGATCAAGGCGTCCCTCAAGTCGTCCTAACGACGTGAGGGACGCCTTGATCATGAGGAAGGGTCTGACAGGATCATCTGGTGACGACCCCTCGGACCGGTGACGCCTTCGGCGAGATGCTCCAGGACGCCCTGGCGGTCGCGCGGGGCGTCGGCCGCCGTCCCTTGGCCGGTGGCCGGCTCCCCCGGCCGGTCATTGAGATCGTCGAGCGCGACGACGGCTTGATCAACGGCCTGCTCGCGGAGGCGTACTTCCACGAGCCGGACCAATGGCCGGCCTACGACCGGCGGGCGCTCGACCGGGTACGCGGCCACGTGCTCGACGTCGGCGTCGGCGCCGGCCGGACGGCGCTCGCCCTGCAGTCGCGCGGGGCGCCGGTGACCGGCCTGGACATCTCGGCGGGCGCGATCGAGGTGTGCCGGGCGCGCGGCGTGCGCGACCTGGTGCGCGCCACCGTGGCGCAGCACGCCGCGGCCGGGCGCCGGTACGACACGTTCCTGCTGCTGGGTAACGCCGTCGGCCTGCTGGAGGGGCGGGAGCGGGCGCCGGCGTTCCTGGCCGCGCTCGCCGCGATGGCCGCGCCCGGCGCGCAGGTCATCGCCCAGGGCACCGACCCCTACGGCACGACGGACCCGGTCCAGGTCACCTACCACGAGCGGAACCGCCGGAGCGGGCGGCTCGGCGGCCAGCTACGCCTGCGGCTGCGCTACCGGGAACTCGCCACCGACTGGTTCGACTACCTGGTCTGCTCCCCCGACGAACTGGCGGAGCTGGTCTCCGGCACGGACTGGCGGCTGGCCGACATCGACAACACCGACGCCCCGTACTACCTGGCCACCCTCACCAAAACCCCATGATCAAGGCGTCCCTCAAGTCGTTAGGACGACGTGAGGGACGCCTTGATCATGGAGAGGGTCGCGCGCTAGCGTGCGCACCATGACGGGCCCGGTACAGACGGTGCGCGGTGCGGTCGCGGCCGATCAGCTCGGCGCGGTGGACGCACACGAGCACCTCTTCCTGCGCACGCCGGCGCTACCGGGGGACGAGTTCGACGACCTGGAGCGGATGGTCGCCGAGGCGGCGGACGTGCGCAGGTCCGGCATCGCGACGGTGGTGGAGCTGACGCCGATCGGGCTGGGCCGCGCGCCCGCCAAGCTGGCCGCCCTCAGCGAGCGGACCGGCCTGCACGTGGTCGCCGCGACCGGCTTCCACCGCGACGCGCATTACCCGGCCGGGCACTGGGCGCACCGGGAGCCGGTCGAGACGCTGCTCGAGGTACTCCTCGCCGACCTGGAGCGGGGCATGGACGGGCGGGACTGGCAGGGTCCGCTGCCGGCGCCGACGCCGCATCGGGCCGGGATCATCAAGCTGGGCGCGTCGTACCAGCGGATCAGCGCCTCCGAAGGGCGCCGCCTCGAGGCGGGTGCGGAGGCCGCCCGGCGCACCGGCGCCCCGGTCGCGGTGCACTGCGAGGTCGGCACGGCGGGGCACGAGATCCTGGACCGGCTGTCGGCCGGCGGAGTCGCGGCGGACCGCGTACTCCTGGCGCACCTGGACCGGAATCCGGACCCGGAGCTGCACGCGGACCTCGCCGGGCGCGGTGCCTGGTTGCTCTATGACACGGTCGGTCGGGTGAAGTACCGGCCGGAGTCCGCGCTGCTCGACCTGGTGGAGCGGGTGGTGGCCGCCGGGCACGGCGACCGCCTGCTGCTCGGCACGGACGTGGGGCGGCGCAGCACGCTGCGCGCCTATGGTGGCGGGCCGGGCATGGCCGTGCTCGGCGAGGTGTTCCTGCCCCGACTCGCCCGCCGGCTCGGCCAGTCGACAGTGGACCAGATCATGCGCGCGAACCCCGCCGCGGCACTCGCCTGGCGCACACCGCCCTCCCCATGATCGAGGCGTCCCTCAAGTCGTTAGGACGACGTGAGGGACGCCTTGATCATGGGGCACGGAGGAGTTCGATGTCGAAGCGGTAGCGCTCGCCGACGTAGCGCGACTCGGTGTACTCGACCGGCTTGTCGTGCTGGTCGTGGATGAGGCGCAGCTCGACCAGCAGCGGCGCGCCGACCGCGACGTCGAGGAGCTTGGCCTCCGCGGGGTCGGCGGCCGCCGCCGTCAGCGTGCCGATCGCCCGGGTGGGCACCCGACCCAGCCCTTCGAGCGCGGCGAAGAGCGAGCCGGCCGCCAGGTCCGCGGACAGGACGCTGGCGCAGACGGCCGGCAAGCGGACCCGCTCCACCGCCATCGGCACGTCGTCGGCGAGGCGCAGTCGCCGCAGCGTCGCGACCGGCGCGCCGGCGCTGAGCCGCAGCGCGCGACTCTCGTCGTCGTCGGCCGCGCGGACCCCCGAGTCGAGGACCCGCGACCGGGCGGTGAGGCCGCGCCGGGCCATCTCGTCGGTGAAGGACATCAGGGTGTTGATCGTGCGGTGCACGGGGTGCTGCGCGACGAAGGTGCCGCGCCCGGACACCCGGTAGAGCAGGCCCTCGGCGGCCAGCCGCTGCACCGCCTGCCGCGCCGTCATCCGGCTGACCCCGAACCGCTCGCACAGCTCGGCGTCGGACGGCAGCGGGTCGCCCGGCTGCGCCGCGCTGATGGTCCGGCGCAGTTCCTCCTCGATCACGAGGTACGCGGGCAGCGCGGCCCTGGACGAATCAACGGCTCTTGACGGCATGGCCAGCAGTATAGATAGTCTAGCTGTATAGACACCTTAGGAATCGACCTCGGTGGCACCGCCATCAAGTGGGTGGTGCTCGCGGGCGACGCGGTCGCCGACCGGGGCGCCGTGCGCACGCCCGGCGACCGGGACGCGATCGTCGCCGCGCTCGCCGGCATCGCGCGCGCCCACGGCGCCGGTCCTGTGGGGCTCGGCGTGCCCGGCCACGTCGACCGGGCCACCGGCGTGATCCGCTTCCTGCCGAACCTGCCCGGCGCCTGGTCCGGCTTCCCGCTCGGCGCCGCGCTCACCGCGCGGACCGGCCGGCCGGTCCGGGTGCTCAACGACGCGCGCGCGTTCTGCCTCGCCGAGCTGCGGCTGGGCGCCGCGCGGGACGAGACGGACGCGCTGTTCCTCACCCTGGGCACCGGCGTCGGCGGCGGCGTGGTCTCCGCCGGGCGCCTGCTGGTCGGCCCGGACGACCGGCTCGGCGAGATCGGCCACACCGTCTACGACCGGTCCGGGCCGCGCTGCGGCTGCGGCGGCCGCGGGTGCCTGGAGATGTACGCGAGCGGTCCGGCCATCGTCCGGCAGGCCGGCGGCGGGCGTACCCCGGATGTGGTCGCCGCCGACGCGACAGCGGGTGAGCCGGCCGCGGTCGCCGCCCTGGCGCTGGCCGGCCGGGCCATCGGCGAGACCGTCGCGTCGCTGGCCGCGCTGCTGCCCTGCCGCGCGCTGATCGTCGGCGGCGGCGTGGCCGGCGCGCTGCCGGTGCTCCGCCCGCACATCGAGGCGGCGCTGGCGAGCCGCGCGGAGTTCATCGGTCCGGTCCGCGTGCGTGCCGCGCGGCTGGGCGACGAGGCGGGCGCGGTCGGCGCGGCGCTCACGGTATCGGAAGGGGAGCAACCATGACATGGATCGCGCGCGCGGTCGAGGTGTTGGCGGCGATCGAGCGCACCCAGGCGGACGCCATCGACGCCGCGAGCCGGCTCTGCGCCGAGGCGATCGGGCGCGGCGGCGTGGTGCACACGTTCGGCACCGGGCACTCGCGCATCCCCGTGGAGGAGCTGTTCCCGCGCTACGGCTCCTATCCCGGCTTCCACCCCATCGTCGAGCTGTCGATGACGTTCCACACCCAGGTCGTCGGCGCGAACGGGCAGCGGCAGGCGATGTTCATCGAGCGCGTCGAAGGGCTGGCCGAGCAGATCCTGGCCAACTTCACGCTCCGCCCCACCGACGCGATGATGGTGTTCAGCGCGAGCGGGCGCAACGCGGTGCCGATCGAGATGGCGGCGCAGGCCCGCAAGGCCGGCCTGCCGGTCATCGCGGTCACCTCGCTCGCGCAGTCGACCGCCGCTGAGTCCCGGCACAGCACTGGCGCCCGCCTCAGCGACCACGCCGACGTCGTCATCGACCTGTGCACGCCGGTCGCCGACGCGCTGTGCGATGTGGACGGATTGGATGTGCCGGTCGGCCCCGGCACGTCGCTGGCGGCCGTCGCGGTGGTCAACGAGGTCAAGGTACGGGTGGCGGCGCTGCTCGCCCCGGCGGGCGCCCTGCCGCCGGTGCTGACCAGCGCCGCCCTGGTGGGCAGCGAGGCCAGCGCGCGCCTGTTCGAAGAGGCGTACGCCGAACACGGCCGGCGGGCAGCCGCGGTCCTGCGGGGCTCGGCGGTACTGCCCGGCTCAGCGTCCCTGCCCGGCTCAGCGGGCCTGCCCGGCTCAGCGGGCCTGCCCGGCTCAGCGGGCCTGCCCGGCTCGGTGGCGCCGTGAGGGTCCTTGTGTGCGGTGGGGCCGGCGGCATCGGGGCCGCCTGCCTCGCCGCGGCCCGCCGGCGCGGCGACGAGGTTCTGGGGGTGGACCGGGACACTGTGGACATCACGCTGCCCGGCGGCGCCGAGCGGGCCGTCGCGCGGGCGACCGAGCGGCTCGGCGGCCTCGACGGGATCGTCCACGCCGTCGGCATGTCCGGCCGGGCGCTCGGCGACGGCCCGGTCAGCGCGTGCACCGACGACGCGTGGACCACCGTGCACCGGGTCAACCTGGAGTCGGTGTTCCGGCTGCTGCGCGCCGGCCTGCCCGTCCTGACCGCGGCCGGCGGTGGCTCGATCGTGGTGGTGGGTTCGGCGCTCGCGCGCACATTGGACGGTGACTTCTTGACCGCCGCGTACGCGGTGAGCAAAGCGGCCGTCGAGACGCTGGTGCGGGTCGCGGCCCACGAGGGTGCCCCGCACGGCGTGCGGGTCAACGCCGTCGCGCCCGGCCTCGTCGACACGCCGATGGCCCGCCGCGCGCTGACCGACCCGCGGCTGCGAGAGCGGCTGCCCGACCTCATGCCGCTCGGCGGACGGCCGAGCACGGCGGACGAGGTGGCCGAGGCCATCACCTGGCTGCTCTCCCCCGCCGCCGCACCGGTCACCGGCACCGTATTGCCCGTCGACGGAGGATGGACGCTGCGATGACGGCTCCCGTGATCTGGGAAGGGGACGTGGTGGTGGTCGGTGGTGGGTCCGCGGGCGCGGCGGCCGCGGTCGCCGCGGCGCGTGCCGGTGCCCGTACCCTCCTCGTCGAGGCCGCCGGCTTCCTCGGCGGCACCGGCGCCGCGGTGCTCGACACGTTCTACGGTTTCTACCCGCCCGGTGGCGGCGGCGCGCGGGTGGTCGGCGGCGTCGGCTGGGAGGTCGCCGACCGGCTGCTCGCCGAGGGGCAGGCGTTCGAGCGGCCCAACACCTACGGTGCCGGGACCGGCGTCACCTACGAACCGGAGGCGCTCAAACGGGTCTGGGACGACCTGGCGGCGGCCGCCGGCGTGGCCGTGCTGCTGCACGCGACCTGCACCGGGGTGCGCCGGGAGGGCCGGCGCGTCACCGGCCTGCTGGTGGAGACGAAGGCCGGCACCCGATCGGTGACCGCACGGTCCATCGTGGACGCCAGCGGCGACGCCGAGGTCGCCTGGCGGGCCGGAGCGGCGCTGGAGCGGCCCTCGGCGCAACGGCGCGTGCAGCCGCTGACCGCCACGTTCCGGCTCGGCGGCGTGGACACCTCTCGACTGTCCACGAAAGAGCTACACGACCGGATGGCCTCCTCCGCCAGCGCTTACCGCCTTCCCCGGCGGGAGGGCTCGGTGCACCGCACGGTGCTGCCCGGCGTCGTGCACACCAACCTGACCCGGGTCAGCGGCGTCGACCCGACCGACCCGTGGGAGCTGTCCGCCGCCGAGGCGGAGGGCCGGCGCCAGGTGGCTGAGTACGTGCGGTTCCTGGTCAACGAGGTGCCGGGGTACGAATCGGCGTACCTGCTGCACACCTCGGTCCGGATCGGCGTGCGGGAGACCCGGCGGCTGGTCGGCCGGTACGTGCTGACCCGGGACGACGTGCTCGGCGCCCGCGACTTCCCGGACGCCATCGCCCGGTGCGGCGCGCCCGTCGAGGACCACGACGGCGGCGCCACCACGGTGTGGGCGTACGTGGGCGGCGCGCCCACCGGGCGCACGTACGGCGTGCCGTACCGCTGCCTGCTGCCGGTGGAGCTGGACAACCTGCTCGTGGCGGGGCGCTGCCTGTCGGCGACCCACGACGCGCACGCGTCGGTGCGCTCGATGGCCCAGTGCATGGCGCTCGGCCAGGCGGCCGGGACGGCGGCGGCGCTGGCCAGCGAGCGGGGCGGCGCCGCCGGAGAGCTCGACCCGACGGCGGTGCGCGACCGCCTGGCCGCGACCGGCGCGATCCTCTCATGATCAAGGCGTCCCTGTAGTCGTCAGGACGACATGAGGGACGCCTCGATCATGGAGGTGATGCGGGCGGCGTGCTCGCCGGTCGGGTCGAGATCGGGACGGTAGTCGGCGATGCTGACGCCGAGCAGCCGCGGCGAGCGCGCCAGCGGGGCGAGCAGCTCGGCGAGCTGCGTCCAGTCCAGCCCGCCCGGCTGCGGATAGCTGACCGCGGGCAGCGTCGCCGGGTCCAGCACGTCGAGGTCGACGTGCAGCCACCCGCCGGCACCGCTCCCGGACAGCCACTCGGCGGCGCGCGCGCCGGCCGCGGCGGGGTCCCGCGCCACGGCGTCGGCGTCGATGCGCCGCAGCCCGTCCGGCACCCGGGCCAGCTCCGCGGCCGCCGCCTCGTCGAGGTCGCGGGCGCGGTGACCGAGCAGCACCACGTCGTCGACCGCGACCATCGGCGGCTCGCCGGCCAGCGTGACGAGCGGCGCGGCGCCGTCACCGGTGAGGATCGCCAGGTCCATGTCGGCCGTCTCGCCGGTGTCGGAGGAGCGGCCGTCCGCGTAGTCCGGATGCCCGTCGACGAACCACAGCCCGACCGGACCCACCTCCCGGCGCAGCGCCGGGACGACGCCCAGCAGGAGTGAGCAGTCGCCGCCGAGCACGAGCGGTCGCCGGCCGGGCCGGTCGCCCAGCGCCGCGCCGAGCGCGCCGGTCAGGGCTCGCGCGGCCCGCACCGTCTCGGGCAGGGCCAACACGCCGGTACCGGCATCGCGGCGGGTGCTGTCGACGACCGTGACGGCGTCGCCGAGGTCGCGCTCGACGAGCGCCGCGAGGCCGGCGCGGCGCAACGCCTCGGGGGCGTCTCGCTCGCCGCGCGCCGCGCCGGAGCAGTCCCACGGCGCGCCCAGCAACATCCATCGAGAACCGTTCACTCGCTCCTCTTGCCCACGATCCGTGCCGGCCATCCATGCGCACAGCAAACGGACATCGGGGAGGAATACCCATTTTTGCGGATGCCGGCCCGGCCGAGGGCCGCGTGGGCGCATGCTGATCAGAGCGGGGCTGCGAAAGGGGGTACGACGATGGCCACGTTTATGGACGTCCACAGCGGGTTCGTAGGCGTCACCGAAGCAGAGCTTCAGGAGGCCCACGAGAAGGACCTCGCGATCGAGCGGGAGGAGGGCGTGCACTTCGAGCACGCCTGGGTCGACCCGGTGTCCGGCAGGGCGTTCTGCCTGTCCACCGGGCCGGACAAGGAGGCCGTCAAGCGGGTGCACGAGCGGGCGGGGCACCCCACCGACGAGGTGTACGAGGTGCCGCTCCAGGTCTGACCCGCTCCATGACCTGCTCCATGACCCGCTCCATGATCAAGGCGTCCTTCACGTAGTTCTAGCTACATGAAGGACGCCTTGATCATGGAGTAGGCCCGGAAGCATAGCGCCTGCCGGGCGACGGCGGACCGGTATCGCGAAGCCCGCCGCCGGCGGCGGCGGACACCGCACCATCGGCCTATGAGGACTGTCATCGTCGCGGTCACGGCGGCCGCCGTCGTGGCTTCTCCGGTCGCGGTACCGGCGGCCGCCGCCCGGCCGGCCACTGTTGGCCCGGAAACCATTGGCATCGCGTGGAACGCCTGTGCGGACCCGGCGCTGCGGAACGCCGGCGTCGAGTGCGGGTTCGTGTCGGTGCCGCTGGACCACGCCAAGCCCACCGGGACGAGGATCCGGCTGGCCGTCTCGCTGAAGCGTCACACGGTTCCCCGGGCGAAGTACCAGGGCGTCATGCTGGTCAACCCCGGCGGACCCGGCGCTTCCGGCCTGGGCCTCGCCCTGCTCGGCCAGGACGTCCCCGGTAAGGCCGGCGGCGCGTACGACTGGATCGGGTTCGACCCGCGCGGGGTGGGTGCCAGCCGGCCGGCGCTGCGCTGCGTCCCCAACTACTTCGCCGGCCCGCGGCCGGACTACGTGGCGCGTACCAAGACGCTGGAGAAGGCGTGGCTGAACCGCTCCGAGGCGTACGCCGACGCGTGTGCCAAGAATGGCGGCGCGCTGCTGCGGCACATCCGCACGGTGGACCACGCCAAGGACGTGGACCACATCCGGGCCGCGCTCGGCCGGCCGACGATCAACTTCTACGGCTACTCGTGGGGCACCTACCTCGGCCAGGTGTACGCGACGCTGTTCCCGTCCCGGGTGCGCCGGATGGTGCTGGACAGCAACGTCCACCCGGATCAGGTCTGGTACGAAGCCAACCTGGACCAGAACTGGGCGTTCGACCGCAACTTCAAGATCTGGACCGGCTGGGTGGCCAAGCACGACAAGGTGTACCGGCTCGGCAAGTCCGCCGCCGCGGTGCGGAAGGTCTACTACGCCGAACAGGCCAAGCTGCGCGCGAAGCCGGTGGGCGTGGTCGGACCGGCCGAGTGGAGCGACGCGTTCGTACCGGTCGGCTACTCCCAGGCCTATTGGCCGCTGGTCGCCACCGCGTTCGCCAACCGGGTGACCAAGGGCGACATCACGCTGATCCGCCAGCTGTTCGAGGCGTTCAACGGCGTGGGCGACGACAACGGCTTCGCCAACTACCTGGCGACCGGGTGCACCGACGCGCGCTTCCCGGCGAAGTGGGACACCTGGCGGCGGGACGCGTCCCGCATCCACGCCAAGGCGCCGTTCCTGGCCTGGAACAACACCTGGTTCAACGCGCCCTGCCACTTCTGGCGGGCGCCGGCCGGCAAGCCCGTCACTGTGGACGGTCGCCGGGTCGCCACGGTGCTGCTGATCGGCGAGACCCTGGACGCGCCGACGCCGTTCGAGGGCAGCCTGCGGGTGCGCAAGCTCTTCCCGCGCGCTCGACTGCTCGCGGTGCCCGGCGGCCCGAACCACGGCGCGTCGCTGTTCGGCAACGCCTGCGTCGACAACGTGGTGGCCGCCTACCTCGCGACCGGCACACTGCCGTCCCGCAAGTCCGGCAGCCGCGCGGACGCCACCTGCGCGCCCCGGCCCGAGCCCACCCCGGAGGTGGCCCGCCACGCGCCACGGCCCACCCCGCCACACCGCTTCTCATGATCCCTAACCTCATGATCAAGGCGTCCCTCAAGTCGTTAGAACTACTTGAGGGACGCCTTGATCATGGGTGGATCTGGATGAGGATGGCGACCGTGCCGTCGGCGCCGCGCCGGAGCTTGCTGCCCCACACCGTGAGCCGGCCGGACAGCCCGTACTTGCGGCCCAGCGCCCGCCGGACCCGGTCGGTGTCGGCGCGGTCCCCGATCCGGGCCCGCGCGTCGACGGTCTCGCCGGTCCGCTCACCGCTGAACGTGCAGGGCGCGACGGTGACCCGGCCACTGCGGCGGATCCGCTTGATCTTGCCGCTGTTGACCGGTGTCCACGCCGCGATCCCGTCGCCGTCGGGCACGACCCAGAGCGGCGTGGACACCGCGCGGCCGTCCTTGCGAAACGTCGTCAGCAGGACGTACTTGGCGGCACCCAGGTCCGCGACAGTGCTCATCCTTCCAGCTTTCCATGATCGGGGCGGACCTCAAGCAGCCAGAAACGCCACACCGCCCGCTGCGGCGCCCAAGCCCCCACCGCGCCAACCAAGCCCCCGCCGCACCAACCAAGCCCCCGCCGCACCAACCAAGCCCCCGCCGCGCCGATCAAGGCCCTGCCCGCCGATCAAGGGCCCTGCCCGCCGATCAAGGGCTCCGGCACGTGGTTTGATCTCGGATCCACGTGCCGGAGCCCTTGATCGGCGCGATTTTCCTTGATCGGCGTGGTTTTCCTTGATCGGCGCGGCGGCGGCTAACGGACGGCGTTGAGCCAGAACGACGTGAGGGACGCCTTGATCATGAGGGAGTCGTGGTGGCCCGGACCCAGGGTAGGAGCAGGTGCTCAAGGCCGACGACGAGGTAGTAGAGCGCGACGGTGGTGGCGGCGATCAGCACGAAGGCGCCGAACGCGGTCGGCGAGTCGCCCTGCGCGAGCGTCTGCACGATGAGCGAACCGAGCCCGGGCCGCTGGCTGTCGCCGGCCTGGAACTCGCCGATGATCGCGCCCACCGACGCCAGCGGCAGCGCCAGCTTCAGGCCGACGAAGATCTGCGGCAGGGCGGCGGGGAGGCGCACCTTGACGAACTCCTGCCAGCGCGACGCGTCCAGCGAGCGGGCCAGTTCGACGAACTCGGCCGGGGTGCGGGTCAGCCCGGTCACGGTGGCCAGCACGACCGGGAAGAACGACATCACGAAGATCATGAACTGGATCGGCGGCTGCCCGAAGCCGAGCCAGGCCACCATCAGCGGCCCAAAAGCGATCTTCGGTACGGCGTTCACCGCCACGAGCAGCGGGGAGAACATCCGCTCCAGGACCGTCGAACCGGCCAGTACCACGCCGATGCCGAAACCCGCGGCCGCCGACAGCACGAAGCCGATCACGGTCTCCAGGGTGGTCACGACCGTGCCGTCGAACAGCAGGCCACGGTTGGTCCCCATGCCGCGCAGCACGTCCTGCGGCGGCGGCAGTACCACCGGGTGGGCCCAGTCGAACACGGTCGTGACCAACCACCAGGTGAGGATCGTGACGACCAGGCCCGCGATCGGAAAGGCAGCGGCCGGGAACCGGGACGTCGCCGCCGGGAACCGGGATGCCATCGTCCGAGTCAGGCCTTCGGCGTCAGCTCGACGGAGACGATGCTCTCCGGCGTCAGGCCGGCGGGGATCTGACCGGCGTCCTCCAGGATGGTGATGGCGCGGGCCACCCGCGTGGTGTCGATCGCGCCGAGCGTCCCCCCGCCGGTGGCGGTGGCCCCGGGGGTGGCGGCGCTGCTGCCGGTGCCGTCCGGCCGGACGAACGGCGCCATCAGCTCCAGCTCGGCCCGCGCCGCGGCCGGGTTCGCCGTCGGCTCGTTCTTCTTGAGGATCTCGCCGGCCTCCTGGGGATTGGCCAACGCGTAGTCCAACCCTTTCAGCAGCGCCGCCGTGAACCGCTTGACCTCGTCCGGCTTCTCCTTCGCCAGCGCGGTCCGGGTGATCAGGACGTTGCCGAACAGGTCGGGCAGCAGGTCGCTGTAGGGCAGGAAGACGGGGTTCTTCTTGGTCACCGCCGCGATCGTCGGCCGGCCGACCACGAACTGGCCGATCCCGTCGACCTTGCCGGTGCCGAGCGTGGCGATGAGCGTCGCGGCGTCTCCGTCCACCCAGGTCACGGTCTTCTCGTCGATGCCGGCCAGCGCGGCGTACGTCGGGAAGAGGTTGCGCACGACGGACCCCGGCGTGTCGGCGAGCGTCTTGCCCGCCAGGTCCTTGGGGGTCTTGATGTTCTTGTCCTCGGTGGACGCGATGGCGGCCATCGTGCGCTGCTGGATCGCCGCCACGGCGGTGAAGTCCGTGGTCTGGTTCTTGCCCATGTAGAGCAGGCCGCCGGTGAGGTCGACCGGCGCGTACTGCACCTGGCCGCTCAGCACGGCCTGGATGTTGCCGCCGGTGCCCTGTCCCTTCTGGATGGTCACGTCGAAGCCCGCGTCCCGGAAGTAGCCCTTCTCCAGGGCCACCCAGGCATACGCGTCGCGCCCGAAGTTCGCGAACGAGGTGAGGTAGGTCGCCTGCACCCCCGCCCGGTCAGTCTGTTGTGGATCGTCGGATCCGCACCCGGCCGCCATGACCAGTCCGGTGGCGAGCACTGCTACCACGGTTCTCATGGATGGGCTCCTTCCCCGTGTCGATACGACTAGCGTAGGTCGCAAATCACCTCCTTCGATGATCAGGTTAGGCGGGGCCCGTGCGCGTCTGCGTCTTCACCGAGCCACATCGCGGCGCTACCTACGACGACCAGCTGCGGCTGGCCCGGCACGCGGAAGACGCCGGGTTCGACGGCTACCTGCGCGCCGACCACTTCCAGTCGATGGGCGCCGACCCCGGCCGGCCCGGCCCCACCGACGCCTGGATCACGCTGGCCGGCCTCGCCCGCGAGACGTCCCGCATCCGGATCGGGACGCTGGTCACGTCGGCGACGTTCCGCCTGCCCGGGCCGCTCGCGGTGGCGGTGGCACAGGTCGACCAGATGAGCGGCGGGCGGGTCGAGCTGGGCCTCGGCACCGGCTGGTACGAGCGCGAGCACAGGTCGTACGGCATCCCGTTCCCGCCGCTGCGCGAGCGGTTCGACCGGCTGGCCGAGCAGCTGGCCGTCGTCACCGGCCTGTGGGCGAACCCGGCCGGCGAGCTGTTCACCTTCCAGGGCCGGCACTACCAGCTCGTCGACGCGCCGGCCCTGCCCAAGCCCGTGCAGCGGCCGCGGCCACCGGTCATCGTCGGCGGGCGCGGTGCGGTGCGCACGCCGGAGTTGGCCGCCCGGTACGCGGACGAGTTCAACGTGCCGTTCACGAGCGTGCCGGAGGCCGCGGCGGCCTTCGACCGGGTCCGCGCGGCGTGCGAGCGGATCGGTCGCGAGCCGCCGGTGCTCTCGACGGGCATCGTCGTGGCGATCGGCCGCACCGACGCCGAGGCGACCCGCCGGGCCGCGCCGCTGCACGCACCGAGCGCGCTCCCGCCGGAGGACCCCGTGGTCGGCTCGCCGGCGCAGCTCGTCGACCGGATCGGCGAGTTCGCCGCGATCGGCGCGACCCGAGCCCACCTCCGACTCATCGACATCTCCGATGTGGACCATCTGGAGCTCGTCGCCGCCGAGGTCCTGCCGCAGCTCAGCCCTCCATGATCAAGGCGTCCCTGTAGTCGTTAGAACTACTTGAGGGACGCCTTGATCATGGGCGCTTCAGAATAGGGTGAGGGGCTCTTCCGATGCCGGTTCCGGCAGCGCGGCTAGCTCGGGCAGTCGGGCCCGCACCTCGTCGTGGAAGCGGCGGGCGAGCGTGGGCGCGTCGGCGTTGTCCGGGGTGTGGATGAACATGGTCGGCGAGCGGCCCTCCCGCAGCCACCCGGCGACGATGTCGATCCAGCGCTGCCAGCCCTCGACCGTGTGCGCGGTGGCGTCCCGGCCGAGATACCGGACGATCGGGCGGTCGGTCAACGCCCGCGAGCGGAACGGCATCCGCGGCTTCTTGGTCCAGGCGTCCCGTTCCGCGTCGCTGGCCGGCGCGTGCGCGAAGAACGCGGTGGTGTCGAACGGGATCCACTCCGCCGCCGCGCCGGCGAGCGCGTCTTCCAGCAGCCGCGCCGCGCGGGGCTCGTCGAAGAACGCGCGATGGCGGACCTCCACGGCGTACCGGTGGGCGCGCGGGAGCCGGCGCAGGAAGCCGGCCAGGGCGGGGACGTCGGCGGGAGCGAACGATCCGGGCAGCTGGATCCAGAGCGCATGGGCCCGCGGGCCGAGCGGCTCGATCGCGTCCAGGAAGGCGCGCAGCTCGTCGTCGATGCCGGTGAGGCGGCGCTCGTGCGTGATCACCTTGGGCAGCTTGAGCACGAACCGGAACTCCGGGTCAGTCTGCCGCGCCCACGACGCCACCGTGCTCCGCGCCGGCGTGGCGTAGAAGGTCGTGTTGCCCTCGACCGCGTCGCACCACCCCGCGTAGTCGCGCAGCCGCTCGTCGGGCGACAGCCCCAGCGGCAGGAAGCGCCCCTGCCACGTCTTGTGAGTCCACATCGCGCATCCGACGTGCAGGCGCATTGATCGACCCCCTTTGACCTCGCGCGGTAGGGTTATCGTAGCGACGTGTTGGGAGTGCTCTAATGGGCCGACATGCCAGTTGGATGCCGGCCGTCGCGGCGCTTGGCGTTGTCGTGTCCGCAGCGCTCGGCATCGTCACCAATGTCGCCACCGAGAGCGCCCGGGTCACCGTCGTGGTGGCCACTGTTCTGCTCGTCATCGTGGCGGCCAGCCTCGCCTGGCTCGACGGTCGGGCGCGGTTGGCCACAGACGTGTCCCATGCCGGGCAAGAATCGGAAAACCCGACCGCGCTCTCCGGAAGGCCGCCACGGGTGTGGAGCGCTCCGTCCCGCAACCCGGCGTTTGTGGGCCGGGAAGCGGTGCTGGGTGCACTGCGCCAGCGGCTGGCGGCCGGCATCACCGTGATGGTGCCCGAAACGCTGTATGGACTCGGCGGAGTCGGCAAGACCCAAACCGCGATCGAGTACGCGTATCGGTTCGCCAACGAGTACGACGTGGTCTGGTGGATCCCCGCCGAACATCCGAGCCAGGTGCGGCTATCTCTGACCTCGCTGGCGGCCCGGCTCGACATACCGACCGGCGAGGGCACGGCGGACGCGGTCTCCGCGGTCCTCGACGCGCTGCGCCAAAACCAGCCGTACGCCCGCTGGCTGCTGATCTACGACAATGCTGAGGATCCGGCCGAGTTGCGGGGCCTTCTGCCGCACGGTGCCGGGCACGTGCTCATCACCTCCAGGAACCGGGCGTGGAGCGAATGGGCCAGAGCGATCGAGCTGAGCGTGTTCGACCGAGAGGAGAGCCTCGCGCTTTTGCACCTCCGCATGCCAAGCCTGCCGGAGCCGGACGCCCGGGCGGTCGCCGAGAAACTAGGAGATTTGCCGTTGGCGATCGAACAAGCCGGCGCCTGGCTCGCCACGACGGCGATGCCCGTGCACGATTACCTTGATCTGCTCGACGTCCAGCCCATGCGTACTGTGGATGACAGTCCCCCGGCCAGCTACGGACGGGCCGTGTCGGCAACCTGGTTACTGTCGCTGGAGCGCCTCCGGACAACCGAGCCGGCAGCCGCGGCGCTGCTGGAACTGTGTGCCTGCTTCGCTCCGGAGCCCGTCCCGCTGAATCACCTCTTTCACTCCGAGCACTGCCTGTCTGAGCTAGCAGCCGCCGAACCTGCCATTCGGGATCCCGTTGTGCAAGCTAAGGCGATCCGCGAGATTGGCCAATCAGCCCTCGCACGGATCGACCCCGCACGCTCTACCGTGCACATCCACCGGCTGGTCCGCGCCGCCATCCGCGCCATCCTCGGCACAGAGCGACTCCGTCACCACCAACGGCTCGTGTGGCGGATCCTCGCCGAGGTCAACCCCGGAGACGTCAAGGACTTATCGAACTGGAAGACCTATGCCCAGTTGTGGCAGCACGTCGACACCGCCAACATCATCAGTTGGCCCTCCGATGACGAGCGTCACCTCGTTACCGACATAGTCGAATACCTGTGGCTACGCGGGGACTACCCGGGCTGTCAGAACCTTGTCGAAGCGGCCTTGCGGTGCTGGCAGCCCACGCTGGGCCCAGACAACCGGACGGTCCTTCGTCTGGGCATCCATCTAGGAAACGCGATGCGTGGGCAAACACGCTATACCGAGGCCTACGACAACGACTCCAACGTCCATATCCGTGCTCGGCAGGTCTACGGCGAGGACGACCGTCTCACGCTCCGCGCTGCCAGCTCCGTGGCCTGCGACCTGCGCACCCGCGGGGAGTTCCGGCAGGGGTACAAGATAGACAGCGACACCGCCGGCCGCTGCCGACGGGTGCTGGACGACGACGACCCATTGGCCTTGAACATCATAAACAACTTGGCGGTAAGTCTGCGATGGATCGGAGATTTCCGGGCCGCCGCCGCGTTGGACAAGACCACTTTGGATCGCTACCACGCGTGGCTTGGCGAGCACCATCCGCGGTCCTTCATCGCCGCCAACAACTACGGGATCGACCTGCGGTGGATCGGCGACCTCAAAAACTCCACCGTCCTCCTGGAGACCACCCTTGCCGCGAGCCGGCAGATCTTGGGTCCGAGTCACCCCAATGCGCTACTGGTCGCCACCAATCTGGCGGTCACCCTCCGCAGGCTCGGCGACTACACCGCCGCCCATGCGATCACGGCTGAGGCACTGCCCCGCTGCGAACGTCACCTCGGCACCGAGCACCGGTTCACTCTCGCCTGCAGCGTGAATCTTGCCTGTGAACAATCGGCTCTCGGCGACCATGCGGCCGCTCTGGCTACCGCCACCGCCACCCTCGCCCAGTATCAGGCGGTGTTCGACAACGACCATCCGCTAAGCCTCGTATGCGCCAACAATCTCGCTCTCTTCCGCTATCGCCTCAACGATCTCGCAGCCGCCTTCGACACCGCCGACCACGTGGTCACGCAGTTCCGCGAAAGCCTCGGTGACAACCACCCGTACACCCTTGCCGGTATGATCAATCTGGCCAACGCCGCCTATGCCATGGGCCGCCTGACGCAGGCGCACGACACCGACGAGGAGATCTACGCCCGGTCGGTGACCGTCCTCGGGGAAGATCATTACCAAACCCGCATTGCCGCCACGAACCTCGCGGTGAGCCGCCGCCGCAGCCGCCGACGTCTCGGCTGCGATCTGGAACCGCAACCAACCTAGTCACCTCATGATCAGGGCGTCCTTCAAGTAGTGATAACGACTTGAAGGACGCCCTGATCATGTGGGGTTAGGCGCGGGTGATGCGGATGGCGTCGGCGATGACGTAGCCGGTGCCGGTGGTCCAGCGGCTCACGCCGACCCTGTTGCCGTCGCCGGCCGCGAGCGTGAACACGCCCAGCGACACCCACTGGCCGCCGTTGACCCGCTGGTTTACCCGGACGGTCTGGTTGCCGTCCGGGGTGACCACGAGGTACGGGGTGGCGTCGTTGTAGCCCGCGTCGGCCGGGTACCACACAGACACCTCGTAGCTGGCGGTCGCCGGGATGTTCGCGCGGTACCAGGCCGTGTCGCTGGCCGCGACCGGCGCCGCGTAGCGGTAGTCCGGGCCGGAGCGCTGGGCGGAGTAGCTCGACGTGCCCCAGTTGGCGCTCGCCGTGAACTGGCCGGCGGTCGTGTTGTCCACCGTCACGCTGAAGGCGGGTGGTGAGGTGCCGCCGCCGGTCACGTCCACATAGTTGCGGTCGATGCGCATCTGCACGCCGTTCCAGGTCTCGG
Source organism: Actinomycetes bacterium KLBMP 9797 (assembly GCA_037414955.1). Taxonomy (GTDB): domain Bacteria; phylum Actinomycetota; class Actinomycetes; order Mycobacteriales; family Micromonosporaceae; genus Phytohabitans. Next base: position 73,029 of record JBBEWH010000154.1, read on the forward strand.
TGACGTCGCCGGCGTACTGGTGCAGGCGCTGGTGGTTGGCGTAGTAGGCGTCCGGGCAGTATGAGCCGGCGTCGGTGTCCGCGACGCCGTTCCACCAGGCGAACCACAGGTGGTCCAGACGGAGGTACCGGCTGTCGTTGTAGGCGCCGCACACGTCGGCGACGCCGGACGACCCGCTGGAGTACATGCCGGACAGGTAACCGAGCGTGTGCAGCCGCTGCGTCCAGCCGGACAGGTACGACAGCACCGCGGCCCGGCACGCGGCGGTCGACGGGTAGTGCTCGATGTCGTTGTAGAGGGCGCTCCCGGCCGGGATGCCGAGCGCCTGCGCGGCGCTCACGGCGCTGGACGCGGCCGCGGCGCCCTGTGACGACGCGGTGGCGGGGTCGCTGGACATCTTGGGGGTACGGGTGCCGCAGGGCGCCTGCATGCCCAGCTCGATGGGGATCAGCCGCCAGCCGTTCGCGGTCTGGTTCGCCACCCATGTCGCGGTCAGGTTGGGCTGCGCGCAGGAGCGGCTCGCGCCGCTGATGTAGATGCCGACCGCGCGGTACGGCGAGCCGGCCAGCCAGGCGTTCATCGTCGCCTGGGACGGCGCCGCGCAGGTGTCGAACCCCCGGCCGCGGAAGGTGCCGGGCTGCGGGCCCGCGGCGGCCAGGGAGACCGCCCCGGTACGCCGCGACAGGTCGGCCGCGTCGCGGTGGCGCGCGTCCCGGTCGAGGGTCGCCGACGCCAGGACCCGGCGGGCCTCGGCTTCGGTGTCCGGCGTGTGCGCGGCGGTGACGAGGACACCGGCACCGGGTACCGCGATCTGGATGGCGTGGTTGTGCGATGCCGGCCGCGCCACGCGGGCCGTGCCCGGCGCGGCGATGGCGGTCTGTGCGGTGACGCGCGCGGCGTCGAGGGGTTCGACGAGCAGGCCGACGGCGCGGCCGGCGAGGCCCGCGGGGCACGTCGCCTGATCCGGCGGCCGCCCGAGGTAGACGGTGGGCAGGTCGAACCGGACGCAGGCCGTCGGGTCAGCGGCCAGGTCGACCACGCGCCAGGTGTCCGGGACGGTGACCCGGTAACCGTGGTAGCTGACGGTGTGCCCGCCCGCCTGGGCCGACACGCTCGCCGGCAGTCCGGCGACCACCGCGACCATACCGACCAGGCTCGCCATGATCCGTCTCATCCACGCCTCCTCGCCGAAGGAAATTTCCGAATGGCTAGGCATTACGGAAACTTCCTACCACGCATCGACCGGCGCTGTCATCGATTCTCATGATCAGGGCGTCTCCGGTTGGATCCGAGTCGTCCGGGGCGGGGTCGGTATCGTCATCACCATGGAGGCACAGCGGCAGCGCCAGGTCATCTCGCTCGCCCGACCGGCGGTGGCCCGGCTGGCCCCGGACGAGTTGCCGCTGCTGGACGCCACCACGGCCGCGGTGCTCCGCCGCGACGGGCGATGGCGGACAGCGCAGCGCCCGCAACACACCGACGAGCGGCAGCACTTCGACCCGACCGACTCGTTGCCGGTGGTGGCGCTGGCGGCGGTCGGCGCCGCGCAGGCGGTGCTCGGCTTCCTGGCCGGGCAGGTGGTGGAGGCGGTCCGCGACGAGGCATCCCAGTCGGTGAAGTCGTGGCTCGCGCGGTGGTGGCGCCGGCGCCACCCGCCGGTGCCGGTGAAGGTGGCGGACGGCGAGGTCGTCCTGCCGCTCCCGCCGCTGACCAAGGCGCAGCTCAAGCGGGTGCGGCGGGTGGCGTACGAACGCACGGTCGTGCTGGGGATGGACCGCAAGTCGGCGTCGCTGATCGCGGACGCGATCGTCGGTCAACTGTCCATATCAGACCCGCCCGAGGACGGCGCCCCCGGCAGGGGGCGCGGCTGACGCGCCGCCCCATGATCAAGGCGTCCGTCAAGTAGCGATAGAGCTACTTAACGGACGCCCGACGCCGTCCTCCGCGCACGCGCTAACCCCGTTGATCGAGGCCTTACCGTCGTGATCGCCCGCTGATCGAGGGCTTACCGTGGCGGTTTGTAGATCAACTCGGGACGATAAGCCCTCGATCGACGAGAATGAGGGACGCCCCTTAGACGCGGTCCGCCGCGATGAGCAGGTAGTGGAAACTGCCTTCCCGGTACGCGGTGAGGAAGGGCTCCTCGATGCCGGTGGCCACCGAGGACTTGGCCCGCAGCTCCCAGTACGGGATGGTGAGCGGGGTCAGGTCGATGACGTTGACCGGCACGAGATTGTTCGCGGCCATCGCCTTGAAGTATTCGCTGCGCGGGTGGATGTTGCACACGTAGTGCTCGTCGATCCGGCTCACCGCCTTGGACCGGCCGCCGGTGACGTCGTTGGAGCACCCGGTGATGCAGACGTATCGGCCGCCGTAGCGCAGCACCCGGCTCAGCTCACCGTAGAGCTCGTTCAGGTCCACGTACATCGTGGTCTCGTTGGTCCAGCACGCGGCGCGGGAGCCGGTCTCGAAGCCGGTGTCCAGCATGTTGCGGAAGTGGAAGCGCACCCGGTCGGCCACGCCCCGCTCGGCGGCCTGCTGGTTGGCGAAGCCCACCTGGTACTCCGATATGGACACGCCATCGGCGCGGCACCCGAAGCGCTGGTTCGCCATGAAGCTGGTGCCGCCCCGGCCGGAGCCCGCGTCCAGCACCCGGTCGTCCGGGGTCAGCGGGCCCAGGTGGTCGAGGAGCAGGTCGGCCTGCGCGCTCTCCAGGCGGTGCAGCTCGGCGATGATCCGGGCGTCCCGGGTGTCTTCGGGTCCTTCGAGGACAGACGGGTCGTAGTCACCGATGCCGTAGTGGTGGTGGTACAGGCCGTCGACCTCACCCAGGCGCAGGTTGACCGGGTCCTGCTGGTTGGTGTTCCAGTACGCGGCGACCGACTGCTGGTATGCGGTGCGCAACACGGTGCCGGACGCGGACAGCGTAGACGTCATGCGTAAACCCTCTCGTGGTGAGGAAGGGACCCTTTATATGCGGAAAGCGATAACAAGGGGCCCTTCCTTGCGTTAGTGGTAGCGGGCGCTCGTGGCGTGCCACTCGCGGCCGCCGCCCAGCCAGGCCCACACGCCGGCCAGGAAGCGCCGCAGCGCCGGCGAGCCGGTCGCGCTGAGCGCGGCCGCCTCCGCCTCGATCGTGTGCATCAGCTCGTTGTGGATTTCCACGCTGCGGTCGATGGCCTCGGCGAGCGAACACCCCTCCTCGGCGGCGATCACGGCGGGCAGGTTGAAGTTCTCGCCGCCGGTGTCCGCCTCCTTGGCCATCGAGTACAGGTCGTTCACGAACACCGCGGCGGAGCCGGCCATGGTGCAGATCCGGCGCACCCGCGGATCGGTGAACTCGGCCGCCGGCAGCTCGTACCCGGCGACCGCGTCGACCAGCACGATGCACGGCAGGAAGCCGTTCTCGTGCCGGTGCATCAGGTACTCCCACACCGGTATCGACTGGCCGGTGCCCCGCCACACCGCCTCCTGGCCGTAGCCCACGAACATCACCGACAGCTCCCGCTGGAGGCGGGCGACCTGGGTGAAGGAGGCGTATCGGGAGAGGTTGGCGAGGCTGGACCGCAGCGCGCGCAGCACCGGGTCGTGCCGCACCTGCTCCTCGTAGTCGGGGATGTACCGGACCGGCAGCTGCACCGGGTCCAGCGCCGCGTGGGCGATGGCCAGCCGCTGCCCGATCAGCTGCGGTTCGACCGCGTCGCCGTCGAAGTAGTGGTCGTCCACCGACCACTCCGCCAGCGCGCACTTCGCCGCCGCGAGCAGCCGGTCCGGGTCGTCGCTCTCCGGGTGGCCCAGCATGATGAGGCGGCCGAAGTTGGCCTTCCGGAGGTCGTCCAGCCGCCCGGGATAGACGCCGACCTCGACCGCCCACTCGATGAGCCGGTCGTTGACCACGTCGCCGAGGACCCGGTCGTCCCGGACCGCCGGTGGGCAGTACAGCGCCGACAGCGGTGATGTGTGAGACCGCTGGCGGGCCAGCGGGCGCAGCGACGAGGTGCCGATGCCGGTCGGCCCGGTGGCCAGCCCGGCCTGGGTGGCACCGATCTGGCGCGGCGCGGAACTGTCTGGAGTGGATAGTAAAGTGGCCACCGTGCCGGCCAGGTCGTGCACGCGCGGGCGCGCGAGCGCGCGAGACGCTAGGGACACTACGCGCTCCCTCAGTCGTCGGCGCGGGCGATGTCGACGTTCTCGAGCACGCCGAGCGCGTCGGGCACCAGCACGGCCGCCGAGTAGTAGGCGCTCACCAGATACGACATGATCGCCTGGTCGTTGATGCCCATGAACCGCACCGACAGGCCGGGCTCGTACTCGTCCGGGATTCCGGTCTGGTGCAGGCCGATGACGCCCTGGTCCTGCTCGCCGGTCCGCATCGCGAGGATCGACGTGGTGTGCCGGTCGGAGATGGGAATCTTTCCACAAGGGAAGATCGGCACGCCGCGCCAGGACGGCACCCGGGCACCGTCCACTTCGATCGGTTCCGGGTAGATGCCGCGGCGGGTGCACTCCCGGCCGAACGCGGCGATCGCCTTGGGATGGGCCAGGAACAGCCGAGTGCTCCGGCGCATGCTCAGCAGCTCGTCCATGTCGTCCGGAGTGGGCGGGCCGGTCCGGGTGGAGATGCGCTCCCGGAGGTCGGCGTTGTGCAGCAGGCCGAACTCCCGGTTGTTGACCAGCTCGCGCTCCTGCCGCTCGCGCAACGCCTCGATGGTCAGCCGGAGCTGCTGCTCGAGCTGGTTCATCGGCTCGTTGTAGAGATCGGCGACCCGGGTGTGCACGCGCAGCACGGTCTGCGCGACGCTCAGCCCGTACTCCCGCGGGGCGACCTCGTAGTCGACGAACGTGCCGGGCAGCGCCTGCTCGCCCTCGTGGCCGGCGGAGATCTCGATCTCCGCCTCGCCGTGCTTGTTGGCCGGCCGGTTGAGACTCGCCTGCACGCGCGCCACGTGCGCGCGCAGCGCCTCACACTGGTTGGCGACCTCTTGGTACGCCTGGATCGGCAGCGCCAGCACGGTCACCCCGGTCATCGCCTTGACGGTGAAGTCCCAGATGCGGTGCTCGTCGCCGAGCGCCTCCGCGCCGAAGAATTCCCCGTCGGCCAACACGCCGAGCTGCATGGCATTGCCGTAATGGCCGACGCCGACCTTACTCACCTTGCCGTGCGCGATCAGGTAGACGTGGTCGATCTCGTGTCCGAACTCGGTGATCGTCTGGCCGGGCTCGTACTCCTGCTGGTTGAACCGGGACGCCAGCGCTTGTAGCGCCGCCGGGTCGTCGAAGCCGCGTAGCACGCGTAGCTCGCCGAGCTCGGCGGGGACGACGCTGATGTCCGCGCCCTGGTTGGTGAACGACACCCGGCCATCGCCGACCAGGTACGTCAGCCGGCGGTTCACCCGGTACGTACCGCCGCCGACCTGCACCCACGGCAGCTTCCGCAGCAGCCACCGCGAGGTGATCTCCTGCATCTGCGGCACCGACTTGGTGGTGGTGGCGAGATTTCGTGCCGCGGCAGTGCTCAGGCTCAGTTGCTTCTGTTCCTCGGTGACTTCGGATTCGACGGAACTTGTCAAGACACACCCCCGTGTCGATAGCCAACAACGCGCCACCACCCGTTATAGACGGGTTCTCCGGCGCATATGGTGGTTTCCCAGGTTCCTCTCGAACCCGCCAGTAACCGTCCACCTTGGATTGACGGGAAGCCGCACGGCGTACCCGAGATCTGTTCTATAACTGGGGTCATGAGCGCGGCGGGTGTGATCACGGCGAGTCGGACGGCGGTCGAGGCACTGACCTGGAGCCGGAGCGTCGTGGAGCCCGCGCTGCGGGCGGCCACCGAGCGACTCCCCGCCGCCACCCGGCGGATCGCCGGATACCAACTCGGCTGGTGGGACGAAGCGGGCCGGCCGGCGGCGGCCGGCGGCAAGGCGGTCCGCCCGGCGCTGGCGCTCATCTGCGCCGCGGCCAGCGGCGGCACCACACGCGCCGCGCTACCCGCCGCCGTCGCGGTGGAGCTGGCGCACAACTCGTCGCTCGTGCACGACGACGTGATCGACAACGATGAGACCCGCCGGCACCGGCCCACCGCCTGGCGGGTGTTCGGCACCCGCGCGGCGATCCTCGGCGGCGACGCCCTCCTGATCCTCGCGTTCGACGCGCTGGCCACCGGCCCGCGCGACCGCGCCGCGCGCGGCGTGGCGATGCTGCACGCGGCGTTCCAGGAGCTGCTCGACGGCCAGCACGCCGACCTCACCTTCGAGGAGCGCGACGACGTGGGCCTCGACGACTGCCTGCGCATGGCGCAGGCCAAGACCGGCGCGCTGCTGGCCTGCGCGTGCGGCCTCGGCGCCCTCTTCGGCGGCGCGCGCCCGGACCAGGTCGAGCAGCTGCGCCGCTTCGGCGCCCAGCTGGGCCTCGCGTTCCAGGTCGTGGACGACCTGCTCGGTATCTGGGGCGATCCGGCGGTCACCGGCAAGCCGCGCCACTCCGACCTGGCGAGCCGGAAGAAGTCGGTGCCGGTGGTGGCGGCGCTGACGTCCGGCACCGCGGCCGGGCGGAAGCTGGCCGCGCTGTACCGCCGCCCGGAGCCGCCCGCCGGGGCGGAGCTGCCGCGCGCCGCCGAGTTGGTCGAGCGCGCCGGTGGCCGCGCCACCTGCCAGCGCCTCGCCGCCGACCTGCTCGCCGAGGCGCTGGCCGCGCTGCGGTCGGCCGCGCCTACGCCGGTCGCCGCGGCGGAGCTGACCGCGCTGGCCCACTACGCCGTCGGCCGCACCCACTAGAGGTTAGGCGGAGGCGCGCCAGATCACGGGGGTGGGCAGGATGACGCCGGCGGCGTCGATCGGCGTGCCCTTCAGCTGGCGGAGCACCAGATCCGCCGCCCGCGCGCCGACCTCCTTGGCGGGCTGGTGCACAGTGGACAGGAAGGGGTCGGTGCGCTGCGCCCAAGGGCTGTCGTCGAAACCGACGATGCCCACGTCGCCGGGCACGGCGCGCCCCGCCTCGCGCAGCACCTGCATGGCGCCCGCGGCGACCGCGTCCGAGGCGGCGAAGACGCCGTCGAGGCGCGGCTCGCGGGCCAGCAGCGTCCGCATGCCGGCCATGCCGGACGCGTAGTCGTAGAACCCGACCGGCGCCACCAGAGCGGGGTCGAAGCGGTCTCCGAGCGCCTGCTGGAAGCCGGTGAGCCGGTCGGCCCCCGAGTCGCGGTCCAGCGCCGCCGCGATCATGCCGATCCGCTGCCGTCCGGTGGCGGCGAGCCGCTCGGTGATCGCCCGGGCGGAGCCGACGTTGTCGATCCCGACGAACGGGATGCCCTGCCGGAGGTCGGGCGGGTGGCCGACGAACGTGGCCGGCAGCGCGAGCTCCGTCACGACCCGGGTGATCGGGTCGTGGGCCCGGGCCGACACGATGACGGCGCCGTCGACGAACCCGCCACTGAGGTACTTGGTGATTCGCTCGGTGTCTCGCGCCGAGTCGACGACCAGATTGACCAACTGGTAGTCGGCGGCGGACAGCACGGCGTTGGCGCCCAGCATGATGGCGCCGATGTTCGGGTCTTCCAGGATCAGGCTGGGCGGCTCGAGCACCAGGAACGCCACCGCCTGGGAGCGCTGCATGACCAGATTTCGCGCGGCGGTGTTGGGCACGTAGCCGACCTCGGCGATGGCGGCCTCGATCGCCGCGCGCGCCGCCGCCGAGACGTAGCCGCCGTTGAGCACGCGGCTGACGGTGCCCCGCGAGACACCCGCGGCGGCCGCCACGTCATGGACCGTGGCCCGCTTCGTCCCCCGCTTCCGCCCGTACACGCCGGTCACTGTAGCGCCAGCCCTTGACCCCGGCGAGGCCCCCGACCTAGTGTGTGCACGTTCACACATCCTTGACATCGGAGAAATCAGGCGGTGATGTGTGCACGTGCACACACGCTGTCGAGCCCGTGGAGCGCCATGACCGAGATCGCCGTGACACGCACCGCGGCCCGGGCCCCCGCCGGGCGGGCCCGGCGCCGCCGGACCTCCCACCCCGGCGCCGTCGCCTTCTTCGTCCTGCCCTTCGGGGTGTTGTTCGCGCTGTTCTTCGTCCTGCCCGTCGGCTACGCCGTGGTCCAGTCCCTCTACGCCGTGGAACGCACCGGCACGTTCGGCCCGGCCCGCGAGGTCTTCAGCGGGCTGACGCAGTACGGGCAGGTCTTCTCCGACGGTCCGTTCTGGCGCTCGGTCGGCCGGGTGCTGCTGTTCGGCGTGGTGCAGGTGCCGGTCATGCTGGGCCTGGCCCTGCTGACCGCCCTCCTGCTCGACTCCGGGCTGGTCCGGGCCGGGCGGTTCTTCCGGCTGGCCTTCTTCATGCCGTACGCGGTCCCCGGCGTCGTCGCGGCGATCATGTGGGGCTTCCTCTACTCGCCGAACCTGTCGCCGTTCACCGCGGTGACCAGCCGCCTCGACCTGCTCTCGGCCGACTTCGTGCTGTGGGCGATGGCGAACGTCGTCACCTGGGTCTACGTCGGCTACAACATGATCATCATCTACTCGTACCTGCTGTCGATCCCGACCGAGATCTACGAGGCGGCCCGGCTCGACGGCGCGGGGCCGGTGCGGATCGCCTGGTCGATCAAGATCCCGCTGGTGACGCCGGCCCTGGTGCTGACCACCGTGTTCTCCATCATCGGCACGCTGCAACTGCTGGCGGAGCCGCAGGTGTTCCGCAGCTTCAGCTCCGCGGTGTCCAGCACCTACACGCCCAACCTGACGGTCTACTCGACGTCCTCGATCCCGAACTTCAACCTGGCCGCGGCGTTCTCGGTCGTGCTGGCGCTGGCGACCTTCGCGCTGTCCTTCGCCTTCCTCAAGCTCACCCAGCGCCGGGGGCTGCGATGAAGCCGGGGGCTGCGATGAACCAGCCCCGGGAGAGCGTCCTCAGCCGGGCCGCGGCCACGCTGGTCATGGGCGTGTTCGCGGTCTACATCCTGCTGCCGGTCTGGTGGCTGGTCGTCGCGGCGACCAAGGACCGGTCCCAGTTCACCGGCACCAACCCGCTGTGGTTCGCCGACCTCGCGTTCGTCGACAACGTCCGGGAACTGCTGACGTACCGCGACGGCGTGTTCCTGCGCTGGATGGCCAACAGCATCGCCTACACCGGCGGCGCGGCGCTGTTCGGCACCGTGTTCGCCGCCATGTGCGGGTACGCGCTGTCCAAGTACCGGTTTCCGGGCCGGGACGCCCTGTTCAACCTCGTGCTCGGCGGTGTGCTCGTGCCGGCCACGGCGCTGGCGTTGCCGCTGTTCCTCATCTTCAGCTACGTCAGCGCGACCAACACCTTCTGGGCGGTGTTCCTCCCCAGCGTGGTCAACCCGTTCGGGGTCTACCTCGCACAGATCTACGCCAGCGCCAGCGTGCCGGACGAGTTGTTGGAGGCCGCGCGCATCGACGGCGCCGGCGAGGTGCGCACGTTCTTCACGGTGTCCAGCCGGTTGATGTTCCCCGGTCTGGTCACGATCTTCCTGTTCCATTTCGTCGCCGTCTGGAACAGCTTCCTGCTGCCGCTCATCATGCTGGGCGACGAGCGGCTCTTCCCGGTGACGCTCGGCCTCTACACCTGGAACACCCAGGTCAACCAGCTGCCCGAGCTGCGTGGGCTGGTACTCGTCGGCGCGCTGCTGTCGATCGCCCCGCTGATCGTCGCCTTCCTCGCACTCCAGCGCTTCTGGCGCAACGGCCTCGGCACCGGCGCCGTAAAGTAGAAAGGACTCTCCGTGAAGAAAATCAGCGTATTACTGGCATCCGTGCTGACCCTTGCCGCGTGTTCCTCGGGCGGCGACGACGCCGCGTCCGGCGACACCGCGACGGCCTCGTGCGCGCCGTCCACCGGCACGGTCAATCTCACCTTCACGTCCTGGATCCCCGGGATCGAGGACGTGGTCAAGGTCTGGAACGACAAGAACCCCAACATCCAGGTCAAGGTGCAGACCGGCCCGAACGGCAACGGCGGCACGTACCAGAACTTCTTCAACCAGCTGAAGGCGGGCAACGCCCCGGACCTCGGCCAGATCGAGTACGACACGCTGCCGAGCTTCCGGGTGCAGGACGGCCTGACGAACCTCGCGGGCTGCGACATCGTCACCAGCGCCCAGGACAAGTTCGTCGACTGGACGTGGGGCCAGGTCACCTTCGGCGAGCAGAATTCCGTGTACGCCATCCCCCAGGACGCCGGCCCGATGGCCATGTTCTACCGGGCGGACCTGTTCAAGCAGCACGGCATCGCGGTCCCGACCACGTGGGCGGAGTACGCCGCGGCGGCCGAGAAGGTCAAGGCGACCGGCGGGTACATCACCAACTTCTCGCAGGGTGACGTCAACCAGTTCGCCGGCCTGGCATGGCAGGCGGGTGGCCGCTGGTTCGCCAACGATGGCTCACAGTGGACGGTCAGCCTGACGGACGCGAAGACCACCGAGGTCGCCGAGTACTGGCAGGACCTCATCAACCGCAAGCTGGTCTCCAGCGTGCCGCCGTGGACCACCGAGTGGGACAACGCCTACAACACCAGCAAGGCCTGGACGTGGGTCTCCGCCGTGTGGGGCGCCAACTCGATCGCGACCGGCGCGCCCACCACGGCGGGCAAGTGGGCGGTCGCGCCGATGCCACAGTGGACGGCGGGGGAGAAGTCCGCCGGCAACTGGGGCGGTTCGTCCACCGCGGTCTTCAAAACCTCCAAGCACCCGTACGAGGCCGCGCAGTTCGCGTTGTGGCTCAACACGTCGGACGAGGCGCTGACCCTGCTCAACCAGAAGGCGAACCTGTACCCGGCGACGAAGGCCGGCGCCACGCTGCCCGCGCTGAGCAACGGGGTCGAGTTCTACGGCGGCCAGAAGATCTACGAGGTCTTCGCCCAGGCGTCGGCGGAGGTGTCCCCCGACTTCGTCTGGGGCCCGATCATGACGAAGACCTATGCGGACGCCGGCGACGGGTTCAAGGCCGCGGTGTCCGGCCAGGGCACCCTTCTCGACGCCCTGAAGACCGCCCAGACCTCCACGATCCAGGCGATGAAGTCCCAGGCCATCCCGGTCAAGGAGTAACCCTTCGCTCATGATCAAGGCGTCCCTCACGTAGCTCTAACTACGTGAAGGACGCCTTGATCATGGGGTGAGCAGGCGATTCAAGATCTACCCAAGGTTCGTCGGCCAAGCTCGGCGACATGTCCGGACATCAGTTGGGGATCGACTACGGCACCTCGCACACGGTCGCGGCGGTCCGCTGGCCCGACGGCCGGTGCGCGCCGCTCCTGTTCGACGGCTCGCCCCTGATGCCATCCGCGGTCTTCCTGGATCCGGGCGGCGAGCTGGTCGCCGGGCGGGACGCGCAGCACGGCGGCCGGCTCGACCCGACCCGGTTCGCGCCGAACCCGAAGCGCCACATCGATGACGGCACGCTGCTGCTGGGTACCGATGCGGTACCGCTGGTGGAAGCGGTGGCGGCCACGCTGCGCCGGGTCGCGGCGGAGGCGGTCCGGGCCTGCGGCGCGCCGCCCGCGGGCGTCGCGATGACCTACCCGGCCGGCTGGGGCGCGGTGCGCCGGGGCGTCCTGGTCGACGCCGCGGCCCGTGCCGGCCTGCCGGCCCCGCGTCTGGTACCCGAGCCGGTCGCCGCCGCCGGCTACTTCACCGCCGTACTGGGGCACGCCGTCCGCCCCGGTCAACTGCTCGTGGTGTACGACCTGGGCGCCGGCACGTTCGACCTGGGAGTCGTGTGCCGCACCGGTGCCGGGTTCGAGGTCCGCGACGTGGACGGGCTGGCCGACTTCGGCGGCCTGGACCTGGACGCCTTGGTGGTCGCCCGGGTCGGCGCCGCGGTCGGGGCGACCGACCCCGCGGCGTGGCAGCGGATCACCGCGCCGGGCAACCCGACCGACCAGCGGTATTTCCGGGCGCTGTGGGACGACGCGCGCACCGCCAAGGAGATCCTGTCGCGCCAGTCGGGTACGGCGCTGCACGTGCCGCTGCTGGATCGCGAGGTGCCGGTGGGGCGGGAGGAGTTCGAGGAGTCGGCCGGACCGTACCTGGCACGGGCCGCGGCGCTGACCGGCCAGGTGATGGACCGCGCCGGCGTCACCGCCGCGAACCTGGCCGGCGTCTTCCTCGTCGGCGGCGCCTCCCGGGTCCCGCTCGCCGCCACCACACTGCACCACGCCACCGGGGTCGCGCCTACGGTGCTGGAACAGCCGGAGCTGGTGGTGGCGCAGGGCGCCCTGCACACCGTCCACACCGCACCGTCCATGACAGACGCCGCGACGCCGCCCGCCCACATCTCCCCCGCACCACCGCCGCCGTACCCACCCCCGGCGGCACCGCCAGCCCCGGTGCCGCCAGCCGGCGCGGTGCGGCCGTCCGCCATGCCCGCCGCGGGCTGGGCGGTGCTGGCCGCGGTGCTCACGCTCCTGCCTGCGGCCCTGCTCGCGTTCCTACCTCTGATGCTCTCCATGCCTCTCCGGCTCGGCCTCGCGATCGGCGCGCCGGTGCTGGTCCGGCAGGCGGTGGCCTGGCGACCCCGGACGGGCGCCGGCTTCGCCCGGCGCCGCGCGGCCGCCAGTGTCACCGGTTCGCTGCTGACCGGGCTCGCGGCCCTCGCGCTGCCGGTGGGCTTGTTGACGCTCACCATCGGCCAGACCGACGACGACGCCGCGGCCGCGACCGGGATCGGGCTCGTCGTCGCCGGGATCGCTGTCCTGCTCGCCCTGGCCGGCATCGGCCTGCTGATCCGGGGCCTGCGGGCGTACCCCCGCCTGGTGGTACACGCCGAGGGCCTCACCTACCAGCCGGACGCCCGGCACCGGTACGAGCTGCCCTGGACCGCGCTGGTCCGGGTCGACCTCGCGCCGCTCGGACCCGGCAGGGTGCCGGCGGTGCTCGCCGTGCCGCCGCCGGACTCGCCGCTGCTCGCCGACCCGGCGTACGCGGACCTGTGGGAGCCCACCTGGGGCGCCCTGGTCATCGACGACCTGGACCGGCTCAGCGGGCGGCTGTCCGCCGACCTGCCGCGCCTGGCGACCGCCCTCGCCTACTACCGCGCCCCCCATGATCAAGGCGTCCCTCACGTAGCTCTAACTACGTGAGGGACGCCTTGATCATGGGGCTAGCAAGGCGCGGAGCTTGGTGCGGACCGCGTCGGCGTCCGGGTGGCCGAGTTCGTCGAGGATCGCGACGGCGCGCCGCCAGGCGTCGCGCGCGGCATCGATAGCGCCGACCGCGTGGTGGGCGTCGCCGAGCCGGGTGAGGGTGTCGGCCTCGCGCCACCGGGCGCCGAGATCCCGGTACAGCTCCACGGCCCGCAGATAGCACGTGACGCTCTCGCGGCGGTGGTCGAGATGGTGGTGGGCGTGGCCCAGGGTGTCCCAGGTGTCCGCCTCGCCGTCCCGGTCGCCGATCTCCTGGTGCAAGGCGAGGGCCTGCTCGCCAGCCACCAGGGACTGCTCGTAGGCGCCCAGGTAGTTACGCACCCAGGCCACGGTGTTCAGGGCCCTGGCCTGTCCGGAACGATTGCCCGCGGTCCGGAACAGCTCCAGCGCCTGCCGGGCGTGGTCGAGCGCCCGCTCGTGCCGCTCCTGCCGGGCGTGGAACCAGCACAGGTCGAAGTGGACCCGGGCCTGGCCGGCGAGGTCGTCGACCGCCCGGTACTCGTGCTGGGCCTGCCGCAGGTAGGCGAACGCCTCGTCGACCCGACCCAGGTGGACGTGGACGCGGCCGAGACCGCGGTAGGCGTGCGCCTGCCCGGCGCGGTCGCCCAGCCGCCGCGCGGCCACCAGTGCGGTCCGCTGGGCGGCGGCCCACGGCTCCCAGTGCCCCCGCCGTTCCAGGAAGTAGGCCATCGCCCAGGCCAGCCGCCAGGCGTGCCCGTCGAATCCGGCCTCCGCCGCCCGGTCGACGGCGGCCAGGAGCCCGGGGAGCTCGGTCGTGAACCAGCTCATCGCGTGCTCGAGATCGGCGTACGACTCGGCGGTCACGCCGGGCCGGGCCGCGGGAACGCTGATCGGGTCCCGGTGCGGGTCGAGCAGCCGATCGGCGGCGCAGGCGCTGTGCAGGTAGTGGTCGAGCAGCCGGTGCAGGGCCTCCCGCCGCGCCGCGGCGGTGTCGAACGTGTCCGCCAGCTCGGTGGCGTACGCGCGCAGGAGATCGTGAAACGCGTACCGGCCGGGGCGATGCTCGCTGACCAGCCGGGCGGCGGCCAGCTCGGCCAGCGGCGGACGGACCTCGCCGGCCGGGAGACCGGCCAGGCTGCCGGCCGCCGGCACCGTGATGTCCGGGCCGGGTTGCGTCCCGAGCAGCTGGAACAGCCGCCGAGCCGGCTCGCTGAGCTGCCGGTACGACCAGGAGAACACGGCTCGTACGTCGGTGGCGGGATCACTGCTGCTGAAGGCGTCCAGGCCGCCTTGGGCGGCGCGCAGCTCGGCGGCCAGCGTCGCCAGCGGGAAGCCGGGATGGGTGGCGGCGCGGGCGGCCGCCACCGCCAGGGCCAGGGGCAGCCGCGCGCACCGCGCGATGATCTCGTCGACGGCCGCCGGCTCGGCCGCCAGCCGCTCCCGGCCGAGCCGCTGCGCCAGCATCTGGTACGCCTCGGCGGCGTCGAACAGGTCCAGCAACACCGGCCGGGCGCCCTCGGCGGCGACCAGGCCGGACAGCAGGTTGCGGCTGGTCAGCACGACCAGACAGCTCCGGCTGCCGGGCAACAACGGGCGGACCTGATCGGCGTCGCGGGCATTGTCGAGCACCACCAGCACCCGCCGGTCCGCCAGCAGGCTGCGGTACAGGGCGGACCGCTCCGCCAGGTCGACCGGGATCCGCCCCGGTGGCACGTCCAGCGCGTCCAGGAACCCGCGCAACGCCTCGGACGGGTGCACCGGCGGGCCATCGGGGTGGAACCCGCGCAGATTCACGTACAGCTGGCCGTCCGGGAAGTGCTGGCGTACCTGATGTCCCCAGTGGATCGCGAGGGCCGTCTTCCCGACGCCGGCCGTGCCGGCGATCGCGGAGATCACCACGGCGGTGGTGCCGCCCGGCAGCAGTTGGCCCAGCTCCTTGAGGTGGTCCGCGCGGCCGGTGAAGCCGGCCACGTCGGTGGGCAGCTGCGCCGGGACCACCCGCGGTGGTCCCGCGGCCTCCTCCTCGTCGTCGTCTTTGAGAATCGAGGTGTGCAGCTCCCGCAGCCGGACGCCGGGCTCCAGGCCGAGCCCGTCAGCGAGCCGGTTCCGCAGCTGGCGATACGCGTCGAGCGCGTCCAACTGGCGCCCCGACCGGTGCAGCGCCGTCATCAACTGGCCCACCAGCCGCTCCCGGAGCGGATGCATGGCCACCAACTCGGTCAGCTCGCCGACCAGCTCGGCGTGGCGACCGAGCCGCAACTCCAGCTCCAGGCAATCCTCGATGGCCGCGCGCCGCTGCTCGTCCAGGCGCGTGGCGGCCGCCGTGAGCACGCTGCCGGTCAGACCGTCGAGCGCGGGGCCCCGCCACAGGCGCAGCCCCGCCCGCAGCTCGGCCGCCGCCGCGTCGAGCGCACCGGCGGTACTCAGCCGCTGCGCCTCCTCGACGTGCGCATGGAAGCGCCGCGCGTCCAGGTCGGCGCCGCCCAACCGGAGCCGGTACGCGTTGGCCTCCACGGTGATCGTCGGCGCTGCCTGGTCCGCTGCGGCCTGGTCCTCTGCGGCCGGATCTTCTGCGGTCTGGTCCCGCGCGGCCTGGTCCCCGGCGGTGAGGTTCTGCGCGTCGGCGGCGAGCAGCCGGCGGAGCGCGGAGATGCTGTTCTGGACCTGGCGCCGGGCGGTGCTCGGCGGCTGCTCGTCCCACACCGCGTCGACGAGCATGTCCAGGGAGACCGCGCGATCCGCGTTGACCAGGAGCGCCGCGAGCAACCTGCGCTGCCGCTGCCCCACCAGGCGGACCGGACCACGGCTCGCCGACACCTCCAGCGATCCCAGAATCCGGAACTCCACTGCGCCTCCGCGGTGATCAGTCCAACCTCCGGCGTCACTCATCGTAACCACAGTCGGATAGAACATCGCAAATCCCAAGTGGGCAACCGACGGTGTCCCCGACATTGTTCTATGTGCGGGACTCTATGTGCAGGGCTCTATGCGGGGGCCGGTCGGACGGTGGGGTGGTCGCCGTCCGCCGGGACGGTTAGCGTGCCGGGATGCCGAGCCTGTATGTGACCGCGCTGGCAGACGCGTTGCTGGCCGAACCCTCGGCGGGTGTCGTCGGGTCTATCTGCACGGCTCCGCGGTGCTGGGCGGCTACCGCCCGGGCGGCAGCGATATTGACGTGCTCGCGGTGATCACGGAGCCAACGGATGGCCCGGTCCAGGCGCGCATGCGCGACCGTCTCGTCGCCGCCGCGCGGCAGTGGCCCGAGACCGCGCTGGAGATGAGCGTCATCACGGCCGCCACCGCGGCAGACCTGGGCGGCTGCCCATTCGAGGTACACGTGGCGGTCAACGGCGGCGAACCCAGGTCCGTCCTGGGCGCGGGCCAGGGCGGTGACCCGGACCTGATCCTGCACGCGGAGGTGTGCCGCCGGCACGGTCGCGCCGTCTACGGACCACCCGCCCGCGAGGTCTTCGCGCCGGTGCCAGAGCAACGGCTGATCCGCGCGGTCCATGACGAGGTGCGGTGGGGACGCGAGCACGGACACCCCCGCAGCATGGACGAACTACGCGCCGACCTCTTCCTCGACATCCTCAACGGCGAGAATCTGCCCGAGGTCGGTCACCACCGTGGTGGGGTGGAGATCGCCGTCTCCCTCACCACCCTGATGGGCCTGTCGAAGGAGCCCGGCGACCTGCACGGCTGGGGACCGGTCATCGCCGAAGTCGCCCGCACCACCGTCGAGCAACAGCTCAAGGCCACCTGGAAAGCCAGCGTCTACGACGACAACGGCGAACTGGTCCATCATGGCCGGCTGCGCCGCCGCCCATCAACGGCCGACGCTGCGTTCGTCAAGACCCGAGACCGCACCTGTCGGGCACCCGGCTGCCGCACCCCCGCCCATCACGCGGATCTGGACCACACCAAAGCCTGGGAAGACGACGGCCACACCATTCCGGCGAACCTCGGCGTGCTGTGCCGGCACTGCCACGGCTACAAACACAGCGACGGCGTCACCCTCGAACAACCCCATCCCGGCGAATTCATCTGGCACACCAGACTCGGCCACACCTACCACATCAAACCCGAACCACC
>JBBEWH010000155.1:0-3435 GCA_037414955.1 Actinomycetes bacterium KLBMP 9797
ACGCCTTGATCATGGAGGGCGGCCACGGTTGCCCGCATCGATCGTGGTCTGTACGCTGCCGAATACGCATCAGCGCGACCGGGCGGCGCGCTCGTTCACACGCTTGTCCCACGCCCCCGGAGGTACGCGATGCGTAAGCTCCTCGCGGCCACAGTCGTGGCCGCGCTCCTCCTCATCCCCACCCCGGTCCAGGCCGCGCAGACGATCGGCTTCCCCACGTTCAGCGGCGGGGCGATCCCCCAACCGCCCGTGTCGTACACGACGGGCGACATGATGCGCGCCATCTACGACGCGGAGAGCGGCGGCACCGACTTCTGGATCGACCGCCTGCTCGGCCGGACCGGCAGCGACCCGTCCGACGCGGACGGCGGCATCCTCATGACCCGCGGCCGCGCGCTGTTCATGAAGGTGCACAACCCGTCGGTCATCGGGTTCGGCGGCCAGGTCGCCTACTACGAGAGCATCAACAACCAGAACGCGTACTCGGTGGCGATCACGCCGGGCACCTTCACCGAGCAGGTGGGCCAGCGGTGGCAGGGCCCCAGCCACTGGCGCAGCGTGCACACCAGCGGGTCGGTGCGGGTGAACGCCACCAAGTTCATCACCGAGCAGAACGTCGCGGTGACCAACCTGTCCATCACCAACAGCGGCTCGGCGTCGACCACGCTGCAGCTGCGGGCCACCTCGCCGTACGCCACCTCGGGCAGCGGGTCGGAGCTGACCGGGCAGGTGAACGCGTACAACGGTCTCACCACGCTGTTCCCGCGGCTGTCCGGGGACAGCGGCTTCACCGTCACCAGCGGCGAGCTGAACCGGTCGGTCACCGTCGGCGCCGGGCAGACCGTCACCGCCAAGGTGGTCATGGGCTTCGTCACCAACGAGATCCCCGAGTCGCGCACCGAGTACGACGCCTACCGCGGGTACGACAACGCGACGGCGTTCGCGACGCATGTGCGGGCGTACCACCGGTGGTGGGCCGACAACGTGCCCTACATCGACGTGCCCGAGCCGGCCATCAAGAAGAACATCTACTACCGCTGGTGGCTGATGCGGTTCAACCACCTCGACGCGGACATCCCCGGGCAGACCTTCCAGTTCCCCACGTCCCTGGAGGGCGTGCTCGGGTACAACAACGCGATCGTGCTGACCCAGCCGATGCACATCGACGACCTGAAGTACCTGCGGAACCCGATGTACGGGTACGGGCCGTGGCTGTCGGTCGGCACCGTCTCCCGCAACGGCCGGTACGTGGACAACCCCGGCGACCCGGCCAACTGGTCCAACTCGTACACCCAGTACATCTCCGAGGCGGCCTGGCGGTCGTACCAGATCCACGGTGGACAGCCGGCGATGCTGGCCAACCTGGCCCGGTACGCCGAGCAGGACGTCAAGGGCCAGCTGTCCTTCTACGACCACGACAACGACGGCGTCATCGAGTACGACTGGGGCGCGCTGACCGGTAACGACGCCGACGCGGTGTCGTTCCACTGGCGGGACGGCTGGCTGGACCGGGCCGAGGGCGCGTACGTGTACAGCAACGCCATGGCGGCGGTGCGGGCGTACCAGACGCTCGGCAACACCGCCAAGGCGACCGAGATGCAGCAGCTCGCCGACCGGGTGCGCAACGGCATCGTCAACCAGCTGTGGAACCCGAACCGGCAGCTGCTGGAGCACCGGCACGTGTCGTCCAACGAGTTCGTGCCCTGGAAGGAGATCAACAACTACTACCCGTACTCGGTCGGGCTGATGCCGAACACCGACCAGTACCGGCAGGCGCTGCGCCTGTTCGACGACCCCGCCGACTACCCGATCTTCCCGTTCTTCACGGCGAACCAGCGGGACAAGGCCGCCGCCGCGGCCGCCGGCAACCCGGGCAGCAACAACTTCTCCACCATCAACTCCACCGTGCAGTTCCGGCTGTTCTCGTCGGTGCTGCGCAACTACCCCAACCAGTGGATGACCGCCGAGCACTACAAGAAGCTGCTGTACTGGAACACCTGGGCGCAGTACGTCAACGGCAACACGGCGTGGCCGGACGCCAACGAGTTCTGGGCGAACTGGAACGCCGGCGCCCAGCGCATCGACTACCGGTCCTGGATCCACCACAACATCCTCGGCAGCGCCAACTGGACGGTCATCGAGGACGTCGCCGGGCTGCGCCCGCGCGACGACCGCCAGGTCGAGCTGTGGCCCATCAACATCGGGTGGTCGCACTTCGCGATCAACAACGTGCGGTACCGGGGCCACGACCTCAGCATCGTCTGGGACGACCCGGCCGACGGGGTGACCCGCTACAACGGCGTCCCGCAGGGGTACTCGATCTATGTGGACGGTGCCCGGGCGGTCACCGTGGACCGGCTCACCCGCGTGCTGTACGACCCGGCGAACGGCGCGGTGTCGCTGCCGGCCGGCGGCACGGTGCAGTTCAACGCGGCCTCTCCGCTGGTGGCGCCGAGCGCCGTCGCCCTGACCGGCGACCGGATCGTGGACGTGTTCGCCAAGGCGGGCGTCGACCTCACGTCCACGACGCCGAACCTGGCGCGCGGCGTGAGCGCGACCGCGTCGTTCACGGCCGGTGGCACCTCGACGGGCGCCGCGGTCGACGGCTTCACCATCAACGACCCGATCTGGGGCGCGGCGGGCTCGCCGAACACCCAGGACTGGTACGAGCTCAACTTCGGCCAGGCGCGGACGGTCGACGAGCTGCGGCTGTACTTCCGGGACAGCCGGCCGCAGAACTCGACGTACCGGGCGCCCTCGTCGTACACGGTGCAGTACCTGAACGGCACCACCTGGACCAACGTGGCGTCCGAGGTGAAGGCACCGGCGGCGCCGCGAGCGAACTACAACCGGGTGCGGTTCACGCCGGTGTCCACGCAACGGATCCGGGTGCTCGTCACGCACGCGTCCGGGTCGAAGGCCGGGCTGACCGAGGTCCAGGCGTACCAGCGCGGCGGCACTCCCCCGCCGCCGACCGGCAACCGGGCGCCGGCGGCGACGCCGAGCGCGTCGTACACCTCGTCGTGGGAGTCGGTGGCCGCGATCAACGACGGCATCGATCCCCCGTCGTCCAACGACACCGTCAACCCGCGCTGGGGCACCTGGCCCAACGAGGGTGCGCAGTGGGCCGAGCTGACCTGGCCGTCGGCGGTCGACCTGAGCCGCGCCGAGGTGTACTTCTTCGACGACGGCCAGGGCATCGACCTGCCCGCGTCGTGGCAGCTCCAGTACTGGAACGGCAGCGCGTACGTGGACATCGCGGCCACCTACCCGCGCGCGGCCGACCAGTACAACGTGGTGTCCTTCCCGGCGGTCAGCACCACGCGCCTGCGCGTGGTGCTGCAGAGCGCGGCCGACTCGGTCGGCCTCCTCGAAGTCAAAACCTTCTCATGATCAAGGCGTCCCTCATGTAGCTAGAGCTACATGAGGGACGCC
>JBBEWH010000156.1:0-15682 GCA_037414955.1 Actinomycetes bacterium KLBMP 9797
CCCGGCGCATGACCTGGCGGGCCAACTGTTAGTATCCCCATCTGGGGGCACGCCTTGATCATGGGGAGGTGCGGGCGGCGTCGGACATCGCGGCCATGGCGTCCGCGGGCAGGTGGGCGCCGATGGGGTGGTCCGGGTCGACGAGCGCCGCGTGCCCGTCCGGCCAGTGCCGCAGCACGTCGGCGAACGCGGCGACCAGCCACGGCGCGTCGCCCAGCCGGGCCCGCAGCCGGACCGGCGAGGTGAACAGCGCGATCGCCGGCTCATCCGGCACGCGCCACCAGGCGAACTCCGGATCGGCCAGATCCAGCGACGGCGACCCGCCGGGGCGCATCGGCACGACCACGTCCGCGGGCACGATCGCGTCCAGGTAGGACCGTGGCTCGGCGTCCGCCGCCCACAGCGCCGCGTCCAGCGGGTACGCCCGCGCGGCGCGCGCCGCCACCACCGGCACCGCCTCGGCCGCCAGGGTGACCTCTGTGGACAGTCCAGCGTCGACCAGCAGCGACCAGGCCGGGTCCGGCCAGCCGTGGAACAGGTCGAAGGCCGCCCAGATGGTGTATCCGGGCACGCCGTCCGGCAGCGCCTCGACCGAGGTGTAGACGACCACGCTGGTGCCGGCCGGCGTGTCGGCGACGGCCCAGCCGCCCTCGTCCGGGTCGCCCGGCATGACCAAGCAGGCGTGTGGCAGCGCGGCCACGTACGCGTCGGGGTCACCGCGCCGGGCCGCGTCGTGCAGCGCCGCCACGACCTCGTCGTCCACCCACCTACCCTCCCCCATGATCAGGGCGTCCTTCAAGTTGTTCTAACGACTTGAAGGACGCCCTGATCTTGGGGATAGGGTCGGGGCATGGAGTACGTACGACTCGGCTCGACCGGCCTCAAGGTGTCCCGCGTGTGCCTCGGCATGATGAGCTACGGCTCGCCCCAGTGGCGGGAGTGGGTGCTCGACCACGACGCCGCCGAACCGGTGGTGCGCCGCGCCGTGGACCTGGGCGTGACGTTCTTCGACACCGCCGACATGTACTCGGTCGGCGCCAGCGAGGAGGTCACCGGCAAGCTGCTGCGCACGCTGTTCGCGTCGCGCGACGACTACGTCCTGGCCACGAAGGTGTACAACCCGATGGGCGACGGCCCCAACGACCGCGGCCTGTCCCGCAAGCACATCATGGCGGCCATCGACGACTCGCTGCGCCGGCTCGGCACCGACCACGTCGACCTGTACCAGATCCACCGCTGGGACTACGAGACGCCGATCGAGGAGACCATGGCGGCGCTGCACGACGTGGTCAAGGCCGGCAAGGCCCGCTACATCGGCGCGTCCAGCATGTGGGCGTGGCAGTTCGCCAAGGCGCAACACGTGGCCGCGACGAACGGCTGGACACCGTTCGTGTCGATGCAGAACCACTACAACCTGGCGTACCGGGAGGAGGAGCGCGAGATGCTCCCGCTCTGCCTCGACCAGGGCGTCGGCGTGATCCCGTGGAGCCCGCTCGCGCGTGGCCGGCTCACCGGCGGTCGCGGCCGGTCCACCACCCGGGCCGGCACCGACGAGTACGCCGAGCACCTCTACGGCGACTCCGACGCCGCGGTGGCCGACGCGGTGACCGCGGTGGCGCGGCGGCGCGGCCTGCCGAACGCCCAGGTGGCGCTCGCCTGGCTGCTGCGCCAGCCGGCGGTGACCGCGCCGATCGTCGGGGCCACGAAGGTCGGCCACATCGAGGACGCGGTGGCGGCCGTCGACGTGCGCCTCACCGACGAGGAGGCCGCCGAACTCGAGACCCCCTACGTCCCCCACCCCATCTCCGGCCACGAGTAACCCCATGATCAAGGCGTCCCTGTAGTCGTTAGAGCTACTTCAGGGACGCCTTGATCATGAAGGGCGTCAGCGGGGCCAGGCGGTGAAGGCCGCGCGGACCAGCGTGACCGCGGCGGCGTCGAGGCCGTAGTAGCCGAACGCCTCGTCGGGCAGCGCGTCCAGGCGCCGCATCGACGCGGCCACCTCGTCGTCGCCCAGGCCGGGATCGTGCTGGCGGGCCATCGCGAGCAGCCGCTCCCGGTCATAGCCGCGCCGCAGGGCTGCACCCACGTCGATGTAGTCGCGAACCTGGCCGCGGGTTGCCAGCGCGCATGTCTTCGAGCCCAACAGGTCGTCCAGGTGCAGCACGGGACCAACCGACATCACGACCGGGGCGTGGGCGCGCGGCAGCCGGCCGAGCGAGATCCGGACCGCCTGGTCGCCCGAGCTGACGTCCAACTCCTCGAACGCGTCGTCCATGCCGTAGAACATCTCGGTCAGCTCGCTCGCCTCGGGCGGCGCCTCGACCGCCAGCCCGGCGTCCGCCAGCGCCGCCCGCACCAGCGTCGTCGCGGTGCGGACGCCGCCGTCGACATCGGTGAAGAGGTCGACGTCTTCGGTGGGTCGGTGCACGAGGCCGTGCGCGAGCAGGGCGTGCCCACCGCCGAGCGCGAACCCGTGCCGGTCCGCCACGGACAGCGCCACCTGAGCGACCCGCAGGTGGAACGGGTCGGGGATCGCGGTCACGCCGCGCTCTGTCGAGCGAGCCACCCGTCGTAGGAAGGGTTGGCCTGTCGCGGCGAGGTGAGGCGGGCGTCCCGCAGGCTCGGGTGCTGGCGCTCCCAGTCGCGGCGCACGCCGTGCGGCAGGTAGAGCGTCGCCCACAGCCGGTGGAGAGTCGGCGCGTCGAGCCAGGTGCGCAGCTCCTCGTGGGTCAACGCCTCGAGGAGGACGATCTCATACAGCCACGCGAGCATGAACGGCTTGTCGAGATCGAGCGTGCGGTTGGCCTGCCAGAACATGCGGTGCGGCAGCTCCACCGTGCCCCGCGTCGGGCCGTGGAACCCCGACAGGTCGGGCGCGACGACGGCACGCCTGCCCGGGCGGGCCAGCTCCGACAGCGGCGGAGACGTCACACGGTCGCTCACACGCACGATCGTACGCCCGTTCGCTCCCCGCCGCCGCCCTCGCCATGATCAGGGCGTCCCTCACGTCGTTATAGCTACGTGAGGGACGCCCTGATCATGGTGGAGGGCGGTGTGGGACGGCGATCGGCCCGTATGGTGTGTGCGGGTGCGTGGATGCGGGGTGGCGGGGTGGCGGCGGAGGTAGCGCGACCGACCGGCCGCACCCGCGCGGCCCACGCGCGGACCTGGCCGACCTGGCGGGTGGTCGCCGTCGTGGCGGCGGCCTACGCGTGCGGCGCGCTGCTGGCCTTCGCCGCGTTCGGGGCGACGGCGATCGTGGTGCTGTTCCTGCCGGCCGGGGTGACCCTGTCCGCGCTGGTGTTGACCCCCACCCGGCAGTGGCCGTGGATCCTGGCGGCGGTGGCGGCCACCGAGATCCTGATCGACGTGTCGCACGGGCAGAGCCCGCGTTTCGTGTGGGGATTCGCGCTGGCCAACACGGCTGAGCCGCTGGTCGGCGCGTGGCTGCTGCGCCGATTCGTGCCCGGCCGGGTGGACCTGCTGCGGCGCCGGGATCTCAGCGCCTTCCTGGCCTGCTGCGTGGTCGCGGGCCCGCTGGTGGGCGGGCTGTTCGGCGCCACCACGATCAGCTGGGGCCTGGAGCGGGATTGGTTCGAGTCGTTCCTGCCGTTCTGGGCCGGCGACGCCACCGGCGTGCTGACCGTCGGTGGGTGCGTGCTGGCCTTCCGGCACCGGCCGCGGGCCGGTCTGCTGCCCGCCGGGCGGTGGGCGCTGGCCGTCGCGGCGACGGTCGCGGTCACCGCGCTGGGGTTCTGGCCCGTCCAGCTGCCCCTGTTCTACCTGCCCATTCCGGTGCTGTTCTGGCTCGCGTTCAGCCAGCCACTGCTGGTCGCGCTCAGCTGCGGTCTCGCGATGACGGTCACGGCCAACGTGTTGACCAGCGCCGGGCACGGACCGTGGGCCGCGCTGGAGGGCCCGGTCGCGCTGCGCACGGCGACGCTGCAACTGTTCCTCGGCGTAGCCCTGCTGGGCGCGTGGTTCCTCGCCGTCGGCGCGGCCGAGCGGGACAGCGCCCGGCGCGCGGCACACCAGCTGCAGCACGCGCTCCTGCCGGTGCTGCCCGGCGACCCGTCCGGGCGCACCGGCATCCGGGTGACGGCCGACTACCGGCCCGCCGAGCGGGCCCACGACGTCGGCGGCGACTGGTACGACGTCTTCACGCTGCCCGGCGAGCGGATCGGCCTCGTGGTCGGCGACGTCGTCGGCCACGACCTGACCGCGGCCGCCGCCATGGCCCGCGTCCAGTCCGTGCTGCGCATCGTCGCCCAGTCCGCGGACGGCCCGGCCCGGGTCCTGGAGGAGCTGGACCGGGCGAGCGTGCTCATCACCGACTCGTTCATGACGACGGTCGGATACGCCGACTACGACCCGGCCACCCGGCTGCTGCGCTACGCCTGCGCCGGCCACCTGCCGCCGCTGCTGCTGACCCGCACCGGCACGCGATACCTGTGGGGCGGTCGCTCGGCCCCGCTCGGCATCATCGGCGCGCCCCGGCCGCAGGCGCAGTGCGCCGTGCCCGCCGGTTCGACCCTGATCTGGTACACCGACGGCCTGGTCGAGCGCGACGACGTGCCGCTGCCGGTCAGCCTCGACCAGCTCGCCGCGGCGGCCACCAACCTCCACGGGCACGATCCCGACGACCTGTGCCGCGGCCTGCTGCGCCGGATGTCCAGCGGCGACCTGCGTGACGACACCGTCGTGCTGTGTGTGAGGTTCGCTCCGGAGGGGCACAGCGGTGTCGCGACCGCGGTGGCATGATGTGCCGGGGGTGCTTGGCGGAGATGACACAATTCGAGGCGCGCACATCGGCTGATCCGGGGCACGCCGTCGTGTCGCTGGCCGGCGAGTGCGATCTGTCCGTCCGGGAGTCGTTGACCTCCGTCCTGCTGGATGCGGTGCACCGCGCGCAGGTCGTGACGGTGGACCTGGCCGGGGTGACGTTCATGGACTCCAGCGGGCTGCACGCCTTGATGACCGCGCACCACGCCGCCCAGCGCACCGGCCGCCGGCTGTACGTGCGCGGCGCGACCGGCGGCGTCGCCGCCTTGCTGGACCTCACCGGCTTGCGCACCGTGCTGACCCGCCCCGCGACCGACACCAGCGCGGCCGCGTCCACCCCCCTCCCGGCGGCGGCCGACCCCGTCCTGACCGTGGATGACAGCGGTCATGACTGAGCTGACGGACGTGCCCGAGCGGGAGACGCTCGCCTACGCCCGGGCCGGCGACCTGGCCGCCGTGCGCGCGTTCGTCGCGGCCCGCGCGACGGCCGAGGGACTGCCGCCCGAGCGGGTCAGCATGCTGACCCTGGCGATCAGCGAGCTGGCGACCAACACGTTGCAGCACACCGCCGGCGGCGGCCGGGTGCGGGTCTGGGTCGACGGCAAGCAGCTCGTCGTCGACGTCGTCGACGGCGGCCCGGGCGCCCTCCCGCTGGGGCGCGGCATGCCCGCCCCCGACGCCCTCCGGGGCCGCGGGCTGGCCATCGTCGAGCGGCTGTGTGACGTCGTGGAGGTGTCCACCGGGGCCGAGGGCACCCGCGTGCGGGTGCGGGTCAACCTCGTCACCGAGTGACGGTCAGCTCCCAGGGGGTCGGTTCCAGCCAGGTGTAGCTGTTCACCCCGCCGCCGACCAGCGCCACCATGTCGTCGGGCAGCCGGGTCAGGGCCTGCGGGGTGTCCCCGGTCATGCCGAGCGCGCGCGCCGCGACCTCCGCCTCGTCCTCGCCCAGCCGGTGCAGCACGGCGAGGTGCGCGTCCGCGAGGCGGCGCGCGCCGGCGGGCGCCAGGGCGGCCACCACGGTCAGCCGCGCCTGCCACGGCCGCAGCGGCGCCCGGGTGGTCGCGCCGTCCGGGTCGACGTCGTCGACGACGAGCGCGGGCCGGTGCGGGTCGGCGGCGGGCGGCGGCTCGGCGCCGACGACGAGCCGGTCCGGGCACTGGGCGGCGCCGGCCAGCGCGGTCCACTCGGCGTAGCGCGGGGTGCGCACGTAGACCCGCGCGCCGACGGCGAGCGCCCGCAGGGCGAGCAGCTGGGCGGTGGCCCGGCCGCCGACCACGACCAGCTCGGTCGGCCAGGGCCGGAAGACCCGCACCACGGTGGCCCGCCGGTCCACGTCCCGTCCGAAGAGGACACCCACGGCGACCGCCGGACCGGCCGGGGTGCCCGCGCCCGGCGCGAGCGGCTGCCACGGCACGTCGAGCGGGTCCAGGCCGGCGGCGGCGCCGGCCACCGCGTACCCGCCGGACGGGGGCAGCGCCGCCCCGGTCGGCCCGGCCGCGTACGCCGCCGGAGCGTGCCGGCCGTCGAGCCGGCTCAGCGGGACGCCGGTGCGGATCGCGCCGGCCCGCACCGCCGTGTCGACCTCGTCCAGGTCGCGCGCGGGCGCGACCACCCGCACCAGGCGGCGGGCCCGCAGGCCGCGCGGGCCGGACGCGACGGTGGTGGCGACCGTGGTCGCGGCGGTGGTCACGTCGCGCAGCGCGGCGGCCAGCTCGTGACCCACGGCGGCGAGCGGTTCCGCCGGCGCGTCGCCCAGTGGTTCCGCCGGCGCGTCGACCAGTGGTTCCGCCGGGGCGGCGGCCAGCGGGCCCGGCACGTCGTCGACGCCGTAGCAGACCTGGGCCATGCCACCGGTGACGCCCGCGACGCCGGACAGCGCCAGCGCGTCGCTCAGCTCCCGGGCGTCCAGCACCCGGCAGGAGGCCCCGGACAGGCGCAGCGTGCGGCTGGCGCGCAGGATCGCGGCGGCGGCGGCCCGCGCCGGGGCCGCCCGGTCGCCGCCGTGCCGGGCCACCACGGCCGCGCCGTCGCACGCGTCCACCCGCACGCACAACCACGAGACCTGATGGGCCACAGTGGACTCGCCGGCGGTGAGCAGCCGGTACGACGCCAGGACCGGCGAGTCCGGCGGCAGCAGCGTGGTCGGGGCGGCGATGGTGTGCGACACGAGCTGCACCGCCGACGGGTCGCGGCCCTCGGCGAAGACCCGGGCCACCGCGGCCAGCGCGGGCAGCGGCGCGGTCTCCGGCCGCAGGTCGAGCCGCGGGGCCAGCTCCGCGACCGCGAACCAGCCACCGGCGTCCTCGGCGACGCCGACCGTCAGCCCGCCACGCTCCACGGTGCCGATCCGCACCGCGGGCGCCTTGCGGGCGGCCGGCGCCTTGCTGGCGTGCCCGGGCGCCGTCACCCGCCGCCGGGCCCGACCGGCCAGGAGCGTGCCGGTCGCCGCGACCACGCCGCCGGCCAGGACGCCCCACGACCACCACACCATCGGGTACGCGTACGCGAGCACGCCGCCGGCGAGGGCGACTTCGACACCCACCAGCGGCCCGGCGGGAAGCCGGCTGACCACAGTCGACACCGGATCAGCGTACCGAGATCACCCGTCGCGCAACTATGCTGGGGCGCAGGATGACTCGGACACTTCTCGTGGCGCCTGGGCAGCACGGCGCGTATGCGACGATCGGCGAGGCGCTCGCCGCCGCCCCCACGGGCGCCACCGTGCTGGTCAGCCCCGGCACCTACCGGGAGGCGCTGTTCGTCGTCGACATCGCGCTCCGGATCGCCCCCGCCGACAGCGCCGGCGCGGTCGAACTCGACGCCCGCGACCTGCCGTACCCGGCTCTCCAGGTCCGCGGCGGCGAGGTCACCGTCGAGGGCCTGACCATCCGCGCGGGCGACCAGCCCGCGGTCACCGCGCGCGGCGCCACCGTGACGCTGAAGCAGATCGAGGTCAGCACCGGGTACGGCGCGGCCGTCGACGTGCGCGACCGGAGCACGTTGCGGGCCCAGCGCGTGCGGGTGACCGCCGGGCAGTACGGCGTCATCTTCGAGGACTCCGGCGGCACGATGAGCGACTGCGAGCTGACCGACCTCGCCGACGACGGCGTCATCGTGCGGATCGGCGCCGACCCGGAGCTGCGCGGCACCACGATCACCCGCTGCCAGCGCCGCGGCGTCTACGTGTACCAGTCGGGCCGCCCGGTCATCGAGGGCTGCGAGATCTCGCACACCGGCGACGCGGGCATCTCGGCGGTGCACGAGAGCGCGCCGGTCGTCCGCGGCTGCTGGATCCACGACACCCGCGGCCCCGCCGTCCAGATCGGACGCGGCTGCGGCGGCGAGGTGGACCGGTGCCGGGTGGAGAACGCCCGCTCGCCCGGCATCGACGTCGACCCGACGGCCACCACCCGGGTCACCGCGCCGGCGGTGGGAGCGCCGCTTCCCAGCGCGCCCGGCGGCGGCGCGGACGGTGCCGACCGGCACGACGCGGAGGCCGTGCGGGCGCGCCTGGCCGAGCTGGACGCGATGGTCGGCCTCGCGGCGGTGAAGGCCGAGGTGCGCGGGCTGATCGACGAGATCCAGGTCAACGAGTGGCGGCGCGGCGCCGGCCTGGTCGTCGACCAGGCCAGCCACCACCTCATCTTCGCCGGCGCGCCGGGCACCGGGAAGACCACGGTGGCCCGCCTCTACGGCCGGCTGCTGACCGCGCTGGGCGTGCTGTCCAAGGGCACGTTCAAGGAGGTGTCCCGCCGCGACCTGGTCGGGCAGTACCTGGGCCACACCGCCGAGAAGACGGCGGCCGCGTTCGAGGCGGCGAAGGGCGGCGTGCTGTTCATCGACGAGGCATACACGCTGTCCCGGGCCGGCTCGCGCGCCGACTTCGGCCAGGAGTCCATCGACACGCTGGTCAAGCTGATGGAGGACCACCGCGACGAGGTGGCGGTGATCGCGGCCGGCTACACCGACGAGATGGTCGAGTTCCTGGCGGCCAACCCCGGGTTGGCGTCCCGCTTCTCCACCACGATCGAGTTCGAGAGCTACGCGCCCGAGGAACTGGTGCTGATCGCGCAGCGGATCGCGGCGGCGTCCGACTACGAGTTCACCGACGAGGCGTCCGCGCTGCTGTACGAGCACTTCGCGCGGATGCGCCGGGACGCCTCGTTCGGCAACGCGCGGG
Organism: Actinomycetes bacterium KLBMP 9797; assembly: GCA_037414955.1. Lineage (GTDB taxonomy): Bacteria > Actinomycetota > Actinomycetes > Mycobacteriales > Micromonosporaceae > Phytohabitans. Next base: position 8,966 of record JBBEWH010000156.1, read on the forward strand.
AGGCCCGCAAGCTGTTCGAGGCGATCCGCAAGGCACAGGCCCAACGCCTCCTGGCCGGCGGCCACCGCCCCGACGTCACCGACCTCCGCCGCCTGTCCCCACCCGACCTGCTCGCCACCCTCCCCCGCTGACTCTCAGCGGCGTCCAGGGTTGTCGCCGGTCAGGGCCGCAGCACGTAGCGACCGCGCACCCCGCCCTTGGCCACGGCCCGATGGGCGTCGGCGGCCTGGTCCAGCGGCATGACCGCCTGCACCCGGGCCGGCAGCTCGCCGGACGCGGTGCGGGCGAGCAGGTCGCCCAATCGAGGGCCGTCCGGGCGGGTCACCACGACGGCGACCCTGATCCCGCGCCGCGTGGCCGGCACGGCGTTCGGCCGGACGCCGACGAAGGCCCCGCCGTCGCGGACCAAGGCCAGACCTTGCTCCTGCAGCACCGCACCGTCGGCGACCGCGTCCCAGCCCGGCTCGGCGTGCGTGGTGAAATCCGCGCCGAGGCCGCGGACGAATTCCTCGTCCTCGGCCCGGGCCAGGCCGGTCACCCGCCAGCCGCGGCCCGGCGCGAGCGAGGCGACGTACCCCCCGACCGCGCCGGCAGCGCCGGTCACCAGCAGCCGGTCACCGCCGGTGGGCGCGTCGCCGAGCAGGTCGACGAGCTGCGCGGCGGCCAGCCCGTTGAGCGGCACCGTCGCCGCCGCGACCAGGTCCAGGCCGTCGGGCACGACGGCGAGGTCGGCGGCCGACACGACGAGCTGCTCGGCGTAGGTGCCGAAGTCACGGTCGAACCCCACCACCAGACCGGCGACCCGGGTACCGACGGCCAGGTCCACGCCGGGGCCGGTGGCCACGACGGTGCCGGCGAAGTCCCAACCCAGGCCGGTACGCACCGGCTGATCGATCAGCCCCAGGGCGTGGAAGAAGCCACCCGCGACCCCGAGGTCGACGGGGTTGACCGGCGCGGCGGCGATCCCGACCCGGACCTCACCCGGTCCGGGTTCGACGACGGGTACGTCGACGATCTCGATCGAGCCGGGTCCGCCCGGCGTGCGGACCACGGCGGTGCGGAAGGTCGAAGTGCTCATGCGTGGCTCCCCATCAGGTGTGTTCAACGGTTGTCTCGCACAACCATGAGTGGTTAACTCTCCAAAGGGAAGTACGCACCTCAGAGTGCGTAAGGCACCGCCGGGTAGGAAGGAGCGGCCGATGGCGACGACGACGGCGGCCCAGCAGCGGACACAGGTCAAGGCCGACTACGACGCGTTCCTGGCGGGCTGCCCCAGCCGGCAACTGCTCGACCGGATCTCCGACAAGTGGGTCGCGCTGATCCTGGCCGCGCTCGGCGGCGACGGTCCACACCGCCCCGGGGACGACCGCGTCAGCAAGCCGCGGCCGATGCGGTACTCCGAGCTATCCCGCCGCCTGGCCGGGGTCAGTCAGAAGATGCTCACCCAGACGCTGCGCTCCCTCGAGCGCGACGGCATGGTCACCCGCACCGTGACGCCGACCGTGCCGGTCACCGTCACCTACGAACTGACCGACCTGGGTTTCTCACTCCACCACGTGATGCGCGGCATCAAGGATTGGGCCGAGGCGCACATGGACGAGGTGCTCGCCAATCGCGAGGAGTACGACACCCCCGTCGCGTGAACGCTGCGCCATACCTCCTCATGAACGGTGCAACTTGCTAGTCTCCAGTCCACTGTCCGAAAGGGATCGCTCATCGTGACCGAGGCCGAGTTGACCGGAACTCGACGGGGACGTCCTACTGCTGGGGGTGGGACACACCAGCAACACGTCACTACACCTGGCCGAGTACCGAGTTCCCGATCCACCACGAGCCCGCCAGGGCGCCGCCGTACTCAGCGCCGGTGGTCAGAGCTGGATCTGGTGGGAGGACGTCGACACCCGCGAGGACGACTTCGACCGGGTGGGTGCCGACTTCGACGCCGCCGCGGGGAGAGTCGGGCGGGTCGGCTCGGCGCACTGCCGGCTGCTGCGCCAGCGTGCCCTCGTCGACTTCGCCGTGGACTGGTTCACGACCCATCGAACGGTCGAAACCAGGTAGCAGGCCGACCTTTGCCTCAGAGCGGCCGCTACGTGGCACCGGGACGCTGAGCCGCGCGCGGTACGCCGGTCAGCGTCGTGCGGGCAAGGAACGCAGCGGGATCACCGTGGCGCCGTCGTGGAGCGCCGGCACGAGGACGCCGGGTACCCCGTCGTGACCGGTTCGCAGTGCCTGTACCAACTGGTCACTGTCCAGCGGCGGGTGGGGGTTGAGTGCGACGCCTTGCCCGCTGGTGCAGCCCGCTTGCCACAGGATGTGGCGGTGTTCGGCGGTGTCGACGCCGTCGGCGATGACCTCAAGACCGAGCTCGCGGCCGATGCCGGTCACCGCGTGGAGCGCGGCTCGGCCCGCCGGGGTGTGCAATATGCGCGTGTACTGGGGGCCGAGCCTCAGCGCGGCGATCGCGGCGTCGTGCACCAGTTGCAGGCTGGCGTGGTCGAGTCCGACCACATCCACGGCGATCTTGATCCCAGTGGCGACCAGCGCGGGCAGCTGCCGTTCCCGGCCGGTCATGTCCTGGAGATGGCTGATCCGCAGCATGAGCCGCGACGGGTCGACGCGGTGCTGCTTGAGCAGTCCCGTGACCGTGGTGGGGAAACCGGCGTCCAGCACCTGGCGGGCGGGTAGCTCCACGACGGTGCTGACGTCCAGGCCGGCTGCCGCCCAGTCGGCGGCGTCGGCGATCGCCTGCCGCAGTACCAGCGTGGTGGCCTCGGTCAGGCGGCCGGCGCGTGCGGCGGCGGCCATGAGCCGGGTGCTGTCCAGGTCGCCGAGGTCGGGGTGATCCCAGCAGGGGGACGCGTGGGCCGCGGTGACGCGCCCGGTGGCCAGATCGGCGATCGGGTGGTAGGTGAGGCGGATCTGCCCGGCGGTCAGGGCGTGCGTCACCTGTCCGGCCGCGGTGATGGCGGTGACGTCGGCGGTGTCCAGGCTCGGCCGGTAGACGGTCAGGCCGCCACCGGTCCGCTTGGCTTCGTACATGGCCACGTCGGCGCGGCGCAGCAGCTCGGCCGGGGTGGTGCAGCCGCCGCTGGTGGCCAGGCCCGCGCTGGCGCCGACCGGGATGAGCCGGCCGTCGAGGTCGATGGGGTGACGCAGGTCGGCCAGTACCAGTTCAGCCTGGTGGCGGGCCAGCGCCGTGGTCGCCACCCCGGTCATCAGCAGCGCGTACTCGTCGCCGCCGAGCCGCGCCACCACCATCCGCTGATCGGCGCGCGGCAGCCGGCGGGCCACCTCGACCAGAACCCGGTCGCCGCAGGCGTGCCCAAGGCTGTCGTTGACCTGCTTGAACCCGTCCAGGTCGATCAGGATCAGCACACTGGATCGCGACCGGTCAGGGTCGGCCACGGCCTCGGTGAGCCTTCGCTCGAACTGCCGGCGGTTGGCCAGCCCGGTCAGTGCGTCGTGGGTGGCGTCGTACTCGTGGCGTCGGGCGAGGTCGGCCATCTTCGTCGCGGCGAGCGCGGTACCTAGCGCGCTGGACACCGCGGACACGAAGGTGCGCAGCATGTACCGCTCCCGCTGCGACAGGCCGCCACCGGCCCCGGACGGGAACAGGTGCAGGCTGCCCCGCTGCTCGTCCAGCGGCATCACCAGCCCAGGCTCGCGGCGCGGTGCGGCGTCGCCCGGCGCCCCGTCAAAGACGACCGTGCCGGCCGTGGTGACCCTCAGCAGCCGGGGTGGCCGATCGGGAACGGTCACGTGCAGATCCACACCGGCGGTGAACAGGTCCGCGGCACGCCGGGCCGCGTCGCGCGCCACCGTGTCCGGATCCAGGGCCGTCAGCGCGGCGGTGGCGTCCGCCAGCCGCTGCCACGCCTGCCGCTCCTCCCGCACATGGACGCGGCGGGAATAGATGCCGTAGAGCGCGGCGACGGCGAACGGCATCGCCGCCAGCCAGCGCACGTCGACCACCACGGCCGCGACGCCGCCCACGCCGAGGGCGAACGTCGCCACCGCGACGGCCGCCCTGATGTCGGCGTTGAACCGAGCCACCAGCTGCCAGCGTCGGCCGGTCGCCAGCGCGACCACCGGCACCGGCAGCACCTCGTCCACCACGAAGTAGCACAGCGCCGCCAGGCACAACGCCATCAGATGTGCCCGCCAGGACAGCGGGGCGATCTCCGCCGACTGCAGCGTGGGACGCAGCCCGGCCAGCCATGCCCCGGCCACGGCGCCAGCCGCGCCGACGACGTCTTTGCCGGTGTTGAAGAGCACCTTCGGCGCGTCGCGGGAGCGGGCCAGCTTCGCCGCGCCCACACCGACCGCGGTGCACAGCACCACCCATGGGCCGGGCAGGACCGCGACCGCCAGGACGATCGCCGCCGCAGTCGCGGTGACGGCCTGTTGCCGCCGGGGCACCAGGACCCGGCACAGGCTGCACATGGCGATCAACCCGGTGATGACCAGGGGATACCACAGCGCCGACGCCGGCGTCCACGGTGCCGTCCAGGCGGCCCACAGCACGATGGCGCCGGCCGCGGCGGCGACGAGGACGACGGCGGCCGCCAGCCGCCGCTGCGCCTCCCCGACCGCCATCTCGGTATCGTCACCTCACAATATGTGGGCACGCTCCCACGCGCTCGCGCTGCGTCAGGATACAGCCACGTACCGCATGGCGGCGAGGGGTTGACTCAGCCCCACTCGTTGTTGCCCCGCATCGGGCCACCTCCTCGCCTCGGTTCCGGCCGCCCGGGCCGGTGTCATGATCGGTTCGTAGAGGTGTACTTCGTAGAGGTGTACGCAGAAGCGCTTGCCCGGGACGTCTTGGCCAGCAGGCTAGAAGCAGCGAAGGTGATAATGCGACGGTTTGTTGCCGTTTGGTGCGGATCGTGCCTGTTCAGGCCATGTGCGCTTTAACGGCAGCCGGTGAGGTCCAGGACATATCCCCCGCCATGATCAAGGCGTCCTTAACGTCGGTTTGACTACGGTTATGCCGCCTGGATCAAGGCGGGGTCCAGCAATGCCCCCCCCCATTTAAATGGGGTGCCTCCCCTGCGTTCTCCCGACGTGAAGGACGCCTTGATCATGGCGGGGTGTCACGGTGGATGTTTGCCGATGAGGGTACGCGGCCGCGGACCGCGAGCGGCGCGCCGACATGGACGCCAGGGAATAGACGACGGCGGGTACGCCGGCGGCTTTCCTTCTATGGACGGGGTGCCTCGTCGCCGTCCGGCCGGGGTGGTTCGTGAGTCTCGTCGGCTACCGCGGTGGTCAGGTCGTCGTCGGGCACTGCCGTGCGCTCGACCGGGTCGTCGGCGGGCTCGTCCCGAGGCTGCGGTGCCGTGCCCGCGCCCGCGAAGCCGTACTCGTTGGGTTCGTTTTCGGTGCTCATCGCCACGCCTTCGCCTGACGGCCTAGCAGTTACTGGATACGGCGCCGCAACAGCTCTTTGCCCTGCTCACCGCCCTTGCGGCTTTCCGCCTGCGCGCGCCGGAAGAAGTCCGCCAGCTCGGTGTCGCCGTCCCGCTCCGCGTCCTGGATATACGTTTCGAGGCGAAGCGCATTGCTCAGGCACGCTTCGGTGAACCACAGGATGTTGTAGTCCTTGTCCTTCGTACCGGTGACCTGGCCGGTCTCGGTGTCACTCGTCATCGTCCCTCCTCAATAGCGAACGGGCCATCGACGCCGTACGAGTACCCCTCGCGGGCACCGCGAAACCCGGGCGTCCCCGCACGCCGAAGCGGCCCATCTTGAGCGTGTCTTCACCTGATTAGTGCCTGTTTGCCCAGATCACGCCCTAAACTCTGGCCGCATGGGTTGGAAGGACCGTGTGGCGGTCAGAATCGCGCGCGCGACCGGTGCGCAGGTCGCGCGCTCGGCCGGCGGCCGGGGTCTGCGCATCACGCGGCGCGAGCGGCTGCTGAAGCGGCCGGCGTTCATCCTGTCGTCGGTGCGCTCGGGTTCCACCCTGCTTCGCATGATCCTCAACAGCCATCCGGAGATCTACGCCCCGCACGAGCTGCACCTCAGCAACTTACGAGTCACCGTGAAGGACGACTACGCGCGGGAGAGCATGGCCGAGCTGGGGTTGTCCGAGTTCGAGCTCACCCACCTGCTCTGGGACCGGGTGCTCCACCACGAGCTGCGGCGCAGCGGCAAGTCGGTCCTGGTGGAGAAGACCCCCAACCACGTCTTCATCTGGACGTCGCTGGCCCGCTGCTGGCCCGACGCCCGGTTCATCTTCCTGCTGCGCCACCCGGCGGCGATCGTCGACTCGTGGGCGCGCGCCCGACCGAAGGGCGGCCGGGAGGCGGCCCTCGCCAGCGTCGGCAAGTACGTGGCGGCGCTCAACGAGGCCCGCACGGTGCTACCCGGCCGCACCGTGCGCTACGAGGAACTGGTCACCGACCCCGAGGGCCAGATCCGGTCGCTGTGCGACTTTCTCGAGGTGGAGTGGGAACCGACCATGCTGGACTACGGCCGGTTCGATCACGGCAACATCAAGCCCGGCCTGGGCGACTGGACGGAGCGGATCCGCAGCGGAAAGGTCCAGGCGCCGCGACAGCTCCCACCGCTCACCGACATCCCGGACGATCTGATGGCGACCGCACGGAACTGGGGATACGTCTGACGCGTGAGCCCATGATCAAGGCGTGGCGCCACGCGGGGGGCGCCGCGGGGGGGGGGGGGGTGGAATGGAGGGGCGTGTTACCC
>JBBEWH010000157.1:0-56369 GCA_037414955.1 Actinomycetes bacterium KLBMP 9797
GCATAGTTAGGCGGCGGCCCCCCATGATCACGGCGTCCCCCACGTCGTTCTAACGACGTGAGGGACGCCTTGATCATGGCAGGACGATGAACCCCGCCGGCGTTAGAGTGGACGGGCTCATCCGTGCGGGCCGTCAATCGTGAGCGGCACTTCAGGAGAGGGTCGTCCATGGGAATCGCCACCGCCGAGCACGTCGACCGGTCCACGCTGCTGGAGTTCCTGCGGCCGCGGCACCGGGGCCTGTTGGTCACCACCCGGTCCGACGGCCGCCCGCAGGTGTCCCCCGTGACCTGCGGCGTGGACACCGAGGGCAGGATAGTGGTGTCCACGTACCCGGACCGGGTCAAGACGCGCAACGCGCGCCGTAATCCGCAGGTGTCGATGTGCGTGCTCTCGGACGACTGGAACGGGCCATACGTACAGGTCGACGGGCGTGCCGAGGTGCTGGACATGCCCGAGGCGTTGGACGGTCTCGTCGAGTACTTCCGTCGCATCTCCGGCGAACACCCGGACTGGGACGAGTACCGCGCGGCGATGGTCCGGCAGAACAAGTCGCTGATCCGTATCGACATCGAGCGGTGGGGCCCGATCGCCACCGGCGGTTTCCCGCCACACCTAGCCCCCTAACCCCGGCCCCTCCCGCCTTCGCCTCTCCCGAGCCTCGACCGACGTGAATCTTGACGCCGCGGCGTTGTGATAGCGACGCCGGAGCGTCAAGATCCCCAAGCCCGGGTCGCGATGTCGGGGACGGTCAGGTCCAGGCGAGGCGCTTCTGGAGAACGGCTTGTTCGGCCGGGTTGGCGGTCAGTTCCAGGGCGCGCTGGTCGGCGGCGCGGGCCTGCTCCGGTTGGTCGAGTTCGCGCAGCAGTTCGGCGCGGGTGGCGTGGTACAGGTGGTAGCCGTCCAGGTCGTCGGCGAGGGTGCCGAGCTCGGCCATGGCGGCTTCCGGCCCGTGGACGTAGCGCAGGGCGATGGTCCGGTGCAGGCGGGTGACCGGCGAGGGCTCCAGGTGCAGCAGCATGTCGTACAGCAGCAGGATCTGTTCCCAGTCGGTGTCCTGCCAGCGTTCGGCCTCCGCGTGGCAGGCGACGATCGCGGCTTGCAGCTGGTAGGGCCCGGGCCGCTGGTGCAGGCCGGCGCGGATCAGCAGCCGGGACGCGTCCGCGATGGCCTGCCGGTCCCATCGGGACCGGTCCTGGTCCGGCAGGCGCACCAGGGCGCCGTCGGCGTCGAACCGGGCGTCGGCGCGGGCGCGGTGCAGCCGGATCAGGGCGAGCAGGCCGGTGACCTCCGGCTCGGTGGGCATGAGCTGGTGCAGCAGGCCGGCGAGCCATTCGGCGTCGTCGACGAGGTCGCGGGACTGGGCCGGTTCGGCGGTGGACAGGTAGCCCTCGTTGAACAGCAGGTAGATGACCGTGAGAACCTGCGCGAGCCGGGCACCGAGCTCGTCGTCGCCCGGGATCCGGTACGGGATACCCGCGTCGGTGATCTTCCGTTTGGCGCGGGTGATCCGCCTGGCGACCGCGCTCTCGGGCACCAGCAACGCGCGGGCGATCTGGGCGGTGGTCAGCCCGCACACCACGCGCAGGGTGAGCGCGATCTGCGCCGGCCGGGACAGCGCCGGGTGGCAACAGGTGAAGATCAGCCGCAGCTGCTCGTCCGGGTCGGGTTGTACCGGCCATCGCAGCTGGGCCAGTTTGGCGCGGTAGTTGTCCTGCCGGCGCAGCACGTCCAGCGCGCGACGGCGGGCGACGGTGAACAGCCACGCGTCGGGCCGCTCCGGGATGCCTTCGCTGGGCCAGTGGCGCAGGGCCGCCAGCACCGCGTCCTGGACCAGGTCCTCCGCGGTGGCGAAGTCGCCGGTCAGGTGCATCAACGCGGCGGCCAGCCGGCCCGCGTGCGCGCGCACCACGCGGGCCAGCTCGGCGTGCGACGTCTCGGCCACCGGACGTTCAGGACTCCAGCGGACGGATCTCCACGACCGGGCATCCCGGCCAGGTCGCGACCATGCGCAGCGCCTCGTCCAGGTCGGCGACCTCGATCTCGGTGTACCCGCTGACCACCTCTTTACCCTCCACGAAAGGCCCGTCCATGACGACCGGCTGGCCCTGGTCCAGCCGTACCGTGGTGGCGGTGTCCGGGCCTTGCAGCTTGTGGCCGCCGCGGATCTTGTCGGCGTGGGTGGCCATCCACTCCCCCACTCGCGCGTAGGCGCGTTCGCGCTCGGTCGGGCCCATGGCCGCCAGGTCGGCGGCGAACTGCTCCGTCTCGACGAACAGCAGCACGTACTTCATCGGTCCGTCCCTTCTGTCACCGCTGCTGGGACAAGGCGGCGAGCCGCCGCCCCATCTCTTCCTGGCTCAGGTCTTCCACGTGCGACGCGACGACCCATCCGTGCCCGAACGGGTCCACGATGTATCCGTCCCGGTCACCGTAGAACTGATCCTGCGGGGCGCGCACCAGCGTCGCGCCGGTCTCGACGGCGCGCGCGACCACGGCGTCGACGTCCTCGACGTAGATGAACTGGAACACCGGGCTGCCGGCCAACCCGCCGGCGGGCGGCGCGGTCGTGCCCCGCCGCGGGTCCTCGTCTTCCACGATCACCACCGAGTCGCCGATCACGATCTCCGCGTGCCCGATGGTGCCGTCCGGGCCGGGGAACCGCATCCGTTCGGTGGCCCCGAACACCCGCGCGTAGAACTCCAGGGCCTTTGCCGCACCGTGGACCACGAGGCACGGGGTGATCCGGCGGTAGGTGTCCGGTATCGGGTGGGGCCTGGCTGCGGTCATCTCGATGTCCTCCTCGCTCGGTTGCCTTCTACCAGTCAGACGACCGGCGTGACGGGCGATCGGACACCTCTGCGAGAAATCTTGCTGAGCAATCTCAAGGCGTGGCGTAGCGTGGCGGGGCGGGGCGTGGCCGCGAGCGACAACTTGGACCGCTACGCGACCAGGCACCCAGCCGGTCGTCCGGTCGATGTGCGGTCAGGTCGGGGCGACCCACGGGCTCGTGGCGAGGGTGCCGGTGGTACCCAGGTCGACACCGCCGTCCGGGCTGAGCACCTGTGCGGGTTGCCCCGCGACCGGTGCCATCTCCAGATGGGCGCCCGTGATCGCCGGCGCGGTGGCGTCGGCGACGGTGTTCCGCCACACCACGACCGCCGCCGCGCGGGCGCCCGGGGCCAGCGCCACCGGCCGCGGCGGCCCGTCGAAGCCGGTGATCGACGAGATCAGGGCCGTTCCTTCCGCGACCGTCACGTCGAGCGGCTCGCGGTCGGCGTCGAGCACCCGGAGCGTCGGATAGCCGTTGGCGGTGTATGGCTGGCTGCCGCAGTTCGTCATCTCCACCCGCAGCGCGCGCAGCCCCATGGCGGCTTCGACCTGCCCGGCCGTGAGCGTGACACCGGACGACGGGCACGCCGGACCGGCCGAGACGGTCGGGGTGGGCGGTGTGGGCGGCGCCTCGTCGGTACAGCTGGCCAGCAGGACGAGCGTGGCGGATGCCGCGACGACGCGGGCAGCGGAAATCACGTGCATCCGACGATTGTGCAAGATCGACGCCACCGCTTCACCCAAGGGCTGCCGGCCCCACCGCCCCCCGCCGACCGTCTCGGCCGGTCCGGCGTGCCGCGCCGCCCCACGCCGCCGCCCCACGCCGCGCCGCCCCACGCCGCCGCCCCACGCCGATCAAGGAGATCCGCGCCGATCAAGGAGATCCGCGCCGATCAAGGGCTCCGGCACCCGGACCAGAGATCAAACCATGTGCCCGAGCCCTTGATCGGCGAGCAGGGCCTTGATCGGCGAGCGAGGGCGGGCGGCGAGCGAGGGCCTTGATCGGCGAGCAAGGGGCGGGCGGCGAGCGAGGGCCTTGATCGGCGAGCAGGGGCGGGCGACGACCAAGGGGCGGGCGACGAGCAGGGCCTTGATCGGCGAGCAAGGGCGGGCGGCGGGCAGGGGCGTCGGCGGGGAGGGGCGGGTCAGGGGGAGGGCTGATCAGGGGAGGGTGGCGAGGGCGGCGCGGTAGGCGGCGCGGCGGGCCTCCAGGCGGTCGCGGCGGAACGCGTCGGGCTGCGACGCGCGGAGCTGCCGGCCGCGCGCGGACCAGAATGCGCTCTCCGGCGGCTCGTCGGCCCCGTCCGGCAGGAACTTGAGCACCTCGTCGACGGCCGCGACCGCCCCGGCCAGGTCGGCGCGCGCCTCGGCCAGTTCCTCGGCGCTCAGCGTGCTGGGCTCGGCATCGGCGAACCCACCGGCGGCATCGGCGAACCCACCGGCGGCGTCGGCGGCGAGGTCGGCGGGCGGCCCGGCGGGGTGGACGGGGGTGGCGGCGAAGTTGGTGGCGGCCCAGAGCCACTCGCCGGCGTCGAGCAATTCGGACGGTTCGGGGCCGCCGAACCGTAGCTCGTGGCCGGGCAAGGTCACCGTCTCCGGGAGCCGGAACAGGAACTCGCGGCCGGTGCCGCAGCCGGCGCACTCTCCCGTGTACCGGCTGGCGAGGTCGCCCTCGGCCATGACGACCGCGCTCTGGCAGTCGAATTCGGACTCGTCACACACGTCGCACGGGTGCATCGCCATGTAGAGGTGTGCCTCCTCCACCGACCGTTCCAGCCGCAACGCCACCCGCTCACCCTTCCTGAGACTGCCCGCGCAGGGCCCGGAGGGCCTCCGCGATCTCCCGCATGCTGGTCACCACCGCGTCGAGCCCGGACGTGGCGAACTCCGGAACCTTCGACGGCTTGTTCGCATACCCGATTATCCGCGCCCCGGCGGCCCTCGCCGCCGCGATGTCGGCCGGTTCGTCGCCGATCAGGACGACCGAGCCGGGGTCGAGGCCGAGGGCCGACGCGGCCCGCCGGATGGGGTCCGGGGCGGGCTTCCACCGGTCCGGCTCGCCGGGCACCCGGCCGATCACCACGGTGACGAGGTCGGCGAGGCCGTGCCGGTCCAGGTACGCGGCGATGCCCGCGGCCGACGTGTTGCTCACGATGGCGACCGGCCGGCCGGCGGCGTGGGCCGCCCGGAGGACGTCCACGGCGAAGGGAGTTGGTTCGGCGGTGCCCGCCGCGGCCAGGTCCATGCCGGTGAGCGCGTCCTCGAGCGCCCGGGACAGCTCCGGCCGGCCCAGGCCGAAGGCCCAGCGGACGGCCGCGACCATGTTGTCCTGCGCCGCGATGTCGGCGGGCAGCGGCGCACCGGCGGCGTCCAGGAGCGCGCGGATCCGGGCCAGGCCGTCGGCGGCGGCCCGCACCGTGAACAGGTCGGTGACCGGCCCGTCGAAGTCGATCAGGATCCCCCGGCTGCCGGCCAGCACGGTCGCCAGGCCCGACGCGAGCGGCGGCTCCGACAGCAGCCACCGCCGGAACTCGCGGTCGGCGGACTCGACCGCCGCGGCGGTGCCGGCCAGGATGTCGGTGAGCTCGCGCCACCGCTGGTCCTCGGCGTCCTCGGCGGCGCGGACCCGCAACCGCTCCGCCACGGTCAGCGCGGCGGCCTCGGCGACGATGCGGTTGAGCCGGCCCACCACATCCGCGAACGACCGGCCCGCCGCGATGGCATCGTCGAAAGCCCGCTCCGCGCCGGTGGGGTCGGCGCCGATCTCGGCCAGGTAGCGCGCCTTCGCGTGGTGCCAGGCGGCCCGCGCGTCGAACGCGTACGCCATGACCAGGGGCGTCCGCTGGGCGTCGACCCACCGGTCGAGCGCGGCGTCGGCGGCGGCCACGTTGGCGAGCGCGGGTTCGATCGCGGCGCGGGTGCCGTCGAGTTCCCGCTGGCGGGCGGCCGCCGCGTCCCAGGCGGCCACCACCTCCTGGTACCGCCGCCCCAGCTCCACGCCGGCGGCGAGCCGGCGGTGATCGGATGCCGCACCCGCCCGCCGCAGCGGGTCCGCGATCATCGCCGCGGCCTCCGCGGCCAGCGCCGCGAGGCGGGCGCGGCGCGCCGCGGACCGCGCCGCCACCTCCTGCTCGCGCTCCCGCCACCGCTCCGCGCCGGCGATCCGGCGCTGGTGGTTGCGCGCCACGCCCTGGTCGGCCGTCCGGTGCTCCTCTCCGGACGCGCGGCTGTCCGCCTCGAACTCCGCCGCCAGCTCCGGAGCCGCGTCGGCGAACTGGGCGGCGGCGCGCTCCGGACCGTACGCCGACAGCTGAGCCTCGATGTTCTCCTCCGGGCTCCCGGCGGGCGGCCCATCGACGGTGCGCGCGTCGTGGTCGAGCGCCACCAGCGACGCGAAGTGCCCGGTGAGCCGGATCCGGGCGGCGGTCGCGGCGAAGTCGACCTCGGCCAGCCGGTGCGTCGCCTGTTCCTCGCGCAGCTCGCGTTCCCGGATCAGGAGATCGGCCTGGTGCTGCCGGGCCTCGTCGGCCCGCTCCCGTGCCCGGCGCAGCGCGGTGGTGTCGCGGGCGAACTGTTCGACCGCCCGCTGGAGCCGCGCCGCGGCCCGGTCCGGCTCCGGCAGCGCCGCGTCGTACGCCTCCGGCACGACGTGGCGGCTGTGCAGGCCGCGCGGTGCGCCCGGGATCGGCACCGGTGCGCCGTGCCCGTCCACCACCAGGGCCTCGACGTGGTGTACCCGGTCGGCGAACGCCGAGCCGAGCAGATCGGCCAGCGAGGCGGCCGGGTCGTGTGGCGGCACGAGGTAGCGCACGCCGGTCTCCTCGTGGACCGCGGTGACCAGGGTGAACGTCCCGTCCGCCCGCTCCAGCACGAGCGACGCGTAGGCGTGCCGCCCGCCGTCGCGGACCAGGCGCGCGACGGTGTCCAGCGCGGACCGCACGGCGGCGGCGCGGTCGGCGCCGTCCATCGGACGCGGGCCGGCCACCAGGGTCTGGTACCGCGCGCCGCTGATGAGCTCGATCGTGCCGGCCTCGTCGACGGCCGGCCCACCCTCGCGGGCCGGGGACGCGACCGTCGGTGCCCCGCCGAGCCACCCGCGGGCGAACGCCGCGTGCCCGTCCACCGGGTCGGGGAACGGGCTCACCAGGCGCGTCAGCGATCCGTCCACCGTGGCCGGGCGGGTGCCCAGCGGCCAGGCCCGCTCCAGCGCCCGCTGGGCCGGCAGCGACGCCGGCCACTCGTCCGGGTCACCGTCGGTGGGGCCGGTCAGACCGGCGACCGCCACGTCGACCCGTTCGAGGATCTCCTCGTGCTCGGCCAGCCACGCGTCGCGGCGCCGCTCCGCGGCTTCCGCCTCGGCGGTCAGCCGGTCGGCCTCGGCGGCGCCGGTCGCCTCCCGGGCCGCGCCCCGCAGCGCGGCCGCGCGGTCCGCCCATCGGACGGCGGCGCGCCGGATCCGGTCCGCGGCCCGGCGCTCGTCCGCGACGGTACGGCCGTCGCCGGTCGGCGCCTCGTCCAGCCGCTCGGCGTCGCGCCGCGCGAGGGCGGCCTCCCGCGCCGCCCGCTCCGGCACGGTGTCGAGGCCGCGCAGGATCGACCGCAGGTCGTTCGCGAGCCAGCCCGGTTCGGCGGGGGTACCGTCGGCGGGCACCAGCCCCATCTCGGCGCGCAGCGCGCGGCCGTCCACGATCAGCGCGTCCACTTCGGACCCGTCGGCCTCGGCCACCGCCTCGTCGATCTTGTGCTGGATCACCCGCAGCTCGACCGCGTGCGGATACCGCTCCGGATCGCCGCCGCGCGAGGCGCCACGGGAGGCGGCCGGCGGCGAGACGCGACGCGACGCGCCGCGGGACACGTCCGGCGCCAGCTTGTGCGCGATCTCGTGCGGCGCGGCCCGGTCCACGGCGGCGTCCGGCGCCAGCGCGGACACCTCCAGCAGGAACGGGTCCCGCACCGTGCCGCTGCCGGCCCGGATCGTGGCCACCACACCGTCGGGCAGCAGGTCTGGCGCGGTGGCCCGGTGCGCGAAGTGGAGCTTGGTGCCGTCCGGTCGGGCGACCACGGAGTGCCGGTCGACGGCGGACACGTCGAGGTCGACGGCTTCCCCGCCGAACACGGTCACCGGGATCAGCCGCAGCCGCGCGCCGATGTACGCGTCGTCGATCGGCTCGTCCCGGCCGCGCTGGACGAACCGACCGGCGGCGTTCTCGTGGGCGTACACCGGCGGTGGCAGCGCCTGGGTGAGGCGCCGGTACGCCTCGTCGGCCGCCGCCACCGCCCGCGCGGTGGCCTCGACCGCGTCCGCCACCTCCCGGGCGTACGCGTCCAGGTCGTGCCGCGCCGCGTCGTACGCCAACCGGGCGGCGTCCGCCTTCGACGCGGCGGCGGCGACCGCGATGCCCAGGTCGCGGACATACCCGGCGAGCGCGGCCAGCGGCAGGATGAGCGGGTCGGCGCGCCGCTCCGCCGCGTCCCCGTCCGCGCCGATCTCCCGCAGATGGCGGGCGTGCAGGAGGTGTTCGGCCATCTCGAGCCGGCGCCGGTACCGCTCGGCCACCGCGGCCGCCTCGTCGACCGCCGTGTCGAACAGGGCGTGGTCGGACTCGGCGATGTGCCGCAGTTCCGCGGCGGCGCGCCGCCGGCTGTCGTCGGCCAGCGACTGGCCGCCGTCGATCCGGGCCCAGCCGTCGACGGCCTCCTGGTACCGGTCGGCGACCGCACCGGCCGCGGCGGCGCGCGCCGCGGCGAGCCGGGCATCGGCCAACCGGGTGAACAGCGCCACCGCGCGCAGGTCGGCCTCCCGGGCGTCCGCGCCGCGCTGAGCGGCGCGCTCGCGCAGCGCCGCCGCCGCGGCGGACGCGGTCCCGGCCCGCTCGCGGGCCTGCGCGGCCACGATGTCCTCGCGACGCTGCCGCCACGCCAGCTCGGCCGCGTCCCGCAGGGCGGTGTACTCCGCGACCAGCGCCTCGGCGTCCGGCGCGGCGGTCGCGGCCAGGTGCTCGGCCACCAACCGCCCGGCGTCGTCGGCCAGGGTCGCCGCCTGGGCTTGGAGCCACTGGCCCAGTACGGCCAGTTCGGTGCTCTGGTGCCGGCGCTCGGCGAGCAGCGCGGGGTGGCCGATCGCGGCGGCGTGTACCCGCCCGGCCGCGTCCCGCTGCGCGGCTTCGGCGGCCGCCCGCCCGTCCTCGGCCCAGGCCGCGATGTGCTCGGCGGCCGCGACGAGCGCGTCCGCCCCGTGGGCGGCGCGCCGGTGTTTCCCGGCCCGCAGCAGGTCCTCGGCGGACGCCTCCAGGTCGGCCGCGAGCCGGTGGAAGTCGGCGGTGCGCTGATCGAGGCGGGCGGCGAGCCGCGCGCTGTCCCGGACGTACTCCCTCTCCGCCGCGTCGAGCCGCTGGCGGCGCTGCTCGTCGCGGCCCGCCCGCGCCTCGTCGAGCAGGCTCCGCTCCTGGGTGAGCAGGTCGTCGGCGCGCCGATGGGCCGGCGCCTCGACGGCGAGCCGCGCGACCAGCTCGGCCATCGCCCGGACGAGCTCGGCGGCCGCCCGGTCCGGCGCCGGCAGGGCGTCGTCGTACGCCGCGGGCACCGGGTGCCGGTTGTGCAGGCCGCGCGGCGCGCCCGGGATCGGCACCGGCGCGCCACCGCCGTCCACGACCAGCGCCTCGACGTGCCGGACCGTCGCGAGGTCCGGCACCGGGTCGAGGTAGTGCACGCCGGTCGCCTCGTGCGCGAGCGCCACCAGCGGATACCCGCCGTCCGCCGTCCCCAGCACCAGCGAGGCGTACGCGCCCCTCCCGCCGTCCCGGACGGCCCGCTCGACGGTGTCGATGGCGTCCCGGACCGCGGCGGCCCGGTCGGGCAGCGCCCGCCCGCCGGAGACCAGGGTCTGGTACGCGGCACGGGTGCGCGCCTCGATCACCGTCGCCGCCGCCCGGGCGGCGGTGCGGTGCGCGGCCGGATCGGGGCCGCCGCGCAGGGCGTCGGCCCGCCGCCGCAACGTCTCGGCGCGCGCGTCGTGCGCGTCGGCTCGCGCGGTGAGGCGGACGGCGGCGGACCGCAGCCGGGGCAGCCGCGGGTCGGTACCGGGCAGCGCGTCAGCCAGCAGGTGGGCGCGCTCGCCGAGCCCGCGCAGCCTGCGGGCGCGGGCCGCGGCCCGCCCGGCCCGGTGCCGCAGCGCGTCCGCCCGCCGGCCGCCGGGCGGCGCCGGCCCTGGTGGCCCCGTGGTCGACGGCGGGCCCAGCGCGCCCAGGAACGTGCGGACGTCGGGCGGGAGCCCGGCCAGGTCACCCATCTCCGCGCGCAGCGCCCGCGCGGCCGCGATCAGCGCGTCCACCTCGGACCGATCGGTCGCGCGGGCGATCTGGTGGGCGATGACCCGCGCCTCGATCTCGTGCGGTACCCGCTCCGGGTCGGCGCCGCGCGCGACCGGACCGGCCAGCTTGTGCCCGATCTCGTGCGGGACGGCCCGTTCGATGGCGGCGTCCGACGCCAGCTCCGACACCTCGACGAGGAACGGATTCTCGGCGGTACCGCCGCCGGTCCGGATCCGCGACACCACGGGCTCACCCTGCTCGTCGACCAGCTCCTCGGGGGGCACCGCCGCGAGCCGGAAGTGGAGTTCGCCGTCGACCACCACCCGGTCGCCGGAGACGTGCACACCGGCGGCCCGGCCGCCGAACACCGTCACCGGCAGCGCGGCGAACCGCTCGCCCAGGTACGCGCCGTCGACCGCCCCGTCCCGGCCGCGCTGGACCAGCCCGGGCCGCTCGTGCGCGTACACCGGTGGCTGGCCGCCCGGGCCGCTCAGCCCGTCGGCCTGCTCCAGCAGCGTTTTGAGCTCCGCGTGGTACTCCGCGAGGTGGACGACCCGGTCCACCATCTGATCCTGGTCGTGCAGCGCCGGATTCTCGAACCGGGCCAGGATCTGCCACACCTGGTGGGCCTGGGCGCTGGTCAGCCCGTCCACCCAGCGCTCGATCGGGCCGCCCAGCACCACCCGGTACCCGCTGCCCTCCGCGCTGTACTGGAGGAGCGGGCTGTTCCCGGTCACCGCGAACACGCCGAGCGTGCCGGCGCCCATGCCGTCACCGGCGAACGTGCGGGCCAGGTAGTTCTTCAACTTCGGCCGGCCGGGCGGGCGGTCACTGAACGCCACCAGCTCCTCGGCGAGCAGGCGCGCCATCTGCGTGGCCAGCTCGGCGCGGAGTTCCTCGGGTGTCTGACCGGCGGCGGGCATCCGGTTCGGCACCACGAGCCGCAGGTCGCCGACCCCGCCGGCGCCCTGCCGGATCGCCTGGGGGCCGGCCGCGCCGTCCAGCCGGTCGTGGCCCACCGTCACGACCACCGGATCGACGCCGCCGCGCCGCTCGCCGCGCGGCGTCAGCGGCCAGATGGCGTAGACGCCGCGCGAGAGCCTGGCGATCTCGTGGCCCTTGAGGCGCAGTTCCGGAACGGCCGCGTCGAGCCACGCGGTCATCTCGGCGTCCGGATAGGACAGGCTGGAGCGCGCGGTCTGGACGAAGTCTCGCTGCGTCGCGGTGGCGGCCGGGTCCGCGTCGATCGCGTCCAGCCGCTGCCCCAGCAGGTCGCCGAGGGCGTCCACGGCGAGCGTGCTGTCGGCCAGTGCCCGTTCCAGGTCGGCGCGGCTGCTCTCGCCCGGCGTCTCGGCCTCCAGGTCGGCGGCGGCCCGCCGGTCCGCCCGCCACTGCTGGAACCGCCGGCGGATGCCGGCCTGGGCCGGCACGATGCCCGCCATCACGCCCACCGCGAAGGCGTACGCCGGGATGCCGGTCTCCCGCCAGTAGCGCACCGCGACGTGTCCCATGGGGAGGACGTACTTCCCCCCGGCGTCGACGGCCTGCGGCACTATCTGCTCGCGCCCCAGCTCCACGACGTCCCGGATCAGCGCCAGCTCCTCCGCCACGATCCGCCGCACCTCGTCCGGGGCCGCCCGGCTGGAGACGGCGATGAGGAAGGTGTCCGGCGCCACCCGGACCGTCCGGCCGGTGCGTGTGGACTCCGACGCGTCGACCAGCGCGCCCACGTGGATCCGGCGGCGGGACATCCGGAAGGTCTGCGTCGGTACCTCGACGAAATTGTGTTCGTGCTCCTCTTCCCAGGCGTCGAGGCGCTCGAGGACGCGCCGCTGGTCGGCGGGCCCCAGGAGGTCCTGGAACCGCCCCAGCTCGGTGCGCAGCCGCTCGTGCTCGACCGGCGTCAGGTGCGCGAACGACTCCAGGGTGGCCAGGTGCTCCGGGTCGAGGTACGGAAGCCGCTTCTTGTCCTTGATCTTCTCCTGCTCCATGTAGGCCCGGAAGTACTGCAGTGCCTCCAGGACCTTCGCCTTCTCCGGGAGCGCCGCGCTCTCGAAGCTCACCAGCCACCGGGACAGCTCCTCGGACCGGTCGACGAACGCGGCGTCCAGGAACCGCGACACCTGCTGGGAGAGCACGATCGCGTCCAGCGCCAGCAGCTGCTCGCCGGTCGCCAGCTCCTCGAACGCGGTCACCTCCGTGAAGGTCCGCAGGTCCGCCAGGAGGTCCGGGAGCTCGGCCGGCTCCAGTGGAGGTACCGGGGGCAGCGACGAGACGTCCGCCAGTGCCGCGATGCGGTCGGCGGTCGTCTTCTCCTCGAACTCCTCCCGCTGCTCCCGGCCGCCCAGCGCCGCCTCCCGCTCCGCCTCGGGCAGCGCCTCGAACGCCAGCAGGCCGCGCATCCGGTCGATCTTCGCCGCCAGGTCGTCCCGCTCGGTGGCCGGTAGCTGGTCCATCAGGCGCCGCTCACGGCTGCCGTCGACCGGCGCGAGACCGGCGGCGAAGAACTCCAGCTTCTCGGCGAGGGTCTTCTTCGCCAGCGGCGTCAGCTCGGTGGCCTTGCGCCAGTCCGCGGTCGCCGCCACGTACACCGGGTCGCGGTTCTTGCCGCCCGCGGCCGTCAGGAGGTCGAGCACCTCCTGGGCGACCTCGGGCCGCTCCGCCCGCCGCGGGTCGGCGGACGGGTCACTGCCGTGCTGGACCCGGATCCGGTCCGCGTCGGCGCTGACCGCCCGGGCCAGCTCCAGGAGGAACTCGGTGATCTTCTTGTCGTCCCGGTACTGGAGCAGCCGCCCGCGCGGGGCCAGCACCTGTTCCAGGAGGTACTTCTTGGCGGCCAGCTTCGCCGCGACCTTCGCCACCCGGATGGCCTGGTCGTACTTCTGCTCCGCGACGCGCCGGACCCGGTCGGCGGCGTCGGTGGCGCTGACGACCACGGCACCGGGAAGGCTGTGCCGCACGGTCGTCATGCCGTCGGGCGGCGTCGGTGGCTGCCCGCCCTGACCCGCCGAACCCGCGCCGGACGCCCCCTGATGACCGGTCGAACCCTGGCCCGGCGAGCCGGTGGTGCCGGTACTCGTCGAGGCGGTGCCGTCCTGCTGGGCCTGGTTGGCGGTGCCCCGGGCGCCGATCCCGCCGCCCCGGGCCCCGGCGCCCTGACCGGACCCCTCCGCCTGGACGACCAGCGGGTTGGTGCGTTGCGCCTCGACCCACAGCGGCTGCACCGCCCGCTCGATGGCCTTACGGATGTTGTCGAAGTACCCCTGGACCTGGCGGTCGTACTCCTCCCGCAGCTTCTCGTCGTACCGTTCCCGCTGCTCCTGGTATGCCGCCCGGGCCACCGGGTCAGCGCCCGCCGCCGGCTCCCGGGGCGGTTCGTTGCCCTCCTGCCGCTGCTGCTCGGCGAACTCCCGGAACGACTCCCGGAACAGCGCCATCGCGGTCCGGTAGGCCTGGCGGTCGGCGTCGCTGGCCCCCTCGGGCAGCGGATCCGGCCGCGGGTAGCCGGGCCGGCCCAGCTTGTTCGGGTCGAGCCGCACCTGCATGTGACTCGGCTCGGCCAGCGGCGCGGCCTCCGAGAACACCTTCGGGTCGCTGGTGAAGTCGGGCACGAGGACGACGTGCAGGTACAGCCGCCACAGGTTGACGCCGGCCCGCCCCTTGACCTCATAAAGCGCGTGGAACGTCTCGTGACCGTGGTCGTGGTCGTGGACGACCGCGCCGTCGTCGTCGGTGGCGTTGACGATCGGCTTGGAGTCCAGCACGCGCTCGCCGACCAGCGCCTTGTCGATCTCCGCCACGAACGTCTCGCGCGCGCCGTCGTCGAAGGCCAAGGACCGCTCGGACGTGGGCAGCCGCACCCGGTGCCGCCGCTTGCCGCCCAGGCGCTGCGCGCCTATCTCGATCTCCCGCCGGATGAACCCGCCCCGCCACTGCGCGAAACTCTCCGCCGGCCGCAGACCGTCGACCAGCGACCGCGCGCCCGCGGCGGCGGCCCTGGCCCGCAGCCGGTCGCGCCGGGCCCGGTACTTCCGGTAGCCGGGGTTCGCCCGCCGTTTGAGCGTGTCCAGGTCGACGCGCAGCCGGATGTCTTCGGCGTCCGAGCCGGCCAGCCGTTCGACCGGCACGGCGGGGTCTCCGGACCCGAACCTGATGTGCAGCCGCACCCGCTTGGACCGGCCCTCCCCGGCGGCGAGTCCGAACCAGTCGCGCACCTCGACCAGGGCGTCGAACGGCTCGTCACCGTGCTCGTGCCGGCCCCGGACCGCGGTCACCGGCGGGGAGCCGAACAGCGGGTGTCCGATCAGGACATCCTGGAGGAAGGCCAGCTCACGGGTGGGCGGGCCGACCTCGGGGCCCGGGTCGCCCGACGGGGCCTCCGCCGCCTTCGGCAGCAGGTCGGGCGGCTTCGCCTCCACGCCGGTCGCGTCCTTCACCGTCGTCGCCGCGTCGGTCAGCCGCTCACCCAGCTCCGCGATCGCGCGCAGCACGTGCTCGACGATCCGGTCGTCGAAGTCGGCGCGCAGGACGTCCGCCTCGGTCGCCGCCAGATTCATCCACGGCTCGTACTGGTACCGGCCGCCCGTGCCCGCGGCCATGGCCATGGCGCCGCGCTGGGCGGGGCCCACCGCCTCGGCGGGCAGCCACGGCAGGAAGGGGGCCGCCGGCACCGCCCCCAGCCGGGTGAGCGTGCTCTTCATGCCCTCCCGGAAGACCTGGTTCCGGGACGGGCCGGCCGCCACCAGGTGCGCGCGCATCTCGCGCATCTGCCGCACCACGTCCGCCGCCGCGCGCGCCAGGTCGCCGTCGGTCACGCCGGGGTCCGGCCGGTAGAAGAGGTCGAAGCTGTTCGGGTACGCCTCCAGCCGCACCTCGAAGCCCGGCGGCACGTGGCCCTCCACGAGCTCCGGGATCGGCCGCAGCAGCCACATCCGCCGGTCGAGCCGCTCCGGGTGCTCGCTGCGCGGCTCGATGAAGCGCACCTCGTACTCCGGTTCCCACCGGGTGCCCAGCGGGCTGCGCCGCCAGCCGCGGAACGCCACCAGCAGATCGTCGCCGCGGGTGGTGTCCGGCGGGTCGTCGACCTCCTCCAGCCGCACCGCGAACCCGGACGGCAGCCCCGGGACCTGGTCGGTCCACAGGTGCCAGGCCGGCCGGGTGCGCCGCGCCTGACGGAACACGCTGTCCATGATGCTGTCCCAGCGCTTGAGGACGACCAGCCGCTCCTCGCCCGCCGCCGCCGGATCGTCGACCGGGGTGATGCTGATCCGGTACGCCGGGTACCAGTCGAGCCCGTCACCGCGTCGCAGGTCGACGAACTCGCCGGTGAACCTCCTCGTGCCGGTCTGATCGACGATCCCCGTGGTGGTCAGTGCCGTGTGGAGCTCGATCACCGCCCGATCCGCCGGCGACTCGGGCGGCGCGGTGCGCAGCCGTCCGACGACCTCCCGCAGGTCCGGCGGCAGCCACGGGCCGGCCAGCGCCCACTTGTCCGCCGCGCCCGGGTATCCGACGCCCAGCCCGGTCGCGTCGATCCACGCCCGCAGGTCGTCGTCGCTCAGGTTCCGCAACTGCGGCGCGAGGCCCGTGTTGAGCCGCCGGAAGGCCTGGAACCAGTCCGTGGCCGGGCCGACCGCGTCCGGCTCCGGCGTGTGCCGGCCCAGCAGCTCCCGGTGCAGGATGATCAGGTGCTGGTCCGCGAGCGTGGTGGCCGCACCCTGGCGGGCCTGCCCCACCACGGTGCGCACATCGGCCGGCAGGGCGTTCTCGACGAGCGCCCACTTGTCCTCCGCACCCGGATAACCCACGCGCAGCCCGGTCGCGTCGACCCACTGCGCCAGCCGCTCGGCGCGTACCGTCTCCGGCTTCTCCTCCTCCGGTGTCCCGGCCGGCGCCGCCGGCAGCGGCTGCCGGACCAGGGCGACGGCCTCACCCAACCGGCCGTGGTCGTTGGGGCTGAGCCGGGGCCGCCAGCGCGCGCCCCGGGGCCGGCGCGGCACCACCGAGTGCCGGTCCAGCACGTCGACGTACTCGGCGAGCCGCCGACCGACCAGGTTCTCGGCCCACCGGCGGGCGTGCAACTCGGATACCTCGTGCACGAGCTCGCGGAGGACGTACCGCTCCTCCTCGCCCACCGGGACCCGCGACTCGACCTCGATCCGCAACGGTTCGCCGGTGTCCCCGTCGAGCACGGTGCGCGCCATGATGTCGCCGTCCTGCTCGCGCACCAGGACCGGCAGGGCGCGACCGCGCCCGAAGCGCGGCGTGATGGTCAGCACGCCCACCTGATCCGGGTTGAGCGCGCCGGGCGTCGGGCGGAACGTGATCGACCGGTACCCCCGGGACACGTACCGGTCGAGCCGCGGCGCCACCTGCTCGACCGCCGCCCGCACCCCCTGCGCGTTGGGCTGGTCGACCTTCCCGTACCCGAGCGACTCCGTGGACGTGATGAACCTCCGCACCGTCCACTGTCGAGAGACGCGCGGCGGGGCGGTCCGGCCGGTCTTCCGCCCGACCGTCCGCCGGTTGCGGGCCATCTCGGCCAGCGCCCGCCGGGCGGCCCGGATCGTGGCCTGCCGCGCCTTCGCCGCCGCCCGCTGCCGCGCCACCGGCGACAGCGCCTCCGGCAGGGCGAGGAAGATCAGGCCGTTCGGGGACCCGCTGCCGCGCGGCGGCATCCGCCGGCGGTGCGCCGTGCGGTCCGGCGCCTTCCGCGCGCCCGGCGCCCCCACGGGTGCGGCCCGTGCCGCCGGGTCGTCCGGCCGCGGCGGGGCGGGCACGCCGGGCAGCGCCGGCGGCCCCGGCACCGGTGGCGGCTCGGTCGGCGCGGGCTGCCCCACCGGCGCGGCACCCGGCGTCGCCACCAGCCGCGGCGCCGGCGGCAGCGGGTCACGCCGCAGCGGCGGCTCGGCCGTGTGCGGTACCGGTGGCCCCTGGTGCACCAGCGTGATCGGCTCGGCACTCTTCGGCGGGAGGCCCGCGGTGTCGCGCGGCAGGATCGCTGGCGGCCCCCCGGGCCCGGGTCCACCGGGGACCACCGCCGGGGGCACGGCCGCGGGGCCCGGTCCGGCCGGGGCGTCCGGTCCTGGCCCTCCGGGGCCCGGTGCGGCCGGCGCCCCCGGTCCGGGACCGGCACCCGGCCCGGGTGCGGCGTCCGGCGGCGGCGGCCCCGGGGCCGGTGTGCCGTCGGGCGCGCCCGGGCCGGGGGCGCCATCCGGCAGGCCCGGTCCGGGGCCCGGTTGCGGTGCGCCCGGCCCGGGCGCGGGCGGCGGCACGCTGGGCAGCGGCGCAGCCGGCACCGGCAGTTCCGGCGGGATCTGGTCCGGTGTGGCCGGCTGCGGCGGGATGAGATCCGGCGGGGTCGGCGGGATGGGTCGGGGCGCCTGCGGCGGGATGGGGTCCGGAGCCTGGGGCGGGATCGGCTCCGGGGCCTGCGGCGGGATGGGTTGGGGCGCCTGCGGCGGGATCGGAGCCGGTGGCGCGGGCGCTGGTGAGCCCACCCCGGCCGGCGGCGACGTGGCCGGCGGCACCACGCCCAGCGCGGGCGGCACCATGGCCGGCGGTGGCGCCACGCCCAGCGCGGGCGGCACCACGGCCGGCGGCGCCACATCGGCCGCCGGTGGCGTCCCGACCTCCGGCGGCATCGCCGGCGGGTCGCTCCCCACCGGCCCCGCCGGCGTGCCCACGGACGGCGGGGTGGCCGGTCCACTGTCGACCGGCAGCAGCGGCGGCGCTCCTATCCCGGCCGCCGGCGGGGCCGGCGTCTCGGGCAGGACCGTCGATCCACCGCCGCCGGGCGGCGTCACCGGCACCGGCCGGGCCGGCAGGGCATCACCCGGCAGCACGGGTGGCGCCGCTCCGCGTGCCGGCGGGGTGGTGACCGGCGCGGAGGGTGACTGCCGGGGTGGCGGCGCCTCGGCCGGCGCCGGCGGCGCCGCGACCTCCGGGGGCCGGGCCGGCGGGGCGGCGGCCGGCGCGGCGCTGGGCGCGGTCCCGGACGTCTCGGGCCGCACCAGCCCCTCGTGGTACGCCCAGTCCGCGCCCCGCAACTCGTCGGCCGTCGGCTTCCGCAACGAGTCCAGGTCGAGCCGCCGCGGGCCGTCGCCGGGCGGCGTGTTGAGCTCCGCCAGTCGCGCCTCGGCGTCCGCGAACCGGGACTCCGCCTGGGCCGGGTCGAGCCGGACCAGGTCAGCGTCGGTGCGGACCGGTTCCGGAGCGGGCCGCAGCAGCTCCGCGATCGATCCGGTGCCGCCGGTGCCGGTGCGGCCGCCCGGTCCGGTCGGACCCAGGTCGGTGACCGTGGTGGTGCTACCGGTGCGCGGCGGTGCGGCCACCCCGCCGCCGCCCGGACCGTCGACGCCACCACCACGCGGCCCGCTGCCACCGGTGCCACCGCTTCCGCCCGCGCCGCCAGCGGGACCGCCGGTCCCACCGCCACCGCGCGGACCGGCGCCGCCCGGGCCGCCATCGCCGCGCGGCGCGCCGCCCGCGCCGGCGGCACCATCGGCGCCGTCACCCCGGGGGCGTGGCGCCGCGATGTCGATGCCGCCGCCGAAAGTGCCCGGGCCGCTGCGCGGCGGTAGCCCGTCGCGGGGAATTCGTAGCGGGACGGCCGGTGCCGTCCCGGGCGGCCGGGTGGCGTTGATGCCGTCCACCAGTTCGCGGGACAGCGCGCGGTCCCGGGCGGCGGGGAGGTCGCGGGCCCCGCCGATCGCCCGGCCGGTGGCCGCGGCGCCGGAGACCAGCACGCGCATGCCGCCGCCCATGGCCGCGCCGGCGAGGAACCCGGCCGCCGAGAAGGGCTGGCCGTGGATGACCCGGTTGGCGGTCGGCAGGGCGACGCCCATGGCCGCCGCGTCCCGCAGCACGGCGCCGGAGAACCGCGCCGTGTTGGCCGCCAGCCCCGCGGCCGGCAGCCGCCGTGCCAGCGGCGAGGTCAGTGCGCCCAGTCCCCCGCGGACCACCGGGAAGACCGCGCCCGCGACCGCGCCGGTCGCGGCGGCATTCCCGATCTGGCCCAGGTCATAGGACCCGCGGGTGCCCTCAAGGATCTCGTACTGCTGGGCGGCCAACTCGATGCCGCCGCCGAACCCGGCGAAGGTGGCGCTACCGCGGACCACCGGCACCCCATACCCCGTGCCCAGGGCCTTGGCGAGTTCTCCCGCCACCCGAGCGGCGCCCGGTCCCACACCCGCCGCCGCCACCCCGTTGGGCGCGAGCCGTGTCGCGGCGGCGGCGGCCACCTTGCTGCTGGGGAATCTGGCAAGGTACTGGGCGAAGATCTGGGCCACCTTGATCCGGGCGGCCGCCACGGTGCCGGCGGCCGCCGCCGCCATCGCGGGTGGGCCGCCCGGCGACGCGGCGGACACGATCGGGTACAGCAGCAGCAGGGTGGCGGTCAAGGCGATGTAGAGCCGCACCTTCACGGCGTGCGCCGCGCCCGCGGTGCTGGTGGACACCCCGCTCGCCTCGAACGCCACCTTCATCGCGTCGGCGAGGCCGCCCTCCTCACCGCTCAGCAGCTGCCACCGTTCCAGGACGGCCGGGCCGACGTCACCACCCCACGCCGCGAGGATCTGGGCCACGCCACCGAACGCACCCGACTGGAGGTCGGCCAGCGCCCTGCCGAAGGCCATCTCGGCCTCCGCCAGCTCGCCCAGCAGCTCTTCGTCGGCCTCCGGCCAGCCCGAACCGGCGATCGCGGTGAGGATCGAGTCACGGAACACGTTCCAGAACGTGCCGTAGTCCGGCTTGTCGGCCCCCACAGCGCTGGCCCGGCCGTCAGAACGGGATATTGGGAATGTCGCGCACGTCGGACGACTTGGCGAGGATCTGGGATGCCAGCTCGTCCTCGGCGACGGTGCCGCGCGCCCCGGCCACCACGTTCTCGCCGAGCTCCTCGATCAGGCCCCACAGCTTCCCGACCGCGTCGAGGGCGGTCACCACGTTTTCGTGTGCCTCCTCGAACCGGGCGCCCTCTTCGCCGCCGCCCGCCGGCCGGGCGTCGATCAGCTGGCGGATCCGCGCCGCGTGCTGGCCAATCGCCCCCAACGTGTCCTGGGTCGCCTCGAGCACCGCGCGCCCGCCCTCGGCGGCCGCCTCCGACTCGAGGTATCTGCCGGTGGGCATCGCTCAGCTCTCCCTCGTCAGCGGTTCGAGCTGCTCGTCGAGCTTCGTGAAGATGGCCTCCACGTCGAAGCCGAGCGTGTTGCGCACGTCGTTGGCGGACAGGTAGCCCTGGGCCGCCTCCTCGATCCGCTTGTCCGCCTCCGCGGCCGCGCGGCGGATCGTGTCGGTGATGTCCTCGGCGAGACGCCGCGAGTCGGGACGCCGGTAGACACGGGGGTCGATCTCCAGCCGTTCCAGATGGCCACGGTTGCCGACGACGGCTTTGATCAGCCCGTCGGGGGAGGTCGCCTCGCCGCGCGCCGCCATCATGCGCCGGCGCAGGTCACCAGCGCCGGCGCGCAGCCGCTCGAACTCCGCCATCAACTCCTCGGCGTGGGCTCGCAGTGCGGCATCATCCATGTCGACTCCCTCGCGAACGAGTGGCAACATCAAGAATAGGGTGATCGTCGAGTATGTACAATCGCTCGACGCCGCCGAAGCACAGCGGAGGATGCCGATGTCCCGCGTCCGACGGCTTTTACTGACCTGCGTGGTCGCCGCTGGGATCGCCGTGCCGGCCGCACCGGCCGCCGCGGCGGAGTGTCTCACCGCGCCCGGACCCGGCCAGGTGGTCGCCCAGACCCCGGTCGAGCAACTGGTCCTGGCCGCCCGCCGGGTCTGGCCGACCACGACCGGCCAGGCGGTCACGGTCGCGGTGGTCGACACCGGTGTCGACAGTAGACACCCGCAGCTGCGCGGGGCGGTGCGGCAGGGCTGGGACTTCGTCGAGAACGAGCCCGGTGGCACAGTGGACTGCTCCGGTCACGGCACCGCCGTCGCGGGCCTGGTGGGCGCGCGGGTCGCGGACCGCGTCGGGTTCGCCGGCATCGCGCCCGGCGTCACCATCCTGCCGGTACGGGTGACGGAGCGCCTCAGCGCCGGCGAGCTCACCGACCCCGCCCCGCTGGCGGCGGGCATCCGCTGGGCGGCCGATCAGGGCGCGGACGTCATCGCCGTGTCACTGGTCGCCGCGCGGGCCACCGAGGCGCTGCGCGCGGCCGTCGCCCACGCGGTGTCCCGGGACGCGCTGGTGGTCGCCGCGGCCGGCACCCGGGCCAGTGCCCAGACCGCGTCCGATCCGCCGAGCTATCCGGCCGGCTACCCGGGCGTACTCGGCATCGGTGCGGTCGACCCCGATGGCGCCCGGCTGGCCAGCTCGCCACTGAACTCCACAGTGGACATCGTTGCGCCGGGTGCCGGTGTGCTCACCACCGCGCCGGCGCGCGGGCACACGCCGTTCTCCGGCACCGGGGCCGCCACTCCCCTGGTGGCCGCGACCGCCGCCCTGGTGCGGTCCGCCCACCCTCGGCTGGGCGTGGCCGAGGTGACGCATCGGCTGCTCGCCACCGCCAACCCGGTGGCCGGCGGCGCGGGCAGCGCCGCCTACGGCGCGGGGATGGCCGATCCGGCCCGGGCCGTCACCGAGGTGCTATCCGACAGCGACGCCCGCGGTCCCGCCGGGATGCCGGTGCGGGAGGTCGACGAGCGGGCCTTGCGCAGGGAGGCCCAATGGCGCTCGCTGACCGCCTCCGCGCTGGCGATCGCCGCCGCCATCGTCCTGATTTTGCTCGGCTGCGCTGCGCTGGTCGGGCTCCACCGCCGCCTACGCCGCCCGCCGCGCCCCGCACTCTCCACTGCGGACCACCCGGCGGACGCCGACCTGGCCGAGCTCTTCTTCACCCCACCCACCCCGCCCCGCCCCTCTCCATGATCGAGGCGTCCCTCAGGTGGTGAGAACTACCTGAGGGACGCCTCGATCAGGTGGGATCAGGTGGCGAAGCGGGCGACGTTTCGGGCCTCGCCGGCCTGGTTGATCTCATTGGCCTCGACGACGCCGTCCTTGACAGCCCGCACCACCATGCCGACGTCGGTGCCGACCTTCTTCCAGATCTCCTGGAGCTGGGTGTAGGCCGCCATCGCCTCACCGTCCCAGACACTCAGCATCGGCGCCACCGCGGCCTCCAGGGCGGCGATGTCGCTCTGGAGCTGCCCGAAGGTGCCCTCCAGGGTCTGCGCGCCGCTGTCGAGCGCGCCGAAGTTGTACACGATCCGTGGCACGGCTATCTCCCTTTCACCACTTGAGGGCCGCGGTGGCGGCTCCGGCTTGGGCACCCGACCGCGCGACGGCCGCCTGACCGGCGTCGTCGCCGCCCAGGTACTCGGTGATCGACTCCTGCACCTTCCCGCGCAGCCGGTCGAGCGCGGCGTGGAGCTGGTTCATGTCGCTGCGCAACATGCCGTGCACACCCTGGCCCTCGTTGCCGAAGGCGGTGGCCGCGGCGCCCACGAACGTGGCCTCGTTGAGCGCGGCGGTGAGCTGCCCGCTCATCCGGGTGGCCGTGCTGTGAATCTGGTCCACAACGTCGAAAATCCGATTCGCCGACGCGACCATGACGTCGGTATCGGTGCCGAATCCTTGGCTGGCTGGCATGGCTCTCCCACCTCCGGGGGGGGTTACCGTTCTGAGTGGACAGTCAGGCGCGGAGATTCTCACCGAAGGATACCCAGGACCGCCCGACCGCGAAAGGTACCGACGCATCCTGATACGACGACGAAACTAACTTCCGACGATCAGGCGCGGGTTAGAGGGGGCGGCGGGCGGCGGCCGGGTCGAGCGCGGGGCCTTGGGGCATGCGGGCGACCACGGCGGCCGGCAGCCGCACCGGGGTCACCGCGCCGTAGCCGAGGTAGTCCTGCACCCGCGGGTCCGCCAGCGGGTGCCGCACACCCAGGTCGGTGACCAGGTACCGGGTACCCGACGGCGCCTCGGGGGACGGCATCGCCTCCACGAGGGCCGCCCAGCCGGGCGCCACGGCGACCCGGTCGGCCAGCGGCGCGCCGTCCGCCGACCGGCGGGCCACGGCGGCGCCCACGGCGGCCGGACCGGCGGGCGCGTCGACCACCAGCCGCGGTGGGTTCACCGCGTCGCGGAACTCGGCGCACACCGCCGCCGTCGCGGAGGACGCCGCGGTGGGCGCCACGATCCGCGGTGGCGCCGCCGGCAGTGCGCCGACCGCGGCGGCGGGCGCCGGCACCTTCCCGGCCGCCGCGGCGTCGGCCGGGCTGAGCGGCAGGAGGCCGGGCGCCGCTCCCGGGTACGCCGCGCGGGTCGCCGGGGCCGCCAGCAGCAGGCTGGCTTCCACCGCCGTGACGACCGCGAACCGGCCGGCGTCGGCGACCAGGAGGTACTGCCGCTGCGCGCCGGCACCGTCCACGAAGTACACCTGACCGATCCGGGCGCCCGCCACGGCCGTCGAGGGCCGCCCGCGGCCCGGGACGTCGCGCGGCGCGAGCGGCTCGCCGGCCGGCAGCACATCGAGCAGCGCGGCGCTGACCGGGGTGCGCGGCTGCCGGTCCAGCCCGAGCGCCGTGAACACGGTCCGGCGGTCGGCGATGGCGTGCCGCCGCTGGTGCCACACCAGGAAGAACGCACCGGTGTCGAGGTCCTCGGCGAGCAGCGCGTCGTCGCCCAGATCGCGGCCGGCGCCCACCGGCGCGCCCACGAGCAGGCCGGTCGACACCGATGGCCGCCCGTTGCTGGAGCGCGCGGGCTGCGCGCAGACCGTCCACGGAGGGCCGAGCAGGCGTCCCGGTGGCGGCACGGCGTCGGGAGCGCCGGTGATGCCCAGCACCGGGCCCCGCGGCACGCCGAGCATCGACTTGGCGGCGACCCGCACGGTGCGGGCGGCGCTCTCCTGGGCCAGCAGCGCCGACGCGTAGTTCGCCATCGGGTAGAGCACGCCCTCGCGGTAGACGAACCGGGTGCCGGTCTCCCGCTCCACGATGACGGACTGCCCGTCCCGCCAGTTGGTGTTGCCACCGGGCCGGATCAGCGCGTAGACGCCGACGCCGGCGAGCGCGAGCACCGCCACCATCACGCCGCCGAGCCCGGCGCCGAAGAGCCGCCGCCCGGCCGGTTGCACGGGGTCGGTGTCGTGATGGGCGAACGCGGACACGACGCGCTGCATCATGAACTGGTACGACTGCAACTGGTCGCGTCGCGTCGGCACGAGGAGGGCCTATGCCGAAGTGGTGGCCGGAGCGAGGCGGAGTCCAGGCGCCGCCTGGGGCCGCGCCGGGCGCGGCCGGCTACCGGTGTTGTAACCGGCCGTGACCGGCGTGGTTCCAGGCGGCGTCTGGGCCCGCCGCAGCCCGGTCATCCACTTCGGCATAGGCCCTAGCCTGCCACGCCGCGCATGAGGCCGTACAGCCCCAGGACACCGCACGCGACCGGCACTACCGCCAGTAGCAGCACGATCTCAGTGAGTTCGGCGATCCGTCCGAGGTAGACGGACGGCCGCCGGTCCCGGTAGCGCATCCCCACCGCCAGGACGGCCAGCGCCAGCCCGGCCAGCGCCGGCACCGCCCATTGTGGACCGGGGTAGCCGACGGCCAGTGCGGCCGGACCGGTCAGGCCGCAGGCCAGCAGCGGCAGCCGGTGCCGCAGCGTCGGGAAGAGGCGGGACCGCAGCAGGTAGCCGGCGCTGACCAGGGCGATCAGGTACGGCGCCGAACCACCCGCGGTGCCGAGGATGACCAGGCCGGTCGCGGCGACCGCGGACACCCCGACCAGCAGGCCGGTGAGCATCAGGTCGGCGCGCGCGACGGCCGCGAAGGTGGCGGCGGCGGCCGGGGCCGGCTCGTCGCGGACCAGGTCGGCGGCCGACCGCGGCAGCGTGGGCAGCGGCAGCCGTCCCATCCGGGCGGCCAGCACCGGCCCGGCCGGCAGCAGCACCAGCAACACGGCCTCGAGCGCGGCCGCGGTGCGGACCCCGTCGAGCGGGCCGAGCGCGACGGCGGCCGCGCAGCCGCCGAACAGCGCGGCCACCGCGGCGGCCACGAACAGCCACCGGTGCGCGGCCGCCGCGAGGTGGCCGACCACGGCGGCGACCAGCAGGACCGCGCACGCCGTCAGCGCGTGCGGGGCACCGAGGCCGGACAGCGGCGCGTCGCCGCCGAGCAGCAGCAGGCCGCCCGCGAACGCGGCCGGCAGGGCGAGGCCGCACAGTGTGACCCCCACGGCCGCGTCACCCACCAGGACGGTCACCAACCATCCGGTACCCAGGCAGAGCCCCGCCAGCCCGAGGCACAGCAGCGCCGGGACCGTCCACGGCGGACCGTTCACGAAGGACACCGCGAGGGCGGCCGCGACCAGCACGCCGGCGGCGACCACCGCGAACCAGCGGCTGACCCGGCCGTCCCACAGCACGCCACCCTGCCGGGCGCCGGCCGCGATGGCCTCCACCACGTCGTCGTACTC
Source organism: Actinomycetes bacterium KLBMP 9797 (assembly GCA_037414955.1). Taxonomy (GTDB): domain Bacteria; phylum Actinomycetota; class Actinomycetes; order Mycobacteriales; family Micromonosporaceae; genus Phytohabitans. The sequence continues at coordinate 25,570 of JBBEWH010000157.1, forward strand.
CGGTTCCGGCCAGTCCGTATGCGCCCGCACCAGGTGCAGCAGCTCGCCGTCGCGCACGCCCTGCGCGACCGCGCTGCGCCCGACGTCCAGCAGCGTGCCGTCGGCCCGGCGCAGCATCCAGCCGCCCTGCTCGCCGGCCGAGTCGACCGCGTCCTCGCCGGCGTGCGAGAGCAGCGCGGGCAGCAGCGCCGCCAGCACCAGGTGTTCGGGAAGCGCCAGGTCGAGCCGGCGTTTCGGAGCCACCACGACGACCCGCGCGAGGCCGATCTCAGCGTCCACTGTCATGAGGCGTCCACCGTCATAGGGCGCGGCCTTCCATCTGGTGCGGCCTTCCGTCTGGTTAGGAGCCTGTCTATCATGTGCCGCAATCGTCGCGAACCGGATGGGGGCGCGTAGTTGAGCACCACGGCGCTTCGCCGACCGCCCCGGGCACCGGCACCGGAGTACCCCACCGGCGAGGTCCTACTGGACTCGCCGCCGCAGATCATCCCACCCGGCGGCCGCCGCTGGGCGCAGGTGATGATGCTCATGCCGATGCTCGCGGGCTCGGTGGCGATGGCGCTGATGTTCGCGGGCAACAGCCGCAGCACCCTGGCCTATGTGGCGGGTGGGCTGTTCGGCGTCTCGGCGCTCGGCATGATCGTGGCGTCGATGAGCATGTCCGGCGGCGGCGCGAACCGGCACGAGATGCTGGCCGCGCGCCGGGAGTACATGCGTCACCTGGCCCAGCGCCGCCGGATGGTGCGCCGCACGGTGGTCCGGCAGCGGGCCGCGCAGGTGCACCAGCACCCGGCGCCGGACGGCCTGTGGTCGGTGGCGGCCAGCCCGCGGTTGTGGGAGCGCCGGGCCGGCGACCCGGACTTCGCCACCGCCCGGCTCGGCCTGGGCCCGGCGGAGCTGGCCACACCGCTCATCCCGCCGGAGACCCAGCCCATCGAGGACCTCGATCCGATGTGCGCGGTGGGCCTGCGCCGGTTCCTGCTCACCTACGCGGTGGTGCCGGACCTGCCGGTGGTGATGGCCCTGGACGGGTTCGCCCGGGTCTACGTGCGCGGCGACGCCGACCGCGCGCGGGCCCTGGTGCGGGCGCTGCTGGCGCAGGCCGCGACGTTCCACGCCCCGGACGACCTGCGGGTGGCCGTGTGCGTCGCGGACGGCCGCCGGGACCGCTGGGAGTGGGTGAAGTGGCTGCCGCACGCGCTGCACCCGCAACGCACCGACGCGCTCGGCCAGCTACGCCTGGTCTCCGCGACGGTCACCGGCCTGGAGGCCATGGTGGACACCCTGGTCGCCGACCGCAGCCGGTTCGCCCAGCGACTGCCCGGCGCGCCCGGCCCCACCCCGCACCTGCTGGTCGTGGTGGACGGCGGCGCGGTGGGCGGCTCCGACCACCTGCTGGTCGAGGACGGTCTGGACGGCGTGACCGCGGTGCTGCTGGATACGGCGCCGCCGCGCACGCTGGACCGGCACACCCTGGTGCTCGATGTGGACGAGGCCGGCGGGCTGCGCACCACCACCTTCGAGGGCAGCGCCGAGGCGGGCCGGGCGGACGCGCTCCGGCTCGACGTGGCCGAAGCCCTGGCCCGTCAGATGTCCCCGATCCGGCTGCCCAGCGGGCGCGGCGAGCGTCGCATGTCGACCGACGTGGGCCTGGCCGACCTGCTCGACCTCGGCGACCCGTACCAGTTCGACCCGGCCCGGCACTGGGTGGTCCGGCCGAACCGGGACCGGCTGCGGGTGCCGATCGGGGTCGGCCCGGACGGCACGCCGCTGGAGCTGGACCTGAAGGAGTCCGCGCAGGACGGCATGGGCCCGCACGGCCTGCTCATCGGCGCCACCGGCTCCGGCAAGTCCGAGCTGCTGCGCACGCTGGTGCTGGCCCTGGCGGCGACGCACGACCCGGAGCTGCTCAACTTCGTGCTGGTGGACTTCAAGGGCGGCGCGACATTTACCAAGCTCGACGCGCTGCCGCACACCAGCGCGGTCATCACCAACCTGGTCGACGAGCTGCCGCTGGTCGACCGCATGACCGAGGCGCTCAACGGCGAGCTGCTGCGCCGGCAGGAGCTGCTGCGCGCGGCCGGCAACTTCGCGTCGCAGCGCGACTACGAACGGGCCCGGGCCAGCGGCGCGGCGCTGGCCCCGCTGCCCAGCCTGCTGGTCGTCTGCGACGAGTTCTCCGAGCTGCTGAGCGCCAAGCCGGACTTCGTCGACATGTTCGTCCAGATGGGACGGGTCGGCCGGTCGCTCGGCGTGCACCTGCTGCTCGCCTCGCAGCGCCTGGAGGAGGGCCGGCTGCGCGGGCTGGACACCCACCTGTCGTACCGGGTGGGCCTGCGCACGTTCTCCGCCGTGGAGAGCCGGATCGTGCTCGGCGACGCCGCCGCGTACGAGCTGCCCCGCTCCCCCGGCCACGGCTACCTGCGGTTCGCCACCGAGCCGCTGCGCCGCTTCCGGGCCGCGTACGTCTCCGGCACGCACCGCCGCGCGGACGGCTCGGACGTCAAGGCGGTCGGCGCCGACCGGGTGCTCTTCTACACCACCCAGTACGTGGCACCGGTCGCCACCCCGAAGGCGGGTGAGCGGCCCGCCGAGGAGGAGGCGCAGGGCGAGAGCCTGCTGGACATCCTGGTCGAGCGGATGCGCGGCCGCGGCGTGCCGGCGCACCAGGTGTGGCTGCCCCCGCTCAAGGACCCGTCCACCCTGGACGCCCTCCTCCCGCCGCTGCGGGTGGACCCGGCGCGCGGCCTCACGGTCGGCGACCCGGCGCTGCACGGCCGGCTGCGCGCGCTGGCCGGCGTCGTGGACCGGCCGCTGCAGCAGCGCCGCGACCCACTGTGGCTGGACCTGTCCGGCGGCACCGGGCACCTGGTCGTGGTCGGGGCGCCGCAGAGCGGCAAGAGCACGCTGCTGCGCACCGTCGTCACCAGCCTGGCGCTCGGCAACACCCCCGCCGAGGTGCAGTTCTACGCCCTCGACTTCGGCGGTGGCGGCCTGCTCGGGCTGCGCGACCTGCCGCACGTCGGCGGCGTGGCGACCCGGCTGGAGGCGGGCGAGGTGCGCCGCACCGTCGCCGAGGTCAACCAGCTGCTCACCGAACGTGAGCGAGCGTTCGCCGAACACGGCGTGGACTCGATGGACAGCTACCGCCGGCTGCGGACGGCAGGCCAGGTCAGGGATGACTTCGGTGACGTGTTTCTGGTCGTCGACGGGTGGGGCACGCTTCGCGCCGAGTTCGAGGAGCTGGAGACGGCCATCACGAGCATCGGCAACCGCGGCCTGTCGTACGGTGTCCACCTGGTCGCGGCCGCGAACCGGTGGATGGACGTGCGACCGGCCGTCCGCGATGTCTTCGGCACCCGCCTGGAGCTGCGCCTCGGTGAGCCCAGCGACTCGTTCCTGGACCGGCGCACCGCGCTGAACGTGCCGGAGAAGATGCCCGGCCGCGGCATCACCGCCGAGAAGCTGCACTTCCTGGGCGCGCTGCCGCGGGTCGACGGCCGCGGCGACGCGGAGACCGCGTCCGCCGGCATGGCCGACCTGGTACGGCGCGTGGCGGCGGCGTGGACCGGCACGCCGGCTCCCCGGGTGCGGTTGCTGCCGGCGGTGCTGGAGGCCGCCTCCCTGCCGCGCGAGGCGCACGAGCCCGGCCTGCCGATCGGCATCGCCGAGACCGACCTGCGCCCGGTCACCGTGGACTTCGACGCCTACCCGCACTTCCTCGCCTATGGCGAGTCCGGCGCCGGCAAGAGCGCGTTCCTGCGGCTCCTGGCCCGGTCCATCGTGGAGCACAACACCATCGAGCAGGCCCGGGTCATCATGGTGGACTACCGGCGGGCGCTGCTCGGCGCCATCGGCGGGCGGCACCTCATCGGGTACGCCACGACGGCCGAACTGGCCGGCCGGATGGTGAACGAGGTCATCGACGTGCTGCGCGAGCGGGTGCCCGGCCCGGACGTCCCGCCGGAGCGGCTCCGCGAGGGCGCCTGGTGGCAGGGGCCACACCTGTATCTCCTGGTGGACGACTACGACCTGGTCGCCGGCGGGCAGCAGAACCCGCTCGCGCCGCTGCTGGAGTTCCTCAGCCAAGCCGCTGACATCGGCCTGCACCTGGTGCTCGCGCGGCGCACCGGCGGCGCGGGCCGCACCGCGTACGAGCCGGTCATGCTGCGGCTACGCGAGCTGGGGTCACCGGGCATCATCATGTCCGGCGAGCGGGACGAGGGCCCGCTGCTGGGCAACGTGCGCCCGTCCGCGCTGCCACCGGGTCGGGGTTGGCTCGTCGACCGGCAACACGGCGCCCGCTTGGTGCAGCTCGGTTGGTCGCCGCCGGAAGATCCCTCCTAGAGTCTTCAGGCTGGGCGCCATCACCTGTAAGATTCCTTCATCCAGAGATCCACTTGCTCGTGCCCACACTGGACGATGTGGAGTCAGACATGGCGCAAGACGGCTTCGACGTCGAGCTCGACGACCTGACCACGTTCTTCGAGAAGATCCAGCAAGCCGGTGAGGACTTCCGCGACGGCGGCTTCCAGAGCCTCGCCGCGCTGGGCCAGTTCGCCGACGCCTCCGGGCTCGTCCAATCCGGCCTCGCCGGCATGATCAGCGCGTCCAGCCAGCATCTGACGGGCTGGGGGCAGGCCGCGACGGCCCTGCAGGGCGGTGCGCTGGGCCTCAGCACGCTGGCGCTGGGCGCGAGCGCCATCCGCGCTGGCTACACCTCCGCCGACGCGCTGGGCGCCAGCGCCCTCGGCCGCATCGACGGCGGCGTCGTCGACAAGATGTTCGCCCCGCCGAAGAAGGGCGACGAGGCCAGCGCGGGCGACGCCGCCCCGGAGAAGGCCACCGGCGAGGCCCAGCAGGATCTCGTGGACCGGCTCACGCAGACGCAGGAGGGCAACAACGACGCCCTCGAGGAGGGCGTCGACATGCTCAACGAGCCGGGCGACAACGGCGTCCGTTCCTGGCTCGACTCCTACGACGGCAGCACCGTCGTCGAGGTCCCGGGGATGGGCGACCAGCCCGACCAGACGTACACGTCGCCGGGCGAGAACGAGATCGGCCCCGACCTGCCCGAGATCGACAAGTACGACGGCGAGACCCGCGAGGACGCCCTCAAGAAGCCCGATACGCCCAAGGTGCCCGAGGTCATAGGCGTCCGCTGATCCGTCCTGACGTCGCGTCCCACCACCACCCAGCCGCCACGGGAGGCCCGCGGGCATGGACCCCCAAGTCGCCGGCATGACCATCGAGCAGTTGTGGCGCGCCGTGCAGATCCTCAACGACGAGGCAGTGCTGGAGATGTCACACATGTGGCAGGTGCTGGGCGACCAGTTCTTCGACGCCTCCGTCCGGCTGGGGCGCCAGCAGCGCGACCTCGCCGAGACCTGGCGGGGTGAGGCGTCGGTGACATTCGGCAAGTATTCCCAGGTGTCCGCCCAGTCGCTGCACCTGGCCGCCTTCGCGGCCCGCGACAACGCCGCCGCGTTCCGGCTCCTCGGCGAGGCGATCAGCAGCGCGCAGCGCGAGATGACCATCCTCTGGGGGGAATACCAGGCCAGCCTCGCCAAGATCAAGTCCGACGCCGCGAACGCGCCGGTCGACGGCGGCACCGGGCTGGCCTGGCTGGGCGACCGGGTCGACGGCCTCACCAAGGCGGAACTCCAGGCCAAGGTGATCCAGCAGCAACAGAAGGTCCAGGACGAGTACAGCCAGCGGGCCCGCGCGATCGTCGGCCCGATGACGGACACCGGCGCCGCCACCAGGATCAGCGAGGTGCCGGCGTTCGCCGGCCCGAAGACCGGCGCGCCGAACGCGGGCGCGGTGCCGTTCTTCCTCCCGCCGGTAGCGGCGGTCGCGCCGCCGCCCCCACCGGGTGCGGGCGGCGGCGCCCCACCGCCACCAGGCGCGCCGCCGGTCCCACCGCGGGCTCCCGCGATCCCCCCGCCGGGTGGCGCGCCCGCTCCCCCGCCGCCTCCCGTTCCCGCACCGGTTCCCGTACCGCCGCCGGGCGCCGTCCTGCCGCCGGGCGCCGTCCTGCCGCCGGGCGCCGTCCTGCCGCCGGGCGCGGGGGTGCCGGCTCCTGGAACCCCAGGGGCGCCCGCACCGCCCGGTGTCCGCGCACCCGGCACCGTCGCACCCCCACCACCCGTTCCCGGCACCGTCGCACCCCCAACACCCGTTCCCGGCACCGTCGCACCCGCCCCGCCGGGTGCGGTGGTCCCACCGCCCGCCGTACGCGCACCGGGCACGATCGCGCCGCCGGCCGTGGCGCCGCCGCCGGCCGTGGCCCGCCCGGGCGTCGTGGCCCCGCCACCCGGCCTCGCCGCCGCACCTCCAGTCGGCCGCGCCGCGCCGCCAGTGCTCGGCCGCCCGCCGGTTCCCGGCGTGGGTGGCGGGGTCGGCGTGCCCGCACCGGGCCGCGCGCCGGTGCTGGGCCGGTCCGCCGTCGCTACGCCCGGTCTCGTCCCGCCCGCTGGCGCCCGCCCACCGATCAGCCCCGGCCTGGGCGGCGCCCGCCCCGGCGCGGTCCCCCCGCTGGCACCCGGCGCACCCGGCGCCGGCGGCGGTCGACCGGGCACCCGGCCCGGCGTGGCCTCCCGCCCCGGCACCGTCCTGCCGCCCGGCACGCTCCCGCCGGGCGCGGTGCCACCCGCCGGCCAGCCCCAACAACGGCGCGCCGGCGCCCCAGCCCGTCCAGCCGCGCTCTCCACCGAGCTGGGCGCGACCGCCCGGCCCGCACCGCCCAACCTGGCCGGTGCCCGCGGCGCGACCCCGGCGCTCCCACCGCTCCCAGGTGGCGCACCACCGGTCCTCGGCCGCGACCGCGGCGCCGCCGGCCGCCGGCCGGTCACCGGCGCGCGCCCGCCACTCCCGGGCGGCCCGCGCACCGCTGTCCATGATGGACCCTGGCGCACCGGCACGGTGCGGCGCATCGACCTCACCGGCCGCCGACAGCCCGGCGCCGCACCGGTGCTGCCGGAGCCGACGCTGCCGGGCGGCCCGGGCCAGCCGGTGCGCCCAGCCGCCGCGCCGCACCGCGACCGCCGGGCCGCGCCGCCACCGGAGGAGACGGGCGGGATCGCGGCCGAGGACGGCCTGTGGGAGACTCCCCCCGCCCCTGCCGGCATCGTCGACGCTCCGGCCGCCGACACTCCGGTACGGGTGGCGGAGCCGGCGATCGCGGGGGCGAGCGCGGGTCCGTCCCGATGACCGTCACCCGACACCCGCCTGGAGGGCCGATGCACGGATCGGCCCCGCCGCGCCGGTTCAGCGCCTGGCAGGCCAAGGGTTCCGCACGGGTCCTGCAGGAGCAGGAACTGTCCACAATGGTGCGCCAGGGCTCGGGGTCGCCGCGGGTCGCGGCGTTCGTCGCGGGCAAGGGCGGGGTGGGCACGACGTGCACCGCCGCCAGCGTCGCGCTGGCCCTCGGCACCCTGGTGCCCGGCCAGGTCGCGCTCGCCGACACCCGCACCGGCACCCCGTCGCTGGGCCGGCTGCTCGGCGGCGCCGCCGCACCGGACGCGGCCGCCTACGCCGCCGGTGCCGTCGAGCCCGAGCAGGTGGCCGGCATCGCGGTCGTCGACGGGGCGCCGTGGGACACCCCGATGGGCCGCCCCACGCTGGCGCGCGTGGTGGCCGACCTGCGCCTCGACTTCGCGTACACCCTGCTGGACGTCGGCGCCGACGGCAGCGACATCGGCCACGGTGCCCTCGCGCGCGCGGATCGGGCTGTGGTCGTGACGACGACCGCGCCGGACGCGGTGACCGCGGCGGAGAACACGCTGGACCGGTTGTACAAAATAGACCGGTCGCTGGGCGAGTCGGTCGTCGTGGCGGTCACCGGCGTGGGCCGGCTCGGCCGCCGCGACCGGCTCGGCCGGTGGCGCCCGAACGAACGCGTGGTCCAGATCCCGTGGGACGACGCGCTGGCCGAAAGCGGGGTCGTCGACATCGAGCGGCTCCGACGCCCGACCCGGGCGGCGTTCCTGGAGCTCGCCGCCTGCCTCGCCGAGGAGGTCCCATCGTGAGGTTGCCACCGGCGCTGCGGAAGCTGCGCCGCTTCTCCGCGGGCACGCTCGTGATCGCGGTGGCCGGCGCCTTGGTGGGCACCATCTTCGGGCTCGGCGCGATGGGCCAGGCGCCCTCGGTCTTCGACGGCAGCGCCTGGCTGTGGAGCCGGCCGGTCGGCGAGGTCGCCCGGTTCAACGGCGACTCCGGCACGGTCGACCTGCGCCAGCCGCTCGTCGACTCGCGCGGCCACCGCATCCGGGTCACCCAGGACGACAACTTCCTGCTCCTGCACGACCTGGAGACCGGCCGGGTCACCTCCGTCGACCTGACCCGGATGGGCTTCTCCGGCTCGCTCTCGGTCGATCCGGGCAACGACGTCTCCGTCGTCCTCTCTGGACCGAACGCCACCGTCGTGGACCGCACCCGGGGGCTGGTCCGCTCGCTCGACCCGGCGACGTTGCAGGTGCGCGGCGAGCCGCTGCAACTGCCGGCGCCGCTGGTCGGCGGCGCCTACGACGCGAGCGGCGCGCTCTGGCTCGGCCTGCCCGGCCAGGGCACCGTGGTCGCGGTCACCGCGAGCGGCGCCGATCTGGCGGTCAGCCGCACGGTGCCGGTCGCCGAGCCCGGCCACGACCTCGCGGTCAGCGTGCTCGACGGCGGCGTCCTCGCCGTCGACCGCAGCGGCGACGCGATGGTCGCCGTCAACGGCGACCGGACCACGCGGATGACGGCGCCGGTGAAGCTGGCCGGCGCCGCCCTGCCGGAGCGCACCGTCGGCCGCCTCGCGGTGGTGACCGTGCCCGCCGGCCGCACGGCGGTGACCATCGAGAACCTCGACGCCGGCGGGCCGGTGGGCAAGCTGGAGCTGCCGGCCGGGGCGCAGACCGCGGTGCCGTTCGCCGGGCGCGTCTACGTGCCCGATGAGAAGGCCGGCCTGGTGCGCGTCTACGAACTCGACGGCCAGGAGCTCAAGCCGGTCACCGTGCCGCGCGCCACCGGCCCGCTGGAACTGCTCGTGCGCGAGCAGCACCTGTTCGTCAACGCGGTGGACGCGCCGTCGGCCGTCGTGGTGGACGGCAAGGGCAAGACCAGCGTGGTCGACAAGTACGGTCCGGGCGCGGCGGTGCCCGACCCGAGCGTCAGCGCCGTGCCGCCGCCCTCGCCGGGCCGGAACCCGGCCACCAGCGGGCCGCCGAAGCAGCCGGCCACCAGTGGGCCGCCGAAGCCGCTGCCCACGACCCCGAAGCGCACCGTGCGGCCCTCGCCGACCGAGGACGAGGAGCCGCCGGTGGAACGGCCGAGCGCGCCGGGCGTGCCGGTGCCGGTCACGGTGCTCGCCGGCGACGGGCAGGTGCGGGTCACCTGGGGCCGCGCGGCCACCAGCGGCGGGGCCGGCGTCGACCGGTACGTCGTGACCTGGGACGGCGGCGGGCGCGCCGAAGTGGCCGGTGCCACCCTGTCCACCGTGGTCACCGGGCTGCGGAACGGCACCGCGTACCGGTTCCGGGTGGTGGCGCAGAACGCGTACGGCACCAGCGCGCCGGCCCTGTCCGAGCCGGTGACGCCGGTCGGCGCCGCCCTGCCGGCGCCCGGCGCACCGACCGCGACCGTCGCGGCGGGCCGGGTCACCGTGAGCTGGCCGGCCGTCGAGGGCGCCACGCAGTACGTGGTGACCCCGCTGCGCGACGGCGCCGCCGGCGACGACCCGCCGCAGACCGTCACCGGCACGACCACCGAGTTCGAGGGCCTCGCCCCCGGCGTGCCCTATACGTTCACGGTGGTGGCCCGCGCCGCCGGCCGCGCCGCCAGCGCCGCAAGCCCACCCAGCAACGAGGTCACGCCGTTCACCCGGCCCGGCCGGGTGCCCAACGTCAGCGCCGTGCAGACCAACGCCACCAGCTACCGGGTGACGTGGGGCGACGCGCCGGCCAACGGGCGCCCGGTCACCGGATACGTGGTGCGCTACGGCAACGCCGCGGACGAGGTGGCCGGCACCGCGAACGCCCTCACCATCAACAGCACGGCGGCGCTCACGCAGGTGTCGGTGGCGGCCGTCAACGCGGCCGGCGAGGGCGCCCGCACCACAGTGGACGTCGAAGGCCTGCCGGGTCCGGGCGTCGAGATCACCGACGTGCTGGAGGGCGACGACGACGTCATCGTGGTGTTCGACGTGGACAACCCCACCGGCGCCACCGCCGCGTGCGCGGTGTCCGTCGGTGGCAGCTCGGCGAACGGCTGCGGCGGCCGGGTCGAGGTGGCCGGGCTGGAGCCCGACACCACCTACACGGTGACGGTGACGGTCACCGCCGGTGGGCTCACCGGCCGGGATACCGACCAGGTCACCACGCTGCCCCGGGGCACGCCCGGCAACATCCAGTGCCGCGACAATCCCGCCAACGCCGATCCCGACTTCTGCGCCGCCGGGGTGCCCATCTTCGACCGGCCGGACTGGAACTCGACGGTCGCCGGCCGCAACGACCACGGCTACGAGATCTTCGTGGTCTGCCGGACCAACGGTGACGCGGTGGACGGCACGCCGTACGGCGGACGCAACAGCAGCATCTGGATCTTCAAGGCCGGCGGCCACTACGTCCCGTACGCGTTCGTCAACCTGCGCACCGGCTCGATCAACGACATCACCACCTGTTAGTGAGGCAATCCGTGCAACCGCTGACGCCGGCGGAGGTGGCCGAGTTCACCACCGCGTTCGGCCGACTGTCCGACGCCGTGTCCACTGTGCTCCTGGGCAAGGACGAGGTGGTCCGCCGGGCGCTGACCGCGCTGTTCGCGCGCGGCCACCTGCTGATCGAGGACGTGCCGGGCGTCGGGAAGACCACCCTGGCGCGGGCCATCGCGGCCACCGTGGAGGGTCGCTGGCGGCGCATCCAGTTCACCCCGGACCTGCTGCCCGCCGACGTCACCGGCGTGACCATCTTCAACCAGGCCAACCAGGGCTTCGAGTTCCACCCCGGGCCGGTGTTCGCCAACGTCGTGCTGGCCGACGAGATCAACCGGGCCTCGCCGAAGACACAGTCGGCGCTCCTGGAGGTCATGGAGGAGCAGCACGTCACCGTCGACGGCGTGCGGTACGCGGTGCCGCAGCCGTTCCTCGTCGTCGCCACCCAGAACCCGGTGGAGATGGACGGCACGTACCGGCTGCCGGAGGCGCAGCTCGACCGGTTCCTCATGCGGCTGTCGGTCGGCTACCCGGACGCCGAGGCGGAGCTGGAGGTGATGCGCGGCGCCGCGACCCGCTCCCCCGACAAGCTCCGACCGGTGCTCACCGTGGACGAGGTGGCGCGGCTGTCCGGGCTGACCGAGCGGGTCACCGTCCACGATGGCATCTACGACTACGTCCGGCGGATCGCGGCGGCCAGCCGGCGCCACCACGACGTACGGCTGGGCCTGTCGCCGCGGGCCTGCGTCGCGCTGGCCCGGGCCGCCCGCACCTACGCGCTGGCCGCCGGCCGGGCGTACGCGACGCCGGAGGACGTGAAGTCGCTCGCCGAGTCGGTCTGCGCGCACCGGTTGCTGCTCGCGCCGGACGCCGCGCTGCGCGGCCGGAGCGCCACCGACCTGCTCGGCGAGATCCTGGGCGAGGTGGCCGTGCCCACCCCCGAGGCCGCCGTCCGCTGATGCCGACCAGTCGTGGGTGGACGGTGCTCGCCGCCGGCCCGGTCCTGCTGGTGCTCGGCCTCGCCGCCGGCTACCGGGAACTCGCCCTGCTGGGCGGCGCGGCGGTGCTGTGCGTCCTGCTCGCCGCCGGCTGGGTGGGCGCGCCGCCCCGGGTCACCGCCCACCGGATGATCACGCCGGCCCGCGCACTCCAGGACGAGGAGTGCCGCGCCGACGTCGACGTCTCCTCCGGATCCGGCCGCGCCCGGCAGCTCACCGTGACCGAGCCGATCCACGGCCCGCTCGGCGACGACGTCGTCACCACGCCGGTCCGGGTCCGCGGTGGTCTGCCGGCGCGGGTCTCGTACTCGCTGCCGACCGGCCGGCGCGGTGTGCTGACCGTCGGGCCGCTGCGGGTCGGCCGCCGCGACCCGCTCGGCCTGTGCCGGGCGCAGCGGCAGGTGGCGCCAGCCGTCCGGGTGCTCGTGCGACCCCGCTGGCGGTACCTGCGCGGGTTGCCGCTGGGCACCGCGCCCAGCCTGGACGGGCTGCTCGACACCGCGCTGCACGGCAGCATCGCGTTCCACGCCCTACGAGAGTACCGGCGCGGCGACGACCTGCGCCGGGTGCACTGGCGCTCCTCCGCCCGGCACGGCACGCTGATGGTGCGCGAGCACGTCGACACCGCCCTGCCCCGGTTGGCGGTGCTGGTCGACGACCGTGCCGAGTCGTACGGCCCGGACCTGGACGCCCTCGAAGACGTCGTGGAGGCGGCCGCGTCGGTGCTCGTCGCGGCCGGTCGGGACGGCGTGCCGTGCGCGCTCTGCCCGGCCTCCCGCGCCGCCGTGGCGACCACAGTGGACACCGGTCTGGACCTGCTGGCCCAGGTGCGACCGGTCGGGGCCGCCGACCTGACCGCTACGCTGCCCACCCTCCGCCGCGAGCGGGCCGGCGACACCCTGCTCGTGCTGTCCGGCCCGGACGCCGACCTCGCCCCGGTACTGGCCGCCCGCAGCGGCTACGCCGCCCTGGTAGTCGCCCTGATCGGCAAACGCGCCACGGCACCCCCCCTCCCACCCGGGACGGCAACCCTGGCCGCGGCAACCGCGGCAGAATTCGCCGACCGCTGGAACGGAACCGTCCGATGACCCCGCCACCCTCGCCCCCGCCGCCCTCGTTGATCGAGGAAGTTTCGTGGGTATCGAATCCCGATAAATCTGGACATCATAGCCACGGAACTTCCTCGATCAACGGGAGCTCGATCAACGGGGAGGAGGTCGGGTGAGGGTGGTTTTGGGGGGCCTGGTTGCCGCGGTCGCGGGGGCGGCGGCGGTGTTGCCGGTGTCCGGTATGTATGCGCCGGGAGTGGCCTCGCTGTTGTTGTGTGGGGCAGCCGTCGGTGGGGCGGGCCTCACGGCGGGGTTGCGGGCGGTCCGGCTCGCCACGTCCACCGCCCTGCTCGGGGCGCTGGTCGGGCTCGGCGGCGCCTTGGTGGCGCTGGCCGCCTGGCTGCCCCGCCAGTCCGGGTCCACACTGGACGCGCTGCGCTACTCCGGCGCGCGCATCCTCACCACGTCGGTGCCGCTGCCGGTCACGCTCGAGACGATGGTCCTGCCGATCGGCGGCGCGTGGCTCGCCGCCGCGGCCGCCGCCGCGCTCCTGCACGGCCGGCGACCGGCGCTCGCGGTACTCCCCCCGGTGGCGCTCCTCGGCGGCGCCGTCGCCGTCGTGGGCCCGGTCGGCGAGCCCGCGTACCGGTACGCGGTGCTGCTGGTCGCCGCGCTCGCGGCGCTGCTGGCCCTCGCCCAGCGCGGCACCCGGCTGCACGCCGTCGCGTTCGTCGGCCTGGCCGCGGTCGTCACCGGGATCGCCGGGCCGGCGCTGCTCGCCGGTGCGGACCGGCGCCCGGCCGACCTGCGGGCGCGCGTGGAGCCGCCGTACCAGAACCCGGAGCAGGTGAACCCGCTCAACCTGCTCGCCGGGTGGGCGGCCGAGCCGGACGAGGCGCTGCTGGAGGTGCGCACCGACCGGCCGGCCCGGCTGCGGCTGGTGACGCTCGCCGAGTTCACCGGCGTCACCTGGCTGCCGGCGCGCACCTACCACGCCGCCGGCACGGTGCTGCCCGCCACCGTCGCCTCCCCGGGCCCGCCGATCCGCCAGGAACTGACCGTCGCCGGGCTCGCCGGCGGCTGGCTGCCCGCACCGGACGGCACGCAAGAGGTGTCCGGCGTCCGGGTCGCCGTGGACGCGCCGACCGCGACCCTGGTGGCGCCGGACGGCCTGCGCGCCGGTCTGCGGTACACAGTGGAGGCCCGGCCACCGGACTGGCGCCCCGACCAGTTGGTCGCCGCCGAGCTGCCGACCGACGACGAGTTCGACACCGAACGCACGGTGCCGCCCAACGGACCCGGCCGGCTGTACGAGATCGCGCGGCTCGCGGCCGGCACCGGCAGCCCGTACGAGCAGGCCACCCGGCTCGCCGACCACCTGCGGCGGCACTACCGCTTCGACGCCCGGGCGCCCGGCGGCAACGGCTACCCGAGCCTCGACCGCTTCCTGCTGCGCCCCGCCGAGCAGGGCGGCCGGCGGGGCACCTCGGAGCAGTTCGCGACCGCGTTCGCCGTGCTGGCCCGTACCCTCGGCATGCCGTCGCGGGTCGTGGTCGGCTTCAACGTCACCGCCGCCGGCGGTCCGCACGTGGTCCGGGCCCGCGACGCGGTCGCGTGGCCGGAGATCTACCTCGACGGCGCCGGCTGGGTGCCGTTCGACCCGACGCCGCCCTTCTCCACATCGGACGGCGTGGTCCCGGCGCCGCTGGAGCCGTTGCCCACGCTGCCGCCCGTCGATCCGTCCCCTTCGGACACCGCCGGTGACGCCGCCGCGCCGCCGTCGGTGGCCGCGCCCCCGGACGCCGGACCACCACCCGCCCGCCGCCCGTGGTGGCCCGCCGCGGTGCTGGCCGTCGTGGTGGCGATCCCGGCCCTGCGGCTCGGGCGCGGCCGCGCCCGCCTCCGCCGGGGCGGCCCCGCCGATCGGCTGCTCGGCGCCTGGGCCGAGATCCGCGACGGGCTCCGGTTGGCGGGGCACCGCCCGACCCGATCGTCCACCGTGGACGACATCGCCCGGCTGGCCGGCACGCCCGCGCTGGGCGCCGCCGTCAACGGGCTGGCCTTCGGCGGCGCGGTGCCGCCCGACGCCGAGGTGGACGCCTTGCTGGCCGGCATCCGCGCGCACCGCCGCGCGCTGCGCCACCGCGTGGGCCGGCTCCGCCGCCTCACCTGGTGGCTCGACCCCCGCCCCCTCTGGTGGCGCCGCCGCTAACCCGGCCTGTCGTGCGGTAGGTGGCGGTGTAGGTGGTCGGCGTCGCCGGCGCGGTGATCTCGTGCGTCCGGGCGCCGCCGTCGGACCAGCTCGAGAACGTGTAGGTCGCGTCGCCCACGATCTGCGGGGTCACGGCGCTGACCGAATTGGAGGAGCCCTGGATGACGGTACGGGTGAACGGCGTGCTCTCCGCCGTGCCGCCGACGGCCACCCGGAGCGCGGGCGGCTTGGTGGCGAACGTCAGATCGACCGTCCGGGGGTCGAGCCGCACGCCGCTGGTGTGGGTGAGGCCCTGGGCGTCGGTCGCGGTCAGCTTGAGCTCCAGATAGGACGGATACTCGTGGTCGGGCGCGTGGAAGAAGCCGCCCGCCACGCCGGTCCACTCCTGCTCGGTGTGCACATGGCAGTTGTCCCCCGTGTAGCAGTGATGCTGGAGCAGGCGCCAGCGCAGGGCGGAGAGCGGCAGCGTGCCCTCCTCGGCATCGGTGGCGAGGCCGACGAAGTCGATCCGGTCCCCCACCGCGTACGTCGTGGCGGGCGCCGGGATCTCGATCGCCCCGACCGGCGGGGTGTTGCCGGACTGGATGGCGACGGTGGCGGTGTCCGAGGCGCCGAGCGTGTCGGTCACCCGCAGCCGCGCCGTGTACCGGCCGCCGGTGACGTACGTGTGCGTCGCGGTGGGCGTGGTCGCGTCCACCATGCCGTCGTCGGTGAAGTCCCACTCGTAGCGGAGCATGCCGGCGTCCCCCGGATCGGGGTCCGACGAGTCCCGCGCGTCGAATTCCACGACGAGCGGTGCGCTGCCCGACTCCGCGTTCGCGAGGAGTACGGCGGTGGGCGGCTGGTTGCCGGCGAAGTAGCGCAACCGCCGGACCGTGCCGGTGACGTCCACGTAGTACAGGTCGCCGCCCGGCCCGATCGCCAGGTCGACCGGGTTGACGGCCCCCGCGATCAGGACCCGCCCGCCATGGGGGTCCGGTACGCCCGCCGCGTCCGGCAGCAGGGCCCAGACGCAGTCGCGCGCGTAGTCGGCGAAGAGCAGCGCGCCGCGGTACTCGGCGGGATAGTCGCCCTCGCGGTAGAACGCCAGGCCCGATATCGACTGCCCGGTGTTCGCCGGGCACGCTTCGCCGGGGACCACCGGCCGACCCCGCCGGTACGCGTGATGCGGCCCCCGGTGGTCGCCGCCCTCGTAGAGCTCCTCGCACAGGGGGAGGTCGGCGCCGTCGTAGCCGCCCTGCCGGGGAATGCTCTCATAGCAGGGCCAGCCGAAGTTGGCGGCGCCCGCGACCGGATCCACCAGCCGGTCGATCTCGTCCCAGGTCCCCCAGCCGACGTCACCGACCCACAGTTCGGAGGTACCGGGGCGGAACGTGAACCGGTACGGGTTGCGCAGGCCGTAGGCGACGATCCGCCGGGCTCCCGGATCGGCGTTGGCACCGAGCGGGTTGCCGCCGGCCGCTTCGCCGGTCTCCGGGTCGAGCCGCAGCACCGCGCCGCTGACGCCGGTGGGATCCGCGGGTGTGCGCACATCCTGGGCGCGCAGCGCACCGCCCTCCTGGGCGGGATCGCCGCAGGGATTCCGCTGCGCGGGCGGGCCCAGCTGGCCGTAGTCGACGGTCCCCCAACTGGCGCCGTCACCGGCGGTCACGTAGAGCGCGCCATCGGGTCCGAACCGCACGTCGCCCACCGAGTGGCTCCCGTACTGCTGGCACCAGCCGTGCAGCAGGACCCTCTCGTCATCGTCGGCGGTCGCAAGGCCGGCGTTGGTGTCGCCGCCGGACGCGGTGCCGCCAGCGGACGCGGTGCCGCCGCCGTCCCCGGTGCCGCCAGCGGGTGCGGTGCCGCCAGCGGGTGCGGTGCCGTCGGCGGGCGCGGTGCCGCCGGCGGGCGCGGTGCCGCCGGCGGGCGCGGTGCCGCCGGCGGGCGCGGTGCCGCCGGCGGGCGCGGTCAGGCGGGACAGCCGTCCGGTGACCACGCATCGGCCGCCGTTGACACCGCCGACCACGCCGCAGTCGTCGCGCCACACGGGAGCCCGCCGGCCGGGCGGCGCGTCGTAGGTGTACAGCACGTACACGTACGGCGTCACCGGAAAACCGGGGTGCAGCGCCAGGCCGAGCAGCCCGCGGTCGCCCTGGTTGTGCACGTTCTCCCGCAGGTCGGCGAAGATCGTCGGGGTCGGGTCGGCCAGGCCGTCGAAGACCTTGACCAGGCCCGCCTTCTCCGCGACGAAGATCCGCCCGTCCGGCGAGAACTCCACGTTCACCGGCTGGTCGAGCCCGGAGAAGACGATCTGCTCCCGGAAGCCCGGGAGCGCCACGCTGGACACGCCGACGCGCTGGGCCGGCTCGCCGGCGCCGGGGCGGCCGGACGCCGCCAGCACGGCGCTGGCCAGCGACACGGCCAGGATGGCCCCCACCAGTCGACTGCGCACACCCGATAATTGCAGACCGCAGTCGTGCAGTCACGCAAAGTTACGAGACGCTGGCCTGGATCTTCGAGTGTGAATTGGTGGCGTTTGTCACGATTTGCGCGCTGGGCAGGAGGATGACGCCGAGGAGGAGTCCGTGCAGCGCCGCGATGACCGGCATGCCGGTCCAGTACTCGACCACGTCGGGCAGCCGCCCGGCGGCGATCGAGGCCGCGGCGAGGTAGACGCTCCAGGTCACCAGCGCCGCCAGGGACGCGAAGGCCCAGTACCGGCCACGGCTGTCGGCACCCGGCCGAAGCCAGTGCACCAGCGCGTCCACCGCCACCCCGGCCACGAGGAACGCGGCGAACGTGGACGGGTACTCGAAGGAGTCCACCGAGCAACTGAGGAAGCCGAACACGCCGTAGACGGCGGTCGCGGTGCCCACCGGTATCCGCCATCGACGCGCCAGGAACAGCAGCGGCGCGAGCAGGATGACGTTGGTCAGCGCGATGTCGCCGGCCAGCAGCGCGGCGCCGGTGCGCGTGCCGCCGCCCTCCCGAATCACCGAGAACGACTGCACGATCGACTCCGCCGACCAGCCGGCGGCGTTGGCGAAGATCAGGTACAACCCGAAGAGGCCGGCGGCGGCCCCGACGCTGAGCGCGACCGGCAGGAACCGGGACAGCGCCGGCGCCGCGGGCATCGTCGGGTTCGCCCAGGCCGACCGCAGCGGGCTGGTGAGGATGAGCACCATGGACGCGCCGAGCCCGAGGTGGCTGGGGCTGAACACCGCGGCGAGGCTCTGTTCGATGCCGAAAACGGTGTGCCACACCAGGTCCGCCAGCGCGGAGAGCAGGAACACGCCAAGGGCCAGCACGGTGAGCCCATAGCCGATCGGGACGGCGTCCATGCCACGCCGGCCGGCGAGAATGTTGCGCCACACCAGCCAGCACACCCAGCCAGCGGTGGCCACGAAGCCGGAGTAGAAGACGCCGTGCCACGGCGTGAAGAACGTCTCCAGTTGCGGCCGGTTGGAGTGCGCCCACGCGTCGACGAACAGCCCGATGACGAACCACATGCCGACCAGCAGCGTGACAAGATCGTCCCGCCGGGACGCGATGGGCCGCCCCTCGGGCATCGACGACGCTGGCCACCAACGCTCGCGCAACCTCGTGGCATTGACCATCGAGAGCCTCCCGAGCTAGCGAGAACCCTCAATATATGCCCACCCCAGGAACCATGCCACCCCTTCCATGATCAAGGCGTCCTTCAAGTCGGTATAGCGACTTGAAGGACGCCGTGATCATGGTCCGCGGCCCGGACCAGCGGCGCCGTCGTCGGACAGCAGTGGCCCGTACCCGATCGGCCCGTCCCGGTCCGCCGGACGACTGCCAGGCCGCGCGGCGGCGGAGTCAGGCAGGTCGACGATGTGCACACTGCCCGTGGGCCTGACCTGTCGTCGGCGAAGGTCGGGCCGCGGGCGATCATCTCCGCACCCAACCTCGACCGCGCTGAGCCCGTCCGCCAACGCGGCGACGTCAAACTGGTCGAGTTGGGGTTGCGATGACGCCCTCACTCGACCAGATCCACTTCGGAGCACCGCCGGCGATCGCTTCGAGCGCAGCGCTTGCCCTATTTACGCCGATAGTCGCCGAATCTTGGGCACCGCCGGGGCTGGTCGGCAGACCTGAGCAGACGCCGCGGCGGCCTGCGGTGTCGCGGCCACGTGCCCACGCTCTGTCGATCGAGGGTCTACCGTCGCTCCTTCCCGCCGATCGAGGCCTTATCGTCGTGGTTTAGAGATCAACTCGGGACGATAGGTCCTCGATCGGCGGGAAGGAGCGACGACAAGTCCTCGATCGATAGCGGCTGCGCCCTCACCAACAGGCTCTTACAGGATGGGAGCGCGGGAGGCAGGATGTCCGCGACATTGCTGCCTGCTCAGCTGGGGGTGGGGGTGGCGGCGAAGCGGGCGGTGCAGGACTCGTCCGACGTGGAAACCTGGTCGACGGAGAGCGCGGCGACCAGCCGGAAGCAGTAGTCCACCTGCGGGTTGGTGCCGTTGACCCGCACCGACGTGGCGCCACGCTCGGCGCTGGCCAGCGTGGACGGCGTCTTGCCGCGCGGACCACCCACCACGTAGACGATGGCGTCGCCCCCGCTCACGTCCCGCCAGGACAGCGTGACCGCCACGCGCTCGTCGGCCACCTGGATGTCTTCCGGCGCGCCCGGACCGATCTGGGCCGCCTCCGGTGCGCCCGGGAAGAGTGCGCGGTAGACGAGCGTGCCGACCAGCACCGCGCTGAGCCCGATGACGACGGCCGCGACACCCACGGCGACGCGCGACGGCCCGCGCCGGTCGCCGGGACCGGGCTCGTCGTCGAGTTCGGGCAGGTCATCGTGGAAGATCAGCCCGTCCGGGTCCGCCGACGCGTACCCGGGCGCGGTGGCCTCGGCCGGAGCGGCGACCGCCTGGTACCCGCCTTGAGCGGACGCGGGGGACGCGGCGGACGCGGGGGACGCGGGGGACGCGACCGCGAGGGCCGGTGTCGCCGCGGTGCCTGCCCCCAGCGGCGTGACGTCGACCCAGCCCTCGGTCACCTGCGGCGCGGCTTCGCGCTGGCGGCGGGGCGGCGGGGCGGGCTCCGCCACGACCGGGGGCGCCATCTCCACCTCGGGCGGCGCGGCGAGCACCCCTGCCAACGGGTCGAGCGCTGCCGGCCGCTCGACGGTCGCCGGCTGGCCAGGTGTCGTGGCGTCCGGATCGAACGCCGCTGGTTGTTCCACGGTCGCTGGCCGGTCGACCGCGGGCGCGGGACCGGGTCGCTCCGGCGCGGCGAACCCACCCCCGATCGCGGCACCCCCCGATGAGGCGCTGGAGGCGGCACTCCCCGATGAGGCGCTGGGGGCGACACTCCCCGATGAGGCGCTGGCGTCAGTGTGGTCGCTCGGCGTGCCAGCGCCGCCGGGCTTGCCCCGGTCCGGCCGGACGGCGGCCCCAGCAGGATCCGGCTGGGCGGCGCCGGTACGGCCCGGCCGGGCGGCACCGGCACGGTCCGGCGCAGTCTCACTCGACGTGGCACCCGTCGACCCGGAGCCGCCCGCGCGCGCGGACGCGCCTCCCGGCGGCGGCAGGTCCGCCGAGGCGGGCTCGCGCGCGGCGGCCGCCTGGCCTGAACGCTCGCCATCGGCGCGCTCCCGAGGGCCCCGAGCTGCTCCGGACCCACCGGCGATCCCCGACCCGCGAGCCGCCACCGCGGATCCCGCGGCAGACGCAGCCTCACCCGCACCCCCTCCAGCAGCCGCAGACCCGGCCGGGGGCACGGACCCGGCAGTAGCCGCAGACCCGGCAGCGGGCGCGGACCCGGCAGTAGCCGCAGACCCGGCAGCGGGCGCGGACCCGGCAGCGGGCGCGGACCCGGCAGCGGGCGCGGATTTGCCGGGCTGGGCGGCTGCGGCGGGCGCGGCGCCGGCGGTGGTCGCCGCGATCCGGCCGCCGGCGGCGTCCGCGGCGGGTGGCACGGAGGCGGAGCCGCGGCCGCTCACCTCCACCGGAGGCGGCGGGGTGGGCATGGTCTGGCCGGTAGGCGCCGATCCGGGTGCCGGCACCTGGATCACCAGCCCGGCGGCCGCCGCGGACGAGGACGGCGTAACCTCCTCCGCGCGGCGGTCGCGGAGGGCGTTGGCGAAGGTGGCGGCGTCCGGGTGCCGGTCGCCGGGGGCCTTGGCCATCGCCCGCCGCAGCACGTCCTGCAGCCAGGGTGGCACGTCCTCGCGGGGCACCGGGGGCACCGGGCGGTGCAGGGCGTACTCGCGGTACTCGAACGGGTCGGGCGACGGTTCGCCGGCGGTCGCGAACGGCGGGTGACCGGCGAGCAGCGTCCACAGTGTCGACGCCAGGCTGTACACATCGGAGCGAGCGTCCTGGGGCTGCCGCAGCAGCGCCTCGGGGGGCGCGTGGTGCGGGGTGAGCCGGTCGAGCGCGACGGTGCCGCTCAGCTCCTCCGGCACGGCGGCGATGCCGAAGTCGGTCAACAGCGGGCCGTCCGCGCCGCGCAGGATGTTCGCCGGGGTCACGTCGCGGTGCAGCAGGCCGGCGCCGTGCGCGGCGTCGAGGGCACCCGCGATGGCCCGGCCGACCCGGATCGCCTCCTCGACCGGGACCGGTCCGGAGCGAGCCAGCAGGTCGGCGTAGGAGCCGTCGGGGTGGTACGCCATGGCGAGGAACGGGAAGCCGTGCACGGTGCGGCCGCTGCCGAGCACCCGCACCAGGTGCGGGTGCGGGGGCAGGCGGCGCAGGTTCGCCGCTTCCTCCTCGATGGGGTGCGCCTCGGACAGCACGACCTTCAGCGCGACCTCCGCACCGTCGTCCTCGCGGACGGCGCGGTAGACGGCGGAGTCCGGCCCGCGGCGGATCCGGCCCAGCACGCGGTAGCCCGTCGCGATCGCGCGCAGTGACTGGGCGTCTGCCTTCAAGTGATCACCTTCTGAAGACGGGGGTCAACCGGGGAGGTCGTACGCGGGGCGAGGGGTGCGCGGCCGCGACGGCCGAACGGTCGTGACGCCAGTCTCGCGAAGACCGCCTTCGCCAGCAAGGTCAACGCGCGGGCGGCGTTGACCTTGCCCCCGCTTCGCCCCCCACAGGGCAGCCCTGTGGGGGGCGAATTCCGAAGAGAGCTCCCCTATACCCGCGTGGACGGTGAGAAAGCTGCCCTCTTGGGGCCAGGCAGGAGGGAAGCCGGGGCCAGGCAGGAGGGGAGCCTCTTGAGGCCAGGCAGGAGGGGAGAAATTCAGACGGCGCCGGTCACCACGTAGCCGACCTGGCGGGCGGCGTTGACGGCGTGGTCGGCGAAGCGCTCGTAGAACCGTCCCACCATCGCCGCGTCGACGGCCGCCTGCACGCCGCCGCGCCAGCCGCCGAGCAGCGTCGACCACAGCTCGCGGTGCAGCGCGTCCATCCGGTCGTCGTCGGCGGGCAGCTCGGCGGCCAGCACCGCGTCCCGGTCCCGGATCGCCCGCGCCGCCTTGCCGGCCATCTCGTCCGCGACCGCGGCCATCTGGCCCACCATCGGGCACGCGGCCAGCCAGGCCGCGCAGTCCCGCCGGCCTATCGTGCCGACGTGCCCGGCGAGCTGGCCCATCCGCTCCAGGTCGGCCGCGCCGCGCAGGCTCGCGATGATCAACCGGAGGTCGTGGGCCACCGGCTGCTGCCGGGCCAGCACGAGGCAGGCCAGATCCTCGGTACGGCGGAACAGCTCCTCGACCGCCGCGATCCGTTCGGCGGCGTCGGCCGCGCCGGCGGGGTCGGCGTCCAGCAGCGCCGCGCTGGCCCGCCGCATCGCGTCCCGCGACGTCTCGGTCATGTCGGCCAGCAGCCCGTTCAGCTCGTCGAGCTGCTCATGAAACTCGTCCCGCATGCCCCGCGTTTACCCCGATCACTCCGCGACACAAACCTCATCATGATCAAGGCGTCCCGCACGTCGCTAGAGCGACGTGAGGGACGCCTTGATCATGGGTGGGTGGTGTTGACTGGGGCGCATGTTGCCCTGGAACACGGAACTGGCCGGCCGGCTCGACCGGGACGTCATCGACTCGACCCTGCTGCGCGACAACCCGCTCGGCGATCCGCACGAACGGCCGATCTGGGTGTATACGCCGCCCGGCTACGACGGCAGCGACGCCCGCTACCCCACGGTCTACGTGATCCAGGGGTACACCGGGCACGTCGCCATGTGGGCGAACCGCATGCCCTACCGGCAGCCCTTCGTCGAGACGGCCGACGCGGTGTTCGCGTCCGGCGCGGCGCCCGGCTGCGTCATGGTGTACGTCGACGCCTGGACGGCCTACGGCGGCTCGCAGTTCGTCGACTCGCCCGGCACCGGCCGCTACCACTCGTACCTGTGCGACGAGGTGGTGCCGTGGGTGGACGCGCGCTACCGGACCATCCCAGACCCGGCGTCGCGGGCGATATCGGGCAAATCCTCGGGCGGTTTCGGCGCGATGATCACGCCGATGCTGCGGCCGGACCTGTTCGGCGCGCTCGCCACGCACGCCGGCGACACCCTGTACGAGCTGAGTTACCTCCCGATGTTCGGCAAGGCGGCCCGGCTGCTGCGCGACTACGACCACGACATCCAGCGCTGGTGGGCCGACTTCCGCTCGCGGACCGCGTTCACCAAGGAGGGCGACCAGGACCTGCTGATCCTGCTCGGCTGCGCCGCCTGCTTCTCGGCGCGCGCCGACGGCACCCCCGAACTGCCGTTCGACCAGCGCACGGGTGAGCTGCGCGCGGAGGTCTGGGACCGGTGGCTGGCGTGGGACCCGGTGCGGATGATCGACGGGTACGCCGGCGCGCTGCGCGGGCTGCGCGCGGTCTGGATCGACGCCGGCACCAAGGACGAGTGGTTCCTCGACCTGGGCGCCGAGGCGTTCCGCGCCGGGCTGGACCGGATCGGGGTGCCGGCCGAGCGGATCCACTTCGAGCTGTTCGAGGGCGCGCACGGTGGCATCGACTACCGGTACCCGATGGCCCTGACCTGGCTCGCCCACCGCCTGGCGCGGACATGATCAACACCACGTAGGATGGGCCGCATGGCGGCCCCTTCCCTGGACGGCCGGCGCTTCGCCGCCGTCGACAACGTCGGCGGCGAGGTCAGCGCCGACACCGTGTTCGAATACCGCGAGCAGGACGGCGAGGTCTGGGGCACGTACTCCGGCGGTGCGGTGCGGCACGGCTACCTCGTCGGCACCCGCGCCGGTGACCGGCTCGACATCCGGTACGTGCAGCTCAACCGGGACGGCGAGACGTCGACCGGGCACTGCGTGACCGAGATCGAGGTGCTGGCCGACGGGCGGCTGCGCCTCGACGAGCGGTGGGAGTGGGAGTCCCGCACCGGCGTCGGCACCTCGGTGGTGGAGGAACTCGCGGCCTGATCATGGCGGACGCGCTGCCAAGATCACGGAGTTATTGCAACGGGTTGACGAAGACCCTACGCTGGCGACGATGAACGATGATCAGCGCCCACTCGCGGCCCGGGTTTTTGTCGATCCCCACTTCACCGTCGGTGCGGTGCACCCACGGCTGTTCGGCTCGTTCCTGGAACACCTCGGGCGGGCTGTCTACAGTGGCGTGTTCGAGCCGGAGCACCCGCTCGCCGACGGCGACGGCCTGCGCACGGACGTGCTGGCGCTGATCCGCGAGCTGGGTGTCACGCTGGTGCGCTACCCCGGCGGCAACTTCGTGTCGGGCTACAACTGGGAGGACGGCGTCGGCCCGGCCGACCAGCGGCCGCGCCGGCTCGACCTGGCCTGGCAGACCGTGGAGACGAACCAGTTCGGGCTGGGCGAGTTCATGCGGTTCGCCGGGAAAGCCGGCGTCGAGCCAATGATGGCGGTCAACCTCGGCACCCGCGGCGCCCAGGAGGCGTACGAGCTGCTGGAGTACTGCAACCACCCCGGCGGCTCCGCCCTCGCCGACCAGCGCCGGGCCAACGGCGACGAGAAGCCGTACGGGATCCGCCTGTGGTGCCTCGGCAACGAGATGGACGGGCCCTGGCAGATCGGCTTCAAGACCGCCGAGGAGTACGGCCGGCTCGCCGTGGTGACCGCCAACGCGATGCGCCTGCTGGAGCCGGACCTCGAGCTGGTCGCGTGCGGCAGCTCCGGCCGGGGCATGCCCACGTTCGGCGCGTGGGAGGCGACCGTGCTGGAGCACGCCTACGACGCCGTCGACATGATCTCCGCCCACGCCTACTACCAGGAGCGGGACGGTGACGTCGACAGCTTCCTGGCGTCGGCCGCCGACATGGAGGCGTTCATCGACGGCGTGGTGGCCACCGCCGACCACGTGCGCGCCAAGCGCCGCGCCGACAAGCGCATCACGATCTCGTTCGACGAGTGGAACGTCTGGTACCAGCACCCGTCCCCGCACCCGAAGCACGAGCCGTGGACGGTGGCGCCCCGGCTGCTCGAAGACGTCTACTCGGTGACCGACGCGGTCGTGGTCGGCAGCCTGCTGATCACGCTGATGCGGCACAGCGACCGGGTCGCGGCCGCGTGCCTGGCGCAGCTGGTCAACGTGATCGCCCCGATCATGACCGAGCCGGGCGGCGCGGCGTGGCGGCAGACCACCTTCCACCCGTTCGCGGCGACCGCCAAGCACGGGCAGGGCGAGGTGCTGCGGCTCGCCGTCGAGAGCCCCAGCCACGACACGGCCGTGCACGGCACCGTGCCGCTGCTGCACGCCACGGCGGTGCGCGCCGACGACGGCACGGTCACGATCTTCGCGGTCAACCGGGACACCAGCCGGCCGATGTCGCTGGCCGTCGACGCGCGCGCCCTGGACGCGACCGGGCCGGTCACGCACACCTACCTGGCCGACCCCGACCGGCACGCGCGCAACACGCGCGACGAGCCGGACCGGGTCACCCTCCGCACCGGCGACCAGATCACGACGGACGCCGGCACAGTCACCGTCGAGCTTCCCGCGCTGTCCTGGAACATGATCCAACTACGATGATCCCCGACGACCGGCAGCGGTCACCATACACAGGATGGACCCGGGCGCACTGGGAGGCGGCCGCCGACCGGATGCTGGCCGCGGTCCGGCCCTACGCGTCGCCCGGGCACGCGCTGATCGACCTGCCCGGCCCGACGAGCATGTCGGGCCGGCGCAGCGACGGCCTGGAGGGCTTCGCGCGCACGTTCCTGGCCGCCGGCTTCCGCCTGGCGCGGTCCGCCGACGGCGGCCTCGCTCAGTGGTACGCCGAGGGCCTGGCCGCCGGCACCGACCCCGGCTCCCCGGAGCGGTGGCCCCGGGTCACCGAGGTCGGTCAGGCCAAGGTCGAGGCGGCGTCCGTCGTGCTCGCCCTGCACGAGTCGCGCCACGTCCTGTGGGACGCCCTGGACGATCGGGTACGCGAGCGCGTGGTCGACTGGTTGGCCGAGTGCCTCGGCCAGCCCTACCCGCAGTGCAACTGGCTCTGGTTCCAGAACGTGGTGCACGCGTTCCTGCGCTCGGTCGGCGGGCCCTGGTCCGCCGAGGAGATCGAGCGCAACCTCGCCACCGTCGAGGGCTGGTACCTGGGCGACGGCTGGTACACCGACGGATACGAGGGCACCCGCACGGCCCGCAAGTTCGACTGGTACGCGGGCTGGGCGATGAACTTCTATCCACTGTGGTATTGCCGGATGTCCGGCGACCACGCGGGTCCGCAGCTGTGGGCGCGGCACCGGGAGCGGCTGCGGTCCTATCTGGAGGGCGCGCAGCATCTGTACGCGCCGGACGGGCCGCCGCTGCACCAGGGCCGCTCGGTCACCTACCGGTACGCCGCTCTCGCCCCGGTGTGGGCGGGCGCGGTGTTCGACGCGACGCCCCTGCCGCCCGGCCGCACCCGCCGGCTCGCGAGCGGCGTGCTGCGGCACTTCGCCGAGCGTGCTTCCGCTGACGGGCTGCAGCCGGTCGGCTGGTACGGGGCCTTCGACGCGATCCGCCAGCCGTACACCGGGGCCGGGTCGCCGTACTGGTCCAGCAAGGGTTTCGCGGGCCTGGTGCTGCCCGCGGACCATCCGGTGTGGACGGACACGGAGCTGCCCCTCGAGGTGGAGGAGCGCGACGTGGCGGTCACCCTGCCGGTGCCCGGCTGGGTGGTCTCCGGCACCCGGGCCGACGGCGTGGTCCGGGTGGTGAACCACGGCGCCGACCACGCCGACGACGACGCGCTCAGCACCGACGACCCCGGCTACTCCCGGCACGGGTACGCCACGCACGCCGGCCCGGAGTACGACGACTGCCTGGTGGACAGCCACGTGGCGCTGCTCGACCCGGCCGGCAACCCGTCGCACCGCCGGCCGCTGCGCCCCCTCGCGGTGCGGGGCCGGGTGGCGGTGTCCCGGCACCGGGCACATTGGCCGGTCGGCGACCCGCCGGCGGAGACCTGGCCGCCCCGGCAGCCGGCGTTCTGGACCGGGCCGTGGGTGACCACCGCCTCCGTGCTGCGCGGCGCGGTGGAGGTGCGGCTGGCCCGGGTCGACGGCAGCCCCGACGGCGGGCCGTGGCGGCTGCGGGTGGGCGGCTACGCGCTCGCGGACGGCGCGCCGCCGCTCATCTCCTCGGCGGGCGGCGCCGCCAGCGCGCACCGGCCGGACGGCCTGACATCCACTGTGGTGGGACTGCGCGGGCTGCCCGATGCCCGCGTAGTGTCCCGGCAAGGCACGAACGCGTACGGTCCACACTCGGCGGTGCCGGTCGTGGACAGTGACGGCCCGGTCCGGCTCGGCGAGGTGTACGCCGCCGCGGTCGTGCTGGGTACCACCACCGTGGAACTGCCCACGGTGGCTGTGTCCGGCGCGGACATCGCCGTCCGCTGGCCGGACGGGGAGGAGGACCTACTGTGCCTGGAGCCCCCGGACTGAGGTTGCTCGGCGACGCGGAGCTCGATCCAACGGCCCTGTTCTTCGTTTCCTACCAGGGCATCGTCAACACTGCCTCGTACCAGCAGAGCGGCCTGCTCACCCACGCCGGCCACCAGTACGCCGCCTGGTACACCGGCAGCCGGCACGCGGTGGTGGCCCGCCGCCGGCTGCCGCACGGCGCGTGGGAGTCGGTGCGGCTGCCGCACCGGCTGAGCGTCGACGACTCGCACAACACCATCTCGCTCGGCGTGTCTCCTGTGGACGGCCGGTTGCACGTGGCCATGGACACGCATGACAACCAGATCTACTACTCCACGGTGGAGGGTCCGGTCCTGCGGACCCTCGACGGCCTGGACCTCGGCGCCATCACCTACCCGCGGTTCCTGGTGACCCCCGAGGGCCGGCTGCAGTTGTCCTACCGCACCGGCCGGTCCGGCCGGGGCGCGCAGGAGCTGGCCGAGTACGACGGCACCTGGAAGGCGCTCGGCGCCTGGTCCTCCCCCGACGGGGAGTACACGGCGAACGGCGCGACCAGCACGAGCCGCAACATGTACCTGCACGGTCTGCACTACGGGCCCACCGGCCGGCTGCACGCGGCGTTCACCTGGCGGGAGGACGACACCGCGGTGCTCGCCCATCCGGGCGGGCTGGCCAACCACGACACCGGGTACGTGTACAGCGACGACCGCGGCCGCCGCTGGCACAACCTCGCGGGCGAGGTGGTCGCCCGCACCGGCACCGACCACCTGGTCACGGTGGCGTCGCCGGGTCTGGTGGTCGACCCGCTCGGCGTCGACCACGGTCTGATCAACCAGGAGAGCCTGGCGATCGACCGCAACTGCCAGCCACACGTGGTGATCAGCTACGTGCCGCCGCGACTGCTGCCCAAGGTGTCCGATGTGGTGCGTGACCGGGAGGCGCACGGGCGGGCCTTCCACCTGTACCGCGACGTGGGCGGCCGCTGGCACAAGACCGAGATCCCGCTGCCGGTGGCCGCGTTCGGGCGGTCCCAGCTCGTGCTGGGCCGCGACGACAACGCGTACCTGGTGATGCCGTACGGCCGGATCCTCACCGCCAGCGCGGCCAGCGGTTGGACCGACTGGGCGCCCCGGTTCGAGGGCGCCGGCCTGGGCGCGTTCGGCGAGGTGGTGGTCGACCGGGCCCGGATGGCCGCCGACGGCGTGCTGTCGGTGCTCTACCAGCGCCCCTCGACCGGCGACACCCCCTCCCCCATCCACGTCGCCGACTTCCACCCCACCCCATCTCCATGATCAGGGCGTCCGGCACGTTTCGCATCCTACCTGTATGACCCCCGGTTCATGGGGGTGCGGCTCCTTCCGGGGGGGCCTACCGGTAGCTCTAACGCCGTGAGGGACGCCCTGATCATGGGGGTGCGGTGTCGGTATCCCGACAGCGTCGCCACCACCGCCAGACCCGGTCGTTGGATTCCACCGAATAGCCCAACGACGTCGCGGGGACGGCGATTCATGCCACTTCAGAGAAAACGCGGACGGACAGCGGATCGCGACCGTGGCGCCAATAGCCGTGGCGCCAATAGCCGTAAAGCCAAGGACGCCGGTATAGCCGTCGCGATCATCGGCGCGATCGCCGTGATCTGCGCGGCCGGCCTCACTTCGGGCGCGTACGCCAAGGTCTGCCCCGCCATTCTGTGCGGCGATGGCGACGCGCGGCGCGGCGGCGAAAAGGCCGCGCTTCCGGCCACCCCTACGCCGTCATCGCCGACTCCCGGGCACGCGGCCGGCGCACCCGCCGCCGGACAGAATGGCGCCCCGCCGCATTACCAGGGCTCCGGCGTGTCGACTCCCGGCGGATCGTCGACCGGCGCGCCGGCGCAGGCGGCCGGGACCTCGCCCACACCGGCCAGACCGAGCCCGGCGAAGCCCATCGGCGACTTCAGCGTCGCGCTGCTGGAGGACTACGGCTGCACGCTGCGCACCGGCCAGGACGGGAACTGGGACATCAACATCTGGTACACGGTGAACTGGGTCAGCGCCAGCAACCACCCCATGCCGTCGGGCCGGCTGCGCGTGGTCAGCGATCTGGACCGCACGAAGGACTGGAGTTTTTCGCTGATCGGCCAACCAGGAAACTACCTGGACACGTTCGTCGAGTCGGACAATCGTTATCTGGGCAGATTCGTCACCGTCACGGCGAAGGTGCACACCGACAGCAGGGTGCCGGAAACCTCTACCGCGAACAACACCCTCGCGCTGCGCGTCGATCTTCGCGGCGGCCTTCCGCCGGCGGGAACCAACCAGAAGGTGCCGTGCACCAAGGCATGATCAGGGCGTCCTTGACGTCGTTCTAACGACGTGCAGGACACCCTGATCATGTGGATGCCTCGCTAGTGCAAGATCGACCTGCTTGAATGGGTTGATTGTCCACGACAGGAGGCACAGACATGACGAAGCGTGCGCGTTTGCTGGCCGTCGCGGTCGCGGCGGCGGCGCTCGGCGCGGTCGGTGGCTCGGCGGCGACCGCCGGCGGAGGCGGCGGGTCGGGCGCGACCGGACGGTTGAGCGGCTACCAGGAAGACC
This sequence comes from Actinomycetes bacterium KLBMP 9797, assembly GCA_037414955.1. GTDB lineage: Bacteria > Actinomycetota > Actinomycetes > Mycobacteriales > Micromonosporaceae > Phytohabitans. Next base: position 55,903 of record JBBEWH010000157.1, read on the forward strand.
CGGCGGTCCTCTCCACGACCGGCGGCGGCCAGGTGCGGCTGCGGATCGACGAGGCGGCGCAGGAGATCTCCTACTCGCTGAGCTACCGCGATCTGGCCAGCACGGTCAACCAGGCACACATCCACTTCGGCGGGCGCGCGCAGAGCGGCGGGATCAGCGTGTTCCTGTGCACCAACGCCGGCAACGGGCCGGCCGGCACACCGGCGTGCCCGGCGGCGCCGGCCACCGTCACCGGCGTCCTCACCCCCGCCAGCGTCATCGGCCCGGCGGGGCAGGGCATCGCGGCGGGCGAGTTCGCGGAGCTGGTCGCGGCGATCCGGGCCGGCGTCACGTACGCCAACGTGCACACCGCGACGTTCCCCGCGGGCGAGATCCGCGCCCAACTCAACCACCATTAGCCTCTTTCATGATCAGGGCGTGCGTCACCGCGGGTGTACGCCGGGGAGGCCGCCCGGAACCGGGGGAGG
>JBBEWH010000158.1:0-3806 GCA_037414955.1 Actinomycetes bacterium KLBMP 9797
TCCATGGAGGCCATTGCGGGCTGCGGGTAAGGTCGTTAGAGCGACGTGCGGGACGCCCTGATCATGGAGAGGGGGTCAGGACAGGGGGTGCGGGGTGAACGGGGCGGATCCGGGCGCGGTCGACCGGGCGGCCGCGGTGCTCTCGAGGCTCCGGTCGTAGCGACGCACCTGGTTGTTGATGTTGCGCCAGACGATCACCCAGGTCTCGCCGGAGCCGTTGACGATCCTGGCGACCGTGGGGTCGCTCTGCGCCGGATCCGACGCGAGCGGGTTGACCCGGTTCCAGGTGCCCCATTGGAGAGTCCCTTGGCCGGTCTCGAAGACCGCGTAGACCTCGCCATCGGTGCCGCGGGCCACCACCGAGAGGCGGCCGGTGGGATCGAGGATGGCCGACGGGGCGCCGGCGGCCGTGAACGTGCCAACCGGGCTCCACCCGCCGGGCATGGTGCCGTCGGCTTCCTGCTGCCGCATCAGGATCTCGCCGGTCGCGGCCCGCGCGAAGATCCGCAACCGGTTGCCCGGCAGCGCCACCACTGACGGCGCCCCGGTGAAGCCGCTGCCGCCGAGGCTGGTCCAGCTGGAGAGCGTGCCAGCGGTGTACCGGGCGGTGTGGAGGGTGCCACCGGCGCCGGCGACGATGAGCGTCCGCGAGCCGTTGCTGCCGTCGGCGACCAGCGGCGTGCCCGCCAGCCCGGCGCCGGCGCTGCCCACGGGGCGCCAGGGCAGGAACTGGCCGGCCGTGCCGTCCTGGTGCCGGACCCAGAGCGCACCGGCAGCGTCGACGCCGAACATCACCATGGTGCTGTCCGGCATCCGGGCGACGGCCGGCGGATACTTCATGAAGCCGCCGAGGCCGACCCACGCCGCCCACAGCGGCGACCCGGCGCTCGCCTGGGTCAGTGCCAGGTAGTCGCCGCCGGTGTTCTGGCTGGCGATCTGCACCAGACCTTGTGGGTTGCTGATGAGCGCGGGCGTGCCGGTGAACGCGTGGTCGCTCGCCACCGGCGCCCACTGGGTCGAGCTGCCGTTGTCCACATTCGACTGGCGGCCGTGCACGAGCCGGCCGATGTTGTCGGTGTACGCGTACTCGACCGGGCCGAGCTGGCTGCCGGACCCGGGCATCTGCCGCACCGCCACGGGCGTGTACGAAACGACCGGCGTGCTGGGCCGCGCGGGGGTGTGCGAAACGGTCAACCGGCAGGTGTTCGTGGTGGCGAAGACGTTCGGGAAGGTCTCCCAGCCGCTGCCGATGACCGCGGCGTGGACCACCCAGGTGTTGTTGTCCTCGCGGTAGCGGTACTGCAACTGGTCACCGTTGGCCAGGATGCCGAACAGGGTGTCGCCGCCGACCGAGAAGATGCCCTTGGTAAACCACTGCCAGCCGGCGCCCACGGGGGTGGCGGGCTGTATCACGCGCTGGCTCTCCACGTCGTAGCGGAAGCGGAAGAACTCGCCCGCCGGGGTGCGTGCGTAGAGTACGCCGGCGCTGCCCGCCACGATCAGGTCGTACTGGCCCCAGCCGGTCGCGACCAGTTGCCCGGAGGTCGTCCAGGTGTTGCTGGCCTCGTCGTAGCGGTGCCGCAGCAGCTTGCCATCGGCGTCGACCAGGTAGAAGTCGCCCGCCTCGTCGATGGTGATCTTGTCACGGAGCGGGGCGGTCGCGTGCGCGGTGAAGCCGCTGCTGATGAACCGGCTATGGACCGGCCAGCCACTCCCGTTCCATTGGTACAGGTACATGCCGGACGAGTTGATGCCGTAGACGCGGCCGTCCGGACCACCCAGGACGCGCCCGAATATGTTCCATCCGGTGCCGGCCGGTGTGTAGTCGCCATAGGTCGCGGGGTTGTTGGCGGGCGAGTTCAGCGGGTACCGGCGTAGCACGCCATTGCTCTCGGCGGCGAAGACGGTGGCGGCCGGTCCACATTGCACGCTGTCGGCCGCGCGTGCCGGACGAGCATCGACGAGAACCATCGATGCGATGGTCGCGCCGACCAGCAGCGCACCTGTGATCTTACGGTCCAATGCGGACGCTTGTGATCTCACTTTTCCCCCGTTGCTCCTGGGAAACGGCTCGGGCGCCAAGGATGCTAGCGATCGGCCCACATGTGGAACAGCGTCCGTCTTGAGATTGATTGCGTTATCCCGCAAGAGTTTCATGATCGGGGCGTCCCTCATGTGGTCCTCACGACAGGAGGGACGCCCCGATCATGCGCGGTGGTACGCCGACTCAGGTGATCGAGTTGTAGACCGGGATCCAGCCCAGGCTCTGCCCGGTGGACGAGAACACTTCGATCTTACGGACGACCGAGCCCGGCGTGGTCGCCACGACGCTGTTGCCGACCCCGATCCCACCGACGGCGATGAGCTTGCCCTCGGTGCGGATCTGTCCCGAGCCACTGCGGCGGATGATGACCGTGTCCGCGGGGGCCTGGTAGGGGACGGTGGCCTCGACGGCGTTCCACGCCAGGGTGACGTCGACCGACCCGCTGTCCACATGGATCGCGGGGTACGACGGGTGCGCCTGGCGCAGGTGGTTGCCCACGACGACGGCCTTGGTGGCGCCCTGGTGTATCGCGATGCAGGTCTTGGCCCGGTTCGGGTCCGGGTTCTCCACGCGGTTGCCGACGATGGTGACGTCCCGGGCGGCCATGACGTTGATGTGGCCCATGCAGTTGGTCACCACGTTGCCGGTGATGGACGCCCCGACGGCCAGGCCCGCGCGGGGCAGCGTGTGCCCGCGGGCGCTGCCGTCGATCTCGATGCCCAGTCGCTGGCAGCCGATCACGGTGTTGTCCGCGACCACCAGGTTTGTCACCTGCTGCACGTAGACGCCGGCCTGGCCGCACTCCGTGATGGTGTTTCCGGAGATGACGGTGCGGTCGGCGCCGTACCAGACATTGATGCCGTCGTAGTATTTGGACTCCGCCCGCCAGACACCGCCCCAGTCCTCGGCCTCCTGCGACGACAGCCAGTCCATCGCCACGTGGTTGTTGGTGATCCGCACGTCGTGGCCGTTGCTGGAGATGCCGAGCCGGACGTCCTCGACGGTGCAGTTGGTGATGAGGACGTCGTTCGACGTGCCGGGCGTGTCGTCCCACACGCCGATGCCGGTGTGGCGGAACCCCCGGGACACGACACCGTCGACCACGATGCCGGTCGACGCGGTGATGACGAGCCCCGTGTACCAGTAGGTGAACACGTTGTCGACCAGGTTGAGCCCGAGCACCTTCACCCGGTGGCAGTCCCGCACCTGGAGCACGGGGCGGACCAGATCCTTGTCGGTGATCGGCACTGCGTCGACCAGCGACAGGGTCGCCCCGTGACCCCACAACACGGTGTCGGTGAGCCCGGAGAGCGTCACCTGGGTGGACACCCGGTAGGTCCGGCCCGCCGGAAACAGCACGCCCTTGTCCGGTGTGGCCGCCCGCGCGGCGTCGAACGCCGCCTGGATCGCCGCGGTGTCGTCGGTGACCCCGTCGCCGACCGCGCCGTGCGCGAGAACGGAGATCCAACCGTCGTCCGCGGCGGGCAACGCCGCCGCGGACGGCTTGGCCGCCAGCGCGGCCCCGCCCGCCAGAGCGGTGGCCGCCAGGCCGGCGCGCAGCGCCGTACGTCGTCCCATCGATGTCATGTGACTGCCTCCCGTGGACCGAGTCCCAAATCGACATCCGTGACCGCACCCTATACCGCCGGTGTACTGTCCACTAGGGACAGCTTGGAGATCGGACCCGATCGGCGGCCCCATGATCAGGGCGTGGGTCGCCACGTTTTAAAGAAGGGCTGGGCGGCCCGGTGCTGGTGATGTG
>JBBEWH010000159.1:0-895 GCA_037414955.1 Actinomycetes bacterium KLBMP 9797
CGGCCCCGAGCGGCGCCCCCATGAGCTGGGCGCCCAACCCGTCGTTATCACGCCGTGACGGACGCCCTGATCATGGAGAGGTCAGCCCTTGATGCCGGTCATCATGACGCCGCGGACGATGTAGCGCTGGGCGGGACGGGTTCAGAGTTCGGCGTCGCCGGTGGGAAGCTTGCCCAGCCAACCGGGCGCGAGCCGAAGTCGGGGACCGTCCGCCGGCGGCTCGCCATCCGGGTACCGGATGCCGAGTCGCCGCCAGAAGTCGACGAACACCCACGGCGAGTCCAGCTCGAACTCGTCGTCCGGGAACGCCTTGCCGAGTTCCTCGTCGAGGCCGATATGGATCAGGTACGGCGCCACCAGGTCCTGCGAGCAGCCGATCGCCGACGCGACCACGGCTGGCCGGCCCGCGTACGTGGCCCGCAGGCGGGCGATCTCGTCCGCGTCGTCGGTGAAGTAGTCCGGCATGGTCGCGAACCGGTCCAGCGTGACGCCGTCACGCATCAGCGTGTGGCTCCAGTAGTCGCCGTCGTGGATCCGCACGGTGCTCGCCAGCAGGCCGAGCCGCCCGGACATGTCCGCGACGGCCGCCAGCTCGGTGAAGTAGCCGGGCCAGACGACCACCGTCCACCCGTGGGTCGCGGGGTGGACCAACACGTCGTCGTCGGTCACCGGCTCGGCGCCCTCGACCGGCCGCACCGACCACGCGTGCGCGGAGAAGAACTCGACCGCGGCGTCGCGCACCGCGCCGGCATCGTCGGTCCGGAACGCGGACACTGTCACGAACTCACCCATGGCGCGCACCATAGCCGATGCCCCACTCCCATGATCAGGGCGTCCTTCACGTAGGTCTAACGACGTGAAGGACGCCCCGATCATGGAGGGGTGAGCCCCTGTT
>JBBEWH010000160.1:0-13982 GCA_037414955.1 Actinomycetes bacterium KLBMP 9797
GGCATGCCCCCACACCTTTCTCCTGGGGGACATCCCGGTCTTTATAGCTACGTGAAGGACGCCCTGATCATGGAGGGGTCAGCCCTTGATGCCGGTCATCATGACGCCGCGGACGATGTAGCGCTGGGCGAGCAGGAAGACCAGCGCCAGCGGGATCACCGACACGACCGCGCTGGCGAACAGCGCCGGCAGGTTGATGGCCTGCGAGGTGAGGTTCGTGGCCATGGCCACCTGCACGGTCCAGTACGTCGGGTCCTGGCCGATGACCAGCGGCCAGAGGAACGCGTTCCAGTGCTCGATGAACGACAGCACGCCGAGCGCGGCCAGCAGCCCGGCCGAGTTCGGCAGCGCCAGCCGGACGTACACGCCGAGGTGGCCGAGCCCGTCGACCCGGCCGGCGTCCTCGAGCTCCTGCGGGAAGCGCAGGTAGAAGCCGCGGAACAGCAGCACCGCGAACGCGTTGAACAGGCCCGGCACGATCAGGCCCCACAGCGTGTTGACGCCGCCCATCGAGCCGACCACCACGAACGTCGGCACGAACGTGGCGGCGCCCGGCACCATCATCGTCACGATGATGAGCACGAACACCGGTTTGGCGGCCGCCACCTTGATGCGGGCCAGCGCGTACCCGGCCATCGAGGCGAGCAATGTGGACACCGGCGCGGAGACGACCGCGACGATCGTCGAGTTCACCAGCGCGCGGCCGAGCGGCACGCTGGGGTTGTTGAACGCGTCCGTGAAGCCCTGCAACGTGAACTCGCTGGGCCACCAGGTCCACTCCAGACCACCCAGCTCCGCCTGGGTCATGAACGCGTTGCGCAGCAACAGGTAGAACGGGAAGAGGAACGGGATCGCGAACACGATCCCCGCGAGATAGGTACCGACGCGCGAATTCCGCACAGGAATCAGTCCTCCTTCCCGAACCCGACCGCCCGGCTCTGCACCAGCGTGAACGCCACGATCAGCAGCGTGATCACGAACGCGCCGGCTGAGCCGAGACCGTAGTCCTGCTGGCCCATCGCGACGTCGTACAGGTACACGAGCGGCGGTCGACCGTCCGGCCCGGGCGCCCCCGCGAGGCCGGTGGAGAGCAGGTTGTAGAACTCGTCGAACGCCTGGAACGCCGCGATGATGAGCAGCAGCGTGACCGCGACCGACGTGTTGCGCAGCAGCGGAAACGTGATGTGCCGGAAGAGCCGCCACTCGCTGGCCGCGCCGTCGACCCGGGCCGCCTCGTACAGCTCGCCGGGGATGTTCTGGATGGCCGCCAGGAACAGGATCATGTAGAGGCCGACCTGGAGCCACAGCCGCACCGTGATGATCACGAGCCAGTACAGCGGCGGGTCGACCGTCGCGATCCAGGCCGTCGGCTCCTCCCGGCCGAAGAAGCCGGCGAGCGCGTTGGCCGCGCTCGACGGCACGCCGCTGAACAGGCTCATCTTCCAGACCAGCGACGCGACCACATAGGACACCGCGGCGGGCAGGAAGAACGTGGTACGGAAGAACGCGCGCCCGCCGCGCAGCCGGTTGACCAGCACCGCCAATCCGAGCGACATCGCGAACGTCAGCGGCACGATGACGAGCGTGAAGACCACGATCATCAACAGCGCGTCCCGGAACCGGGGATCCTCGAAGAGCTGGCGGTAGTTGTCCACCCCAACCCAGTTGCCGAGCGCGATCGTGCCCCGCGCCTCGCTGAAGCTGAGCAGCAGGCCCCAGGCCATGGCCACGTACTTGAACAGCACCAGGCCGACCACGATGGGCGCGGTGAGCAGGATGAACGCCCGCCACGCCGGCCAGTCCACGCGGCGGCGCCGCGCCCCCGGGGACTTACCCGGGGAGCGCGGCGCCGTCGTCGCGTCGGGCGACTCGGTACGCAGGGACACGGCTCAGACCTGCGGCAGCGCGTCGAGGGCCTGCTGCGAGCGCTGCTGCGCCGAGGTGAGCGTGGCCTGCACGTCGCCCGTCTTCTTGATGATGTCGGAGACCGCGTCGTCGTACGGCTTCTGCACGGACGGCGCCCACAGCGCGGAGTTGCGGATGCCGTACTGGTTGAGCAGGTCCACCGCGGTCTTGGCCTCGCCCGACTGCAGCGGCGTGGCCGAGGACGCCGTGGACGAGCGCGGCGGCACGTGGAAGCCGTAGCTGAGCGCCCAGTCCTTCTGCACGTCGGCGTTCTGCAGCCACAGCCACTGCACGTACTTCTTGGCGGCGTCGATGTTCTTGCTCTTGCCGTTGACCACCTGCGACCAGCCGCCGAGGATGACGACCGGCTTGCCGGTCGGGCCGTGCGCCGGCCACGGCAGCAGGCCGAAGTCGCCGGGGATCTGCTTCTGCAGCGCGGGCAGCGCCCACATGCCGCCCCACGAGATCGCGGTGGCGCCGGAGATGAGCGCGTCCGGCTGGTACCACTCGGTCGTGTAGTTCAGCAGCATCGACTTGTCGGTGAACATCTGCCGGGCCAGCGTCAGCGCCTGCACCATCTCCGGGGTGGCGTAGGTGACCTTCCGGTCCTGGAGGTACTGCTGGCCCACCGAGAACGCCAGCACGCCCTTCATGCCGGCGCTGCCGTCGTTGCCGACGAAGATGCCCTTGGTCTTGCCCTTGGTGAGCGCCTTCGCGGCGGCCACCAGGTCGGTCAAGGTGGTCGGCGGCTGGAGGCTCGCCGCCGACAGCAGGCTCTTGCGGTAGTACAGGTACATGACGTCGATGATCATCGGTACGCCGTAGGTCTTGCCGCTGTGCGTCAGCGCGGCCAGCGAGTGCGGGTTGATCTCGCTCTTCGCCGAGCCGAGGATGTCGTCGAGCGGCGTGACCTGCTGCTGGGCCACCATGTCCGGGGTGACCTCGTTGATCTCGTAGATGTCCGGGCCTTCGGCGGTGAGCACCGACGACTGCCATTTCGTCTTGTAGTCGCCGGGCACCCAGGTCACCTTGACCGCGACGTCGGGGTTGGCCTTGGTGTAGTCGGCGGCGTAGCGCATCGCCGCTTCCTTGGTGCCCGCCTCACCGTACTCGTGGTACCAGTGGTTGAGCGTCACCTTGGCATCGGTCGAGCCCGAGCCGGAGCCGGTGGGGTCCGAAGTGCACGCGTTCAGCGCGACGCCGCCCACGAAGAGCAGCGAGGTGCCGAGGAAGCCGCGCCGGGAGAAACTGGAACCGCTCATGATGCGATATCCCTCTCTTCGGTGGTACGCATCGACAGGGGGGAACATTTCTGGCTAGTTAAGTGAGCCGTAGCCTAGGTTTCGGCAACCACTTCGTCAAGGCCAAAGAATAAGTGCCGTCAACCCGTTGACGGTGGGCGCGAGGGCGGCGACGATCTCCGCCATGGCTTTCCACATCCCCGCTCTGAGCGGGTTCGCGTTCGGCGGCGACTACAGCGCCGAGCAGTGGCCGGAGGAGATGTGGACCGAGGACGTCCGGCTCATGAAAGCCGCCGGCGTCAACATGGTCACGGTCGGCGTCTTCTCCTGGGCGATGCTGGAGACCGCCCCCGGCCGGTACGAGTTCGGCTGGCTCGACCGCCTCCTGGATCTGCTCGCCACGCACGGGGTCGCCGCCGATCTGGCCACCGCGACCGCGACGCCGCCGCCGTGGTTCAGCCACGCCCACCCCGAGTCGCTGCCCGTCGGTCCGGACGGTGCGACCCTCTGGTACGGCAGCCGCCAGTCCTACTGCCCCAGCTCTCCCGCGTACCGGCAGGCGGCGGTGGCGCTCGCCGAACGCCTGGCCACCCGCTACGCCGGCCACCCCGCGCTCGCCATGTGGCACGTCAACAACGAGTACGGCTGCCACATCGCCCGCTGCTGGTGCGACACGTCGGCGGCGGCGTTCCGGGATTGGCTGCGCGCCCGGTACGCCACTGTGGACACGCTGAACGCGGCGTGGGGCACGGCGTTCTGGTCGCAGCGCTACACGTCGTTCGACGAGGTGCTGCCGCCCCGCCGGACGCCCAGCTTCACCAACCCGACCCAGCAGCTCGACTTCTACCGGTTCTCCTCCGACGAGCTGCTCGCCTGCTACCGCGCCGAGCGCGACGTGCTGCGCCGCATCACACCCGGCGTGCCGGTCACCACCAACTTCCTCACCGACGGGTGGAGCGTCGACTTCTGGTCCTGGGCCTCCGAAGTGGACCTGGTCGCGATGGACCATTACCTCATCGGCGAGCGCGCCGACCCGTACGCGAATCTCGCCCTCATCGCGGACCTCGCGCGGTCGCTCGCGGGCCGCCGCCCGTGGGCCTTGATGGAACACGCGACCAGCGCGGTCAACTGGCAGCCGCGCAACCTGGCCAAGCCGCCCGGCCGGCTGCGCCGCGACTCGCTCGCCCACGTCGCGCGCGGCGCCGACGCGGTCATGTACTTCCAGTGGCGCGCGTCCCGGGCCGGCGCCGAGAAGTGGCACTCCGGCATGGTGCCGCACGCCGGCACCGAGAGCAAGGTGTGGCGCGACGTGGTCGCGCTGGGCGCCGAGCTGACCGAGCTCGCCGACGTCGCCGGCAGCGAGGTGGTCGCCGACGCGGCGATCCTGCTGGACTGGTCGAGCCTCTGGGCGCAGAGCCACGAGAGCCAGCCGAGCGTCGACATGGACCCGATGGCGTTCACCGAGCAGTGGCACGGCGCGCTCCGGGCCGCGACCATCACCTGCGACTTCGCGCATCCCGGCGCCGACCTGTCCCGGTACCGGCTGGTGCTGGTGCCCGCGCTGCACCTGGTGAGCGACGCGGACGCGGCGAATGTCGCGTCCTATGTGGCGGGTGGCGGCACCGTCCTGATCGGACCCTACAGCGGCGTGGTCGACGAGCATGACCACATCCGGCTCGGCGGCTACGGCGCTTGGCGGGAGCTGCTCGGCGTCCGCGTCGAGGAGTTCTTCCCGCTGCCCGCGGGGCAGCGGGTCGCCCTGACCGACGGCACGCACGGTCGGGTGTGGACGGAACTGGCGGCGCCCACCGGCGCCGAGGTCCTGATCGGGTACGCCGCCGGCCCGCTCGCCGGCGGACCGGCGCTGACCCGCCACGGGTACGGCGATGGGGTGGCCTGGTACCTGACCACCCAGCTGTCCGATGAGGACATCCGCGCGCTGCTGGTGCGGGTAGCGACCGCGGCCGGCGTGGCGCCGGTGCTGGCCGACCCGCCGCCCGGCGTGGAGGCGGTCCAGCGCCGCCACCCCGACGGCCGCACCTACACCTTCCTCGCCAACGACACCCCCACGGCGGTCGACGTCGCCGGCACGAACCTCCCCCCACACGCCTTCACCATGATCAGGGCGTCCCTGTAGTCGTTATGGCTACGTGAGGGACGCCTTGATCATGGGGAGGGCGCGCTTGCGTCGGTGTGCGAATGTGGACCCCGCCGCACAGTTGATCACGTCCGGGGAGGACCATGATGGACACTCAAGGGGATTCGCGCGCGCTCAGCCGGCGCCGGGTGATCGGCGGGCTGGGCGCCGTCGGCGCCGGCACGCTCGTGTCCGGCACGGCGGTGCTGGCGACCGGCTCGGCGGCGACCGCGGCGCCACCGATACCGACCGAGGTCGCGGCGGCGGGGCCGAAGACCGAGGTGATCGGCTATCTCGACTTCTGGCCGCTCGACTCGGCCACCGGATACCGGGAGGTGCAGCCGACCACCGGCCGGTTCGGCCGGGGGCCGGCCAGCGGAATCGGCGGCGTGCTCGTCGCGCCCGTGCGGCTGCCGGCGGGCAGCACCCTCACCCAGGTCCGGGTGCGGGTGCGGTCGGGGACCGGGCCGGCGACGGTCCGGTTCGAGTCGACCGAGGTAGCCACCGGCGAGGTGATCGTGGTGAGCCAGGGCACCGTCGCGACCGTCGCCACCGAGGAGTTTGTGGTGTTGTCGCTCAACCTCCCGTATGGGAACCCACCGCACCGCATCGCCGTCGAACTGGCGCCCGGCGGCGTCGTCTTCGGCGCCGACGTCACCTACACCCCGCACGCCAGCCGGCATTTCGTGCCCATCGCGCCGCAGCGCCGGCTCGACACCCGGCAGACCGGCGGCATCGTCACGCCCGGGCAGGTCCGGACCGTCGCGTTCGCCGACCTGCCGGAGAACGTCAGCGCGGTGGCGCTCAACCTCACGCTGACCCACACGACCTCCGCCGGGTGGCTGGCCGTGTACCCGGCCGGCGGCAGCGCCGGCGGCACGTCGACGATCAACTGGACCGCGTCCGGGCAGACCCTCGCCAACAGCACGACCGTCGGCCTGGGCGCCAACCGCGCGGTGGCGCTGACCACCGGCGGCTCCGGCAACACGCAGGTGATCGTTGACCTGCTCGGCTACCACCTGTCGGCCTGAGGGAGGCACCGTGTACGCATCCATCTCCGCCTCCGACTTCCGGCCGATGGCCCCCGGCGTCCGATGGACCTGGGTCGACGTGCCGGTCGGCACCGGCACCGCCACCGTCCGGGGCATCACGCCCGTCGACCATCCCGAACGGTTCTACGTCCGGGCCGACGTGCCGGAAGAGGCCACCAACGCCGCGGCCATGTTCTTCGTCCGGCCGGTGGCCGGTGGCACGGTCGTCCTGCAGATCCGTCGCGTGTCGGCGACGGGCGTCGCCTTCGACGGGAGCGAGGTGGTCGTCACGGGGAACGAATCCCTGTCCGCCGACACCGGCCGCGGCGAGGCCGCCTACCTGACCTGTCTCCTCGACCCGGGCGACGTCCTGCTGGGCGTCCGGCTGACCTACAAGCCCGGGCCGGGCGAGTTCGTGCCGGTCACGCCGCAGCGCGTCCTCGACTACTCCCAGTTCTCCACCGGGATGGTGCATTCGGTCGCGTTGCCGATTCCGCTCAACCAGGGCGTGCACGCCGCGCATGTCAACGTCACGGTGACCGGTACGCAGGGCGCCGGATACCTGACCGTATGGCCCTCGGGGCAGCCCAAGCCCGCCACGTCCAACGTCGCGTGGGGCGCCGCCGGCCAGACCGCGGCGGTCGGCACGACCGTGGGCGTTGGGCAGGCCGGCGGTATCTTCATCAGCCAAGGCGGCCAAATCGGCTACAGCCGCGTCATCATCGACCTCACCGGCTACTACCGCGTCTAACCCCACCGTGATCAGGGCGTCCCTCAGGTTGTCATAGCGACTTGAGGGACGCCCTGATCATGAAAGGGGTTAGTGGCTCAGGTGGCGGTAGGCGCGGACGGACAGCGGGAAGAAGACGGCGGTCAGCAGGGCGGGCCACAGCACCGCCATGAGGACGGCGTGCTGGGCGACCCACGCGTCGCCGGCCCAGGCCGGGTTGCCGAACAACTCGCGGGCCGCGCCGACGGTGGCGGACAGCGGGTTCCACTCGGCGAGCGCGCCCAGCCAGCCCGGCATCGTCTCCGGCGAGACGTACGCGTTGGAGAGGAAGCTGAGCGGCCACACCAGCACCTGGATCGCCATCAGCGCCTCCGGGCTGCGCAGCAGCAGCGCCAGATAGATGCCGATCCACAGCAGCGCGAACCGCAGCAGCAGGAGCAGCCCGAACGCCAGCAGCGCCCGGCCGAGGCCGTCGTGCCACCGCCAGCCCACCGCGAGTCCACACCCGACCATCACGGCGAGCCCGGCCATCGAGTTGAGCATGTCCGCGGCGGCGCGGCCGACCACGACCGCCGACCCGGCCATCGGCATGGCCCGGAACCGGTCGGTGACGCCCCGGTTCGCGTCCGCGGTGACCGCCGCGTAGGTGTTCTCGACGCCGAACGCCATCGCGAGCACGAACATGCCGGGCAGGAGGAACTCCCGGTAGTCGCCACCGCCGGGCACCACGATCCCGCCGCCGAACAGGTACCCGAACATCAGCACCATCAGCACCGGGAAGAGCAGGCTGAAGACGAGCTGGAACGGCTGGGCGACCCAGTGGTTCAGGTCGCGCAGCGTGATCGTCCACCCGTCGGCCAACGCCCATCTCAGTCGCGTCATGCCGACACCTCCTCGGTCAGTCGCAGGAACACCTCGTCGAGCGTCGGCCGGCGCAGCGCGATGTCCTCGACCGCGACGCCCCGGCCCTCCAGCGCGCGCAGCAGGCCGGTGAGCGCGGCCACCCGGTCGGCCACCGGCGCGCTGACCCGCCGGTTGTCGTCGTCGATCTCGGGCTCGCCGGTCGCCACCCGGCGCAGCAGCGCGGCCGCCTCGCCCAGGTCGGCGGCGGAGCGCGTGACGATGTCGACGCGGTCGCCGCCGAGCCGCGCCTTGAGCTGGTCGGGCGTGCCGGCGGCGACCACCCGGCCGCGGTCGAGCACCGAGATCTGGTCGGCCAGCTGGTCGGCCTCGTCCAGGTACTGCGTGGTGAGCAGGACCGTCGCGCCGTCGGTGACCAGCGCGCGGACGGCGGCCCAGACCTCGTTGCGCCCGCGCGGGTCGAGCCCGGTGGTCGGCTCGTCCAGGAACAGCACCCCCGGCGCGAGGATCAGGCTGGCGGCCAGGTCGAGCCGGCGGCGCATGCCCCCCGAGTACCGCGCGACCGGCTTGCGTCCGGTGTCCGCCAGCCCGAAGCGGTCGAGCAGGTGGTCGGCCCGCCGCACCGCCTCCCGCCGGCCGAGGTGGAAGAGCCGGCCGAACATGACCAGGTTCTGCCGGCCGCTGAGCACCTCGTCGACCGCCGCGTGCTGGCCGACCAGCCCGATCCGGGTGCGCACCCGGTCCGGCTGGCGCGCCACGTCGTACCCGCCGACCGTGGCCCGGCCGCCGTCGAGCCGCAGCAGCGTGGCCAGGATGCGCACGGCGGTGGTCTTGCCCGCGCCGTTCGGCCCGAGCAGGCCGTGCACCGTGCCCGGCGCGACGGCCAGGTCGAAGCCGTCGAGCGCCGCGTTCGCACCGTATCTCTTCCGCAGTCCTGCGGCGTGGATCGCGAGGTCAGACATCATGACACCCCTCACTTGTCCGGCCGAGAGAGTCGCGGAGCTCGGTGATCCTCCGGACCTCGTCGGCGAGGTCGGTTCCGTCGATTCCGGCCGGCGAGATCTCCTCGGCCGCGACGAGCAGGTCCCGCGCCCGACCGGGGTCGCCGAGCCGGATCGCGAGGTCCGCGCGCAGGACCAAGGCCCGGAAGCGCAGCACCGGCTCGGCACGGGCGTCCGCGGCCAGCGCACCGTCGAGAACCTGGGAGGCGGTGGCGAAGTCGCCCTTGGCGTCCGCCAGCCGGCTGCCGGTCTCCAGCGCCCGGTCGAGGCGGCCGCGGGCGGCGGCCTCCGCGGACCCGGTGGGCAGCGGCTGGCCGATCCGGATGTAGTTCCCGGCGGGGTCGACGACGATGAACTGCCGCACCCCGTAGAACGGCATGTCCTTGAGCGGGTTGACCCGCGGGACCCCGCGTGCGGGGACCTTCCCGAGCAGGCCGCGGACGCCGGCGGTGAAAGCGGCGTAGAGACCGTCGACATCGGACGTCCGCACGTAACAGGTGCCGTAGTTGTCCGCCGGCTTCAGGTCCTTGAGGACGAAGAAGTGGAGCGCGATGCCGCCGCGCTCCACCACGGCGTACGTGTTCGGACGCTGCTGCCGGTAGGTCACCGCGAAGCCGAGGGCCTCGTAGAACTCGATCGTCTCGGTGATCGACCGGCTGGGCAGGATCGGGATCGTGGTTTCGGTCATACGGAGGACACCCTTAACTTTGTACGCCGTAGAAAGTTAGCCGCTCGGGAGTATAGCTCTACGCTGTACAGAGTGACCACCGAACACAGCGGGACCGGCGATCCCCTCCGCAGCATCGAGCTGCTCTGGGGCGTCCAGCGGCAACCCCGGCGCGGCCCGAAGCCCCGACTGACTCCGGACCAGATCACCGCGGCCGCGATCGACATCGCGGACCGGGAGGGTTTGGCGGCGCTGTCCATGCGGCGGGTCGCCGACCAGCTCGGCGTGACCGCGATGTCCCTGTACACGTACGTGCCGAGCAAGGCGGAGCTGCTCGACCTGATGCTCGACCGGGTCTGCGCCGAGACCGCCAAACCGGACGACGTACCCGGCGGCTGGCGGGCCCGCCTGGAGCTGGTCGCGCGGGAGAACCGGGCGCTCTACCTCCGGCACCCGTGGCTGCTGCAGGTCGCCACGAGCCGCCCGCCGCTCGGCCCGAACCTCATCGCCAAGTACGACTACGAACTCCGCGCGGTCGACGGGATCGGCCTCGGCGATGTCGAGATGGACCTGGTGGTCACGCTCGTCGCCGACTACGTGCACGGCGCGGTGCGGGGCGCGATCGCCGCCGCCGGGGTGCGCGACGACACCGGCAAGACCGACGACGAGTGGTGGGCGGAGGTGGCGCCACTGCTGGAGAAGGTGTACGACCCGGACCGCCATCCGGTCGCGACCCGGGTGGGCGCGGCCGCCGGAGCCGAGTACAACTCCGCCGTCGACCCCGACCGCGCCTTCGAGTTCGGTCTCGCCCGCCTCCTCGACGGCGTCGGCGCCCTCCTCCCCGAACCCCCATGATCAGGGCGTGCCGGGATTAGTCCTGACGGCTACAGGGAAGCCCAGCTCACGGGGCTACACCCCCCCTTCTCGGCGGGCCCCGGTAGCCGAAAGCCCTAATCCCGGCACGCCCTGATCATGGGGCTACAGCTGGCGGACGAGGCCGGCGGCCGGGGTGCCGATCGCGGCCAGGAAGCGTTCCATCGCGAACGTCGCCGCGCCCAGGCTCACCGGGTTGCCCGCGATCTGGCACAGCGTGATCTCGGTGGCCGCGAGCGGCCGGCCGAGCGCGTGCCGGCCCGCCACCGCCCGCACCTCGCCCAGCAGCGCGTCACCGAGGCGGGCGGCGACCCAGCTGCTGAGCACGATCACCTCGGGATTGACGAGGTTGACCAGGTCGGCGACCGCGACGCCCAGGTATCGCCCGGTCTCGGTGACCACCTTGGCGGCCACCGGGTCGCCGTCGGCCACCCCGCGGGCGATCGCCGCGATCGTCGCGGTCTGGTCGTCGGGGTGCAGCAGCGGGCTGTCCGGGGCCAGGTCGCGCAGGTTCTGCATGATGCCGGGCGCGCCCACGTACGTCTCGACGCAGCCCCGGCTGCCGCAGTGGCAGAGCCGGCCGTCCACGACGAGCGTGGTGTGGCCCCACTCGCCGGCGCTGTTGGTGGCGCCCCGGTAGAGGGCGCCGCCGAACGCCAGGCCCGCGCCGACACCGGTGCCCAGGTTGACGACGACCACGTCGTCGCGACCGCGCCCGGCGCCGAACCACAGCTCGGCGACCACGCAGGCGCGCAGCGGGTTGTCCAGGTACAGCGGCATGTCGAGGGACTCGGCGAGCAGGTTGCGCAGCGGGACGTCGTGCCAGTTCCAGTTGGGCGCGAAGACCGACACGCCGCCCTCCCGGTCGACCTGGCCGGGCACGCTGATGCCGGCGCCGAGCACGCGGTCGGGGCCGACGCCCGCCGTCTCCAGCGCGGACCCGACGCTGGAGACGATGTGCGCGACGACCTGTTCCGGCCGGTTCTCCTCCGGGTGCAGCGCCTCCTCGACGCTGGCCAGCACGGCGAGGGCCGGGTTGAACACCTCGACGTGCACGTACGTCTCCGCCACGTCGATGCCGACCAGCACGCCGCCGGTCGGGTTGACCGCGACGAGGCCGCGCGGGCGACCGCCGCCGGAGTCCTGGTAGCCGACCTCGACGAGCAGGCCGAGCTCGAGCAACTCGCCCACGAGGTTGGACACGGTGGCGAGGCTCAGGCCGGTGTCGGCCGCGACCTGCTGGCGGGAAACCGTGGCGGCCGCGATGATGTGCCGGAGCACCTCGAAGCGGTTGGCCACCCGGATATCTCTGGATGTGCGCTTCACGGGGAAACTGTAACCCTTTGACGAACCCTTGGGCCTCCTCCGTTGCGGCGCGTTGGGAGCGCTCCTAGGAGCTTAGGGCGCGACCGCCCGCTGCCACTGCTGGTTGGTGCCGCTACCGCAGGCGTACTGGATGGCCCGGGTGCCCGTGGCGGTCGATCCGCTCACGATGTCCAGGCACTTGCCGCTGTGCCGGGCGGCGACCCGGAAGTAGCCGCCACCGAGATCGGTGAGCTGCCACTGCTGGTTGGTCCCGCTGCCGCAGGTCTGCTGGGTGACCCGGACACCGTCCGCGGTCGACGACGACGGGACGGTGAGGCACTTGTTGCTGTGCCGGGCGATCAGCTGGTGGTAGCCGGTGCCCAGGTCGAGCGCCTGCCAGTGCTGGTTGGCGCCGCCGTTGCAGGTGTACTGCGAGACCTCCGTGCCGTCCGCCGTGGCCTGGCTGACGACGTCCAGGCACTGCCCGCTGTGGCGCGGCCGGAGGTACTCGTACGCCCACCCCGAACCGGACCCGCTCACCGCGCCGGTGGCGGTGTCGATCGAGACCCGCGGGTACCAGGACATCGACAGCGACGTGTTGGACGGGAAGCTCAGCGGCAGCCACACGTACTTCGAGTCGTTGACCTTGCCGCCCCAGGCGCCCGCCCACCGGTCGCCCAGGTAGAGGTACGACGTGGTCGAGCTGCCCTGCACCGGTATCACGTACGCGGACTGCGAGCCGTAGGTGATGCCGTCGCCGAAGGTGGTCGGCGAGGTCCAGCTGCCGGCGATGCTGCTCGCCGTCGCGTACCGCGCCTGGTTGGGCGACCAGCCGGTGGCGCCCGAGGTCACCAGGAAGTAGACGCCGTTGCGCTTGAACATCGCCGGCGCCTCCCGGTAGTTGCCCGGCCACAGCGTATGGACCAGGCTGGCCACCCCGAGGTAGTCGGGGGTGAGGCGGTAGATGTTGAGGTCGGCGTTCACCCGGGTCGAGGAGATCAGGTACGCCGTGCCGTCGTCGTCGCGGAACACGGTCATATCCCGCGAGTCAAACCCCAAGGGCCGGAAACTGCCCCGGTACGTGTACGCGCCGTCCACCGTGGACGAGGTGGCCACCGCGACCCGCGCCTGCCCGTAGTCGACGCCGTTCTCCCAGTGCATCCAGAGCACGTACTGGCCGGTGCCGGCGTTGTAGATGACCTTGGGTCGCTCGATGTTGGCCACGTTCAGCTCGCCCGCCGACGACTGGGTGAGCACGTTGTTGCGGAACTCCCAGTTGCGCAGGTCGGTGGAGCGGTACACGGAGACGTACCGGAAGGTGTTGTTGTCGTTGCGGTTCTCGCCGAACCAGTAGTAATAGCCGCCGACCTTGATCATGCCGCCGCCGTGCGCGTGCAGCGCGCCGCCCGCGGTGTCGGTGAACGGTACCCCGTTGGTGACCGTGACGGTCGCGGCGTCGGCCTTGCCGGCGACCAGGAACGGGAGCAGCAGGCCGAGAGCGGCCGCCGCGGCCAGACCGAGGATGGTGCGCGGTGCCCTGCGCATAGGAACCCCCTTCGAGGAGGGCTTATGATAAGCACGCGACGTAGCAACTTATCAATATGTCGATGCGCGCTCCTCCGCGCGACGGAGTTTGTCACTCTCCCTGAGGACGACGGAAGTGTCGCACTGGTCCCCTACGGTGAGGGGGTGACCACGACAACGACCAAGATCGACGCCGCCGCGCGGGCGGCTGACGTGTGGAAGGTATATGGCGCGGGCGAGGCTCAGGTCATCGCTCTGCGCGGGGTCACCCTTGACCTGGAGCGCGGCCGGTTCACCGCGATCATGGGACCGTCCGGGTCCGGCAAGTCCACCCTCATGCACTGCCTCGCCGGCCTCGACACCGTCACCCGCGGCCAGGTCCACATCGGAGACACCCAGGTCACCGGCCTCGGCGACGCCGGACTCACCAAACTACGCCGCGACAAAGTCGGCTTCATCTTCCAGCAGTTCAACCTGCTCCCCACGCTGACCGCCAAGGAGAACATCCTCCTGCCGCTGTCCATCGCCGGCCGCAAACCCGACCCCGACTGGTTCGACACCGTCATCACCACGGTCAACCTCGCCGACCGGCTCGGCCACCGGCCCAGCCAACTCTCCGGCGGCCAACAGCAACGCGTCGCCTGCGCCCGCGCCCTCGTCGCCCGCCCCGACGTCATCTTCGCCGACGAACCCACCGGCAACCTCGA
>JBBEWH010000161.1:0-37327 GCA_037414955.1 Actinomycetes bacterium KLBMP 9797
GTCGGGTCGGCCTCCTCGATCGCCTTGAGCGTGATGTCGGCGAACGCGGTGGCCGACTGCTTGTACTCGGGAAGGTCGTACGTCGAGGCACGCTTGCCGGCCGGCAGCCGGGACCAGCCCAGCTTCTCCCCCACCAGCTTCTCGTACTCCTTGCCGGTGGCCCAGGAGATGAACCGCCACGCCGCGTCGGCCTGCTTGGTGGTCTTCGGCATCGCCCACGCCCAGGCCCACAACCAGCCGGACGACTTGGTCCTGACCACCGGGGCGTACGCGTAGCCGACCTTGCCGGCCACCTTGGACGCGGAGGGATCCTCCAGCGTGCCCGCGGCGGACGTCGCGTCGTACCACATCGCGGCCTTGCCCTGCCCGAACGTGTTCAGGCACTCGGTGAACCCGGCCTGCGGCGCACCCGCCTCCCCATACTGGCGGACCAGATCCACATAGAACTTCGTCGCGGCGGTGAACTCCGGCGAGTTCACCTTCGGCGTCCAGTCCTTCTCGAACCACGTGCCGCCGAACGTGTTCACCACCGTCGTCAGCGGCGCGAACACCTCACCCCAACCGGGCAGCCCACGCAGGCAGATCCCCGCCACGCCGGCCCGCTTGTCGTCGAGCTTCGCCGCGAAGTCGGCCACCTGCTGCCACGTCGGCCGCTCCGGCATCGTCAAACCCTTGGCGGCGAACAGGTCCTTGTTGTACATCAGGAACGACGACTCGCCGTAGAACGGCGCCGCGTACAGCTTGCCGTCCGTACCGGACAGTGACTGCACCATCGGCTCCAACAGATCCGCCTTGTCGTAGCCCGAATCACCGTCGGCATAGCTGGACAGCTCGTGCAGCCAACCGTTCTTCGCCCAGATCGGCGCCTCGTACGCGCCGATCGTCGCCACGTCGTACTGCCCGCCCTGGGTGGCCACATCCTGGGTCACCTTGTCGCGCAGCTCGTTCTCCGGCAGGATCGTGAACTTCACCGTGATGCCCGTGTCCTTGGTGAACGTATCCGCGGTGAGCTTGGCGATGTCCTCCATCTGCGGATTGCCGACCATCAAAGCGGTGATCGTCTTACTGTCTCCGTCACTGCCCGAGCCGGACCCACCGGCGCCGGAGCAGCCCGCGGTCACCGCGAGCGTCGATATCAGGATAAAAGGCATTATAAGCGGACGTCGGGTCACAACACGCCTCCCAGGAAGGGACGAACACGAAAAGTCAGACCCGCAGCACGTGCGGGCCGAGCAGGGTGTAGCGGTGCGCCTCGGACGCCGGCAGTGCCGCGTCCGTGACGATGGTTTCGAAGTCGGCGACCTCGGCGAAGCGGCAGAAGCTGCTCACCCCGAACTTCGTGTGGACCCCGGCGAACACCCGCCGCCGGGAGACCCGGATGACCTGCGCCTTCACGTCGGCCACCGCCGGGTCCGGCGTGGTCAGCCCGTGTTCGCGGGAGATGCCGTTCGCGCCGACGAACGCCAGGTCGATGACGAAGCCGGCCAGCATCGCGGTCGCCCAGTGGTCGACGGTGGCGAGCGTGCGGCCCCGCACCCGCCCGCCGAGCAGCAGCACGGTGGTGGCCGGGTTGGCGGCGAGCGTGGCCGCCGTGCTCAGCGACGCGGTGACCACGGTCAGGCTCCGGTCGACCGGCAGCGCCTCGGCGATCAACTGCGGCGTGAACCCCTCGTCCACGAAGACCGTCTCGGCGTCACCCACCAGGTCGGCGCAGGCGGCCGCGATCCGGCGCTTCTCCGGTACCCGCCGGGTCGTCCGCATGGCCAGCGTGGTCTCGAACCGCGCCGTCTCGACGGCGCGCGCCCCTCCGTGCGTGCGGCGGACCAGGCCGTGCTGCTCCAGCACGCGCAGGTCGCGCCGGATCGTCTCCGGCGCCACGGCGAGGTCGGCGGCGAGCTTGCCCACCTCCACGTCGCCGTGGCTGCGGGCCAGCCCGAGGATGCGATGCTGCCGCTCGTCGGCCTTCATCCCGCACCACCTCCTCGTCCACTCGTTTTTAACACCGCGGAAACGATGTGAGCCGGTTCACAGCCGGCCTTCCTAGGCCTGACTTTGCCCGTTCGGGCTGCCCGGATCAACGCCTCCCACCCGGCAGATGGCGGACAACCGGGCGTAATCGGATGCCCGACCGGACACCCACGACGCCCGTTTCCCGCCCGACCTCTTCATGATCAAGGCGTCCTTCAAGTCGTTCTAACTACTTGAAGGACGCCTTGATCATGAAGAGAGGACCATGCCGTCGAGTTCCGCGAGGACCGGGCCGGTCGGTGTGGGGCCGAGGTGTACGGGCACGCCGTCCGCCTCGTCGTGGGCGGTGCACACGAACTGCGCGGTCACCAGGAAGCGCCACTTCGGATCCCGGGCGCACACCCGCTGGCCGGCGCGTTCGCCGTGCGCCACCAGCGCGGTCAGCGCCGGCCAGGCGGCGTGGTCCAGGTCGACGACCACCGGCCGGCCGCCGGTCTGTCCACGCAGGACATCCATGACCCGGGGCAGCTCCGGCAGGTGCTCCGGGTTGGAGGTCAGGGACGGCGACCGGCCCGCCACCCCGAGCGCGCCGACGAGCAGGGCCAGCACCAGGAACGGGTGCGGGCGGCGCTGGCTCGCCAGGCCCAGCACCAGCAGCAGGAGCAGCAGCAACGGGATCGCGCGGGAGAAGTGCCCCACGTAGAGCTGGTCGAGGTGGTCGATGCCGCGCATCGCGTACCCCGCGAACAGCAGCGTGCCCACGACGGCCGCCGCGAGGCCGGCGGCGAGGAACCGGTCGCGGCGCCGGAGCAGGGCGACGCCGCCGAACAGCGCGACGAACAGCGGCACCGCGAGCGCGGGCCGCTCCGCCCAGAAGCGCAGCAGGTAGCCGGCCACCTCGCCGGGGCCGTGCAGGCCACGGCGGCCGCCGTAGCCGAAGTAGCGCGGGAACTCGCCCGGCCAGTGCAGCACCAGGTTGAGCACCATCGGCAGCGCGAACACCGCCGCCACCGCGCCCGCCGCGCCCCATTCCCGGCGGGTCGGGCGGGTGCCGCGCCGCCACATCGCGACCAGCGCCAGGCCGACGACGGGCGGCACGAAGAACAGGAACCCGGCGTGGCCGTGCACCAGCAGGCCGCCGGCCAGCGCCAGGACCGGCAGGTGCGCGGCCCGCCCGGCCGCCACCGACGCGGCGGCGGTGAGCAGCAGCAGGAAGGGCGCCACGTACAGGTACGGCATCCAGGCGGACGCCAGCAGCCCCGGCTGCACCGCGAAGAACGTCAAGGCCGCCGCACCACACAGCGCCGTCGTGCGCCAGGACCGCGACCACGAGTGCACCACCGCGAGCGTCAACCCCAGGAGGGCCGCGTTGAGCACGAGGAGGGCCAGCCACTGCCCGTTCCAGGGCGCGGGCACGGCGTGCAGCAGGTCGTGGAACAGCCACTCGCCGAACGCCTGCACGTAGAAGAACGCCGGTCCCGGGTGCGAGAAGCCGATGCGGGAGTAGTTGCCGACCAGCAGCTCGAAGTGCTTGGCGTCGGTGGTGATGATCGAGTTGGCGGCGAAGTCACCCCGCTCGTGCACGGCCGCCGTGAACACCCGCGCGTTGCGGGCCAGCAGCAGCGCCAGCATCGACACGGCGGCCACCCCGAACGCCGCGGCCACCCCGCCCCCGCCCGACCCCGTCGACGTTCGCGGCGGCGCCGGCGCCATCTCACCCATGGCCCACCATGCTGCCAGACGAGGCCTAGTCCCCTCGTGATCAGGGCGTCCCTGTAGTCGTTCTAGCTACTACAGGGACGCCCTGATCATGAGAGGGGGACCACGTGAGCGGGGCCGCTCGCTGGGGTGACGCGGACCTCGGTCGCGGTGGCGGGCAGCAGGGCGGCGCTCCGGCCAGCGGAGAGCCAGCCGCCCGTCCCGGCGCGGTGGTCGAGCGCCGCGTTCGGCGCGACCACCAGCGTGCCCTGCCCGTCGGGCAGCCGCAGCCGCAGCGGTAGCGGCGCCTTCCAGTCCACGACCCCGCTGGCCACCGCCTGGTACTCGGCCTTTCCACGGCCGAGCAGCGCGACCGCCCGGGTCGGGTCGTCGTCGTACTGGACGCTCTCCACCCACAGCAGCCGGCCGTCCGGGGTGGCACCGCGGACCCGCAGGTTCGGCGCGTCCGGGTCGCTGGTGTGGGTGCCGATCGCGTCCCAGTACGGCTCCATGGCCAGCTGGACCAGAAGGGCTTCCTCCTTGGTGCGTGGCTGCGACCGCCCGGCCGCCGGTGTGCCGGGCAGCACGTACTCGAGCGTCTCCGGCGGCGGCCGGTCCCGCCCGCCCGGGTTGATGATCGCCGACGTGTTGGTGATGTGTACGCGGTTCTCCTGCGCGACCGGCGGCCGGGAGAGCGCGACGGTCACCTTGTTCCGCTGCGGCGGCACCGCCAGCACGGCGGCACCGTTCCGGAAGACCACCGGCGCGAACGTGCGCTCGACCTTCCCGTCCGGCGTGTACGCCAGATCCGGCGACCACACCACTGGCTGTCCGAAGTCGATGATCAGCAGCACGTCCCGGTCCGGTCCGAGGATCGCGGCCTGCGAGTTGCCGTCCAGCGTGCCCCGGTCGTCGACCATTTCGACGGTCATGACCCGCGGCCCGTCGCGGGTCGGCTCCACGAACGCCACGAAGCCGATCAGCCGGTTCCCGTCCGGCTCGGTCACCACCGGGTTCGACGCGCTGCGCTGGGCGACGAAGGCCGCCTTCCCCACCGGGGTCATCCCCGCCCACACGACATGCAGCTCGCCGCGCAGGCCCTCGTCGAACTCGCCGCGCGCCCACACCTCCCGCAGTTGCCGGAGGTACTCCTGATCGTTCGCCAGGTCGCCGCGCGTGGGGTTGTCGAACACCGGCGAGGCCACGTCGACCGCGGAACCGGTGCCCCCCCACCGGAGGACGCCCCCCGCGGACGCCGCGGCGGCGACCGCGAGGCCGGTGGTGAGCACGGCGCGGCGCCGCACCACCCGGCGGCGGCCGCCCCGCCGCACGTCGTCGAGCAGGTCCGGCGGGCCGGCCAGATGATCGGTCGCCCGGTGCAGGACCGCGCGGACGTCGTTGTCGTTCAGGGTCATCGCGTGCTCCCAGCGTCGTCGGGGATCGGTGCGACAAGACCGGAGCCGGACAGCGCCTCCCGCAGCTTGGCCAGCCCGCGCGCGGTGTGGCTCTTCACCGCGCCCTCGGAGCAGTCCAGGGCGCTCGCGGTCTCCGCGACCGACAGGTCCTCCAGGTAGCGCAGCACCACCGCGGCCCGCTGCCGGGGCGGCACGGCGCGCAGCGCCGCGACCACCGCCTCCCGCAGCGCGACGCCACCGGCGTGGTCGGGCGCGGCCGAGTCATGGGCGCCGAGCGCCTGCTCGGGGCGCCGCGCGCGCCGCCGCCAGCGGTTGGCCGCGCGGTTCACCAGGGCCTTGCGGGCGTACGCCTCGGGTGTGGTGTGCACCCGGCGCCACCGGACGTAGATCTGCTCCAGCACCTCCTGGAGCAGGTCCTCCGCCGCGTGCCGGTCCCCCGTCAACAGGTACGCCACGCGCAGCAGCGACACCGATCTGCTCCGCACAAAGTCGTCGAACTCCGCGCCGCGCGTGTCTCGCATCCGTCCTCCCCGATCCCGTCCTACACCAAGACACCGAGGACGGCCCGCCGGTTTACCCGGCACACCGCATCCGCGAGGAACAACGCCACACCGGTCGACGCCGCCACCAATCCCCAGCAGGACCACCACCACGTCGACCCCCTCCCCTCCCCCTCCTCCCGCTTCCCCGCCCCGCTCTCCCCGCCCCGCTCTCCTCGTCGCGTTCTCCTCGTCGCGGGCGGCCGTGCGCAATGTCGGGGACATTGCTGCCTCCTCGCGGCGGGAACCAGCAATGTCCCCGACATTGCTGGCAGGCGAGGCGGGCATGCGGCCGACTCCGCAGCGGGCTAGGTCGAGCCGGGCGAGGCGGCTCAGCCACGCGCCGTTGCTTCCAGCGACCTGACGACTCAGGGAACGCACGAGCGCACGAGCGCCCGCGCGGCCTCCGCCGGTCGCCGTGTTGATCGAGGGCTTATCGTCCCTCTTTCCCGCTGATCGAGGGCTTATCGTCCCGAGTTGATCTATAAACCACCACGATAAGCCCTCGATCGACGGGCGGTCACGACCGTAAGCCCTCGATCAACGGGGCGGCGGGCGGCCCGAGGGCAGCGTCGGGCGGGCCGCGGGCGCGGGCCGCGCGGGGCGGCGCGGGCCGCACGGGGCGGCGCGGGCCGCACGGGGCGGCGCGGGCCGCACGGGGCGGCGCGGGGTGGCGCGGGGCGGCGCGGGGTGGCGCGGGCAGCGGGGTGGGGTGGCGCGGGCAGCGGGGTGGTGGTCTCGGGGATTGGCGACGGCCGGGGGAAATCCGGACGGGTCGCCTGGGCGGTGGTGCGGTCACGATGAGCGCGTCGACTACGCGCCTGGAGTCAGGAGGGACGTGTTGATCATGGTGGGCGTCTGCCGGTAGGGTTGAGCTTCGTGACCGCGCTCAGCAGCCTTTGGTCCTTCGTCCTCGTCGTGGGCCTGCTCACCATGACGCCGGGGATGGACACCGCCCTCATCCTGCGCACCGCCGCCGTCGGGGCTCCCCGCCGCGCCTGGGGCGTCGTCCTCGGCATCCAAAGTGGCACCCTGTGCTGGGGTGTGCTCACCTCGGCCGGCGTGACCGCGTTGCTGACCGCCTCGCAGCTGGCCTACGAGGTGCTGCGCTGGGCCGGCGCCTGCTACCTGATCTGGATGGGACTGAGCATGGTGTGGGCCACCCGCCACCGCCAGTCCACCCCGCCGAGCGACGAACTCACCCCGGTGCACAACGACTTCTTCGCGGGATGGCGTCGCGGGGCGCTGACCAACCTGCTGAACCCTAAGGTGGGCGTGTTCTACGTCGCGCTGCTGCCGCAGTTCATCCCCGCCGGCGCGCCGACCTTCGTCTTCGGCGTGCTGCTGGCGTGCGTGCACGTCCTGCTGGGTACCGCGTGGTCGACGGTGCTCGTCGGGTTGGCGCGCCGGCTGCGGAAGGTGCTGCGACGCCCGGCGGCGCGCCGCGTGTTGGACCGCGTCACGGGGACGGTCATCGCCGCGTTCGGCATCCGGCTCGCCACCAGCGGCCACTAGCGCCCATGATCAGGGCGTCCTTCACGTAGTGGGAACTACATGAAGGACGCCCTGATCATGAAGAGTGGGGGGCTAGCGCTTGTCGATCGGGACGAACGCGCGCTCCGGGGCACCCGTGTAGATCTGGCGCGGCCGGCCAATCTTGTTCGCCGGGTCTTCCATCATCTCGCGCCACTGCGCGATCCAGCCGGGCAGCCGGCCGAGCGCGAACAACACCGTGAACATCTGCGCCGGGAAGCCCATCGCCTTGTAGATGAGGCCGGTGTAGAAGTCGACGTTCGGGTACAGCTTGCGGGAGACGAAGAAATCGTCGGCGAGCGCGATCTCCTCCAGCTGCATGGCGAGGTCGAGCAGCGGGTCCGGCTTCCGCATGCGGTCGAGCACGTCCTGCGCGGCCTTCTTCACGATGGCGGCGCGCGGGTCGTAGTTCTTGTAGACCCGGTGGCCGAAGCCCATCAGCTTGACGCCCTGCTCCTTGGCCTTGACCCGGCGCACGAACGCCGCCACGTCGCCGCCGTCCGCGTGGATGCGGCTCAGCATCTCCAGCACCGCCTGGTTGGCGCCGCCGTGCAGCGGGCCGGACAGCGCGTTGATGCCGGCGGACACCGACGAGAACAGGTTGGCCTGGGCGGAGCCGACCAGCCGCACCGCCGAGGTGGAGCAGTTCTGCTCGTGGTCGGCGTGCAGCACGAACAGCATGTCGAGCACCTTGGCGACGACCGGGTCCACCTCATAGCCCGTCGCGGGCACGCCGAACGTCATGCGCAGGAAATTCTCCACGTATCCCAGGGAGTTGTCCGGGTACATGTACGGCTGGCCGATCGCCTTCTTGTACGCGTACGACGCGATCGTGGGCGCCTTGGCCAGCAGCCGGACCGTGGAGATCTCCACCTGGTCGCCGTCGAACGGGTCGAGGCTGTCCTGGTAGAAAGTGGACAGTGCGTTGACGGCGGACGCCAGCACCGGCATCGGGTGGGCGTCGTAGCGGAAGCCGTCGAAGAACCGCCGCATGTCCTCGTGCAGCAGCGTGTGGTGGCGCACCCGGTCGGTGAACTCGGCGAGCTGCGCCTCGGTCGGCAGCGCACCGTAGATCAACAGGTAGGACACCTCGAGAAAGGTCGCCTGCTCGGCGAGCTGCTCGATCGGGTAGCCACGGTAGCGCAGGATCCCGGCGTCGCCGTCGATGTAGGTGATGGCTGACGCGGTGGACGCGGTATTGACGAAACCCGGATCGAAGGTGACGTATCCGGTCTCCTTCAGCAGCTTACCGACATCAATGCCGGACGCACCTTCGACGGCCTCATGCACGGGCATCGACAGCTGTCCACCATGATGATCGAGTTTGACATCCGTCATGACGGGCCTCGTTTCGCCGGAGATCTTCCTGACTGCTCGTTAATTCCACCGTAATCCGTGCGGCGGGGGTAGACTCGCCTCGCCCCAACGGTGAGGGATGCGTCACTTCCTAGATCTGAAGCTGGCGCAGCTCGGTCCCAGACACTATCTCGTAGAGCGCGAGTTCGTTGGCGCCGGCCCGGAAGAGGGTCTCGTCGGTCAGCAGCGCGCCGAAGCGCCGCCCGGCCTCGTCCGGCGGGTTCACCCGCACGACCGCGCCGATCCGGCCGTTCACCGCGACCGCGAGCGCGGTGCCGTCGGATACCGACTTCGCCACCGTGCCGGTCACCAGCGCCGGCAACGTGCCGGACGCCGGGTCGACGGCGGCGAACGCGTCCCGGTTCACGACGCTGGCCGTCGCCCCGCCACCCCCGGTCCCGGCGGCGTCGGCCGCCGCCGCGCCGCCGCCGGTGACGGTCAGGGTCGACACCGGCCGGCCGACCAGCTCGGGCGCGGGCGGCGCGGGCAGCTCCGGGCGGGCCGACGTGCCGCGCTGGACGGCCGCGAAGTGCTTCGCGCCGTCGATCGGGAGCGGTTTGCCGGGCGTGTCGTGGTACTCCTTGCCGCCGCCGGTGCGCGCCTGGCTGACCGCCGAGACGCCGTCGGTCGACCACGGCACCGTCACGCCGGCCAGGTCGGCGATCGTGGGCAGCAGGTCGATGTGCTGCCAGTTCCGGTCGTCGACCCGGCCCCGCGTCTGGCCGGGCTCCTTGACGAACAGGGGCGCCCACAGGATCTCGGCGGCGCCCTTCTGCGCCTGGTCGAGGCCGCGACCCGCCGCGCCGGCGGTGAAGCTGACCCCGTGGTCGGCGGTCACCACGAGCAGCGCGTCGTCGTAGAGGCCGCTGTCCCGCATCCGGTCGAGGACCTGCCCGACCAGCGTGTCGGTGTAGCGCACCTGCTGCAGGTGCCGCTCGTAGCCCAGCCGCTCCCAGCCGGGCGTCTCGTACTTGAGGTCGCCGGGCGCGTCGTACCGCATGCCGGACGCCAGGTAGTTCCACGGCGTGTGCGGCATCAGCAGGTGCAGGAAGCTCAGCCGCGGCTTGCCCGCGGTCGGCGAGAGGTCGTCGAGGAACTGGGTGAACCGCGCCGGCTGGTTGTCGGCGAGGGCTCCGAACCGGAACCGCGGGTCGGACGGCGGCGGCTGCTCCGCTTCCTCAGCGGTGACCTCCTGGTACGACTCCTCCAGGTTCTCCTGGGAGTCGACCGGCAGCACGATCTGCTCCAGCAGCGTCGCGCTCTCCTTCACCAGCGTCGGCAGGCCGCCCTTGGGCCGCGGCGTGTCGGGGCAGAGCCGGGGCGGGCACAGCTGCGTGATGCTCTCCCGGACCCGCAGGTCGTACTCGGCGCTCATGAGGGTGAACAGGTTGTCCGGGTGCTGGCTGAAGTGCGGCGCGGCGCCGTCCTTCGCCGGCCACTTGCCGCTCAGCATGGCCGGGACCGCGTACGGGCTCCAGCCGCTCGCCGCGGTCGCGTTGCGGTACCAGGTGGCGCCGCCGGCCAGCGCGGCGATGTTCGGGTACTTCGCCGCGTCGATCCGCCCGTCCGGCCCCAGCAGCGACACCACCGGGAACTCGTCGAACAGCAGCACCACCACCGGCGGGTGGCGATCGGCCTTGCGGCCGCCCGGCCCCGCGCCGCCGGACTCCCGCGCCAGCACCACCGCGGACGCCGGCGACGCGAACACGAACAGCAGCGCGAACACCACCGGGCCCACCGACGCGACGCGCAGGATCTGCGCGGGGACCTTCCACCGGAGGTACGCCGCGGTGAGGCCCGCCGCCGCGAGGAGCGCGAGCAGGGCGAGCGGCAGTCCGCGTACCGGCAGGAGGTGTTTGCCCACCTGGACCGCGAGCACCGCGAAGAGCCCACCGACGGTGGCCGCGTGCGCGACGGCGCGCGGCCGCCGGCCGGCCAGGCCGGCGCGCTCGACCACAGTGCCGATCCCCCACAGCGCGACCGGCGGCGTCACCCTCGCCACCAACCGGCCGGCGACGCCGGCCAGCGCGCCGATGCCCCACAGCGCGACCGGCGGCGCCGCGATGACCAGCAACACCAGCAGGAGTACGTCGCGCGCGCCGGCGCCGTGGAAGAGGAAGAAGTCGGGGCTCTTGCCGGTGACGTCCAGCAGCGGCTGGGCCAGCGCGAGGCCGCACAGCGCGGCGATCTCCAGGAACGCGTACAGCTCGCGCTTAGCCATCCCGCTTTACTCCGTAGTAGAGGGTGCGGGTGCCGGATGGGAGCTCAACTCGGCGCTCCACAGTGAACCGCTGACTGAGCAATCGCTCGAACTCGTCCCGCCGGTAGTCCGGGAACAGCCCTTCCGGCTTGTTGGCCAGCAACCGGCGCGCCATCGGGTCGGCCGGCTCGACGAACTCCACCACCAGCCGGCGACCGAGGCCGGCCAGCCAATCGACCACTTCGGACAGCGGCACGTTGCGCCCCAGCGCCAGGTGGTGGATCACCGCGAGCGCCAGCACCGTGTCGGCGTCCGCGCGGTCGCCGAACGCCGCCCGCTCCCGGCCGCGCCACCCGATGCCCGGCGACGGGTCGGCCAGGTCCATCACCAGCGGCAGCACCCGGCGCTCACCGTCCGCGCGCAGCTTCCGGTACAGCTCGTCGACCACCGCCGGGTCGCTCTCCACCGCCACCACGTAGTCGGCCCGGCGCGCGGCGATCCGGGAGTACGTGCCATCGTTGGCGCCCAGGTCCAGCACCAGTCCCATGTGGACCGACTCGGCCACGAAGCTCTCCTTCGCCGCGCGGTCCTCATCGGAGTAGGAGCAGGTCTGCTGGTATGCCTGCCAGTGGCTGGCCGGCGGCTGCCAGTCCAGCTTGCGCACCAGCTTCTCGATGGCCCGCACGGTCGCCTTCACCAGCTCGCCGGAGAAGCCGGCGTCGCGCAGCTCGGCCCGCACCTGGCCGGTGCTGGACCGCGCGTTGCGGGACTGCACGGCGTCGTGCAGGTAGACATGCTTGAGCACGCCCGACCGGAACCGCTTGCCGCCGCCCAGCAGCCGGCGCATCTGGGCCGGCTCGACGCCGTCGACGGCCGCGCGCAGCCACGGCTGGAAGTCGACGCCCAGGTGCGCCTGCAACAGCAACGGGTAGAGCATCGTCTGGCAGAACTGCCGATAGCCGGCCCACGGCTCGCCCTCCCGGGCCGGCTCGAACGAGCCCACGTCGATGAACACCGGCGCGGCGCCCCGCCACTGCACGTTGTAGGCCGAGCCGTCCTTAGTGGTCAGCCGCTCGGCGAGGGCCTCGTGCAGCATCTCGAGGTGGAGCAGGGCCGCGTCGCGCAGCATGCTGAACGACCACTCGTACGGGTAGGACACGAAAGGGACGCGCGCGTGCCGCAGCACCACCGCCCAGCCGTCGGTCTCTTCCGCTTCCTCGGTCTCTTCCGTTTCCTCCGTCTCGATGATCTTGCCGGCCGCCACCATGCGCGGGAAGAACCCGCTCGCGGCGAGCGCCCGCCAGTCCTCGGCCGCTTTCGGCCCCAGACCGCGGAACACCTGGTCGTCGCGGTAATAGACGCGGCCGGACGGGTCCCGGAAGGAGGCCGGCTCAGCCCTGGCGACCATCAGTCTTTCTCGGCCGGCGCCTCGGCGCGCCGGCGGAACCGCCCGGTCAATCGCCGCCAGTAGAGCTTGACAGCCACCGCCATCCCGGCCGCACCGGCGACCACCGCTTGCACGATCAGACTGCCGGAGCCGGCATCGAGGTAGGCCAGCGTCATGTCGCTCCCCTCTCAGATGGGGTCAAACCCAGCAAACCGCAACCATACAGGGACAGCCTGGGTGAAAGCTCGGAGCGGTTCACCGCCCCGTCGACCCGGCGTCATCGGCGGTACACCTCACCCTATGCCGCCGGTCAGCCACTCGCACGGCGAAACCCATTCATGATCAAGGCGTCCTTCATGTCGTTATAGCGACGTGAAGGACGCCTTGATCTTGAAGCTGGGCATGTCCGAAAGGTTCAAGACCATCGAGTGGGTGACCCCTACGGTGGACCGCATGGCACCTCGATTCGACGCGATCGGCCTCGTCACGGCCGACATGACGCGCTCCCTCGACTTCTACCGCCGCCTCGGGCTGACCTTCCCGGACGGCGCCGAGACCGAGCCGCACACCGAGGCGGTCCTGCCCGGCGGGCTGCGCCTGATGCTCGACACCGTGGAGATGGTGAAGTCGATCGCCCCCGACTGGCAGGGGCCGTCCGACGGCGGCGGGGCCAGCCTGGCGTTCCGCTGCGACGACCCCGCCGACGTCGACAAGACCTATACCGACCTGGTCGCCGCCGGCTACCACGGCGAGAGGGAGCCGTGGGACGCGGTCTGGGGCCAGCGCTACGCCGTCGTCAACGACCCCGACGGCAACGGCATCGACCTCTTCGCCCCCCTCTAACCCCCACCCCCCGGGGGCACGCCCGTTACCCACCACTCGCCGATCAAGGGCTTGGGCACGTGGTTTGATCTCGGATCCAGGTGCCCAAGCCCTTGATCGGCGCGGTTGTCCTTGATCGACGGGACGCGGCGGCGGGACACCGGGCCACGACCGACCCATGGACGTACGCGATGTCCGGATTGCCGGCTCGTCGCAGTGGATCTTGGATGGGACCGGCCGATGGGGGTCGCTTCCTGCCAGGATCCGCATCCGGGTGGGCGTCAGTCCGCGCAGACCAGCCACGTAAAGGACGACACCGTGGCCGTGACCTCACGCCGCCCCCTCGGGACGTGGGACAGGCGCGGCGGGGTGCTCAGCGGTGAGATACGCACCTTATAGCGGCCCCGTGAGGTACGTACGTCACCGCTGAGCACGACGCCCCTCCACTGGAGGGTTCGACACGGACCGACGCAGGACGCGAGCCTGAGCGGACGGCGTTGCGCGCGACGTGAAGGACGCCCTGATCACGACGATCCGCCGGGCGGCGGACGCCACACTCGCGGGTCGCTCGCGCCCGGCGCGCAACAGGTCCGGGGCGACCGGCGCCGCCGGAGTCGAGGGCGGCACTGGCGGCGCGCGTGCGGCCCTGTCACCGGCCCGCCCTGTCAGGAGTGGGCGAGCAGTCCTGCCTGTCAGGAGTGGGCGAGCAGTTCGCGGGGTGGGGCACCGGCCAGGGCGCGCACCTCACGGGTGAAGTGCGCCTGGTCGGCATACCCACTCAGGGAGGCGACGTCAGCCAGCGACCCACCCGCGCGTGCTCTGCGCAGCGCGCGCTGCATCCGCAGGATGCGGGCGAGCGTCTTCGCGCCGTATCCGAACGCCGGCAGGCAGCGGCGGTGGAGCTGCCGCGCGCTCAACCCGAGCCGGTCGGCGAGCTCTGTCACCGCCATCCCGGTCCGCAGGCCCGCCGCGATCCGCCCGGCGAGCGGCTCCGGCCCGCCGGCCGCCGCGAGCCGAGCGGCGGCGAGCCGCTCCAGCGCCGTCACGGGATCGGTGGCCGTGCGCTCCTCGATCAGCCGCACGTCGCGCACCGGCCACAGGTCGCCCAGCGGCACCCGGGTGTCGCGCAACTCGTTGGCCGGCACACCGAGCACGGCCGGGCCGGTGCCCGGGGCGAACCGCAGCCCGACCAGCGCCTCCCCCGCCCCGATGGTGGACAGGTGGGCGGCGGTGTCGGGACCGGCGACGAGGATCTCGCCGCCCCACCAGATCAGGTCCATGCACCCGTCCGGCAGGACCCGCCCGGTGTTCGACTCGGTCGCCGCGGTGCGCCGCCACACCACCGCCCCCGGCAGCACCGACGCCCACTCCCGATACACACCGGTGACGCTACCCCGACCCCCCGACACCCACCCGCCGATCAAGGTCGACCCCGCCGATCACGGGCTCAGGCACGTGGAATGGAGATCAAAGCATGTGCCTTAGCCCTTGATCGGCGGGGTGGGGGGATCATGGGGAAGGGATCATGGGGAGCAGGTGGTGATGACGTGGGTCAGCTCGTCGGGGCGTAACGGTGGTTCGGGGAGCGGATGGGCGGCGGACGCGCGCATGCCGTCCAGCATGATCCCGAGGTGGCGGCGCCACACGTCCGGCCGCACCGCGCCGGCCGCCTCGACGGTGCGCGTGATTCCCCACGTGACGAACGCCATGTCCTCCAGCGTGAGGTCGGCCCGTAGCGCGCCACTCTCTTGGGCCCGGGCGATGATCCGCGTCATCAGCTCGTACCCGCGCCGGGTGCCCTCCGTCGGCGTGGCCTGCGGCAGGCGGCGCGCGACCAGGTCGTTGTAGCCGCGGTCGGCTGCCTGCAGCTCACAGACCCGCTCGAGGAAATGGACCAGGCCGTCCCACGCGTCGGGCATCGCGAGGGCGTGCTCGGCGATCCGCTGCACGGTCGCGACCCGGTCGGCGAAGACCGCCTCGATCAGGCCGGCGCGGTCCGGGAAGTGGTTGTAGAGCGTGCCGCTGCTCACCCCCGCCGTCCGGGCGATCTCGTCCAGCGAGACGTCGAGGCCGCGCGCCGCATACAGCTCGCGGGCGGCCTGGACCAGCAGGTCGCGGTTGCGCTGGGCGTCCTTGCGCAGCGGCTTGGCACGGGCCGTCGGCATGACGCCGATCATACCGAAGTTGACGACGGCCCCAACTTCTGCGCTAAGTTGAGGACATGGTCAACTTAACCCGCACGTTAGCGATCTTCGGCGCCGGCCCGGTCCTCGGACTGTCCGTCGCCCGCCGCTTCGGCCAGGAGGGCTTCCGGGTCGCGCTCGTCGCGCGTACCCGGAAAAACCTGGACCGCCTCGTGGCCGAGCTGGCCGGAGCCGGCGTCGAAGCCGCCGGCTTCACCGCGGACGTCTACGACCGCGGGCAGCTCGCGGCCGCCGTGGCGGCCATCAACGAGGCGTACGGCCAGATCGACGTGGCCGCGTTCAGTCCCGGCGGCGGCACCATGGGTGACGGCATCGCGCCGGTGCTCGACGTCGAGCCCGACAACCTGCAGCTGATCCTCGACCAGTTCCTGCTCTCCGGCGTCGCGCTGGTGCGGGCCGTGCTGCCGGACATGGTCGCCCGCGGCGGCGGCGCCATCCTGTTCACCGCGGGGCGGTCCGGCGTCCGTCCGGTGCCGTTCCTCGGCAACGCCGGCATGGCGCAGGCCGCGTTGCGCAACTACTACCTCAATCTCCACCGGGTGCTCGCTGACCAGGGCGTCTACGTCGGCGCCGTCAACATCGGGGCGCTCATCGAGGGCAGCGTTCCGCACCGGGCGATCGTGGCGGCGCCCGGCCCGCTGCCGTTCGAGCCCGAGGTGATCCACCCCGACGTGTTCGCGGAGGCCTTCTGGACGCTCTACCGGAACCGCGCCGAGCCCGAAGCCTTGGTCGGCACCTTCGCCGTCTGACCCGCCTCATGATCAGGGCGTCCCTCACGTCGCTAGAACGACATGAAGGACGCCTTGATCATGGGGTTAGGAGCATGGGGTTAGGAGCGGAGACGGGAGAGTTTGCCGTCGACGCGTAAGGCGAGGGTGGGGCAGGCGGCCACGGCGCGGCGGGCGTGGGTGACCAGCTCGGCCGGCAGCGGGTCGCCGTTGACGATCGGATAGCCCCATTCGTCCAGGCTGATCCGCTCCGGCAGCAGCTCGACGCACATGCCGGCGGCCACGCAGGCGATCGGGTTGACCTGCACCCGCGGCGGCTGCGGCTGATCGGCAAGCGAGGTCATCGCCACCCCCGGTCCCGGGCCTTGGGCAGCGGCAGCATCGGGTCGCGGCTGATGCCCGAGCAGGTCCACCCGTTCAGGTGGGTCTCCAGGTCGGCGGCGAACGTGGTCAGCGCGCTGGTGGCGAACCGGACCGCGCCGTCCGGGTGCCGGCAGGCGCCGCGCCCGTTCACGGCGGCGAGCCGCTTGGTGAGCCGCTGGCGGGTGGCGGGGCCGCACCGGCCGTACGCCACCGCGGCCATGTCGTCGGCGATGGCCGGCAGCCCG
Source organism: Actinomycetes bacterium KLBMP 9797 (assembly GCA_037414955.1). Classification (GTDB taxonomy): domain Bacteria; phylum Actinomycetota; class Actinomycetes; order Mycobacteriales; family Micromonosporaceae; genus Phytohabitans. Next base: position 16,459 of record JBBEWH010000161.1, read on the forward strand.
AACACGCACGGTCCACATTGGCCGGCGGACTCCTCGGCGAGGTAGCGCACCACCCGGGCGGTCTCGGCGAGTCCACATCGGTCGGCGGGCAGCGCGAAGAGGGCCCCGGCACCGAGGGTGACACCGCCGGGTCCGGTGCGGTCGTGCGACAGCGGCATGCTCCAGCCGTCGGGCATCGACACCCAGGTGCCGAAGTACCCGCCGACGAGCACCGCGCCGAGCGGCTCGGTGGGGCCGCCGGCCGCCTCGAGCACCTCGCCGAGCCGCATGCCGGGCACGATCTCGTACACGTTGGGCCGCGCCACCGCCCCGCCGATGGTGACCAATGTGGACCCCGGATCGGTGGGCGTGCCCAGCTCCCGGAACCAGTCCGGACCGTACCGGGCGATCAGCGCGACGTGCGCGAGCGTCTCCACGTTGTCGACGAGGGTGGGGCGGCCGCTGACACCGCTCTCGTACGGGCGCGGCGGCACCGCGAGGGGGCGCGCCTCGCCGCTGTTGACGAAGTGGACCAGCGACGACTCCTCGCTGGCCACATACCGGCGCGGCAGCCGCATGACCTGCCACTTCACCGGGTCGTCGAGCCGCTGCGCGATCTCCCGCTCGATGCGGTCGGCGAGGCTGCCGCCGCGCTCCACGCACACGATGACGCGGTCGGCGCCGACCGCGTGCGCGGCCAGCGCGGCGCCGTCGAGCACCAGGTGCGGCGCGTGCGTGAGCAGCGCCTTGTCCTTGCGGGCGGCCGGCTCCGACTCGCAGCCATTGGCGAGCACGATCGGCTGCTTCTTGCCGGACGCGACGCTGGCCAGCTTCCTCCCGGTCGGGAAGCCGGCGCCGCCGCGGCCGCGCAGGCCGGCGGCGGTCACCTCCGCGATCAGCCGGGCCTGGCCCTCCGGACCCGCGAAGGTCCGCATCGGCAGCGGCCCGTACGCCGCGCGGTGCTCGGCGAGCAGCCGTCCGGTACCCAGTAGACGCGGCAGCGCGGGCGCCGTTTCCCATGGCGCCCGCTCCAGCAGCACGCTCGTCATCGCACCGCCCCCTCTTTCGTGACGAACGAACGGGCGCCGGGCGCCCGGCGGAAGCGCGGGCTGATCCGCCACCCGATGCCCGCGAGTACGGCCACCGCGCACAGCACGGTGACGACGAGCGGCCAGCCGGAGGCGGCGTCGGTGCCGCTGCCGAGCGAGTGGATGAACGCCACCGGCCAGCAGAGGTACGCCGCCCAGTGCACCGCCCGCCACAGCCGCTGGTTGATGTGCGGCCGCAGCAGGCTGGTGATCATCAGCGCCAGCATCAGGTCGAAGGCGAGCGTGCCGAGCCCCAGGTACAACTGCTGGAACGGGGACACGAACGGCACGATCCCGTCGATCAGCCGCACCGGCACGTACTCGTCGGACGCGATGCTGAGCACGTGCACCGCGACCAGCGCCAGGGTCAGCAGCGAGATGTTGCGGTGCAGCCCGGCGAGCGCGAACCGCGGCCAGGTCGTCGAGCCGACCCGCATCGGACCGAGGATGCCCAGCAGCACCGTGGCGGTGATGAGCAGCAGGGAGACCATGCCGGTGGCGCGCGCCACGTACCAGAGGTTGATCTCAGGCATGACGCCCCCAGCCGGCCACCGTGACGACCCGGCCGTCGTGGCCGACCAGGCGGCTCGGCAGGCCGAGCCCGGCCAGCCAGGCATCGGCGCCGTGGCCGCGCACGATCGCGGCGGTCGCCGCCGCGTTGGCGTCCACACAGGACCGTGCGGCGACGGTCACGGTCCGCCACACCGGCGGCGGCACGTCACCGGTACGGGGGTCCACGATGTGGTGTACGGACCGGCCGCCGCGGCGCCAGGTGCGCTGGGTGACGCTGGAGGTGGCGAGCCCGCCGGAGCGCACCGACACCACCGGGTCGCCGGGCGTCGCCGGCGCGCGGTGGTCGTCGCCGACGCTGATCAGCCAGCCCCCGTCCGGGGCCGGTCCCGCGGTGGCCAGGTCGCCGCCGAGCGACACCAGCACCCCGCAGTCGAGGGCCGCGGCGATGCGCTCCGCGGCCCGGTCCGCCGCGTACGCCTTGCCCGTCGAACCGAGGTCGAGCAGCACGCCGTGCGGCACCAGCACCCGGTCGCCGAGCAGCCGCACCCGCCACCAGCCCGGCGCCGGTCGGAGTACCGCCGGCTCCGGATTGGGGTCGATGGCGTCGAAGTCGCGGTCGTAGCCCAGGTCGAGCATGGCCTGGCCGACCGTCGGGTCGACCAGGCCGTCGGTGGCGGCCGCCGCGCGCAGCGCGGCGGCGAGCGCGCCCGCCAGGAGCGGCCCGACCGGCGCCGCGCGGCCGCGCGGCAGCCGCATGAGCTCGGAGTCGGCACGGAACCGGCTGTACGCCGCGTCGACGGCCGCCAGATCGACGCGCAGCAACCGCTCCGCGTCGGGCAGCGCCGGCTCGTCGGTCACCAGCAACACGGCCGTGGTACCCAGTGCGGGGAACACGGCGCGCGGCGGCGCGACCCTGGCCGGCGCTCCCGCCGACTCCGGGGCCGTGCGCGCGGTACTCATGACCCGCCCGACCGCGCGTCGCCACCCTCCGTGCCGGACTGCGCGGCCGGCGCCTGGTCCGGTGCCTGCAGGCCGGCCTCCTGCTGCGTGCCGCCCTCCTGCGTGGTGCCGTCCTCCTGCGTGGTGCTGGACGGGGTCGTCGTGCCGGCGGCCTCCTCGGGCTGGGCGAACGCCCAGCCGAACGCGACAGCGAGCGCCGCGGCGCCGAACGCGGCGCCCTGCGTCACCGCCCGCTGGCGGCGTATCCCCTGGTCCCGTCGGTCGACGTGGCGCGGGCGGCGGCGGTCGTCCTCCACCATCAGACTCCCTCGTATCGGTGACGCGTACCCCTGGGTACGTGCGGTGCGCGCGCATGGTTCAGCCGGGTGTGCGGTACCGTGCGTTCGGTGAGCGTGCCGGTGATCATCCGCCGGGCCCGGTGGGTGATCGGTGCCGCCGTGGCCGTTGGCCTGTTCTGCTCGTACCTGTTGATGTCGCGCGCGGCGGGCGTCAACGCGGACGGCGCGAGCAACGCGCTCCAGGGTTGGGACATGCTGCACGGCGACGTGCTGCTGCGCGGCTGGACCGTCACCGACGTGTCGTTCTACACCCACGAGCTGCTGCTGTTCGTGTTGGTCGAGGCCGTGTACGGGCTGCACGGCGACACCACGCACGCGGTGGCGGCGCTGGTGTTCACGGTGCTGGTGCTGGTGGTGGCGGTCGCGGCCAGGGGCCGCGCCACCGGCCGGGAGGCGGCGACGCGGGTCGCCCTGGCGGTCTCGGTGGTCGCGGTCCCGGCGCTCGGCCACGCCACGACCACCCAGCTCACGTCGCCCGACCACACGGGTACGGCGATCCCGCTGCTGCTGACCTGGCTGGTGCTGGAACGGTGGTGGGACCGGCGGTGGGTGCCCTATGCGGTCGCGGCCATGCTCGCCTGGGGCCAGATCGCCGACCCGCTCGTCATGTACATCGGCGTCCTCCCCCTGATCCTCGTCTCCCTCTACCGCTTGCTCTCCCCCACCCTGCTCCGCTCCCGCACGCCGCGCTTCCCCATGCCGCGCCTCCCCATGCCGCGCCTCCCCATGATCAAGGCGTCCTTCACGTCGTTAGAGCTACCTGAGGGACGCCTTGATCATGAGGCGGTGCGCGGTTGGCGCCGGGAGGCCGGCTTGATCCTCGCCGGGGTCGGGTCGGTGGTGCTGGCGCAGCTAGCGCTGCTGGGCATCCGCGTGGCCGGCGGATTCGGCGCGCACGCCGCGGAGGCCAAGCTCAGCCCCCTGTCCGAACTGGGCGGCAACCTGTGGCTGGCGGTGCGGGTCATCGCGGTGAACTACGGCGCGTACTTCCCGGACCGGTCCGCGGCGGGGTACCCGATCGCGATCCTGCACCTGGTAGGGCTACTGGCGGCGACCGCGGCGACCCTGGTGGCGGCCGGTCGGCTGCTCCGCCGGCGCGGGGACCGGCTCTGCGACCTCGTCACGGTCGGCATCCTGGTGAACGTCGGCGCGTTCGTCGTCTCGGCGCTCCCCACCGACCTGCTGTCCGCCCGCCAGGTGGTGGCCACGCTGCCGCTCGGCGCCGTGCTGGTCGGCCGGATCTGGGGTCCGCCGCTGGCGGGTCTCCTCCGCCGGGGGCGGCCCGCGGGCCGCCGCGTGCTGGTCGCGCTGGTCGCGGTGGGCGCGCTGCTCGCCGGCGAGCTGGTGGTCCACGCGTCGGACCGCGGCGCGCCCGGGCATGCCGAGGACGTGGCCGCGTGGCTGGACGACCGCGGGTTGGCGTACGGGCTCGGCGAGTACTGGAACGCCAACAACGTCACCGTGCTGACCAGCCGCCGGGTACGCGTGGCGCCGGTGGTGGCCGGGGATCGGATCGCCGGGTACCAGTGGGAGTCCGACGAGGAGTGGTACGACCCGACGCGGCACGACGCCCGCTTCCTGGTGCTCGACACCCGCGCGCCCTCGAACAGCGAGGCGACCGCCCGGGCCCAGTTCGGCGCGCCGGTCGAGCGGCACGCGTTCGACGGCGCCGTCGTGCTCGTCTACGACCACAACCTGCTGGTCGACCTGCCCGCGTACTGCATCCCGGACACCGCCCCGGCCATGTCCGCGTGCCCCCACCACGGCCTGGTCCTCTTCTAGCCACCCATGATCAAGGCGTCCCTCAAGTACGCCGAGCAGGGCCTAAGCCAGCGTCCACCGGATGGTGCGCCGACCCCCGTCGATCAAGGGCTAACCCGTCGATCAAGGGCTAAGGACCGTGGATCGGAGATCAAACCACGTGCCCGAGCCCTTGATCGGCGGGGTGGGCCTTGATCGACGCGGCCCGCGCGGGGCCGCCCGCCCGGGGCCGCCCGCGCCCGCCCGGCCAGCCCGCGCCGGCCCGGGGCCGCCCGGGGCCGTGTGCCCGTGAGGCTGCGTGCTCGGTCCGCGCGTGCGTCGGTGCGGTGAGTGGGAGCGGAGTGGGTGCCTTGGTCAGGGGTGGGGGACGCGGTCCGAGATCGGCCACACGTACGGTAGATCGTCGGGCAGGTCGGCCCCGAACAGCGGCCCGTAGTGGTCGGGATCCTTGCGCACCAGCGCCGACCGGTGGCTGCGGTGCAGGTCGTCGCGGCCCAGCCACGGCGGCAGCTCACCGGCCGCCGCGAGCGCCGCTTGGTGGCGCGGCGCGCCGCCGTACTCGTCGACGAGCGTGGCCGTGACCGTGTCCCGCCGCCCCGTGGCCGTCCACGCCGCGCAGACGTCCAGCCCGTACCGGACCAGTGCCTCCAGGTATCCGGTCCACATCTTCGCCGCCGGGTGGTGCCGCCAGCCGTACCCCGGCACGGTCAGCGCCCGGAGGACCTGGAGTGCCTCGACCCGCTGCTTACCCAGCCGGCGCGGGTCGAGCACCGCCGCGGTAGCCACGAAGTCCGGATATGGCAGAAAAGTCTGCATACCGCCCTGTACCCCGCGCTCCCATGATCAAGGCGTCCCTCATGCCGCCCTAACGACTGCCGCCCTAACGACTACAGGGACGCCTTGATCATGACGCGGGCGGCCGCGACCGCCAGCGCGGCCGGCAGCCCGGCGCACCGCGCGATGATCTCGTCCATCTCCCCCGGGTCGGCCGCCACGCGCGCCGGCCCGAGCCGGCGGACCAGGAGCTCCCGCGCCTCGCCGGTGGTGAGCGGCGGCAGCGCGAGCGGCTGCGCGCCGTGCGCGGCGACCAGCTCGGTGAGATCGTTACGGCTGGTCACCACGGCCACGCAGCCGGCGCCGCCGGGGAGCAGCGGACGGATCTGCTCGGCGCTGGACGCGTCGTCGAGCACGAGGAGGATCCGCTTGTCGGCGACCAGGCTGCGGTACAGCGCGCCCTGGGCCGCGAGACTGGCCGGCATCCGCCGCGCGGGCACCCCGAACGCGTCGAGGAGGTCGCGCATCGCCTCGGCGGTGCTGACCGGCGGGTGCCGCGGGTCGGAGCCGCGCAGGTCGACGTACAGGTGACCGCCGGCGAACCGCTCCGCCACCCGGTGCGCCCACCGCACCGCGAGGGCGGTCTTGCCGACCGACGCCGGTCCGGTGATCGCCGCGACGCCGACCGGCCCGGCCGGCGCCCGGTCGGCCGCCGGCAGCAGCGCGTCCAGCGCGGCGAGCGCCTCCTGCCGGCCGGTGAAGGCGGGCACGTCGCCGGGCAGCTGGCGCGGCACCGGGAACGCCGCGGCGGGCCAGGCGGCCGGCCCCGGGTGGGCCGGGGGCGCGGCGGGCGACCAGTCCAGCGCCGGGTCGGCGCGCAGGATCTGCGCGTGCAGGTCGCGCAGCGCCGCGCCCGGCTCGATCCCCAGCTCGCGCGCGAACGTGGCGTGGGCGTCCCGGAACGCCGCGAGGGCCTCGGCCTGCCGGCCCGAGCGGTACAGCGCGAGCATGAGGTGCCCGCGCAGCCGCTCCCGGTACGGGTGCACGCTGGTCAGCCGGCCGAGCTCGGGCACGAGTTCGGCGTGCCGCCCGATCGCCAGCGCGACCTCGAAGCGGTCCTCCGACGCCTGCAGCCGCTGCTCGCGCAGCCGCGCCGCCTCCTCGGCCACCAACGCGACGTCCGGCACGTCCGCGTACGGGTCGCCGCGCCACAGGTGCGAAGCCTGCTCCAGCAGCGCGCCGGCGGCCGGCAGGTCACCCCGGTGGCGGGCGGCCCGCGCGCCGTCCGCGAGGTCGGCGAACCGGTGCGCGTCGAGCTCGCCGCGGCGCAGTTCGAGCCAGTAGCCGGACGTGTGGTGGCGGATCCGCTCCGCGCCGAGGCCCTGGCGCAGCCGCCGCACGTACACCTGCAGGGTCTTGCGCGCGGTGGGCGGCGGATCCGCGTCCCAGAGCGCGTCGATCAGGACGTCGACCGGCACCTGCTCGCCGGCGCGGCACGCCAGGACGGCGAGCAGGCGGCGCTGCATGGCCGCGCCCAGGCCGACCCGGCGGCCGCCGGCGACGGCGGTCAACGGCCCCAGGACACCCAGTTCCAGCACTCGAACCCCCGATGGCGAGCTGGACGGTCACGCTCCTCGACCCGGCAGGTCCACCGCGCGGCCGGACGGAGCCGTCAGGACGGATCGGTGTCGATCATCTCGTACGGCGGCACGAGTACCGTACGCTCCCCGGCGGTGCCGCTCAAGATGACCTTGCGTAGCGACACGTTGTTGTCCACATCGGTCTCGTGGATCCGGTGCTGCGGGTTGGCGGCGACCTCGATGTAGTAGGTGCCGTTCGGCACGTTCGCGATGTCGATGGCCCGGCCGGGCGCCGAGTTGGCGTAGGTGTCGCCGTGGCCGCTGGAGAGCACCTGCCGGATCGCCTGGGTGTCCTCTTTGCCGCACGAGGTGTGCAGGTCGGTGTTCTCCGGCTGCCACTCGGCGTCGCGCACCAGCAGGTCGATGGCGTCGGTGTTGGCCACGCAGAACGCCTCCTTCGGGCCGCGGACCACCTCGCGGAAGTCGCTGTCCAGCAACCGGTACGCGGCGAAGTCCTGGAAGTGCCAGTGCTTGTGGCCGTCCTTGCTGTCCCACTCCATCGCGCCGACGGGGGCGTAACCGGTCCGGTTGCCCGCCGCGTCGTAGAAGTACTGGAAGGAGTCGAGCACGGCCTCGCCGGTACGCCGGAACCCGGCGATGACCAGCGGCGCGGAGCCGGCGTTCCAGACGTTCGCGGCGAACGTCAGCCGCTCGGTCTCGACCTCGGGCGTGCCGAAGCTGTCGCCCTCGACGGCGACCGCCCAGGCCGGCAGCGCGACGAGGTCGGGCCGCCCGTGCCGCGGCACGGTGACCGGTCCGGTCGGTCGGGCCTCCGCGAACGGCGGCGGTTGCTCGATGACCGGGGGCTTCGGCGGCACGGTCTTCAGCGTGACCTCGACGGTGATGGCGCCCGCCGGGATGCCGAACGCCCGCCGGTAGCGCTCGGTGACCTCGAGCCGCGCCGTGTAGACGCCGTCCGGCACGGCACTGGTGTCCACCTGCTGGAGCGGGCCGGTGGTCGCGGTGCCCCAGCCGGCCTGGACGCCCCACACCGAGCCCAGGGCGAACGGGTTGGTGGAGCACGCGTGCGGGTACGGGGACGCGGGCCGGCCGCCGGGCGCCAGCCGGGTGCTCTCGCCGTTCGGGCAGAAGTCCTGGACGGCGTCCAGCACCGTCGCCCCGGCCGCGTCGGTCAGCGTGACGTGGAAGAAGTCGAGGAAGCCGCCGAAGTCCCGGACGATGTCGCCGCCCAGCGGGCGGGTCCGCACGCCGCCGTGGTCGCGTACGACCTGCGCGGCGACCACCGGGTCGTGATAGGACCGCCGGCTGACCCGAATCTCGAAGGGCGACCGCCCGGCCAGCATGGCGGCGCCCAGATCGAGGCTGACCCTGGCCCGGCCAAAGGGCCGTTCCACGGTGACCGCCGGCGCGGTCGCCACCAGCTCCAGCCCTGGCCAGCGCGGCCCGGCCGGGGCGGCGGTGGACGACAGCGCGAGCACGGTCGACACGGTCGCGGTCGCGACGGCCAGCGCCCGTACGTTCCTCATCGGTGGACCTTCCTTCGCCGGTGACATCGGGTACGCATGGCGCGGCCCCGCCCCCGGCGCGCGTGGACGCGGCAGGGGCGGGGCCGCCGAGGGGGGTTACTCGTTGTACTGCACGTAGAGCTCGTACCGGCCGTTGCGGTACTGGCAGCTGTAGTTGTAGATGAAGTTGCTGTCCATGAGGTCCTCGCCCATGGCCTTGCACTCGGCCTTCGTGGCGTAGCGGTCGAAGAAGAACCACTGGCTGAGCACGCCGACGTCGGCGCTGGTGACCGCCGGCGCCGCGGCGTGCGGGGTGGCCGCGTGGGCGGCGGTGCTGGCCCCGAACATGCCGAGGGCGACGACGGACGTCGCGAGGAGGAGTTTGGCCAACCGGTTACGGAGCATGAAACATCCTTCCGCTCAGGGCATCCACCCCGGTGGGGCGGGCACCTGATGTCTAGAGGGCGGCGAAGATCATGTTGGTCCGTCCCGGTTGCGCCGTGGTTGTACGTGGGCTGCGCGCCGGTTGCCCGGGAGGGTGCGGCCGGCGAGGTGTTCAGTTCTCGTCCAGTGGCGGTCCAGTCGGCTGTGTCAGCGTGTCCGCGTGACACCACTGGTGGGGCGGGTGACGCAGGTACGGCAGCTGGACGCGGCGCTGGCCGCGGTGGCCGGCGGCCGCTTCGCCGTCGTGGAGATCTCCGGGGAGCCGGGCATCGGCAAGACCCGGATGCTGCACGAGCTCCGGCTGCGGGCCGCCGCGGCGGGGCTGCCGGTGTACGCCGGACGGGCGACCGAGTTCGAACGGTCGGTGCCGTTCGGCATGTACACCGAGGCGCTCGCCCCGCTCCTGCCGGCCGCGGCCGGGGCACCGCGGATCGGCGGCGCGGAGGTGCGCCGCCTGCTGGAGGGGGCCGGGCGGCCGGGGCTCGTGCTGATCCTCGACGACGTGCACTGGGCCGACGAGGCGTCGGTCGAGCTGACCGAGTACCTGATCCGCAAGCCACTCCGGATACCCATGGTGGTCGCCGTCGCCTTCCGCGGCGGGCGGGCGCCGGGCCGGCTGGTGGCCGCGGTCGCCCAGCACGGCCCGGCGGCGATCCGGATGATCCTGCCCGCGCTCGGCGCGGCCGACCTCGCACCGCTGCTGCCGGAGGCGCCGGCCCGGCGCCGCGCCCTGGTCCTGCGGGCCAGCCGCGGCAACCCGCTCTACGTCCAGGCGGTGTCCCGGCTCAGCGACGAGGCGCTCGCCGCGCTGCTCGACGACCAGGACCCGGACGCCGACGCGGGCGGCCACATCCTCGCCGGCCTCGCCGCCGAGATCCGCGGCCTGGACCCCGGGGCGCAGACCGTCGCGCACGCCGCCGCCGTGGTCGGCGACCACGCCACCATCGACCTGGTCGCGGCCGTCGCCCAGCTGCCGGCGGACGCGGTGGCGGGCGCGCTCGACCGCCTGTACGCCCTGGGGTACGTCGACGTGGACGGCGTCCGGTGCCGGTTCCGCCACCCGCTGGTGCGCGCCGCGGCGCGGTCGCTCGGCGGCCCGACCAGCCGGGTCGCCGCCCACGCCCGGGCCGCGACCCACCTGCACACGCACCACGGCCCGCTGCCGCTGCGGGCGCACCACACCGAGCGGTCCGCCCAGCCCGGCGACGAACGGGCGGCGCAGACGCTGGTCGAGGCGGGGCGCGCGTTCGCGTACCCGGCACCGGTCCAGGCCGCGCGCTGGCTCGCCGCGGCGCTGCGCATCCTGCCCGGCACCGGGCCGCTGCACGCGCAGCGGCCGGCCATCACCCTGCTGTACGCGCGCACGCTGGGCCTGAGCGGCCACCTCGACCGGTGCCGCGCGGTGCTGGCCGACCTGCGGGCCGGGCTCGCGGGGCCGGTCGACGCGGAGCTGTCGGCGCAGGCGGAGGCGTTCAGCGCCATGCTGGCCCGGCTGCGCGGCGACATCGAGGAAGCGGCGGCCGTGCTGACCGCCCAGCTGCGCCGCGGGCACCCGCGCCCGGTCGCCCTCGGCCGGCTGCGGCTGGAGCTGGCCGCGCTCGACGCCCTGCGGGAGAACGGCGCCGGGGCGATGCACCACGCGGAGCGCGCCCTCGCGCTGCTCGGCGCCGACGGTGCGGACCGCGCGCCGCTGGCCGCGGCGGCCCAGTCGTTGCGCGCCTTCGGGGCGCTCTACTCTGGACAGACCGGGGCGGCGCGCCGGCACATCGCCGACGCGGCCCGGCTCGTGGACGCGGTCGACGACGTCGCGCTGCGGCCACACCTGGAACTGGTCGGCCCACTGTCCTGGGTGGAGACTCAGGTCGGGCGGCTGCCGGAGGCCGGCCGCCACCTGGCGCGGGCCCGAGAGGTGGTGGACAGCGTCGGGCAGAGCGCCGCGCTGGCGTACCTCCTGGTTGTACAGAGCACATTGAACACCCGGATGGGCCGGCTGCCGCAAGCGGTCGCGCTCGCCCGGGAAGCGGCGGCCGAGGCCGAGCGGGTCGGCAGCGTCGAGATGCGGGCCATGGCGGATGCGGTGCTGATCGGTCCGCTGCTGTGGACCGCCGGCCCGGTCGCCGCCATCGCCGTCGCCCGGGACCTGGCCGCGGCGGACCGCCCGCGCGCGCGGATGTGGCGGCGGGTGGGTCACCTCCACCTCGCGCTGGCGCTCCTGGCCGACGGCGCGGAGCAGGCGTGCCTCGACCTGCTCGCCGGCTCACCGGCACCGTGGCCGGACGCGCTGGCGATCGCGGTACCCCGGCACGTGCTGCGGGCGGTCGCGCTGGCCCGCGCGGGCGCCCTGCCCGCGGCCCGGGCCGCGGCCGACGAGGCCAGCGGGTTGGCCGCCGAGGCCGGGCTGGCGTACGAGACCGGGTTGGCCGGGTATGCCCGGGCGGCGGTGGCGACCGCCGGCCGGCGGCTGGACGAGGCCGCGACGCTGGCCGGGCAGGCGGCGGCGCGGCTCACCACGGCGGGCGCGCCGCTGGAGGCGGCGCTCGCCCACCACCTCGCGGGCACCGCGCACAGCCGGGCCGGTCGGGCGCGGCACGGCCGGGAGGCGCTGCACCGGGCCGAGACGGGGTACCGGGAGTGCGGCGCGACCTGGCTGCTGTCCCGCATGGCCGGCGAGGCCCGGGAGGCCCGGGAGGAACCCACGCTGACGGCGCGCGAGCGGGAGATCGCGGAGCTGGTGCGGCTCGGCCTGACCAACCAGGAGATCGCCGCCCGGCTGGTGCTGAGCCGCCGGACCGTCGAGTCGCACCTGCGGCGGGTCTTCGCGAAGCTCGAGGTCCGCTCCCGCACCGCGATGCTCCACCGCATCACCGACCTCGCCACCCAAGATCAAGGCGTCCTTCAAGTCGTTAGAGCGACGTGAGGGACGCCCTGATCATGGATTAACGTGGGCGCCATGCTACGTGCTGTACGTCTGCTGACCGTGGGAGCGATCGTGCTGGCCGGATGCGGGAACTCCCCTGGCTCGCCAGAGGTAGGGGCGTCGAGGTCTCCTTCGGCTCCTTCGGCGAGTGCCGTGGACGCGGCGTCGACCGCGCCCGCCCGCCAGCCGCACATCCTGGTGCTGACCGCGACCGGCACCGGCACGGTGGACACGTTCACGTACGTGATCGACGGCCAGGAGACGAAGGGCCGGGCGGTGCGGCTCCCGTGGCGGCAGTCGGTGGACATCCCGGCCGACGGCCGGCGCCATGAGTACCGCCTCACCGTGCGGTTCCGGACCGGCACCGTGGACCTGGTCGCGATCTTCAACGGCCAGGAGGTGGCCCGCAGTCGGGGCAGCACCAGCGGGAAGGGCGACGCCAGCGTCGGCGGCAACGTCCTCGGCTGACCGCGACCGGCGGTCTGTCAGGCCGGTCCGGCGTCGTGGCGCCACCAGTCGATCATCGCGGTGGGATCACCGCCGTGGAACGCGAATGCCTGGATGGCGAGTTCTTCGCTGGTCCATTCCAGCCATCGGTTGCCGCTCTCGCTGGTGCCACAGCGCAGCCAGCCGCTGTGACCGCCACGCTGGTACCGGGATTCCCCCGCGAAGGCCCGGGGCAGCGTGGTGCAGGCTTCCCCGGCGTCGCCGGTGCCATAGCTGCGTCGCATGGCGGTGCGATCCGGGAACTGGTAGTAGAAGACGATCCGGGCGCCGCTGGTGGGTCCACACACGACGGCGACGACCGGCTCGGTGCCGACGTTCGTGCGGACCTGCTCGCCGGACGGGCGCAGGCAGTCCTTCCGCGACCGCGGGGGCACGTGGTCGAGGAGGGCGGTCTCCGGCGCGGTCGGGAACGGCGGCGTGGACTGGGCGTTGATCGCCTCGACGAGCCGGGTCACCGGTGGCCCGGAGTAGACGCGCCACCAGACCGACAGCTCGGCGGCGTCCACACCGGTGGCGTGGCCCGCCAGCAGGAGCGGCTCGGCGCTCCAGCGCAGCACGAGCGTGCTCTGCGGTCCGGGGTGGCACAGCAGCACGCCGACCTCGGCGCTGCGCAGGTCGTAGCGGCGGCTGCCGAGGAATCCGGGTGCCTTGCCGTCCTCGCAGGCGACGCCGGTGGGAGCCGTGACCGCGGCGGACAGGCCGTCCAGCGCGGCCCGCAGGGCGGCCACGGTGCCGAACCTGAAGTACGACACGGTGCGGGCGCCGGTGCCTTGCGGCTCGCAGCGCACGCCGGCGGTCGCGCCCGGGTGGTCGTCCAGGTCGGCGATATCGGCCCGCCGGCAGCCGGTGGCGGCGAGTTGGTCGACCAGGGCCCGCTCCTCGGTGGTCGGGAAGGCGGGTGAGCTGGTCCACGCCAGCCACGCCGCGCGCAGCGCGATCGCGTCGCCGGCTGGCACCTCGGCCCGGGCGACGGTGTCCGCCTGGTCGTCGGTCCAGACGATGCTGGCGCGGCCGGACGCGCCACGGCACAGGACCCGTCCCCGGGCGGCGCCCGCGCCGGGGTAGCGGTGCTCGCCGAGGGCGGTGGTGGTCTCGCCGAGGGCGGTGGTGGTGCAGTCGCCCTCGCTCCGGGCCGCGCCGGATTCCCGTACCGCCTGCTGGTATGCGGTGTCGACGGCGGTCTGGTCGGCGAACAGCCCGACCACGACGTCAGGTCCCTGCGGGCTGCGGCACCGCAGCGTCCGGGACGCGGTGGGCATCTCGGTGCCACCGTCCCGGCAGCCGGCACGCAGCGGCTCGGGCACGCGTGCCGAAGCGTCCGATGTGGAGCCGGGGAGCTGGTCGACCAGGACGGCCGCGGCGGCGCCGGCCACCACCGCGACGGCCACCGCAGCGGCGGCCAGCCGGCGCGGCAGCCGCCACCGGGTGCGTGGTGCGGCCGGGACGCCGGGGAACAGGTCGGTGGGCCCGGGCGGCCAGCTCCCCACCGGATCCGGCACCACCGACGCGGCGTCCGACGCAGCTTCCGGCGCGGCTTCCGGCGGGTTGGGCGCGACCAGCGAAGCGGCGTCCGACGAGTGGGGCGCGACCAGCGACGCGGCGTCCGACACGATGTCTGACGAGTTGGGCGCGACCAGCGGCGCGGCGTCCGACGCGGCGTCCGACACGATGTCTGACGAGTTGGGCGCGACCAGCGGCGCGGCGTCCGACGAGTGGGGCGCGACCAGCGGCGCGGCGTGCAGGCTGCCCTCGGCGACGACCAGTTCGGGCTGCTCCACCACCGTGGGTGCGACGCCGAGGCCCTGGTGCAGCAGGGCGGCCGCCAGCGGCATCCGGCTCGACCCGCCGACCAGGAACAACCCTGCCAAGTCGGCGGGCGCGACGCCAGCGGCGTCCAGCACCGCACGGCTCGCCGCGACCGTGCGGGCCAGGAGCGGCCGGGCGAGCCGGTCGAGCTGCTCACGCCCCACGGGCGCGTCGTCGTCGAACAGCGGCACGTGCACGGTGGTGTGCGCGGCCCGGGACAGCAGCTCCTTGCCGGTGCGCACGTCGTCCCACAGCGTCCGGACGGCGCGCTGGTCTGCCCGGTCCCGCGGCTCGGCCAGCCGCCGCCACCTGTCCCGGTCCCGGGCACCGTACGTCTCGCCGAGTGACCCGACGATCGCCGCGTCGATGTCCAACCCGCCCACATCGGCCAGGCCCCGGGTGGCGAGGACCTCGAACCCGTCCCGGGTGCGGCGCACCACCGAGGCGTCGAACGTGCCGGCGCCCAGGTCGTACACCATCACGCTGGCACCGGACGGCAGCCGCCGGCCGGCGACCGCGACGAAGTACGTCGCCGCCGCCACCGGTTCGGCGACCAGCACCACCTCGGCGAACACCGGTGCGGCCGCGGCCCGCAGCACCCGCTGCCGGCGTGGTCCCCAGCCGACCGGGCAGGTCAGCACCGCCCGGCGCACCGGACCGCCGGCCACCCGGGCCGCCTCGGCCGCCACCCGACCCAGCACCGCCGCGATGAGGTCGACGACCGGCACCCGCGCCTCGCCCAGCAGGGCCGTGCCGTCGTCGACGCAGCGCTTCGGATGCGGCTCGAAACAGTCCGGCCGGGCCCGCGCCGCGTGCATGGCGTCGCGGCCGACCAGCAGGCCGGCCTCCGGGTCGGCGTGCACCGCCGACGGCAGCAGCGGAGACCCGTCGAACAGCAGCGGCCGGACCCGACCGTCCGGAAAGGCGAGCACGGCGGCCGTGTTAGAGGTGCCGAAATCCACCCCCACCCGGAACCCGCCGCCCCCCACGACGCCACCCTACGACAACACCCCGTCAGCGAAACCTCCCCATGATCGCCCTGATCGCTAAGGTTCGGGGACGTCGCTGCGGCGCCCCTGGACCGTTGTCCCCACGCACGTCCTCGGCAAGATCAACACAACTCTTCAAGAGTTGGGGTGTCGTCGGCCCGAGGACACCCCAACTCTTGAAGAGTTGTGTTGATCTTGCGCCCAATTCGCGACCGCGCCGACCGAACCGATGCCTCGGCGTGGTCGACATGCCCCCGTTACCCCAAGACGCCCCCTTGCCCGCACCGCGACGCACCCCTCGACGCCACCGGCTCCACCCTCTCCCGGCCTATCCGGCCCAGCCGGCCGCTCTCGCGCGTTGATCAAGGGCTTGTCGTCGTGATCGCCTTGCGATCAAGGGCACATCGTCGCGGTTTGGAGAGGCGACTCGCCGCGATATGCCCTCGATCAACGGGAACCCGCGACGGTAAGACCTCGATCAACGGAAACCCGCGACGGTAAGACCTCGATCAACGGGAGGGATCGCACGGACACGGCGCGGTCCCGGACGGCGCGGCCCGGCGGGCAGCAGGGCGCAGCGCCCGCGGAAGGCCGGCGGTGCGTGGGACCGATCGCGGCTGGGCCAGCGGCAGGTTGGGGTTCGGATGGATGGCTCTCGCCACCGTCCCACAAGATCAGGGACCCTCCACCATTGTGGGCCACCATGATCAGGGCGTTTGTGGGTATGGGAACGGCATGATGGTCAGTCACATCGCGCAGTGGACCTTGGACGTGCACGACGTCGACCGGATGGCTGAGTTCTGGTCGCGGGCGCTCGGGTACGACATCGACAAGACCGACGAGGGGAACGTGCACCTGGTCCCCCGCCAGCCCGGCGCGCCGACGATCTGGTTGCAGCCGACCAGCGCGGTCAAGCGCGACAAGCTCCGCGGCCACCTCGACCTGGCGGTGGATGGCGAGCCGGCCGCCGAGGTGGCGCGGCTGCTGGCGCTCGGCGCCCGCCGGGTCGACATCGGACAGAGCGGGGACGAGCCGTTCACCGTGCTCGCCGACCCCGAGGGCAACGAGTTCTGCCTCCTGAACCGCGACCCCACCCATGATCAAGGCGTCCCTCACGTAGCTCTAACGACATGAGGGACGCCCTGATCATGGTTAGGAGCGGGTGGCGACCAGATCCGGGGTGGGTGCGTCGTCCAGATGATGGCGGAGTTTCTCGCCCTCGACGTCCACGTTGGGCAGGACCCGGTCGAGCCACCGCGGCAGCCACCACGCGTGCCGGCCGAGCAGCGCCATCACCGCCGGCACGATCGTCATCCGCACCACGAACGCGTCGAAGAGGATCGCGATCGCCAGCGCGAAGCCGATCGACTTGATCAGCGCCTCGTGCGACAGGATGAACCCGGAGAACACGCTGATCATGATGATCGCGGCCGCCGTGACCACCCGGGCGCCGTGGCCGAAGCCGGTCACCACCGATTCGCGCGGCGCGACGCCGTGCACGTACTCCTCGCGCATCCGGGTCACCAGGAAGACCTCGTAGTCCATCGCCAGTCCGAACACGATGCCGACCAGCAGCACCGGCAGCAGCGACATGATCGGCCCGGTCTCCGCGACGCCGAGCAGGCCCGCGAGCCAGCCCCACTGGAACACGGCGACCACGGCACCGAACGTCGCGACCACCGACAGCAGGAACCCGAGCGTCGCCTTGAGCGGCACGACGAGCGACCGGAACACCAGCGCCAGCAGCACGAAGGCGAGGCCGACGACGACCGCGAGGTACGGCGCGAGCGCGCTGCCCATCTTGTCGGACACGTCGATGTTCATCGCGGTCTGCCCGGTGACGGACAGGTCGGCGCTCAGCCCGCCGTCGGCGGCGCGGATCGCGGTGACCAGGTCCTCGGTGGCGACGCTGTTCGGCGCGCTGGCCGGGATGACGGTCAGCAGCGCGGTGTCGCCGGCCGGGTTGAGCACCGGGGGCGCGACCGCCGCCACATCCGGCAAGGCCTTGATCGCCGCGGTGGCCTCGGTGGCGGCCGCCTGCGCGTCCGGCGCGTCGACAACGACCGTGAGCGGTCCGTTGAAGCCGGGCCCGAAACCCTGGCTGAGCAGGTCGTACGCCTTGCGCTGGGTGGTGTCGGGCGCCGCCGTGCCGTCGTCGGGCAGGCCCAGGCGCAGGCTGAGGGCGGGCACCGCGATGACGCCGAGGGCCAGGACGGCCAGGACCAGCACCGCGGCGGGCCGCCGGGTGACGAGCCGGGCCCATCGGGTACCGGCGGTGGGTTTGCCGTTTCCGGTGCTCTCCGGGTCGCGGCCGCGGCGCCCCATGACCCGCCGGCCGGCGAAGCCGAGCAGGGCCGGCAGCAGGGTGAGCGCGATGAGCACGGCGACGACCACGGTGGACGCCGCGGCGAGGCCCATCTCGGTGAGCAGCGGGATGTTGACGACCGCGAGCGCCGCGAGCGCGATCACCACGGTGAGACCGGCGAACACCACGGCGGAACCAGCCGTGCCGCCGGCGCGGCCCGCGGCCTCCTCGCCGTCGCGGCCGAGTGCCAGCTCATGCCGGTACCGGGACACGATGAACAGCGCGTAGTCGATGGCGACCGCCAGACCGAGCATCAGCGCGAGCACCGAGGTCGTGGACGCCATGTCGACGAACCCGCTGACCACCATGATGCCGGAGATCCCGATGCCGATGCCGATGATCGCGGTGAGCAGCGGCAGTCCGGCGGCGATCAGCGACCCGAACGTGATGACCAGCACGACCGCGGCGATCAGCAGCCCGATGACCTCGGTGGCCGAGGTGGCGACCGGCGTCTGCAGCGCGTCGCCGCCGATCTCGACGGTCAGCCCGGCGGTCCGGGCCTCGCCAGCGGCGGCGGTCAGCGCGTCCCGGGCCTCGTCGGTGATCTCCAGGTTGGACACGGCGTAGGTGACCTGGCTGTACGCGACGGTGCCGGCCGGGTTGACGCCGCCGACCGTGAACGGGTCGCTGGCGGCGGCGACCTGCGGCGCGGTCTTCAGCGCGGCGACGGTCCGGGCGATCGCGTCCCGGCTGGCCTGCTCCGTCACCGTCCCGCCCGACGGGGCCGCGAACACCACGCGCGCCGTCGCCCCGCCGGCACCGGCCTGCGGGAACCGCTCGCCGAGCAGGTCGATGGCCTTCTGCGACTCGGTGCCGGGCACCGAGAACGCGGTGGACGTCGACCCGGACAGCGTCAGGGCGCCGACCCCGAACGCGACCAGCAGCGCGAGCCACAGCGCCAGCACGAGCCGCCGGCGCCGGTACGAGAACCGGGCCAACCGGTACAGATAGGTTGCCATCCGTTTTTCTCCAGGGGTGATCGACCCCGCGGCGCGGTACCCGCGCGGGGTTTGGGGTTGTCCGTGGGGTTAGCGGGGTGCGTCCGGCAGGCCGGCGCGGAGCTGGTCGAACGCCTCTTCCATCAGGTCGGTGAGGTCGCGGCCGGTCTTGCCGGCGCGCCAGACGTTCACCGACGCGGTCATGGCCGCGTGGAGGCTGGCGCAGATCAGGTGCGGGTAGAGATCGTGGTCGGGGTCGGTGCCGGATCGCTCGGCCACCACGCCGACGAGCGCGCGCCCGGCTTCCTCCCGCAGCGTGTCGTGGTGGACGACCAGCGCCGGGCTGCTCTCCAGCAGGCTCATGGCGGCGACGAGCAGGTCGATGGTGTCGCGCCGGTCGCGCACGAGGTCGAGGGTGGCCCGGCGCACGGCGTCCCACACCGGCTCCGCCGCCGGCCAGGCGCGCAGGGTGGCGATCAGCTCCCGGGCCACATCCCAGATGGCCGCGAAGATCGCCTCTTCCTTGTTGGCGAAGTAGTTGTGGAACGTGCGCGGCGACACCCCCGCCGCGTCGGCGATCGCGTCCGCGGTGACGTGCTCCACGCCGCGCTCGCGGGCCAGCTGGATCGCCGCCTCACTGAGCGCGGCGCGGGTCGCCGCCTTCTTCCGCTCCCGCAGTCCCACGTCGCTCACCTTTCCGAAGTTAGCAAATTTGCCGAGCAGCGCAACTTTCCTGAGAGAGATCACAGCGTGCTTTGGCGTCAAAAGGGCAGCCCTCTCATGCTCTGGGCGGGTATAGGGGAGCTCTCTGCGGAATTCACGCCCGATAGGGCTGCTCTTTGGGGCCAGGCGGACCAGAGGGCGCGGCGGACCAGGCACGGCACGGCAGCGCACGGCACGGCAGCGCACGGCACGGCAGCGCACGGCACGGCAGCGCACGGCACGGCAGCGCACGGCACGGCAGCGCACGGCACGGCAGCGCACGGCACGGCAGCGCACGGCGGTTGAGGGCCAGGCGGACCAGAGCACGGCAGACCAGAGCACGGCGGACCAGGGCGCGGCAGGTTGAGGGCCAGGCGGGCCAGGGCGCAGCACGACAGGGGCGCGACGACGGCGCGCCGTGGCTGGGCCGCGACGGGGCGCGACGTAGAGCCTGTCAGTAAAGGTCTGCCCCGGTTCGAGCGGAGCCACCCTGAGCCGATTCGTCCGAATTGGCCGGTCGAGGAAGTGGATCTAGTCGAGTTAGGGTCGCTATTTCGCCCTAACTCGACTAGATCCACTTCGGGTTGCGCGCGCGGGCGGCCCGAAGTGGATTCGTCCGATTGAGGCGGCATGGTCGCGGGCCCGAGGTCCGGGATTCGCAGTCTCGGCGCTGGGTCGCGACAGCGAGCGCTGCCGACGTCGATCGAGGGCTCGTCGTCGCGATTCTTCGCCGATCGAGGGCTTACCACCGCGGTTTGAAGATCAAGTCGGGACGATTGGCCCTCGATCGGCGAGGGAGAGCGACGGCAAGCCCTCGATCGGCGAGGGAGAACGACGGCAAGCCCTCGATCGGCGAGGGAGAACGACGGCAAGCCCTCGATCAACGACGCCTCCGCCTTCGCCAACCAGGTCTCCTTCGCCAACAAGGTCTAGAGCCAGCCGCGTTCGTCCGCGAGGCGGACGGCCTCGGCGCGGGTGCGGGCTCCCGTCCTACCGATCGCCGCGGACAGGTGGTTGCGCACCGTACCCTCCGAAAGGGACAGTCCCGCCGCCACGTCCGCGATCGTGCCGCCGTCCCGGGCGGCGCGCAGTACGTCGGTCTCGCGCGGTGTGAGCGGGCTCTCGCCGCTGGCGAGCGTCTCGGCGGCCAGGCCGGGGTCGACGACCCGCGGCCCGGCGGCGACCCGGCGCACCGCGTCGGCGAGCTGGCGGGCCGGGGTGTCCTTGACGACGAAGCCGCTGGCGCCGGCCGCCATCGCCCGCCGCAGGTAGCCGGGCAGGCCGAAGGTGGTCACGACAGCACCTTGCGGGCCGGCCGAAGGTGGTCACGACCAGCACCTTGCGGGCCGGCCGAAGGTGGTCACGACCAGCACCTTGCAGGCTGGCAGGGCGGCAGGGCGGCGCGCGGCGCGGCGGTGGCCGCGATGCCGTCGAGGCCGGGCATCTCCACGTCGACCAGCGCCACGTCGGGCCAGGTGCGGCGGGCCTCGGGGACCACCTCGTCGCCGCGGCCGACCTCGGCCACCACGTCCAGGTCGGGTTCGAGGGACAGCAGGGCGGCCAGCGCCCCGCGGACCAGAGCCTGGTCGTCGGCCAGGAGCAGGCCCCGTTACCCCATGATCAAGGCGTGCCCCAAACAGTTTATGATGCAGGTGGGGGGCCGGGGGTATGTGCAGGTGGGG
>JBBEWH010000162.1:0-56343 GCA_037414955.1 Actinomycetes bacterium KLBMP 9797
CGGCCCCCCCTCACGGCGTTGGACCGACTTGAGGGACGCCTTGATCATGGGAAGGAGGGCTGGGGGTGGCCGAAGTGCCAGCCTTGGCCGAGGTCGCAGCCGATGCCGCGCAGGCGGCGGGCCTGCGCGGCCGTCTCGACGCCCTCGGCGGTGACGCTCAACCCCAGCTTGTGCCCCATCGTGACGAGCGTGTGGAGCAGCACCTCGCGGGTGGGGTCGACCTCGCCGCGCGGGCGCCGGCTCTGCAGGAAGCGGCCGGCCAGCTTGAGGGCGTGCACCGGCAGGTCGCACAGGTAGGCCAGGTTGGAGTATCCGGTGCCGAAGTCGTCGATGGCCAGTTGCACGCCCAGGTCGGCGAGCGCCCGCAGGGTGGCGATGGTGTCGTCGTCGATGGCCATCACCGCGCTCTCGGTGATCTCCAGCTGGAGGCGGGCCGGCGGCAGGCCGGTGACGTCGAGGACGGTGGCGACCTGTGCGGCCAGGCCGGGGTGGCGGATCTGGGCGACGGCCAGGTTGACGCTGACGAAGGTGGCGTCGGGCCAGCCGGCGGCGTCGCGGCAGGCCCGTTCCAGCAGGCGCTGGCCGAGCCGGGTGATGAGCCCGGTGCGCTCGGCGAGCCCGATGAACCGACCGGCCTCGAGCGGCCCGAGGCGGGGGTGCCGCCAGCGGGCCAGCGCCTCGGCGCCGACCACGGTGCCGTCGGTGAGGTCGACGAGCGGCTGGTAGTGCGGCACGATCTCGCCGCGTTCGAGGGCGGCGGGCATCTCGGCGGACAGCCGGTATCGCGCCACGTCGGTGGCGTTGCGCGCGGGGTCGAAGACCGCCCAGCCGCCCCGGCGGTCGGCCTTGGCCCAGTGCAGCGTGATGTCGGCGGCGCGCAGCAGGTCAGCCGGGTCGGCGTCGGTGACCGGCCGCTCCACGACCCCGACGCTGGCGGTGACCCGCAGGGCGTGACCGTCGACCTCGACCGGCTCGGTGAGCAGCGCGAGCGCCTTGTCGGCCACCTTGACCGCGTCGTCGGTGCAGGTGGTCTCCTCGACGAGGATCGCGAACTCGTCGCCGCCGATCCGGGCGACGAGCCGGTTCGGGTCGGCGGCGAGGATCGCGAGACGGTCGCTGACCTCGGCGAGCAGGCGATCACCGGCGGGGTGGCCGAGGCTGTCGTTGACCGCCTGGAAGTGGTCGAGCCCGAGCACGCACACGCCGAGGCGGGAGCCGGGGCGCCGGTCGGCGCAGGCGTGCTCGAGGGCGCGGGTGAAGTAGGTGCGGTTGGGCAGGGCGGTGAGCGGGTCGTGCAGCGCGGCGTACCGGAAGCGGGTTTCGCTCTCCCGCAGCGCCGCCTCGGCGCGGATCCGCGCGGCGAGCGCGGCGTGCCGCAGCTCGTCCTGCGCGTCCAGGGTGTGGTCGCGCAGCGCGCGGGCGAAGCCGGTGGCCAGCGCCTCGACCAGCTGCGGGAGCCGCGGCCCGGACAGTCCTGAGTGGACGGCGGCGAGGGTGCGCCCGAGCGCCTCCGGCGTCTGGCAGCCGCTGGCCACCAGGTCGGCGGCGACCCGGTACGCGGGTGCGGGGTCGAACGGCTCGGCGGCGAGCGCGGCCGCGAGGGCCTCGGCCATCCGGTCCACGGATGCCTGACTCACGGACACACTGCAGGTGCCCCGCAACGCTGTGGCCCACTCCTGGGCGAAGCCCGCGATCATCGGTTGTCAGGCTACCGCCAACGCCGGGTCTTGGTCACCGGTGCGGCGGCGGGCGGCGGGGACGACGAGCGGGCTGCCCGTCTCGGGATCGGGGATGACCCGGCAGGCCAGGCCGAACACGTCGCCCACCAGATCGGCGGTGACGATCTCGTCGGGCGCGCCCTCCGCGACGATGCGGCCGCCGCGCATGGCGATCAGGTGCGTGGCGTACCGGCAGGCCTGGTTGAGGTCGTGCAGCACCGCGACCAGCGTGCGCCCACCGGTCTCCTGCAGGTCGGCGCACAGGTCCAGCACCTCGACCTGGTGGGTGATGTCGAGGAACGTGGTGGGCTCGTCGAGCAGCAGGATGCCGGTCTGCTGGGCCAGCGCCATGGCCAGCCAGACCCGCTGCCGCTGGCCGCCGGACAGCTCGTCGACGAGCCGGTCGGCGAGGTCGGCGACGCCGGTCGCGTCCATCGACTCGCGCACCACCCGCTCGTCCTCCCGGGACCACTGGCGCAGCAGGCGCTGGTGCGGGAACCGGCCGCGCGCCACCAGGTCGGCGACCGTGATGCCGTCGGGCGCGATCGACGTCTGGGGCAGCAGGCCCAGTCGCCGGGCGACCTCTTTGGACGGGTACGCCGTGATGGCCTTGCCGTCCAAATGGACGGACCCGGCGCGCGGGCGCAGCATCCGGGACAGCGCGCGCAGCAGTGTGGACTTGCCGCACGCGTTCGGCCCGACGATGACCGTGAATGAGTTGTCCGGGATGGTGACGCTCAGCGCTTCGGCGACGACGCGCTGATCGTAGGCCAGTGTGAGCTCCTCGCCGGTCAACCTCGTCACGGCGTTACCCCCAAGGTCATAGTTAGGCGAGCCTAACACAGCTTGGGATGTGCGAGCCGCGTTGCTACGTTCGGTGGCGGGGGCAACCAAGGGGTGGGCGTGGATAGTGGCAACGCGATCAGCCAGCGCAAAAAGGTACTGGTGCTGGGCGGCACCAGCTTCCTGGCGGCACATCTGGCGAAACGACTGATCGCCGAGGGATACCGGGTGGTGGTCGTCGACGACCTGCCGCCGGGACGGGTGAAGGCCGAGGGCGCCATCGAGTACCGGCGCGGTGATCTCACCAACGCCGGCACCTGGGCGAAGCTGTCCCGCGACTGGGAGCAGATCTACCTGCTCGGGCCCGCCGCGACGCCGCGGGCGGTGGCGGCCGACCCCGCCCGGGAGGTCCGGGCCCACGCGCTCGCCGCCCTGCACCTGCTGGACTGGGTGGGGCCCAACGACAAAGTGTTCTTCGCCTCATCCGGCGAGGTGCACGGCGACGGCGTCAACGCCAAGGTGGTGCCGGTGCCGACGGACGAGACCGACCCGGTGCTGCTCGGCGACGTGGTGGCGCCGCGCTCGGCGTACACGGCCAGCCGGCTGCTCGCGGAGTCCGTGCTGCTGCACGGCGCCCGCGCGGGCCGGAGCCGGATCGTGATCGGCCGCCTCTTCGACGTCTACGGCCCGCGGATGCCGGCCGACCACATCATCCCGCGGCTGTGCCGGGCCGCCCTGCGCGGCGACGACCCGCTGCTGGTGCCGGGCACCCACCGGCAGCGGGCCTTCTGCCACGTGGACGACGCGGTCGCGGCGATGCTGCGCCTGGTGGAGAACCCGAGCGCCTCCGGCGAGATCGTCCACATCGGAAACGACAAGACCGACACCAGCATCGGCGACCTGGCGCGGCTGGTGCTGAAGGTGGCCGGCGTCAAGGCCCGGGTGGTGAGCCAGCCGCCGCCGACGGGGTCGGCCGCCTACCGGATGCCGGACCTGGCGAAGATGCGGCGCCTCACCGGCTTCGAGCCGTCGATCGGCCTGGAGGAAGGCATCCGCCGCACCTTCTACTGGTACCGCCGCACCTACTCCTGACCTTTCCCATGATCAGGGCGTCCCTCAAGTCGTTAGGACTACTTGAGGGACGCCCTGATCATGGGAGGTCAGCTGGCCAGCTGGTTCGCGACGGAGATCGCGGTGTCGATCGGGATCGCGAAGCCGACGCCGATGTTGCCGCCGTCCTGGCCGGTGGTGGCGATCGCGACCGCGATGCCGACTACCTGGCCGGCGGTGTTGACGATCGCGCCGCCCGAGTTGCCGGGGTTGATCGCCGCGTCGGTCTGGATCAGGCCGCTGAGGCTCTCGCCGTTCTCGGCGTCCATGCTGCGGTTCAGGGCGGACACGATGCCGGCGGTCACGGTGTCCGCCAGGCCGAGCGGGCTGCCGACCGCGAGCACGGTCTGGCCGACCTCGAGGTTCGCGCTGGTGCCGATCGCCGCCGGGGTCAGGTCGGCGACGCCCGCCGCACGGATCACCGCGATGTCCGCGCCGGCGTCGCGGCCGACGAGCGTGGCGTCGACGGTACGTCCGTCGGACAGCGTGACGGTCATGGTGCCGCCGGACTCGACCACGTGGTTGTTGGTCAGGATGAGCCCGTCGGCGCTGAGCACCACGCCGGAGCCCTCGACCTCGCCCTGCTGTGTGGACACCTTGATGGTGACCACGCTCGGCGAGACCTTGGCCGCGACCTGGGCCAGCGACGTCGTCGTACCGGTGCTGACGTTCTGGGCGGTGGTCGCGCCGGTCGTGGTGACGGTGGACGCGGGAGCGAGCTCGGTCACCAGCAGGCCGCCCCCGACGCCGCTGGTGACGGCGAGCGCGGTGACCGCGGCGCCGGCGAGCAGCCGCCGGCGCCATTTCGACGGGTTGGTGGTGGGGAACTGGGGAGCCATCGTCTCGGTCATGACTCCACAGTTGCCCGGCAGCTTGGTGGGCTCCTGTGCCGTCCCTGTGACTCTGCTGAATCTCGTTGATCTGCGGAATCTTGTCGACCAAGGCGTCCCTGTCGCCGCTCGCACGGCGGCAGGGACGCCTTGGTCATGAGTGCCCGCGCCGATGCCCCTTCGGCGCGGGCGGTGCGGTGGGGTCCCAGGCCCGACGGGGCCCCGCCACCGGGATCAGGCGGCCACGCAGGTCGTCTGCGCGATGTTGCCGTTGATGACGACGTGCGGAAGGGTGCCGTCCGGGCAGGTCTCGCTGTAGACCCAGCGCGGCGTGAACGGGTCCGGCGCGCACTGGTAGACGCGCTGGTCGTGGTGGATCGGATAGCGGCCGTACAGGGACATGCCGTCGACGGAGCAGGGCTGTGGCCAGGCCGCTTGCGCCGGAGCGTGCGACACGCCCAGCACCCCCGCGACGCCGACGACCCCCATGACGGCCACCCGGATGGTGAGCTTCTTCATCAGCTCCCCCTTCTGTGACATCGTTGGCTTATCAAACAAACTAAGCCAACGCATAGGGGGAACACAATGGACGTGCGGGCGCCGGCGCTCGTGTTGGCACTGTTGTGTGTACTGGCCGTGCCCGGCCCGGCGACCGCGGTGGGGCTGCCCTTCCAGGATCCCGGCTTGCCGGTTGACGTGCGCGTCGACGACCTGATGAGCCGCCTCACCGTGGACGAGAAACTGTCGCTGCTGCACCAGGCGCAGGCACCGATCCCCCGGCTCGGCATCCCATATTTCAAGACGGGCACCGAGGCGCTGCACGGCGTCGGCTGGTCGAACGACCCGGACGACCGGTGGAACCTGGTCCGCGCCGACCGGGCCACGGTCTTCCCGCAGGCCCTCGGCCTCGCCAGCACGTGGAACCCGTCGCTGATCCAGCGGGTCGGCGCGGCGGTCGGCGACGAGGCGCGCGGCTATCACGCCGCGGATCCCGACATCTGGGGGCTCCAGCTCTGGGCGCCGGTGGTCAACCTGCTACGCGACCCGCGGTGGGGCAAGAACGAGGAGGGGTACTCCGAAGATCCGTATCTGACCGGCGCGATCGCCACCGCGTACGGGAAGGGGTTGAGCGGCGACCACCCGGTCTACCTGAAGACCGCGCCGGTGCTCAAGCACTACCTGGCCTACAACAACGAGAAGGACCGCAGCCTCACGTCGTCGAACGTGCCGCCCCGGGTGCGTCACGAGTACGAGGACGCGGCGTTCCGGCCGCCCATCGCGGCGGGCGCGGCCACCGGCGTGATGGGCGCGTACAACATGGTGAACGGCCGGCCCAGCCACGTGAACCCGGACCTGAACGACGTGGTGCGCACCTGGACCGGCAAGGAGCTCTACAACGTCAGCGACGCGTGGGCGCCGCACGCGCTCACCCAACTGCAGAACTACTACGCCAGCGAGGACGAGGCGTACGCCGCGATGCTCAAGGCCGGCCTGGACAGCTTCACCGTCGACAACAACGACGCCGGTGCGATGGTCGCTACGCTGAAATCGGCGCTGGCTCGCGGTCTTCTCTCGATGTCCGATGTGGACGCGTCGGTGCGGCGGGCACTGACCGTGCGGCTGCGGCTCGGCCAGTTCGACCCGGACGGCGGGCCGTATGCGTCGATCGATTTCGGGGTTGTCGACGCCCCCGCGCACCGGGCGCTCAACCGGCACACCGCCGCTTCGGCGATGGTGTTGCTACGCAACAGCGTGCTGCCGTTCGCGCGGCCGGCGCGGGTCGCGGTCGTCGGCCCGCTGCACGACACCCTGTACGGCGACTGGTACGGCGGCGCGCTGCCCTACCAGGTGACCCCGCTGGACGGCATCCGCGCGCGGGGCGCCACGGTGACCGGTGTGGACGGTCTGGACCGGGTCGCGTTCCGGGACGCGGCCACCGGGCGCTACCTGACCGCCACCGACGGCCTCGCGGTCGCCGCTCCCGGCCCACCGGGGGAAGGGTCCCAATGGGACGTCACCGACTGGACCGGCGACGTGTCCACATTGCGCAATGCGGCGAACGGGCGCTATCTGTCCGGCGAGTGGGGCACGTATCACACGACGGCCAGCGAGATCGGCGGCTGGTGGGTGTCGCAGCAGTTCCGCCTGGAACCGCAGAGCGACGGCACCCACCTCATCGCGTACGCCGGTTACGACACCAACGAGGCGTGGTGGCCGTATCCGGAGAACTACCTCACGATCGCGGCCGACGGTACCCTCGGGATCGGTCCCAAGGCGGCGGCCGCGCGCCTGGTTCGCGAGCTGATCCGGGACGGCGCCGCCACCGCCGCGGCCGCCGCGCAGGGCGCCGACGCGGTGGTGGTCGTGGTCGGCAGCCACCCGTACGTCTACGGCCGGGAGAACCACGACCGCACGTCGCTCGCGCTCGGCCCCGGCCAGCAGGCGCTCATCGACGCGGTCACCCGCGCCAACCCGAACGCCGCCGTGGTGCTGGAGACCAGCTATCCGGTCACGCTGGCCCGCCAGCCCGACACTCTGCTGTGGACGACCCATGGCGGGTCGGAGACCGGGCACGCGCTCGCCGACGTGCTCTTCGGCGACCGCAACCCGGCCGGGCGGCTCACCCAGACCTGGCCGCGCTCGGCG
Source organism: Actinomycetes bacterium KLBMP 9797 (assembly GCA_037414955.1). Lineage (GTDB taxonomy): Bacteria > Actinomycetota > Actinomycetes > Mycobacteriales > Micromonosporaceae > Phytohabitans. Next base: position 7,088 of record JBBEWH010000162.1, read on the forward strand.
GCCGACCTGCCGCCCGACCTGTCCAACTACGACATCATCGCGTCCGGGCAGACCTACCTCTACGACGCGGACACCCCGGCGTACGCGTTCGGGCACGGCCTGTCGTACACCCGTTTCCGGTACTCGCGGGCGCGCGTCGCCCACGGCGTGGTCAGCGTCGACGTGACCAACACCGGGCGCCGGGCCGGCGACGAGGTGGTGCAGCTCTACACGCACCAGCGCACCTCCCGCGATCGGGTGCCCCGGCAGCAACTGCGCGGGTTCTCCCGGGTGACGCTGGCGCCCGGCCAGACCCGCACCGTCCACTTCCGACTGTCCACCAGCGACCTGGCGCACTGGGACGTGACCCGGTCCCGGCCGGTGGTCGAGTCGTCCGTCTACGACCTGCTCCTCGGCGCCTCGTCGACCGACATCCGGCAGCGCGTCGCGCTGCCGGTCCGCGGGGAGACCATCCCGCCGCGCGACCTGCGCCAGCCGACCCGGGCGGAGAACTTCGACGGATACGCGGGCGCCCGGCTGGTCGACGAGACCAAGGCGCGCGGCACGGCGGTCGAGGTGCCGGCGTCCGGCGGCTGGCTGAAGTTCGCCGGCGCGCGGCTGGACGCCACGCGGCTCACCGCGCGGGTGGCCGCTCCTGACGCCGGCGGGACGATCGAGGTGCGGCTCGATTCCCCCACCGGCCCGCTCGCCGGCACGGCCACCGTACCCAGCACCGGCGACCGGTACGCGTACACGACCGTCACCGCCCCCCTGACCGCGGCCACCGGAACCCGCGACATCTACCTGGTCCTCCGAGGCGCCCAACGCCTGTCTACCTTCACCCTCTCCCCCTAAACCCGTCCCTTGCCCCCTCTCCCCCGACCCCACGACCGGGCTCCCCCCTCACCCCGCCGATCGAGGGCCTATCGTCGCGGTTTAGAGATCAACTCGCGACGATAGGGCCTCGATCGACGGATACCTGGCACGATAGGGCCTCGATCGACGTAACAGAGGGTGTGGCGCGCGCGTTCGTTAGGCTCACGCGCCGTCTCGCGCTCGCGTGGCCATCCGGCCACCGTCGTGAATCTTGACGCCGCGGCGTCGTTATAGCGACGCTCGAGCGTCAAGATCTCCAGGACGCCCGGCTGCGAGCGCAGCGCCGCCGTCCCGAGCCCCGCCGCGGCCCCGCGCCCCCCATGATCAAGGCGTCCCTCAAGTCGTTATAGCTACTTGAGGGACGCCTTGATCATGGGGGTTAGGCGGGGGTGAGGGGGTAGACGGTGGTGGTGCCGACGGTGGTGGCGGTGAAGTTGTCGGCCACCCAGGCGGCGATCTCCTGCGCGTCCTGGCTGCCGCCGTTGGCGCGGAAGCCGCTGCCGCCGACGAAGTAGTGGATCTTTCCGGCGGCCACGTACTCCTGGAACTGTGCCAGCGTCGGGGCCGGGTCGCTGCCGTTGAAGCCGCCGATCGCCATCACGGGCCGTTGGGTGGCGAGTTGGAGGCCGGCCGCGTTGTTCGATCCGATGGTGGCGGCGACCCATTCGTACTGGTCGCTGTCAGCCGAGACGAGGGCGGTCAGCTCGGCGCTCGGTGCCTGGGCGTTGAGGAGGCCGCCCATGCCGCCGCCGCGCGCGAAACCGCCGCCACCGGTGGCACCCCCGGGAGCGGTGCCGGGAGCGGTGCCGGGAGCGGTGCCGGGAGCGGTGCCGGGAGCGGTTCCCGGAGCGCCGCCACCGGGGAAGCCGCCCTGACCACGGCGGGGGAAGCCACCCTGCGCCTGCCCCCCGCCCGGAGCCCCGCCGCGGGTGAAGCCGCCCGGACGGCCGCCGCCGGGGCCGCCGAAGCCGGCGCCCTGCACCGCCGGGCCGGCCGACGGGATCGCGCCGGTGTGCGCGACCGACGCCGTGTTCAGCGAGTACCCCGCCGGCCCGGCCAGTGCGGCGGCCACCGCCGCGCCGAGGGCGGCGGTCGCCGCGTACCGGGGCAGCCGGCCGGCGGCGAGCAGCAGCGCGGCCGCGACCAGGCCCGCGACGAGCACCGCGACCCGCAGCCACGGGTGCCAGCCGGCGCTGCGCCCGAGCAGCGCCCACGCCCACAGCGCGGTCACCGCGACGGTCGCCGCGAGCACCGCGGACACCCACACCCGAGCACGGTGCGCCCACAACAACGAACCGCCGATGCCGACCAGCGCGCCGACGGCGGGGGCCAGGGCGACCGTGTAGTACGCGTGGAAGATGCCGGCCATGAAGCTGAACACCAGGCCGGTGGTCAGCAGCCAGCCGCCCCACAGCGCCAGGGAGGCGCGCACCGGGTCGGTGCGCGGCCGCCGCGCGGTCAGCACGAGGCCGGCGACGAGCAGGATCAGCGCGGCCGGCAGCAGCCACGCGATCTGGCCGCCGATCTCGGCGTCGAAGAGCCGCGTGATACCGGTCTGGCCCCAGCCGCCGCCACCGCCGACGCTGCCGGGCTGCTCGCCGGTGATGCGGCCGAGCCCGTTGTAGCCGAGGGTCAGCTCCAGGAGGCTGTTGTCCTGCGAGCCGCCGATGTAGGGGCGCATCGACGCGGGCACCAGCTCGACGATGGCGATGTACCACCCGGCGGACGCCACCAGCGCGAGACCGGCCAGCGCCAGGTGGCCGATGCGGCGGCCGAGCGAGACGGGCGCCGCGAGGAGATAGACCAGCGCGAACGCCGGCACCACCAGCAGCGCCTGCAGCATCTTGGTCAGGAACGCGAACCCGATGAACACGCCGGCCAGCGCCAGCCACCGCGCGCTCCCGCGTTCGAGAGCCCGCACGGTCGCGTACCCGCCGAGCACCATCAGCAGCACCAGCATCGCGTCCGGGTTGTTGAACCGGAACATCAGCGTCGCCACCGGGGTGAGCGCCAGCACCGCACCGGCGAGCAGGCCGGCGGCCGGCCCGGACACGCGCCGGACGGTGGCGTAGAGCGCGCCGACCGACGCCACGCCGAGCAGCGCCTGCGGCACCAGGATCGACCACGAGCTGAGCCCGAACACCCGTACCGACAGCGCCATCAGCCACAGCGACGCCGGCGGCTTGTCGACGGTGATGGCGTTCGCGGCGTCCGACGAGCCGTAGAAGAACGCCTTCCAGCTCTGCGATCCGGCCTGCGCGGCGGCCGAGTAGAACGCGTTGGCCCAGCCGGACGCGCCGAGGCTCCACAGGTACAGCGCGGCGGTGGCCACGAGCAGGCCGGCCACCGCCGGGCGCACCCACCGCGCCGGGCGCGGCACTTCCTTTGAAACCGGCTCCGTCGGCGGTGCCAGCTCTGGCGGGGGTACCGGCGCCGCGGGTACGACGTCCAAAGAGGTCACGGTGAAAGCGGGTGGTTGCGCGGCGGTCATGAGCACGCAGCTTCGCGCCGGCACCTCCACGCCAGCCCGGTGTCAGCTGTGTCCGGGCTGAGAGTTTCCGGGCAGGGTGACGGCGAACGCGGTGTACCCCGGCCGGCTCTCCACGGCGACCGTGCCGTGGTGCGCCTCCACCACCGCCGCCACGATCGCGAGGCCCAGACCGGTGCTGCCGGCCGCGCGGGACCGGGAGCTGTCGCCGCGGGCGAACCGCTCGAACACCTCCGGCTGGAGCTCCGCCGGGATGCCCGGTCCGTTGTCGCGTACCCCGATCACGGCCCCGCCGTCCGGGTTCACCCGCAGCGACGTGACCACCTCGGTGCCGGGCGGGGTGTGGGTGCGGGCGTTGGCGAGCAGGTTGCCGATCACCTGGTGCAGGCGCGGCGCGTCGCCCGGTACCGTCACCGCCTCCTCCGGCAGGTCGAGCCGCCACCGGTGGTCCGGGCCGGCGACGTGCGCGTCGCTGACCGCGTCGACCAGCAGCGCGGACAGGTCGACCGCCTTCGTCTCCAGTGGACGGCCGGAGTCCAGCCGCGCGAGCAGCAGCAGATCCTCCACGAGGGTGGTCATCCGGGCGCCCTCCGACTCGATGCGGCGCAGGGCGTGCGCCACATCGGGCGGCACCTGGTCGCGGCCGCGGCGGGTCACTTCCGCGTACCCCCGGATGGCCGCCAGGGGCGTGCGCAGCTCGTGGCTGGCGTCGGCCACGAACTGGCGTACCCGCGTCTCGCTGGCCTGCCGCGCGTGGAGCGCGTTGGCGACGTGGCCCAGCATGCGGTTGAGCGCGGCCCCGACCTGGCCGACCTCGGTGCGGGGGTCGGTGTCCTGCTCCGGGACGCGCACCGACAGCGCCACCTCGCCGCGGTCGAGCGGCAGCTCGGCCACCCGGCCGGCGGTGGCCGCGACCCGGCGCAGCGGCCGCAGGGCGCCGCCGATGATCAGCGCGCCGACGCCGCCCGCGAGCATCAGCCCACCGGCGACCACCACGGTCTCGATGCCGACGAGCTGCAGCACGGTGTCGTTGACCGGGCCGAGCGGGATCGCCGTGACGTAGACCTCGCCGTTGGCGCACTGGACTGCGGCTACCCGGTAGCTGCCGAGCCCGGGAATCTCCTCGGTGCGCGGCACTCTGTCAGCCGGCGTGTCAACGAGCGCTGCCTCCTGCTCGGCCGAGATCGTGCCCTTGTTCTCATATGCCTTCAGGTCGACCCGCGCGGAATCCACCGCGCCGGACGTGAGCTTGACCCGCACCGAGCCCACCTGCAGGCCGGGCGGTAGCAGTGGGCGTCGCGCGTCGGGTTTGCCGCCGCCGCCCGGGGGGTCCAGGTCGTTCTGGGCCTGCTCCACGAGCCGGTCGTTGACCTGCCCGAGGAGGTACTGGCGCATCGCGAAGGTGGTGATGGTGCCGACGATCAGGCAGACGATCGCGACGAGGGCGAGCACCGCGCCGAGCAGGCGGGCGCGCAGCGACCACTTGTTCAGCTTATTCAGCCGGCTTGAGAACATAGCCCGCACCGCGCAGCGTGTGGATCATCGGAGAGCGACCCGCATCGATCTTCTTGCGCAGGTACGAGATGTAGAGCTCGACCACGTTGGCCTGGCCGCCGAAGTCGTAGTTCCACACCCGATCCAGGATCTGCGCCTTGCTCAGCACCCGCCGCGGGTTGCGCATCAGGAACCGCAGCAGCTCGAACTCGGTCGCGGTCAGGTTGACGAGGTCGCCGCTGCGGCGTACCTCATGACTGTCCTCGTCGAGGGTGAGGTCGCCGACGGCGAGCACCGCGTCGTCGCGGACCGTGCCCACGCCCGCGCGGCGCATCAGCGCCCGCAGCCGCGCCACCACCTCTTCGAGGCTGAACGGCTTGGTCACGTAGTCGTCGCCGCCCGCGGTGAGGCCCGCCACCCGGTCCTCCACCGCGTCCCGCGCGGTGAGGAAGAGCACCGGGATGTCCGGCGAGTTGCCGCGCATCCGGCGCAGCACCTCGAGGCCGTCCAGGTCGGGCAGCATGACGTCGAGCACCACGGCGTCCGGCTCGAACTCCTTGGCGGCGCGCACCGCGCTCATCCCGCTGGCGGCCGTGCGGACCTGCCAGCCCTCGTAGCGCAGCGCCATCGACAGCAGATCGGTCAGGGTCGCCTCGTCGTCGACGACGAGCACCCGCACCGGCTCGCCGTCCGGCCGGCGCAGCTCCTGGGCCGCCGACCTCGTGTTCATGCTCATCACGTCTCTCATCGTGCGCGCGCGCTCTGTGTGCCCCCCATGGCGTTCCTGTGTGCCACCTGTGACCCTACCCGTCCCATGATCAGGGCGTCCCTCATGTCGCCGGAGCAGCATGAGGGACGCCCTGATGATGGCGGGCTAGAGGGTGGCGCGGCGCATGGACCGGGTACCCAACGCGAGTCCGATCGCCGCGATGGCGGCGGCGGACAGCGCGCCGTAGCCGGCCGCGGCGCCGCCGAGCTCCCCGGCGAACAGTGCCCGTTCGGCGTCGACCAGGTAGGTCACCGGGTTGGCGGCCGACAGCGCGCGCAGCCAGCCCGGCGCGTGCTCGACCGGCAGCAGCACACCGGACAGCAGCACCAGCGGGAACAGCACCACCTGCTGCACCCCGTAGAAGATCTCGTGCTGCCGCTTCGCGGCCATGGCCAGGGCGAACGCGAGCCCGCCCAGCCCGATCCCGAACACGGTCAGCAGCGCCAGCCCGGCGAGCGTGCCCACCGGGTCCGGCCGGAGCCCGAACGGCAGCATCGCCGCGATGATGAGCACCGCCTGGCCGAGCAGCGTCGCGACCTCCTTGAACGTGCGGCCGATCAGCATCGCGGTGCGGTTGAGCGGGGTGACCAGCATCCGTTCCAGCGAGCCGCCGGCCATCTCGATCAGCAGCCCGTACCCGGCGGCGGTGGTGCCGAACAGCGCCAGCATCACCAGGATGCCGGGCACGAACCAGTCCCAGGATTGCGGACCGCCGAGCAGCGGCCCGAAGAGTAAGAGGAACACCACCGACTCGGTCATCGTGAAGGCCAGCCCGAGCGGGTTGCGCAGGGTGGGGCCGATCTCGCGGGCGAAGACGGTGCCGGCGCTCGTCAACAGGGTCATGGTCAGGCTCCTTCGCGCAGGCTGCGGCCGGTGAGGCCGAGGAAGACGTCGTCGAGGGTGGGTCGGCGGAGGTCCGCCGTGGCCGCGCGGACGCCGGCGGCGTCCAGCGCCCGCACCAGCTCCGGGAGTACGGCATCGCCGCCGGTGGCCCGGATCCGGACGGCCGCGCCGTCCACTGTGGCCTCGTGGACGCCCGGCAGCTTGTCGGCGACGACCTTGGCGGGTACGGCGTCCGCCGCGCCGCCGACCGTGACGGTGATCCGGTCGCCGGCCAGGTCGGCCTTCAGCCGCTCCGGCGTGTCGTCGGCGATCACCCGGCCGTCGTCGATGATCACCACCCGCTCGGCGAGCGCGTCGGCCTCGTCCAGGTAGTGGGTGGTCATGATGACCGTGGTGCCGAAGTCGCGCCGCAGCTGCCGGATGTGGTCGGCGAGGTGCGCCCGGTTCTGCGGGTCGAGGCCGGTGGACGGCTCGTCCAGGAACAGCAGCGGCGGCCGGTGCACCATGCCGATCGCCACGTCCAGTCGGCGCCGCTGCCCGCCGGACAGCGTGCCGGCGGTCCGGGTCGCCAGGCCGGTGAGGTCGAGGGTGGCGAGCAGTTCGTCGGCCCGCCGGCGGGACTCGGCGCGGCCCAGCCCGTAGCAGCGGCCTTGGGTGACCAGCTCGTCCCGGACCCGGAAGTAGTGTCCGGCGCCGTTGCCCTGACCGATGTAGCCGATCCGGCGCCGCACTCCGGCCGGGTCGGCCAGCACGTCCCGGCCGGCGACCGTGGCGGTGCCCGAGGTGGGCGGCAGCAGCGTAGTGAGCATGCGCAGGCTGGTGGACTTGCCGGCGCCGTTCGGCCCGAGGAACGCCACCAGCTCACCCTCGTCGACATCGAGGTCCAGGCCGCGTACGGCTTCGACGGTCGCCTTCTTGACCGTGAAGTGGCGGGTCAGTTTTCGGGCACGGATCATCGCCCCTCCTTGCGTAGTAAGTGAGATTTCGCCGTATTCATCCCGTCGGGGCGGCCCAAAAATCGTAGGCTTACGATGTAAAAATCTGTCAGGGTCCTTGACGATGACATCTATTCCTTATCTGCTCGCCTACGCGCACACGCTCGCCGGCCGGGCCGCCGACGCGGCGCTGCGGCCGCATGAGCTCACCCTCCGGCAGTACGGGTTGCTGGCCCAGCTCGACCTCGAACCCGAGCTGACCATGGCCGAGCTGGCGCGGCAGCTCGGCGTCTCCCGCCAGGCCCTCTACGAGCTGGTCGGCGAACTCGAGTCGCGCGGTCACCTGCGCCGGGCGCCCGGCGCGACCGGGCGTACCCGGCGGTTGGTCCTCACCCCGCGGGCCACCCGGCTGCTGGTCGCGGTGCGCGCGCCGCTGCGGCGCGCGGAGGCCGACTTTCTGCGCGGCCTGCGCCCCGAGGAGGCGGCGGCGCTGCGCCACCTGCTCCAGAAGCTCCTCGCCCACGCCACCGACGACGAAGCCTGGCTCACCCCTTCATGATCAGGGCGTCCTTCACGTCGGCATAGCGACGTGGCCCACGCCCTGATCTGAGGTCCATCCTCATGATCAAGGCGTCCCTCACGTCGTTATAGCAACGTGAGGGACGCCCTGATCATGAGGCTAGGGTGCGGTAGAGGGGGCGGAGGCGCTCGACGAGGCTCAGGCCGCCGAGGGCGGCGCCGGGCGCGGGAAGCTGGCGCAGCAGCAGGTCGGGCGCGGCGTCGACGGTCTGCGGCCGGGCCGGCAGCGGCTGCGGCGACACCCAGAACCGGTCAACGGTCTCCGCGAGCGGCACATCCGGCACGTCGATCGCGTGCTCATGATCGGCTCGGCGCGGACGGGCTCGGCGCGGCCCCGCGGGGCCCCGCAGCCGGGCGAGCAGTGCGTCCCGGGACCGGCCCCGCCAGTGCAGGATCTCGAACGGATCCGCGTCGAACGCCTCCGCCAGCAGGTAGAACGTGGCGGCCAGGTGCTTGCACGGCACCGCGTGATCCGGGCAGGAGCAGCGCATGTCCAACTCGCCGATCGCGCGCGGGAACAGCGGCGCCCCGCCGTCGGCGAAGATCTGCTCCAGGTCGGGCGGCAGGTCGCCGGCGAGCAGCCGGGCGCTGTAGATCGCCTGCGCCGCAAGGGTGTTCTCGATCCGCGCCCACACCGCGTCGGAGAACGGGGCCAGCCCGATCGCCACCGCGTACGGCGTGGCGCGCGACCCCTGCACCGACGCGGTCACCCGGCCGGGCGCGACCGTCAGGGACAGCACCTGCCCCTTGCGGGCGTACGACCGGCCGCGGGTCAGCCGGGTGCCGATCGCGAACGACTCCAGCACGTCGATGAACCGCCGCGACCACCACGACTCGCCGATCGCCCCGCGCGCGCTGCGCGCCTTCAGCCCGCCGTCGACTGGGCGGGTGCGGCCGTACACCGGGTAGCTCATGCGGGGCCCCCGCGGAGACGCGGAGCGAAGCGGAGCGTTTTCGTAGGGTGTTTCACTCGACCACCGCCCCCTTCTCCAGCGCGAACAGGGATCGCAACTCCGATGTGGACATCTCGGTCAGCCACTGCTCGCCGGTGCCGACGATCTTCGCGGCCAGGCCGCGCTTCTCCGCGATCATCTCGGCGATCTTCTCTTCCACGGTGCCGGCGCACACGAACTTGCGCACCTGCACCGACCGCCGCTGCCCGATCCGGAACGCCCGGTCGGTGGCCTGGTCCTCCACCGCCGGGTTCCACCACCGGTCGACGTGCACGACATGGTTGGCGGCGGTGAGCGTCAGTCCGGTGCCGCCGGCCTTCAGCGACAGCACGAAGATCGGCGGCCCGCCATCGCCTTGGAAGCGCTCCACCATCGCGTCGCGGTCCTTCTTGGACACTCCACCGTGGAGGTAGAGCACCTCGCGGCCGGTGTGCGCGGTGAGGTGGCCGCGCAGCATCGCGCCGAACTCCGCGTACTGGGTGAAGACCAGCGACTTCTCGCCCGCCGCCAGGACCTCGTCGAGCACCTCCACCAGCCGCGCCAGCTTGCCCGAGCGGCCCGCCAGCCGGCTGTCGTCGTGCAGGAACTGCGCCGGATGGTTGCACACCTGCTTCAGCTTCGTCATCGTGGCGAGCACCAGCCCGCGCCGCTCGATGCCGTCGCTCTGCTCGATCTTCGCCATCATGTCGTCGACCACCGCCTGGTACAGCGACGCCTGCTCGCCGGTGAGGTTGCAGAGCACCTCCATCTCCAGCTTCTCCGGCAGGTCCGAGATGATCGACTTGTCGGTCTTGAGCCGGCGCAGCACGAACGGGCCGGTGATCCGGCGCAACCGCTCGGCGGCCTCCTCGTCGCCGTGCCGCTCCACCGGCACGGCGTACTTCTTCTTGAACCTCGCCGCCGGACCCAGCAGCCCTGGGTTCGCGAACTCCATGATGGACCACAGGTCGGCGAGGCGGTTCTCCACCGGGGTACCGGTCAGGGCGACCCGGTGCCGCGCGGGCAGTGCGCGCACCGCGGCGGCCTGGCGGGTGGCGGCGTTCTTGATGGCCTGCGCCTCGTCGACGACGAGGCGGTGCCACTCGATCTCACCGAGCGCCTCGGCGTCCCGGGCCGCGACCGCGTAGGTGGTGATGACCAGGTCCGCCGCCCGCACCGCGGCGGTGAACTCCGCGCCGCGCGCCCGCTCCGCGCCATGATGGACATGTACTTTGAGGTCAGGCGCGAACTTCAGCACTTCCCGCTGCCAGTTCCCGACGAGTGACATTGGACAGACCAGCAGGGTATTACCAACACTAGAATCGGACAAAAGCGCCAGCACCTGGGCGCTTTTCCCTAAACCCATGTCATCCGCAAGAATGCCACCCAGCCCGAGTGATTCGAGGAAGCTGAGCCAGGCGAGGCCGCGCTTCTGGTACGGGCGCAGGGTGCCCTGGAAGCCCGCCGGCGGCTCCACCTCTTCCAGGCGCTTCTCGACCCGGCCCGCGAGCAGGTCGCCGAGCGGCCCTTCCGCGGTGACCGCGGTGATCGGCAGCGCGTCCTCGTCGTCCTCGAGCGACAGTCCGAGGTGGAGCAGATCGCCGACTGTCATCTCGCCGCCGGACTTCAGCAGCTTCAGCCCGGCGGCGAGCCGCTTGGCGTCCAGCTCGACCCACTTGCCGCGCAGCCGCACCAGCGGCGCCTTCAGCGAAGCGAGCGTGCGCAGCTCCTCTTCGGACAGTGGCTCGTCGCCGAGGGCCAGCTCCCACTTGTAGTCCACCACCGAGGCCATGCCCACCCCGGCGCCGCCGGCGACGGTGCCGGGCGCCGTGCGACTCTTGGCGTGCAGGCGGGCGCCGATCCGCGCGCCCGGTTTGCTCCACCAGGTGGGCAGCAGCACCCCGAAGCCGGCGGCGTGCAGCAGCGGCGCGCCCTCGCACAGGAACCGGTGCGCGCCGGCGGTGTCGAGCATCAGCCCGGTCGGCTCGGCGGTGCGCAGCGCGTCGTCGAGGTCGGGCCAGAGCCGGCTGGCGCGGCCGAGCTCGGTCAGCAGGGTCTCGCGCGGGGCGTCGAGGTGCCGGGCCAGGGCGCGCAGGCTGCCCTTCGCGCGCCACACGCGCTCGGCGTCGACGACGAGGCTGGACTCCTCGGCGGACTGGAGCGCGAACTCCACCTGCCACCCGTCCGGGCTCCCGACGCCGGAGTCGGACAGATCCGGCTCGACGAGCCGGAAGCAGGCCCGCACGGCGCCGCCGGCCGCGTCGCGCTGCCAGTCGGCGAGCGCCTCTTCGAGGGCCACCACGTCGCCCGGGTCGGCGGTGAACGCGCGTTCGATGCCGGTGAGCGCGGCCAGCCAGGCGGCGGTGACGGTGCCACGGCCGGCCGCGACGCGTACCCCGTCGAGGGCGAGCCGGACCGCGGCGTCGACCAGCGCGTCCAGCGCGGCGGCGGTCACCTCGGCCGGCGCACCACCCGCTGCGCGCGCGGCCGGCGGCAGCGCGGCGGCCAGCTCCCGCGCCCACCCCAGGTCCGCCCCGGTAAGCACCGCCCGCCACACCGCAAGGAAGGGCCCCTTGTTATCGCTTTTCGCATAGGAAGGGTCCCATCCTATCGCGGCGGAGCCGCGCGCCCCCGCGGCAGAGCGCGCCACCGCGGAGCCGCGCGTCACCGCGGAGCCGCGCGTCACCGCGGAGCCGTGCGCTATCGCGGAGCCGTGCGCTATCGCGGCGGGGTCGCGCGTCACCGTGGGGAGGACGCGGCCTCGGCGGGCGAGGTCGTCGGCGAACGCGGCCATCTCGGCCAGGTGGCGCAGTGACGCACCGTAAGCGAGCTCGTCGTCGTCGAGGCAGCCGAGCAGCGGTAGCGCGTCGTCGGGTGTCAGCTCCAGCACCGGCACCCGCCAGGCGGCGAGCGCCACCGCGCCGCTGATCTTGGCGGGCGCCTCGGCGCGCACCAGCTCGGGCGAGTCGAGCGGCCGGCCACCGGCGGTGGGCAGGCTGAGCGTGAGCGTGCCGTGGGTGGCCTTCGCGGCGAGGTCGCCGAGCGCGTCGGCGAGGGCGGTGGCGGGCGCGGCGTACGGGTGGGGGCGCTCCTTCGGCGGCCGGCCCGACCGCTTCGGCGGATGGACCGGCGCGGCCGGATCCTCCGCCCAGACCGCCAGGCGGTCCCCCGCCCACAACCCGTGTACCACCAGCACAGCGTTCCACCCTACGCCACCCCACCCCCCATCTCCCCACTCCAACACCCCGCTCCCCCTCCCCCTTTCCCCCGTCGATCAAGGGCGCAGGCACGTGGTTTGATCTCCGTTCCGGGTGCCTGAGCCCTTGATCGGCGCGTTTTCCCTTGATCGGCGCAGCCGCTGGTCGCGTGGAGCGCGGCCAGGTGGGCGCGGGGCGCAGGCTGTCTTGTGGAGCGCCGCCAGGGTGCGGCCGCAGGTAGGGTGCGAGGTCCGGCCACAGGCAAAGCAGCGCGAGGTCCAGCCACAGGCAAAGCAGCGCGAGGTCCGGCCACAGGCAAAGCAGCGCGAGGTCCAGCCACAGGCAAAGCAGCGCGAGGTCCGGCCACAGGCAGGGTGCCGCGTGCGGGATCGCCGTGGTGTGCGTCGGCGTGCTGGAGCTGTTGACCAGGACGTCGAGCCGCCCGGGGTGCCGCCGCACCCCGCATGCGGGGTGCGGCCACAGGCCGCATGCAGGGCGCCGCGTGCGGGTGCGGCCGCAGGCCGGGTACGGGTGTGCGGGCACAGGCCGGGTACCGGCCGCCGCCCATGAGCGGCGTGGTTGCCGCCTGTGGCGCGCCGCCTGGGCGGAAGGAGGTCCATGATCGGCGGTACCGGCAATGTCGGAGACTTTGCTGCCTCCCGGAGCTGCGTACCGCGATGTCCCCGACATTGCTGACTCGCGGGGACGCGGGCGGGCCGGCGGGCACTCGACGGAGGCCAACTGCCCGCGTCGATCAAGGAAAGATGCGCCGATCAAGGGCCCAGGCACGCGGAACAAAGATCAAACCACGTGCCTACGCCCTTGATCGGCGGGGAGAGAGAGCGGGGAGAGAGCGGGGAGAGCGGGGAGAGGGGGAGTTAGAGGAGGAGGGGGGCGATGGCTAGTTTGTCGATGTCGGGGCCGGGGGCGTCGGGGTTGGTGAAGGTGATTTCGTTTTCGCCGGCCAGCAGGTGCACCGGCGTTACCAGCGACCAGAAGGTGTGCCAGCTGTAGGTGTTGCGGTACCAGACGCGGACGTGCGTGCCGCCGGTCGTCGTGATGTCGGCGGCCCGGCTGACCAGGTTGGCGTTGTACTCGTGCCCGCCGGACCGCTCGTTGTTGGCGTAGTGCACGGCGAGCTGGTAGACGCCGGGCGCGTCGACCGTGACCCGCACGGTGAGGGCGCCGCCACGGCCGAGGCCGCCCACGCACGCCCCGCCGGACGCCGTGTCGCGGGCCCGCACCGCCGCCCCACCGCTCAGGGTGTTCGCGGGGTCCTCGGCCTCGATCGTCCGGACCGCGACGTCCGCGGCGGGCACCCGGGTGACGGCTAGGGCGGCCAGCGGGGCGCCACCCACGAACGCCACCCGGTTGATGCCCGCGGGGAGGTAGACCCGCGCGGTCCCGTCGGCCGGCACCACCCCATCGGGTACGTCGATGCCGCCGAGCCGCAACTGGAGGCGGCCGCCGGACCGCGGTGCCAGATCGTGGTACCCGTCTTCGGCGGCCACCACGACGAATTCCACGGCGTCGGCGCGCCGGGTGGCGAGGTCGGCGGGGTAGATGTCGGTGCGGGGCTGGTCCGGCGCGGCGGTCAGGTCGAGCCGGTCCAGCGTGACCGCACCGGCGAGCCGGCCGGTCGACGGGTCGCTGGCGGCCAGCGTGATCTCGTGCGCGCCGGCCCCGAGCGGGACGGTCACGTCGCGGCGGGCGCGGTACGCCCAGTTGAGCGTCTCCGGGTAGTCGACGATCCGCACGAGCCGGCCGTCGACGCGCAGCGCCTGCTGGGCCGGCCCGCCGCTCTGGTTGCCGTAGAGGATGCCGAGCCGGTACGCGCCCTCGTGAGGCACGTCGACCGAGAGCGTCACCGCGCTGGTGTCCTGGTCCAGCGGGCCCACGTCCCGGGTGCCGGAGGCGGCGTACTGGTTGGCGTCGTCCGGCGTGCCGAGCGTCCGCACCGGACCATCCACGATGGACGCGTCCTCCGCCTCGTACGACGCCGACCACAACGAGGACCACAACGGGGACGGCGGCCACGACGGCGAGACGGCGAGGTCCGGGGCCGGCGGTGACAGCACCACGCGGTAGGCCGCCATCGGGTCGCCGCCCGGCACGGACACCGTGACCCGGCCGCCGGTCACCGGCAGCACCTCATCCGCCACCGGCGCGGGGGGCGGCGCGGCGGCGTCGTACCCGGACCAGGTGATCTTCTCGACGCGGGCCCGGACCTGCTCGGCGAAGAGCGGGGCGGTCACGCCGGACACCACCACCTCGACCGGTGCGGCGGTGCCGCCGAGCAGCACGTGCGCCTGCCGCCGTGCGTCGTCGACCGCGGCCAGGCCCTGCAACGTGTCCACTGTGTTGGGACGCGGCGGGGTCACCGCCACCGTGTCGCCGGACAGGTCGCCGTACCACTTCAAGAGCCACCAGCCGCCGTTGGCCTGATTGGTCTGCACGACGTGGCTGTCGTAGTTCGTGGCGATGTCCCAGTACGGCAGGTTGGCGTCCACTTTGGTGTCCTCGAACATGGCCACCCACTGCACGAGCTGCCCGGGCACCGACATGTCGCGCCGGTTCCCGTACTCGTTGACGTTGATGGGCAGCGGCCCGACGCCGACCTCGCGCTCGATCTGGCGGTAGCCGGCGTGGTTGCCGCGGTAGTCGCGCAGCGACGCCGCGGACAGCTCGTGCCACGTCAGCACGTCCGGCAGTACGTTCTCGGCCGCCGTCCAGGTGAGGAACGCGCGCAGGAACCCGGCGTCGTAGGCGGACTCGTTGGGCCCGGCGATCCGCGCTCCGGGGTGGATCGAACGGATGAGCCGGTGGATCCGCGCCCAGTCCGCGAAGAACCGCTCCCACTCGGTGCCGTCATCGGCGCGGAGCTGGTACCAGTTCAGGTCCGGCTCGTTGAAGGGGACGTAGACGAACCGGTCCGGAGACGGGTGCGCCATCACCAGGCGCACCAAGCGGTCCACATGAGACGCGTAGTCGTCCAGGCCCAGGTTGTCGTACGGCCAGGCCGGGTAGACGTCCTGGAGGTAGATGTGCACCTCGGCGCCGCCGGTGCGGAAGAACGGCTCGGCGACCACCAGCGCGTCGCCGTTGGGATGCTGGAGCCCGCCGGGCGCCTTCTGGTTGATGGTGCGCACGCGCAGCGGGGCGAGCGTGTTGTCGCTGGGCACGCCGTCGTCGCTGAGACCGTACAGCGCGCCGCTGGCACCGTGGAACACCGCACCGGTGCGCCGCGCCAGGTCCACCTCGAGCCGCTCCATTTAGGATGCCTCCCAGGTGAGCCGGAACAGCCGGGCCGCGGGCGCGTCACCGGCCGCCCGCACGTCGAGCACGCCCCCGGCCCACGAGTGCGACCAGGCCGGCAAGCCCGCCGGATACAACGTCTCGACCCGGCCCGTCGACGATGGCAGGGGCAGCGACACCGAAGCGGCGGCCCCCGGGCGGCGCCAGAGCGCCAGGTATCCCACGTCGCCGGTCCGCAGGCCGAGCGCCACCCACGGGTCGGCCCAGCCGGGCAGGCCCAGCGGCCAGAACGGCACCGCCCGCGCCAGGTCGTGCCGGATCGACCGGTGCACCCGCACCCCGTCAGCCACCAAGGATCGCTGGTCCGCCGTCATCCGGTCCAGGTTGCCGGAGAGGTAGAGCCGGCCGAGCGACCCGGTCACCATCGTGAAGCCGATCTCCTCGTCCGTCATCGACGGCTGCGGGTAGGCCCAGTTGCCGGTCTGCTCGGGCGTCACCGACATCGGGGCGGCCGCGGCGATCGGCGGGTACCGCACCGGGTCCTGCTGGTCGCTTGTGGACTGGAGTTGGAGCACGGACAGCAGCGCGTTGTCCATCCGCATCGCGCCCGAGCCGCAGTTCTCCAGCACCAGATCGGGGTGCCGGTCCAGCACCGCTTCGAGCCAGCGCAGGTGGGCCCGGTTGTGGCCCAGCAGGCCCTCGCCGGCGGCGGCCGCCGCGACGTCGGTACCCGGACCGGGGTTGATGTTGTAGTCGAGCTTGAAGTAACCGACGCCGTGGTCCCCGACCAGCCGGTCCACGACGGCGTCCAGGTGGGCGACCGCCGCCGGATGGCGCAGGTCCAGGTGGTAGCGGCCGTGCTCGACCACCCGCCGGCCGGCCCGCTGGAAGAACGCGTCGGCCGGCAGCGCATCGGCGACCGGGCTGCGCACGCCCACCACCTCGGGCTCCAGCCACAGCCCGGGCACCAGGCCGGCGCCCCGGATGTGGTCGAGGACCTCGCCGAGCCCGCCCGGGAAACGGGTGGTCGACGGCTGCCACTCCCCCACGCTGTCCCACCAGTGGCCGGTTTCGTCGTACCAACCGGCGTCCACCATGAACACTTCCGCGCCCACGCCGGCCGCCGCGTCGATCAGTGGCAGCAGCCGCGCGGTCGTGGGGTCGCCCATCACCGTGTTCATGTAGTCGTTGAAGACCACGGGCAGCCGCTCGTGGTCCGGGTGCGGGCGGCGGCTCGCGCGCCGGTGCGCGGTCAGGTGCGCGACCGCGTCCTCCCAGCCCACAGTGGACACCGCCATCGACGCGGGCACGCTGGCGAACTCCTGCCCCGGCGCCAGCTCCGTGCGCCACTGGTGCTCGATGTCGGTGGGGCCGAGCACCGCGACGGACACACCGTCCCGCCGCTCCCCCACCTCCCAGTGCCAGGCGCCGTTGTGCTCGACCTGCCACAGCCACACGCGGTCCTTCGTGGACAGGCCGCCGGTGGGCAGCCGGCTGCCGGACGACCACGTGCCGTGGCTGGTCGCGGTGACCCGGCCGCGCGGATCCTGGCCGTGCGCCCCGAGGTTGAGGTCGGCGAGGCCGGCGGCGCGTACCGGCGTCCGGTGCCACCGGCCCTCCGCGAGCCAGTCGCTCTCCGCCCACAGCAGCTCGGTCTCGTCGGCCGGCGCGAACGCGCCGACCGACAGCGACGTGACGGCGAGCAGCACCACCGGCTCGTCGCTGGCGTTGCGCACCCGGGTCCGCGACCGCAGCGCGGGTACGCCGTCCGCGGACTCCAGAGTCACCTGTACGGCGAGGCCGGTGACCGGGTCGGCCAGGTCCAACCGGAGCCGGTGCCAGGCCCCGTCCCGGGAGCCGTGATGGCCGACGTAGCGCAGCCGGCGGCCGACCTCGGTCTCGCAGTACCGCAGGCTCGACGGCGACCGGCCGGTGGCGGCGGTCATGATCTCGACGAGCGGCGGGCCGTCCGCGCGGCACGCGGTGTCCGGCTGGTCCGACACGCCCAGCAGCCGCACGGGCGCGTCACCGGCGATCCCCAAGACGACCTCGAGGGCGCCATGCCCCCACCGGATGACCTCTTCCGTCGGCTCCATGGCCCGGTGACCTCCCGTGACGCGGCGGCGATGTGGCGAACAGTGTGACCGGTCACACTGTGTGACGTCAAGATCCAGATCGGGCCTCGTCCCGCAGCACGCTGTAGATCACCATGTCCCGCCACCGTCCCTCACGGAACTGCGTGGATCGCAGCGTCCCCTCCCGGACGAAACCCGCCTTCTCCAAGGCCCGCTGCTCCGCGTGGTTCTCGACGTCCGTGTAGGCCTCGATGCGCGTCACCGGAGTGGTGTCCAGCAGGTACGAGACGAGCTGCCGCTGCGCGCGGGTGCCGACGCCCCGGCCGCGGTGCTCCGGCAGTAAGGAGATGCCGATGTTCCAGCACGACCAGGCCGGTGCCCCGTAGACCGCCTTGTGCCACACCACGGTGCCCGCGACGGTCTCGCCGGCGACCACGATGAGGCATCCGTCATCCGGGCCGACCAGGCCGTTCTCGTCGAAACGGCGCCGCATCCGCCCGACGTCCTTGAAACCGGACCAGTTGAATACGCCGCCCGCGCCGGGGTCGACGGCCTGCCTCTCGAACAGCCAGAAATCGGCGGCAACGGCCGGCCGAAGCGCGACCCGCACATCATCCACGGACGCCACGGTACGAGAGTCGCCGCCATCCGCGCCGACTCTCGTACCGTGGCGCGGCGCTAGCCGCCGAGGGCGTCGATGCGCGCCATCTCGTCGGCGGTCAGCTCGAAACCGAGGATGTCGAAGTTGGACTTGATGCGCTCGGCGGTCGCCGACTTGGGGATCACCACGATCTCGTGCTGGAGGTGCCAGCGCAGGATCACCTGGGCCGGCGCCACGCCGTGCGCCTCCGCGACCTCGGTGAACACCGGCTCGCGCAGGTTGCTGCGGCGGAACGGGCTGTATCCCTCGACGACGACGCCGCGCTCGCGGTGCTGGGCGAGCAGCTTCGAGTCGTGCAGGGCCGGGCTGTACGGGATCTGGTTCACGGCGGGCGCCTGCCCGGTGGCGTCGATCAGCTCGTCGATCTGGGCGATGCTGTAGTTGCTGACCCCGATCGCGCGGGTCAGGCCGTCCCGCTGGGCGGCGACGAACTCCCGCCAGGTGTCCGGCCGGGCGCCCCCGTGCGGCGGCCAGTGCACGAGCCAGAGGTCGAGCTGGTCGACGCCCAGCGCGCGCAGGCTCGCCTCGACGGTCCGGCGCTCCTCGCCGGCCAGCTCGGCGGGCAGTTTGGTGGTGACGAAGACCTGGTCGCGCGGCGCGCCGCTGTCGCGCAGCGCCCGGCCGACCTCGGACTCGTTGCGGTACATGGTCGCGGTGTCGAGGTGCCGGTATCCGGTGTCGAGGGCGACGCGCACCGGGTCGTACGCCTCGGAGCCGGGAAGTTGCCAGGTGCCGAAGCCGAGGAGCGGCATCTGCCCGCCGCTCGCCAGGCTGACGCTGGGTACAGTCATGCCCCCATCCTTCCCCGTGCCCGAACCCGCCGCATCAAGACCCGCCGTGATCAAGGCGTGGGGGCGGGATGGGCGGGGTGGGGCGGGGCGATCCGGTACGCTCTGCGCGTGCATTGGCTGGCGTTCGGGACGTTCGACGTCGAGCGGCATCCGCGGGTGGCCGTCCTCATCGACGGGCTGCGGGCCAGCGGCGACGAGGTCGCCGTGGTCAACGCGCCGCTGCGGCTGTCGACCGCCGAGCGGGTGGCGATGCTGCGCCAGCCGTGGCGGTTGCCCGTCCTGGCGTGGCGGCTCGCCGGCTGCTGGACCAAGCTGATCATCGGCGCGCGGCGCCACCAGCGGGTCGACGCGGTGCTCGTCGGCTATCTCGGCCACTTCGACGTGCGGCTGGCCCGGCTGCTGTTCCGGCGTACCCCCATCGTTTTGGACCATCTCGTCTCCGCCGCGGGCACCGCGCGCGACCGCGGCCTGGCCGGCGACGGCGGCCTGAAGCAGCGGCTGATGCGCTGGATCGACCGGGGCGCGCTGCGCAGCGCCGACCTCGTCGTGGTCGACACGGACGCGCAGGCCGAGACGCTCCCCGCGGCGGCCGCGCCGCGCGCCGTGGTCGTGCCGGTCGGCGCGGGCGACGAGTGGTTCCGCCGCGGCGCGGAGCGCCCGGAGCGCGCCGACCACTCCGTGAAAGTCGTCTTCGTCGGGCTGTTCACGCCGCTGCACGGCACCGAGACGATCGGCGCCGCGCTGGCCGCGCTCGCCGACGACGACCGGGTCGAGGTGACCATGGTCGGCACCGGGCAGGACTACGCGCGCTGCCGCGAACTGGCCGCCGCGAACCCGCGGGTCACCTGGCTCGACTGGGTGCCGGGCGCGGAGCTGCCCGACCTGGTCGCCGCCCACGACGTCAGCCTCGGCATCTTCGGCACCACCGACAAGGCGCTGCGGGTGGTGCCGACCAAGGCGTACCAGGGGCTGGCCGCCGGGTGCGCGGTGGTCACGTCGGACACCGCGCCGCAGCGCGCCGCCCTCGACGACGCGGCGCTGCTCGTGCCGCCGGGCGATCCGGAGGCCCTGGCCGCCGCGCTGCGCGGGCTCGCCGCCGACCGCGGCCGCCTCGCGGCCCTCAAGACCCGGGGGTACGCGCTGGCGAGCGCCCGCTACCGCCCGACGGAAACCGTCCACGCGCTGCGGGAACGCGCGCGCCCCCATGCCAAGGTAGGCCCATGACGACGCAGACCCTCCCCCCGCTCGCCCCGCGCGCCGCGCTGCGCTGGGCGGTGGTCCGCAGCGCCGTGCGCAAGGTCGCGCCGTCGACGATTCTCGAGCTGGGCTGCGGTCGCGGCGGCTTCGGTGCCCGGCTGGCGCGGATGGCGACCTACACGGCGGTGGAGCCGGACGAGACGTCCTGGCAGGCGGCGCACGACCAGATCACCCCGTCGGGCGGGACGGTGGTGCACGGCGATCACCACAAGGTGCCGGACCCGGGGACGTACGACCTGGTGTGCGCGTTCGAGGTGCTGGAGCACCTGGCCGACGACGCGGCGGCGCTCGAGGAGTGGCTGCCGCTGGTGCGCCCGGGTGGGCACCTGCTGCTGTCGGTGCCGGCCGACCCGGAGCGGTTCGGCGCGTGGGACGAGCTCGTCGGCCACTACCGGCGCTACAGCTCCGAGCAGCTCGGCGCGTGCCTGGCCGCGGCGGGGGCCGTCGACATCACGCTGCGGCACTACGCCTGGCCGTTGGGATACGCGCTGGACGCGGTGCGGGACAAGCTCGCCAGCCGCCGCACGGGCACCGTGGAGGGCAGCACCGCCGAGGAGCGCACGGCAGGCTCCGGCCGCGTCCTGCAACCGTCAAAGCGCCTGGCCGGCCTCGCGATCCAGGCCGGCGTGGCTCCCTTCACCGCCCTCCAAAGCCTGTCCCCCCGCAAGGGCCCCGGCCTGGTAGCCCTGGCCCGCCGCCCCGAGTAACGCCATGATCAAGGCGTCCCTCAAGTAGTTCTAACGACTTGAGGGACGCCTTGATCATGGGAGGTCTTTCACGCGTCGCGGGGGCGGCGGTCCACACCGCGCCGAACGGCCGCCCAATGCGAACTGAAGGCTCGGTGGGGGTGTCGCGCTCGCGGAAGCCGCCGACCCAGCACATCGCTGACAGCAATGTCCGCGACGCCGCTGCCTCACCTGGTCGGGAACCAGCGATGTCTGATTAACCCTGAATTGTGCCGGCAAACGAAGTGGATCTAGCCGAGTTAGGGCGTCATAGCAGCCTCAACTCGACTAGATCCAGCTTCGGTCCGGCGAAGGCGAACGAGGACTGGGCACGACGTCGCGGCCGGGCGGCTCCGTGGCGGCACCTGCCGCCCGGTGTTGATCGAGGGCTTGTCGTTGCGATGCCCCGCTGATCGAGGGCATGTCGTTGCGATGCCCCACTGATCGAGGGCATGTCGTCGTGATGCCCCACTGATCGAGGGCATGTCGTCGTGATGCCCCACTGATCGAGGGCTTGTCGTCATGGTTTTGTGATCAACTCGGCACGGTATGACCTCGATCGACGCGGAACAGCCTCGACAAGCCCTCGATCAACAACGCCCGCGCGTTCGCCGCCTCGCTCCAACGACTACAGGGACGCCTTGATCATGGGCGGGCGACGATCATGGGACTTGCGACGATCGCGAAGCGGGAGACGATGGGACGGCGTCCGGGGTGACGGCCGTTGGCGCGGCGTCCGGCCCTGCCGGTGCCGACGCTGGTGCTGGTGCCGGTGCTGGTGGCGACGCTGGTGCCGGTGGCGCGACGTCCGACGCCACCGCCGATGCAGCGGCTGCCGGTGATCCTGGCGCGGCGTCCGGCGCCACCGCCGATGCAGGCGCTACTGGCGCTGGTGGCGCGGCGTCCGGCGGTGGTGGTGGCGTCGGGCGGTAGCGGATTTGGATTACCGCCATCAAGAGGTCGACCACGGTGATGATCATGCGGGCTACCAGGGCCACGACGAACGCCTTCGGGGCGTCCAGGACCGAGGCCAAAGCCGCCGCCAACGCGAGGTCGCGGACGCCGGCGCCGGCCGGCAGGCCGACCGCGAGCAGCCCGACGCAGTGGGCCAGCGCGTAGCCGCCGATCGCCGCCGGCAGCGCCTCGCCCGGTGCGCCGCCGAGACCGAGCACCAGCACCCACGCGCTCAGGCCGAACATGAGCCAGACCAGCGCCTGCAGGCCGGCGGTGCGCAGCAGCCCGCGCCAGGACGGCGGGTGGTCCAGCGGCGGGCGGCGCACCAACCGCAGCGCGCGGTTCACCGCCCAGGTCAGCACCCGGGGGTGCAGCACGCCGAGGAACAGCGGCGCGACCAGCACCACCCACCAGTACTCGTCGGCGGCGGCCGGCGCCACGAACGGCAGCGTCGCGATCGCCAGCGGCAGGCCGACGCCCTGGGCGATCACGATGGTCAGCGCGCCGACGGTGAGCGTGGTGCGGCGCGGCACCCGCAGGTCGCGGGCCAGCTCCGCCTGGCTCAGCATGGACCACACCGAGCCGGGGATGTACTTGCCGAGCTGGCTCAGGTAGAACACCCGGGCCGCGTCCCGCACCGACAGGCGGGCGCCGAAGTCGGCCATCAGCGAGCGCCAGGTGAAGAGGCTGACGACCATGGCGCCGAGGGACAGCGGGAACGCCGCCGCGACCGCCCATGGTGACAGCTCGCGCAGCGCCTCGGACAGCTCGCCCCAGTTGCGCACGATGGCCGCCACCGCCGCCACCAGGACGACGACCAGCACCGCTCCGCGTACCCAGGACTTGATCTTGCCTTTCACGACGCGACCTCCGTGCCACGGCGACGGCGGTCGCGCACCGCGCCGGCCGCCCAGACGCCGCCGATCGCGAGCCCGGTCGCCAGCGTGAGCCAGGTGCCGATATTGCCGTACGCGCTGGCGTAGCTGAACCGCACGGTGTGCGCGCCGTCCGGGATCGCGACCGCCACGAACGCGTGGTCGGCCGGCAGCAGCGTCGCCGCCTTGCCGTCGACGGCGACCCGCCAGCCGTGCTGGACCGGGTCGGCCAGCACCAGGTATCCGCTGCCGCGCGCGGTCACCGACACCTCGACGGTGTCCGGCCCGTCCTTGCCCACCGCGACGTCGGCCGTGCCGCCGCCGGCCCCGGCCGGCGCGTCCAGGACGACCTGGTCGGCGCGCAGCGTGTCACCGCTCAGCAGCGCCAGCCGGCGGTCGCCGTCGGGCTCCACGACCGGGTCGGACGCCCAGCGCACCCGGGGCAGGGCGGTCTCCCGCTCGTAGATGATGGTGCTGCCGATGTACGCGATCCGCAGGCCGTCGTCGGCCGTGCGGATCACGCCCAGCGCGACCCGGCCACCCGCCGTGCGGACATCCATGCCGTCCGCGGCGGTCACCGTGATCGAGACGGTGAGCCGGGCGCTGGCCGGCACGTCCTCGGCCGCCACCGGGATGGTCAGCGGCTCCTCGGCCGTGGTCTTCATGATCCGCCGGTCGGTGCGCGCGATCTCGCGGCCGCCGGCATCCCGGACCACCGCCGCGATCCGGTCGGTGGCCGCCCAGCCCGACGAGTCCACCGGCGTGACCTGCACCGCGCGGATGCCGCCGCGGCCCGGCACCGTCACCGTCACCGCCGTGGACGTGAGCGTGGTCGTGCCGGTGGCCGCCGGGGCGTCCTGGACCGCGCCCGGCACCGGCGCGTCGAGGGCCGCCACGCCGTACCGGACGCCGGTGCGGTCGAGCACCCGGTTGCCGAGTGCGGACGTGCCGTTCGCGACCGCCACGTTCGTGGAGGCGTAGCCGCGCGCGCCGGGGATCGAGCGGATCAGCTCGCCGTACCCCTGCTCGGTGAACGCGTGGCCGGTGGCCGAGCGCAGCTTGTGCACGCTGTCGACGCTGCGCTCCATCGCCTGGTTCAGGCTGGCGTACCGCTCGTGCCCGAGGTGCGCGGCGAGGAACTCGTGGGTGTCGGTGACCGGGTAGAACGTGTCCCGGTCGGCGCGCGGCCAGTACGGGATCACGAAGCTGAGCGCCTGCCCCGCGACCAGCATCGGGAGCAGGCCGGCGGCGAGCAGCCGCAGCACGTCGCCGCGGCGCTCGGTCCCGTGCGGTCCGGCGGCCCGGCGGCCGAGCCACCACAGCGCGGCCACGCAGGCCAGCGCCGCCACCACGAGGGCGGCGCCGATCGCCACCTCCTGGGTCAGGTGGTCGAGCCGGACGCCGCCGTCCCCCCGGTCCGCCCGGTACGCGGCCCGCCGCGCGCTGCGCAGCGCGATCAGCAAGCCGAGCCCGGCGCCGCCCCAGACGAGCGCGGCCCAGGCCAGCGCCCACCGCCGGCTCGGCGCGGCCGAGGGACTCGCCGCCGCGCGGCGCTGGAGCAGCAGCTCCAGGCCGACGGCGACCAGCACCGCCACCAGGAAGCCGAGGATGCAGCGGGCCCGGCCGACGAAGTTGTCGGAGAACAGGAACGGCAGGCGCTGCGCCAGGCCCAGCGGGAAGCCGCCGCCGTAGATCAGCAGCACCCACCCGCCGGTCGCCACGACCAGGAACGCCCAGGCGCCGCCCGGCAGGGTGGCGCGCGCCCGCACCGCCATCGCGACCCCGGCCAGCGCGAGGACCAGGGCCGCGGCGCCCACGTACGACGCGGACTCGACCAGGTTGATCGGGAGGTACCAGTACACCGGCCCGTCCGGGTTGGTCGAGCCGAGCGCCCACGGCGCGAACGCGGTGACCAGGCTCGCCACCGCCAGGTGGTCCTCGGGCGTCTGCCCTCGGCCCTCCACCCACGCGGTGCGCATGAGCACCACCCACGGCACCAGCTGCACCGCGGCCAGCAGCACGCCGCCGGCGAGCCCGCCCGCCGCGGTGAGCAGCCCGCGCACCACTCCCGGGCGGGTGCACCAGAGGCGGACCAGGAAGTAGCAGGCGGCGGTCGCGAGGGTGTACCCGGTGACGGCCGGGAACCCGCCCACCAGCATCGCCGCCACCGCGAGCGCCAGCACGGTCGCGTCCCGGACCCGGCGGCGCTGCACGATCAGCTCGGCCGCCCAGAACACCGCCGGGATGAACGCGGCCACCCGGGTCTGCGGCCAGTTCGTCCACACCACCAGGAAGGCGCTGCTGGCGAACGCCAGCCCGCCCAGCGCCGCCGCCGACGGCCGGACGCGCAGCCGGCGCAGGAACAGGTACATCCCGCCGACCGCGACGACGATCTCCAGGAGCTTCATGACGCCGGGCGCGAACCAGCCGGGCAGCACGTAGAACGGCACGGTCAGCGGTGAGGCCAGGGCGTAGTTCGGGGTGGCGCCGAGCGGGACGCCGGCCGCCGTGTAGGGGTTCCAGGCGGCGATCTCCCCGTCGCGCAGCTCCTCGGCGAACAGCAGCTCGTTGGGCAGCGCCGAGTCCCAGGTGTCGTCGAGGTAGTTGTTCGTCGGGCGGGTGCCGGCGAGCTCGGACACCTCCCGGTACGGCGACGCCAGCATCATCTCGTCGGTGGCGGCGAAGACCGACTGGCCGATCAGCGGCGAGCCGATGCCCAGGAGCGCGAAGAACGCGATGGACCCGACCACGAGGACGGTGAGCAGCCGCCCGTACCGGTCCGGAACGGGCGGTGGGGCGTCCGTCGACGCCTGCGGCGTCAGCGGATCGGCGACCGTCGACAGCGCGGGCGGCAGGGTCATCAAGCTTCCTTGGCCGGACGAGGACATGGGGCTCGCACAGCCTACGGCGTCCACCGCGCGGCCGTCCGGTCGGCCGTCTCCGGCGCGCCGCTGCGCACCCCGGCCCACCCACGCGGGTATCTTCCGGGCAAGGCGTCCGTTTCGCCCATATCACGGTGTTGTATTCCTATTCGCGGATCCGGGTCCGACCGGCGCGAGATGGGAGTCCCATGCGATTCGTCGCACGGAAGGCAAGCGCGACCGCTCTCATCCTGGCGCTGATGTCTTTCACTCTGATCACCCACGCCTGGGCGCCGCGGGCCGACGCCGGGGTGGTCAGTCAGCTCGATATCGCTCCGGTGTGGTCGGTCCACCCCACCGGATTGCCGGTGCTCCTGACCACCGGCGCGCGACAGTACGTGGCCTACTACGACCGGGACCGCTACCTCACCGTCGCGCACCGGCTCCTGACCGGCGGCCCCACCGACCAGCCGACCTGGTCGTACCGCCGGTTCACCGACATCCGGTCGACCTGGCAGACCGGGGCTCATCACGCGATCGCGATGCAGATCGACAGCCAGGACCGGATCCACCTCGCCGCGGCGATGCACGGGGAGGCGCTCAAGTACTACCGCATGACCGCCCCGCACAGTTTCTCGTCGTTCCGACGGTTCCGGTCGATGGTGGGCACCGACGAGACCCAGGTGACCTATCCGAAGTTCCTCACCGATCCGGCGGGGAACCTCTACTTCACCTACCGGTCCGGGATCAGCGGGAAGGGCGCACAACTGATCAACCGATTCGACGCCGCGCGGGGCACCTGGCGCCCGTTGGTCAAGAAGTGGTTCGACGGGACGGGGGGCCGTCGCGACGCCAGCGCCTATGTGGAAGGCCCAACCCTGGGGCCGGACGGCAACTTCCACGTCGTGTGGGTCTGGCGCGACTCACCGGACGTCAGCACCAACCACCACGTCTCCTATGCGAAGAGCGCGGACCTCGTCAACTGGACGACGGTGTCGGGGCGGCCGGTGACCTTGCCGTTCACGCCGCGGACGCCCGGTGTGGTGGTCGACCCGGTTGGCGTCCACGGGGGCCTGATGAACGGATTCACCAAGGTCGGGTTCGACTCCGGCAACCGAGCCACCGTGACCTACATCAAGTACGACACCGCCGGGCACAGCCAGCTCTACAGCGCGCGGTACCAGGCCGGCGCCTGGAACATCGTCCAGGGCACCGACTGGGACTACCGGTGGAGCCTGCGGGGTACGGGCGCGATCCCCTTCGACATCGTGCTGTCGAAGGGCTTGGCGGGAAGCGATCAACCCGGCACGCTCCGGATCGACTTCACCCACGTGCAGTACGGTGTCGGCCGGCTCGTGCTCGACGAAACGACCCTGCGGCGCGTCGCGGTCCAGCCGGCGTCCGCGATCGAGCGGTGGTGGCCGGCGAGCCTGGACGAGCCGGAGACGGTCAACCCGCCGCGACCGATGTCGGTCGGCTGGATCGGCGACGCGGGCACTCCGGGCGGCTACGTCCTGCGCCGCGAACACGGTCCCAACAACAGGGACTCAGCGGTCCCCCGGCCCTGGCCGGGCCCGGCCGCGCTGCGCGTCATCCGGCTCAACGGCGACGACCGGCCCTTCACCTCGGACAACCTCGCTCGCGGTGCCGAGGTCACCTACTCCAGCTCCGACGAGTCGTCCGGGTGGGGCGCGACCAGACTGGTCGACGGCAAGGTCTTCCCGGTGCCCGGCAACGGCGGCTACTCCAGCGCGGGCTCGCCGATCGACCGCCCCGAGTGGGTGACCGTCGACCTCGGCGCGCCGCGTACCGTCAACGCGGTCTCGCTGTTTCCCGCGACCGCCGAGGGTTACGGGATGCCGGTGGACTTCACGATCGACACGTCGACCGACAACGTCACCTGGACGACGCATGTGGTGCGCACCGACGCGCCGTTGACGGCCGGCCAGCAGGACTTCGCGCTGGCGCCGACCGAAGCCACCTATATCAGGGTCAACGCGACGTCGTTGCGGGCCGGTCCCGCGGACGACGACTACCGGCTGCGACTGGCGGAGCTGCAGGTCTTCGAGGTGGCGAGCCTCGCCGAGGGTTCGCCGGTGTCGGCGTCCAGCAGTTACGAGGCCCACGGCTGGAGCGCGGTCAAGGCGGTGAACGGTGTCACCGACCGCGGCGGCGGCGGATGGTCGAGCAACGACGATCTCACCGTGAACCACCAGGAGTCCCTCACCGTCGATCTCGGTGCACCGACCTCGGTGAGCCGGGTCAACCTGTACCCGGCGGCCAGTGGCGACTTCTACCCGCTCAGCTTCGCGATCGAGGTGTCGGAGGACGGCATCGCCTGGACCACCGCCACCACGCGGACGGACGAACCGGTGCCGTCGACCTGCGGGTCGTACGGTTTCGCGCCGCGGACCGCGCGTTACGTGCGCCTGACCGCGACATCGCTGCGCCAGTGGTCGGGCGAAGCCAACCGGTACCGCGCTCAGCTGGCGGAGTTCGAGGTCAAGCCATAACCTACACCTTACGGTCGTCGCCACATATGTCACTCAAAGATGAGTACCGGCTTGAGGACCTCGCCGCGGTGGCTCGCCTCGGCCGCCTTCTCGATGTCGGCGAACGGGAACCGCCGCACCAGCCGATCCAGCGGCATCCGGCCGCTGCGCACCAGGTCGACCAGCACCGGGATGAACCGCTGCGGGTTGGCGTCGCCCTCGGTGGTGCCGATGATGCGCTTGCCGCCGAGCAGCCCGTTGACGTCGACGGCCACGGTGCTGCCGAACGCCGGCGCGCCGACCACCGCGCAGGCGCCGCGCGCGGCGAGCGCGTCGATGGCCGCCGACAGCGCCTGGACGTTGCCGGACGCCTCGACGGCGTAGTCCACGCCGGCGCCGCCGGTCAGGTCGCGCAGCGCGGTGGTGACATCGCCGTCGCGGGCGTCCACCGCGTCGGTCGCACCCAGTTCCTTCGCCAGATCCAGACGCCCGGGTACGACGTCCACCGCCACGATGCGGGACAGCCCGCCGAGCGCGGCCGCCATCACGGCGGCAAGCCCGACCGCCCCGGCGCCGAAGACGGCGAGGGTGCTGCCGGGCTCGGGGCGCAGCACGTTGAGCACCGCACCGGCGCCGGTCTGGATCCCGCAGCCGAGCGGCGCGAGCAGGTCCAGCGGCGCGTCCGGCGCCACCTTCACCAGGCTGCGCTCGTCGGCCAGGGCGTAGGTGCCGAACGACGACTGCCCGAAGAAGTGCCCCGCGACCGGCTCGCCGGTGGCGCCGCTGAGCGTGGCGCTGCCGTCGGCGCGCGCGCCGCCGAGCAGGTTGAGCGGCAGCCAGCTGGCGCAGTAGGCCGGGTGACCGGCGAGGCAGTTGCCGCACCGGCCGCACGAGGTGAAGGAGAGCAGCACCCGGTCGCCGGGCACCACGCCGGTCACGGCCGCGCCGACCTCCTCGACGACGCCGGCGCCCTCGTGCCCGAGGACCACCGGGTACGGGGAGGGCAGCCGACCGGCGCGGACCGACAGGTCGGTGTGGCAGAGGCCGGCGGCGACCATGCGGACCACCACCTCGTCGGGGCGCGGGGCGTCGAGCGTGACGTCGGCGAGCGTGAACGGCGCGTCCGGGGCGGCGACCAGCGCGGCGGTGGCGGTACGGGGCATGGCGGGATCCTCCTCGACAGTTTCCCTTACGACCGTCGGAGCTTAGCTCGAATATTCCACGAGCGAAATGTTGACAGCATGTTGCACGTGCGTCACGGTAGATGCCATGACGACGTACCCGGTCCCGGCCGCACACCGCGCCGGTGGCGGCCCGGCGCGCGACATCATCAACCCGGCCACCGGCAAGGTGGTGGCCACCGTGCCCGACGCCACCGCGGCCGAGGTCGACGCGGCGGTCGGCGCCGCCCGGCGGGCCTTCGACACCGGCGTGTGGTCGGGCCTCGCCGGCCGCGACCG
Organism: Actinomycetes bacterium KLBMP 9797; assembly: GCA_037414955.1. Lineage (GTDB taxonomy): Bacteria > Actinomycetota > Actinomycetes > Mycobacteriales > Micromonosporaceae > Phytohabitans. The sequence continues at coordinate 36,586 of JBBEWH010000162.1, forward strand.
CGCCCGGGTGCTCTACCGCGCGGCGACGCTGCTCCAGGAGCACGCCGAGGAACTGGCCCAGCTCGAGACCGCCGACACCGGCAAGCCGCTGACGTTCAGCCGGATGATCGACGTCGGCAACACGATCACGCACTTCGAGTACTACGCCGGCCTGGCGTACTCGATCGACGGCGCCACCCGCCAGACCGGGCTACCCGCGCTCGCCTACACCCGGCGCGAGCCGCTGGGCGTGGTCGCCGCGATCACGCCGTTCAACTTCCCGATGATCCTGTCGACGTCGAAGATCGCGCCGGCGCTCGCGGCCGGCAACACGGTGATCCACAAGCCCGCCCAGGAGACCCCGCTCACCGCCCTGCGCATCGCGGAACTGCTGGCCGAGGCCGGCCTGCCCGACGGGGTGCTCACCGTCGTCACCGGCGGCGCCGAGACCGGCGACCAACTGGTCCGCCACCCCGGCGTCGACAAGGTCGCCTTCACCGGCTCGACCGCGGTCGGCCGGCGGATCGCCGCGGCGGCGGCCGAGACCCTCAAGCCGGTCACCGTCGAGCTGGGCGGCAAGTCCGCCAACATCATCTTCGCGGACGCCGACCTCGACTCGGCGGCCCAGGCCGCCGTGTCCGGGTTCGTCTTCAACACCGGCCAGTTCTGCATGGGCGGCACCCGCCTGCTCGTCGAGCGCCCGGTGTACGACGAGATGCTGGCCCGGGTCGCCGGCGGCGCCACCCACGTGCCGGTGGGCGACCCGCTCGACCCGCAGACGATCGTCGGGCCGATGGCCGGGCAGCGCCACCTCGACAAGGTCCAGTCGTACGTCGACCTCGGGGTCCGCGAGGAGGGCGCCCGCCTGGTGGCCGGCGGCGGCCGCCTCGACCACCTCGACGGCTACTACTTCGCGCCGACCGTGCTCGCCGACGTCGCGCAGAGCTCGCGCGTCGTGCAGGAGGAGATCTTCGGCCCGGTCGTCACGGTCCAGCCCTTCGACAACGAGGACGAGGCCGTCGAGCTGGCCAACGGCACGCCGTTCGGCCTCGCCGCCGGCCTGCACACCCGCGACGTGACCCGCGCGCACCGGGTGGCGGCGGCCCTCCAAGCCGGCATGGTGTGGATCAACACCTGGGGCATGCTCGACGTCACCGTGCCGTTCGGCGGCTACAAGCAGTCCGGCTACGGCCGCGAGTACGGCCCCGAAGGCCTCCTCGAATACACCCAAACCAAGTCCATCTACCTCCCCCTAACCTAATCCCCCCACTCCCCCAGGGCGCCCCCAGGGCGGCTCCCCTTTCTCGCCGATCAAGGGCTTGGGCACGTGGTTCGATCTCTGATCCACGTGCCTGCGCCCTTGATCGGGGGGATTCCCTTGATCGACACTGCGCCGGCCTCGTCCGCACCGGCCCAGCAGCCTCCGCGTCACATCCACCTCCGCGATAAGACTGCCCCGCCACGCCTCCCGCACGACCTGACCGCCGAACCGCGCCCCTACCCCGAGATCAAGAAGCCCTGGCCCTGCGGGCCACCCGCAGGTGAGTGAGATTCGCACAGCCGCTCTTTCACGACAAGATCAACACAACTCTTCAAGAGTTGGGGTGTTCTCGTCGCCTGGACACCCCAACTCTTGAAGAGTTGTGTTGATCTTGTTGACGTTTCTTGCGCAGGTCCGGCCGAGTTTCGTCTCAGGCCAAACCGCAGTGCCCTCTACGCGATCAAGGCCGAATCGCGGCAAGTTGATCTTATGTCCGTGATTGATGCGGAACACGACGATAAGACCAAGATCGCGTAAGGGGCGTCGCGGCCGCGGAGCAAGTGGCCAAGCCCGCGGACGCGTACGACTGCTCGGCCAGCCGGCGGACACCGGTTCGGCCAGGGACCAACGGACGGCCGGCGGCGGGCGGACAGAGGGCGGCGGTTCGGCCGGCGGCGGACGGCGGGCATGCAGCAGCGACGTGCGGGCTCACCGCAGGCGACGACAGGTCCCCCGATCAAGGCCAAACGCGTCGATCAAGGCCTCGGGTACACGGAACAGAGATCGAACCATGTACCCGAGGCCTTGATCGACGGGGAGGGGAAGGCGGGAGGGGAAGGCGGGAGGGGAAGGCGGGAGGGGAAGGCGGGAGGGCAGGCCTGCTCTGTAGGCGGCGGTCATGATCAGGGCGTCCTTCAAGTAGTTCTAACAACTTGAAGGACGCCCTGATCATGGGGAGGTTAGTCGGGGCGGGAGCGGACGATCAGGTCGGCGAGCAGCGCGACCCCCCCGAAGATCAAGCCGGTGACGATCAGCAGCATCGCGTTCGTGGTGACCCGGAAGAAGTACTGGATCATGTCGATGATCGCCTTGACGCCGCCCACCCCGATCAGGGTCAGCGCCACCGGCATCATCACCTTGATCGGGTTGAAGTAGACCACCATGCGCAGCACCTGCAGGATGTACCGGTACGCGTCGCGCACGAAGTGGAACTTCGACGTGCCGGCCCGCTTGGCGTAGTCGATCGGCAGGTAGTCGACCTGGTGCTGGTTGGACAGGAACGCCAGCGTGATCGTGGTGACGCAGGAGAAGCCGGGGGGCAGCAGCCGCAGGTACGGCAGCGACACCTGGCGCCGGAACGCCCGCAGCCCCGAGTTCAGGTCGGGGATCTTGGTGCCGGCGAGCACCTCGGCGACCTTGCGGATCAGCCACTTGGCCGGCACCCGCAGCGCCTTGTGCGTGCCCTGCTCGCTGGTGCGCGCGCCGACCACCTGGTCGACGTGCGGGTTCTCCACCAGGTACTGGATGAACTCGGGGATCCGGTCGTTCGGATAGGTCATGTCGGCGTCGGTCCAGACCACGATCCGGCCGTGCGCCTCCTGTGAGCCGATCCGCCGCGCGGTGCCGGAGCCGCCGTTGCGCTGGAACGCCATCAGCCGCATGTGCGGGAACCGCGGCTCGGCGTCGCGCAGCACCGCGAGCGTGTCGTCGGTCGACTTGTCGTCGATGACCAGCAGCTCGTAGCTGAACCCGCTGTTGTCCATCGCCTTCGTGATCCGCTCGATCTCGGCGACGACGTGGTCCCGCTCGTTGTAGCAGGGCAGGACGATGGTCGCGTCGAGAGTCTCGGGCTCGGCCGGGCTGTGTGCCATGGCGGGGCGCCCCTCAGAAGTACGAACCGTCTGCTCGACAATCATCAGTCATCACAATCTGGCGCGGGTCGGCATTCCGGCAGAGATTACCCCATTGCGCATCTCGCGCTGACCCGACGCACAGCCCACCCCCTCCCCAAGATCAGGGCGTCCCTCACGTAGTTCTCACGACGTGAAGGACACCCTGATCATGGGAGGGTGAGCACGGCGGCGGACTCCGGCGGGAGGTCGACGGCGCCGCCGGCGGCGGTCACGCCGGGTTCGGTGGCGAGCAGGATGTCTCCCCGCAGCGCGATCCGGCGGGGATCCGGGGCGAGGTTCGCGGCGACGACGGTGCTCCCCCGCCGTACCACGAGCGTCTGGTCACCGACCGCGACCGCGACGCGGTCCAGGCGCGGATCGGCCAGATCCGGCCGGTCGCGACGCAGCCTGATCAACCTCCGGTACAGGTCGAGCAGCTCGCGGTGCGGCGACTTGTCCGGTTCCGCCCAGTCCAACCGGGACCGGGCGAACGTGTCCGGGTCCTGCGGGTCCGGCACCTCGCCGGCCGGCCAGCCGTGCGCGCCGAACTCGCGCCGCCGCCCCTCCGCGACCGCGCGCCCCAGTGACGGCTCGGGGTGGCTACTGAAGAACTGCCACGGCGTCGTCGCGCCCCACTCCTCGCCCATGAACAGCATCGGCGTGAACGGCGCGGTGAGCAGCAGGGTGGCACCCACCCGGAGCAGCCCGGGGCTCAGCGAGGCGCTCAACCGGTCACCGGTCGCCCGGTTGCCGATCTGGTCGTGGTTCTGCAGGTATGCCACGAAGCGGTACCCGGGCGTCAGCGCGCGGTCGACGGGCCGCCCGTGGGTGCGCTTCCGGAAGCTCGACCAGGTGCCGGCGTGGAAGAACGCCCCGGTCAGCACGGTGGCGAGGCAGTCCAGCGACCCGAAGTCGCCGTAGTAGCCCTGCCGCTCCCCGGTCAGCAGGGCGTGCAGCGCGTGGTGGGCGTCGTCGTTCCACTGCGCGTGCAGCCCGTACCCGCCGGCCGCCCGCGGCGTGATCAGCCGCGGGTCGTTGAGGTCGGACTCGGCGACCAGTGTCAGCGGGCGGCCGAGCCGCGCGGACAGCGCGTCGACCGCCGCGGCCAGTTCCTCGAGCAGGTGTACCGCGCGGCGGTCGACCAGCGCGTGCACGGCGTCCAGCCGCAGCCCGTCGGCGTGGTAGTCGCGCAGCCACCCGAGCGCGCTGTCGATGATGTACCGGCGCACCTCGTCGGAGCCCGGCCCGTCGAGGTTGATCGACCGCCCCCAGGTGTTCTCCCCGCTCGCCAGATAGGGCGCGAAGCGCGGCGGGTACGCCCCGGACGGGCCGAAGTGGTTGTAGACCGCGTCGATGATCACCCCGAGGCCGCGCGCGTGGCACGCGTCGACCAGCCGCTTGAGGCCGTCCGGGCCGCCGTAGGGTTCGTGCGGGGCGAACCAGCACACCCCGTCGTACCCCCAGCCGTGTACGCCGTTGAACGCGTTGACCGGCAGCAGCTCGACCAGGTCGACACCCAGGTCCACCAGGTGGTCGAGGCGGCCGATGGCGGCGTCGAACGTGCCCTCCGGCGTGAACGTGCCCACGTGCAGCTCGTAGAGCACGCTGCCGGCCAGCGCCCGCCCCCGCCAGCCGGCGTCGGTCCACGCGAACGCGGCGTGGTCGTAGACCCGGCTCGGCCCGTGCACCCCGTGCGGCTGCCACGCCGACCGCGGATCCGGCAGCACCTCGTCGGAGTCGTCGACCAGATACCCGTAGTCGGTCCCCGGGCCGGCCGCCGGCACCGAGGCCCGCCACCAGCCATCCCCGTCCGGCGCCAGCTCGACGTCCCGCCCGGTGAGCCGGATCCGTAACCGCCGGACTTCCGGCCCCCACACCGCAAACTCCGCCACGCCCCCACCCTATGATGTTGATCATGGCATGCACGGCATGAAGTCCGACATTTCGCGCCACACACCCCATGATCGACGCGTTCCTCACCCGCTTGGGTACGCGAGCTGGTCGGCGGCGGCGTGGCACCCGCCGCCGCGGTGACTCGTCGATCAAGGAGAACCGCGCCGATCAAGGGCTCCGGCACCTGGATCCGAGATCAAACCATGTGCCGGAGCCCTTGATCGCGGGGCAGAGCGGGCGGCAGCGCCCGCCGGGCAGGGCGCGGGCGGGGTCAGGCGCCGTGGTAGGCGCGGATGATGGTCTGGTCGATCGCGCTGCCCTCGCTACCGCGAGCTGCCACGCGGAGGGAGACCGCGCCGGTGGTGGGAAGGGGCGCGGTGAAGCGGGTGGCGCCGGCCCGGGTCACGGGCACGGACTGCCAGGTGGCGCCGTCGTCCACGGACGTCCACAGCGCGAGGGACGTGATGCGCTGCGGCGCCACGCCGCGGGCCTGGTGCACCGTGAACGACGCGGTGGCGCCGGCCGGCTTGTTCGCGAGGTCCAGCGGCAGGGCGTAGTCGACCGACAGCAGCGGCACCGGTACCGACGCCGTCCCGCGCGGGCCCGCGGACCGGAACGTCCACGCGGTGTCGACCCGCGTCGAGACCGGCAGCCAGGCGCTGTGGTCGGCCTCGTAGACCAGCCGGTACGTGCCCGCGGACGCCGGGACGTCGAAGTTCCCGAACGAGTACGGCGCCGCACCGATCTTGGTGCCGTCCCGGTACAGGGTGAGCTGCTGCTTCGTCTCGCCCGGGAACCAGCCCGGGTCCAGGCAGTCGAACCGCTGGTGCTCGTCGGCGAGGTCGACCAGCTGCACGCGCAGGTTGCCCCGGGTGCGGCTGATCGGCGCGGGCGTGCACCCGCTGGTCACCGCGGTCGAGTCGTCGAACCAGTCGGGGCGCAGCGGCTGGCGTACCCAGTTCTTCTCGTGCCGGCTGCCCGGCGCGTAGGTGCGCGTCCCCTCCTGGGTGACCACGCCGTCGTAGAACGCCTCGTCGATGTACCCGAACCCCGGCGACAGGTAGTCGGTGCGGGTGCCCGCCAGGTTCTCGGTGTACGTCTCGGAGATCAGGCCACCGTTCGCGCTGATGCCGTACCGCTTGTGCGCGGTCATCGACTCCGGCGCGTCCAGCCGGTGGAAGCGCTGGTCGAGCCGGATCAGCCGGGCCTTCTCGGCGGCCGTCACCTGGTACGGCGCGCCCTCCGGGAGACCGGCCGGGTGCGCCTTGATGAGGTCGTAGAACGACGTGCCGCCGGCTTCCAACCCGGCCACCGTGTAGGCCTGGAACTCCCCGACGCCCGCCGGCTCCATCGCCGCGGCGAAGACCGAGTCGGCGGCGGCCGCCTCGCCCCACGCGTACGCGAAGTTGCTCCAGCCGAGGCCGCGCTCGCCGAACTGCTCGAAGTGCACGCCGAGCGCGACGGGAGTGGTGTCCACCCCGTCGACGCCGACCCGCACCGGCTTCGCCGTGCTGGCGTCCAGCGTGACGGCGGTGTCCGCGGTGAGCGAGACGTCCGGGTCGCCGGTCATCACCATCCGCTCCGAGGCGCCGAACTCCCAGATCGCGCCGGCGAGGCTGTACCGGCCGGCCGGCACCCGCACGGTGAGTGGCGCACCCGCGTCGACGCCGACGTACTCCGCGAAGATCGCCGGGTCGTCGAGGTTGATCAGGTACACGTACGCGGCCGTGTCCGTGCCCTCCGGCGCGTCCGGCAGCGGCTTCGTGGTGAGGGTGAGGTCGATGCTGGGCGGCTCGACGTAGAAGGACACCGGTGTGATGGCCGTGCGGTCGCCGGCCCGGGCCGTGACCGTGGCGGTGTAGAACCCGGCCGCCAGCCCCGCACGGTCGACGCGCAGCACCGCCGTACCCGAGTCGCCGCCGCCGACGGTCAGCGCCGTCTCGGACAGCGCGGCGGCGCCCGGCGCCGCCTTGCCGAACCGGTCGACCACCGCGACCGACAGCGCGACCGCCGCGTCACCCGCGCCGGTGTTCACCCAGTTCAGCTTCGCCTCGGCGCCGGCGGCGCCGAGGTCCACCACGGCCTGGTTCGCCACCACGCCGCCGAGGGCCCGCGCGGCGTTGAGGCGGCCCGCCCCGACGGTGTACGGGTCCGCGCCGTTCAGCGGGTCGGCGGCGCCCACGAGGGCCGCCTTGAGCCTGTGCGGGTCCCAGTCCGGGTGCCGCTGGGCCAGCAGCGCCGCCGCGCCCGCGACGTGCGGGGTCGCCATGGAGGTGCCGGACGCGGCGGTGTACCGCGCGTCGATGGCCCGCCCCATGGCGGTACCCGCCGCGCGGGCCGCGACGACGTCCACGCCGGGCGCGACGATCTCCGGCTTCATGGCGTGCGTGTTGATCAGCGGGCCCCGGCCGGAGAACTCGGCGAGCCGGTCGGCGCCGTCCACCGCGCCCACGGTCAGCGCCGACGCGGCCGCGGCCGGTGCGGTGATCAACCGGTCGGTCGGGTCGTTGCCCGCCGCCGCCACGACCAGCGTGCCGTGCCGCGCGGTGAGCGCGTCCACGGCCTGTGACAGCGGGTCGGTGCCGTCACTGGCCTCCCAGCCACCGAGGCTCAGGTTCACCACGTCCGCCCGCGGCGCCGCCCACTCCAGGCCGGCGATGACCTGCGAGTCGTAGCCGCCGCCCTCGTCGTCGAGCACCTTGCCGACCACCAGCGCGGCCTCCGGCGCGACGCCCTTGCGCTGCCCGCCGGATCCGGCGCCGGTGCCGGCCACCGTGGACGCCACGTGCGTGCCGTGCCCGTGCCCGTCGACCGCGTCCGGGCTGGTGCCGGTGAAGTCGGCTGTCGCCGCCACCTTCCCGGCGACGTCCGGGTGGGTGGCGTCGATGCCGGTGTCCAGCACCGCCACCGTGGTGCCCTTGCCGGTGTACCCGGCCGACCAGGCCCGCGGCGCCGACACCTGGGTCAGGTTGCGGTCCAGCTTCGCCGCCGTCGTGCGTACCTTGCGGTCGAGCCAGACCTTGCCCGCGCTGGCGGTCGCGCTCAGGGTCGCCATCGGCTTGCCCTTGGGCTGGCGGCCGGCGACCGCGCCGATGCTGCGCAGCTCGCGCTGGCCGCGCAGGTTCGCGGTGAACGCGCCGCGGGCCTTGGCGTTGGCCGGCTTGACGATCAGCGGCAGCTCCGTGGCGCGCGCGTCGTCGTACCCCTCGGCGATCAGCGTCGTCACGTCGAACAGCGCCTCGTCGAGCGTCGTGCCGACGAGCCCGGCCACCGCGCCGGGGATCACCCGCACGTGCCCGTCCGGGCCGCAGCTCTTGTGCAGCAGGCCGCTGGGCTCCGCCGGCCGCACCGTCACGGCCGGGCACCCGGACTGTCGGGTATGGACGGTGACGACGTCACCGGTCAGCAGCGTCACCGTGTACGTCTTGCCGGCGGGCAGCGGCGCCGCCTGCGCTTCCGGTTCCGCCGCTTGGGCTTGCACCACCACGCCACCGACGGCGAGCAGCACGGGTATGGCCAGGAATCTGGCGAGTCCACGTTTGGTCACGCCCCCTGAACGTCCGCGATGGTCCGTCCGGTTGCATCCTTTTTCTCATGATCAAGGCCTCCTTCATGTCGTTAGAACTACTTGAGGGACGCCTTGATCATGAGAAGAACGCGGCGATGTCGGCCGCGAGCAGATCCGGTTCCTCGACGGCGGCGAAGTGGCCGCCGCGCGGCATCGGGGTCCAGCGCTGGATGTTGTACAGCCGCTCCAGCCACTCCCGCGGCGGCTCGCCCTCGGGCGCGAAGTGGTGGGTGAACCCGGCGAACGCGGTCGGCGCGCGGACGAAGTCGTCCGGCCCGATCGGATCGCCGAACCACCGGTTGTCGTAGTAGTCCCGCATCGACGGCGTGATCGTGCCGGTGACCCAGTAGAGCGTCACGGTGGTGAGCAGGAAGTCGCGGGAGAAGTGCCGGTCCAGGTCGCCTCCGGTGTCCGCCCAGGCCCGCCACTTCTCCAGGATCCAGGCGGCCAGCCCGGCGGGCGAGTCGGTCAACCCGTACCCCAGGGATTGTGGTTTCGTCGCCTGGATCTCCTGGTAGCCGCCCTCGGTGCGCCGCCACCGCGCGAACCCGTCACGGAAGGCCCGTTCGGCGCCGGTGAGCGGCCGCGAGCCGGGGCCGGTGTACGGCGGGATCTCCGTCGTGCTCAGGTGCACGCCGCGCACGGCGGCCGGCTCGTCGAGCGCCAGGTAGGTGGCGACACCGGCGCCGAAGTCGCTGCCGCCCACGCCGTACCGCGCGTAGCCCAGCTCGCGCATCAGCCGGTGCCACAGCCCGGCCACGTACCGGTAGTTGACGCCGGTGCGCGCGGGGCGCTCGGAGAACCCGTAGCCGGGCAGGGACGGGATGACCACGTCGAACGCCGGGCCGTCGATGCCGTGCGCGGCCGGGTCGGTCAGCCGCGGCACCAAGGGCAGCAGCTCGGCGTACGTGCTGGGCCAGCCGTTGGTGAGGATGAGCGGTATCCCTTGCCCGGTCGCGGCGCGGGCGTGCACGAAGTGGACCCGGTGGCCGTCGAGCGCGAGCCGGAACTGCGGATGCCGGTTCAGCTCCCGCTCCCGCGCGCGCCAGTCGAACCCGTCGGCCCAGTAGGCGAGCAGGTTCCGCAGGTATGCCAGGTCGGTGCCCTGCGACCAGGGCTCGCCAGGCGCCGGGTCGGGCCACCGGGTGCGGCGGATCCGAGCCCGCAGATCGGACAGGACGGCCTCGTCGACATCGACCACGAACGCCTCCACCACCCCACCATCCTCCATGATCAGGGCGTGCGGCACCGCCGTTGGAAGGCCTGAAGGGCGCCCCGCCTTATAGGGGGCGACCTACAGGTCGTTAGAGCGACGTGCGGGACGCCCTGATCATGGAGGGTGTGGGTAGGGTCCCCGGGCATGGGGAGTCTGATCTATTCGGCGATCATGTCGCTCGACGGATACATCGAGGACGAGAAGGGCACTTTCGGCTGGGCGGTGCCCGACGACGAGGCGCACGCGTTCATCAACGACCTGACCCGCCCGTACGGCACCTTCCTCTACGGGCGCCGGATGTACGAGATGATGGTCGGCTGGGAGACCGATCCGAGCCTCGCCGACCAGTCACCCCTGATGCGCGACTTCGCGGAGCTCTGGCAGGCGGCTGACAAGATCGTGTACTCCCGGACGCTCGCCACGGCGTCCACCCGGCGGACCCGGATCGAGCGGTCCTTCGACCCCGACGCGGTCCGGCGACTGAAGGCGGACACCGAGGGCGACCTGACCGTGAGCGGGCCCGACCTGGCGGCGCACGCGTTCGCGGCCGGCCTCGTCGACGAATGCCACCTGTTCTTCGCCCCGGTCATCGTCGGCGGCGGCAAGCGCGGCATCCCCGAAGGCGCCCACCTGGACCTCGAGCTGACCGACGAGCGCCGCTTCGCCGGCGGCATGGTCTTCCTCCGCTACCGCACCGCGGGCTCGCACTTGGTGAATCTTGACGCCGCGGCGTCGTGATAGCGACGCTAAAGCGACAAGATCTCCCACGGCAGTGGCCATGCCACGCCGCCGACCACCGCGCCAGCCGCGCTTCGCCTGGTGACCTGCGGCGGTCGTTTCGACCGTCGCCGGGGCGGCTACCTCGACAACGTGGTCGTCTACGCCACGTTGTCGGTAGTTGAAGTCTCAAGTATCGTGGGGTCATGACCCGGATGCCGACGCTGTACCTCAGCCACGGCGCGCCGCCGCTGGCCGACGACCCGATCTGGCCCGACCAGCTCGCCGCCTGGTCGGCGAGTCTGCCGCGCCCGACCGCGATCCTCATGATCTCGGCGCACTGGGAGGACGCCCCGCTCGCGATCGGCGCCACCCGCACCGTGCCGCTGTTCTACGACTTCTACGGGTTCGAGCGGCGGTACTACGAGGTGCGGTACCCCGCGCCGGGCGCGCCGGAGCTGGCCGCGAAGGTGCGCGCGCTGCTGCGCGCCGCCGACACCCCGGTCCAGGACGTGCCGGACCGGGGCCTGGACCACGGGGCGTACGTGCCGCTGGTGGAGATGTACCCGGAGGCGGACATCCCGGTGCTCCAGATCTCCATGCCGACCCTCGACCCGCGGCGGCTGATGGAGATCGGCCGCAAGCTGGCGCCGCTGCGCGACGAGGGCGTGCTGATCGTGGGCAGCGGCTTCTTCACGCACAACCTGCGCGCGATGCGCTTCGACGGCTCGGTGCCCACGTTCACGGCCGAGTTCGACCACTGGGGCGATGAGGCGCTCGCGGCCGGTGACGTGGACGCGCTGCTGGACTTCCAGCACAAGGCGCCGGACGCCCGGCTCGCCCACCCGCGCACCGAGCACTTCGCGCCCCTGTTCATCGCGCTGGGCGCCGGCACCGACGCGCTGGAGACGCAGCGCACGGTGATCGACGGCTACTGGGTCGGCATGGCGAAACGCTCCATCCAACTCGGCTAGTCCCCATGAACAAGGCGTCCCTCAGGTAGCTATAACGACATGAGGGACGCCGTGATCATGACAGGAGCGCGGCGAAGCGTGCGGCGTCGATGTTGCCGCCGGAGATAATCACGCCGATGCGCGGTGGTGTCGGGCTCAGGCGGCCCGCCAGCAGGGCCGCGAGGGGCGTCGCGCCGCTGGGTTCTATCACGATCTTCAGGCGTTCGAACGCCAGGCGCATGGCGGCGCGGATCTCGTCGTCGGTGACCAGCGTGATCTCGTCGACCAGCCGCTGGTTGATCGAGAACGTCAGCTCCCCCGGCACCGACGCGGCCTGCCCGTCGGCGATGGTGCGCGGCACCGGTATCGAGACCCGCCGCCCGGCTTCGAGGGACCGCTTCGTGTCGTCGCCGGCCGCCGGCTCGACGCCGATGACCCGTACCCGGTCGAGCAGGCCCTTCGCGGCGGTGGCGCTGCCGGCGATCAGCCCGCCGCCGCCCACCGGCACCACCAGCGCGTCGAGCTCGCCGACCTCCTCGACCAGTTCGCGGGTGGCGGTGCCCTGGCCGGCGATGACGTGCGGGTGCTCGTACGGCGGGATCAGCGCCAGGCCCCGCTCGGCGGCGAGCGCCTCGCCGATGGCGACCCGGTCTCCGGTGTACCGGTCGTAGGTGACGATCTCCGCGCCGTACCCGGCCGTGGCCTCCATCTTGGACCGTGGCGTGTCCTCGGGCATGACGATGACCGCGGTGCTGCCGAGCTCACGGGCGGCGAGCGCGACCGCCTGCGCGTGGTTGCCCGACGAGTACGCCGCGATTCCGCGCGCGAGCTGCGCGGGCGTCAGCCGGGAGGCGGCGTGGTAGGCGCCGCGGAACTTGAACGCGCCGATCCGCTGGAAGTTCTCGCACTTGAGGAACACCTCGGCGCCGACGAGCCGGTCAATGGTGCGTGAGCGCAGCACCGGCGTGCGATGCGCGACGCCCTTGATTCGCGCGGCGGCATCGCGAACATCGTCGAGAGTGACCGTCATGATCAACAGCCTACGCGACACTCTCCCATGATCAAGGCGTCCTTCAAGTAGTTAGGACTACTTGAAGGACGCCTTGATCATGGTTTGTGGGCGAGGCTCAGGGTTTGTGGGCGAGCAGGGAGAAGGCGTTCGGCAGGCGTCCGCGCCAGGCCGCCGCGTCGCGGCCGGCCGGCCGCCAGAACGGTTCCGGGTACTCCGCGACGTGGCGGATCGCCAGGCCCGCCGCGAGCACCGCGTTGATGATCTCCCCGAGGGTCGCCTGCCACTCCACGGCGCCGTGCGCGGGGAACGTGTCGTTGACGAAGCTCCGCGCGAAGTAGCCCCGGTCCGGACGGATCCGGGGTTCGTCCTCGTCCCAGGCCCACAGCGGCACCATGGGGTGGCTCTCGTAGACGAACAGGTGCCCGCCCGGCCGGAGCAGGCGCGCGGCGTCGGCGGCCCAGGCGGCCAGGTCCGGCATCCAGATGAGCGCGCCCTTGCCGGTGTAGACCAGGTCGGCGCAGCCGTCCCGGAGCGGCGCACCCGGCAGCGCGGCGATCAGGTAGCGGCAGGCCACCCCGAGCTGGTCCGCCCGCCGCTGCGCGGCGGCCGCCGTGACCGCGCTGAAGTCGACGCCGACCACGGACCGCGCGCCGGCGGCGACCAGCGCGATGTCGTCCAGCCCGTGACCACTTTGCAGGTGTACGACGGTGGGCGCGGACGCCAGGAGTGGCCGGAGCAGCGCCACCTCCGGCGGGAAGAGCGACGAGCCGTGCCGCGCCTCGTCCAGCAGTTCGTCGTGCTCCAGCACGTACTTCTGCGCGGCGGCTTCCCAGGCGGCCCGGTTCTGCCGCGTGCGCTGATCCATCCCCCCACCTTCCCCATGATCAAGGCGTGGGTCAAGAAGTTTTTGAGTCATGATGGGAGACGGTTTTATTGGGGGGGGAAACCCGGCGGCCCAAACGCGGTTATCGCGAGTTGAAGGACGCCTTGATCATGGGGAGGTGGGGGTTACCGCACGAGGGTCGTCAGGTTGACCGCGGCGGCCATCGCCTCGCAGCCGGCGTCGTTGGGGTGCAGGTGGTCACCGCTGTCGTACGCGGGCGCCAGCGCCTCCGGGTTGTCCGGCGCCGCCACCGCCCGGGCGAAGTCGAACACGCCGTCGAACGCGCCGCTGCCCCGGATCCAGGCGTTCACCGCGCGCCAGGTGGCCAGCCGCTGCGGGGTCTCGATGAACGAACCACCGAACGGGGTGATCGTCGCGCCGTACACCCGCAGGCCCTGCGCCCTGGTCTGCGCGATCACCTGCTGGAAGCCGGCGATCAGCTCGTCGGCGGTGGCGTCGTAGCCGATGTCGTTCACGCCCTCCAGCACGATCACCGCGCGCACCCCGGTCTGCGCGTACACGTCGCGCTCCAGCCGGGCCAGGGCCGGCACTCCCCAGTACGCCTCGCCGTCGCGCGGCGCGAGCAGCCGGTTGCCGCCGAGGCCGGCGTTGGCCACCGCGTACGTCGGGCCGCGCTTGGCGGTCAGCCGGCGGGCGAGATAGTCGGGCCAGCGGCGGTTGGCGTTGCCGGTCGTGGCGGAGGTGTCCGTGATGGAGTCGCCGAGCGTCACGACCGAGCCGGTGACCCGCTGGTCGGCGCGTACGTCGACGCCGTCGACGAGCATCCAGCACGGCGTCGAGCCATAACCATCGCCCGTCAGTTGGGAAGAACGGTCGCCGGACGCCAGGAAGTTGCCCTGCGCGGTGAACGGATGGTTGGTGACCGGGCCGGTCGCCTGCGGCACGTAGACGCTCACCAGCAGCGTGCTCAGCGGCGCCACGCGGAGGTTGACCGGGTCGCTGAGCGCGCGCCCACCCGCGGCCAGGGTCACCTCGGGGCGGCCGTTGAACGTCAGCGGCCGCACGCTGCCCGGCACCGCCCGCGCGTCCGCGGCCTGGACGGCGACGGACGCGCTGCCCACCCGGATCGCCTGGGTGCCGAACGTGTTCGTGACGCGGACCCGGACGCTCTCGCCGCCGGCGCTGAGGAAGACCACGTTCCGCACGGTCTGGTCGGCGAGGCCGGCGCCGGCGGGGCAGTCGTTCCACGGGACCGGGCTGCCGACGACCGGGCTGGCGGTCCAGCCGGCCACCCAGTGCGCGGGCGCGTGGCGGTCCACTGTGGTGGCCGGGGCGCTGGCGGACGCGGCGAAGGACGCGAGGACGACGGCCGCCGTCGCGGCAATATATCGATTCACGCTGATGACAGTACCGATGACCAAGGCGTCCCTCAAGGCGTCCCTCAAGGCGTGCGAACGGCCTTGCGGGACGCCTTGATCACGGAAGGACGGTCAGCAGGTCGAACTGGCCCTGGGCGGCGAGCATGGTCCCGTCCGCGAAGTTCGGGTACCAGGTCGTCACGGCGTATTCGCCGGGCGCCAGGGTGAGCGCCACGGTGGTGGTGTATCCGGGGCTCACGACCGGCAGGCCAACCGGGCCACCGGTGAACGGCATCTCGACACTCCAGTCGCCCCGGTTCGCGGCCTCGAAGAACTCCCACAGGTGCTGCCGGGTCGTGCCGGGCCGCACCGGCAGGATGACCGCCTCGCCGAGTTGGGGCATCGCGTTGACCATGCGGATCGGGTCGCCGCTCCGCACGGCGTCCGGCACCGTGAAGGCGGCCCACCCCTGCCCGCGGACGAACACGCACCCGGCGCCCGGTCGCGGGGGCGGCGCGGCGCTTGGCGTACCGGCGACGGTGAGGGCGTGCAGCCGCGCCGCGGCCTGCGGCACGCCGCCCTCGTGCAGGTCCTGGAGGTTCACCACGTAGTACGTCCCGCGGGTGAGGTACGCGGTGACGGACACCGGCGTTCCGGGCAGCACCGCCGCGCTGCCGGGCAACACGGCGAGCCGCTGCACTTCCAGGCCACCAGCGACCGAGTCGGCGCGGTCGCCGTTGATACCCCGGTTGAGGTTGGCGAGCACCTCGTCCAGTGCGGCACCCGGCCGCAACCGGACGAGCGTGAAGAGCGCGCCGGCCGGATGCGTGGTGCTGGCGGCGAGCGTGACGTGGCCGGGCCGGGACCGCCCGGTGACGGTGAATCCGGCGGACGTGCCGGCCACCTCGACCACCGGTCCGGCGGGCCGCGCCGCGGGCCGGGCGGCCGCCGGAGGGCTGGCGAGGACCGCGGCGAGTGCCGTGGCGAGCACCGCCGCGACGGCGCGGTACCCTAGGCGTGTCGACATAGGACGATGATTCCTTCCGTACGGGGCCGGTCGCGACCCGCTCAGGCTGCGCTCGGGGTACGCAGTTCCTCCAGCGGCAGCGGGAAGATGGGGCGCGCGCCGGAGAGGCCGGAGATCAGCGTGACGAAGTCCCTGCGCGCCGACACCCGTTGCTCGGGGTCGATGATGGCCTGCGCGCGCTGGTAGTAGTACTCCAGGTCGCGGGTGCCGTCGTAGAAGTACCGGACGAACGAGATGATGCTCTCCAGGAAGTGGCGGTACCCGTCCTCGTAGAGCTGGAGCGCCGGGGATTCCAGCTCCGGCTCGCGCAGCACCACGTCGAGCGTGCGGGATAGCTGCTGCGCCGCGAGCGTGCCGAGCGCGACGCCCGTCGAGAAGAGCGGGTCGATGAACGCCGCGGCATCGCCGACCAGCGCCCAGCCCGGTCCGTGGAACTTCGTGCACTGGTACGACCAGTCGCGCGCCGAGCGGAACGCGCTGACCTGCCGCGCGTCGGCCATCAGCCGCTTCAGCTCGGTGCTCTCCGCCACCTTCGCGTGGAAGAGGTCGGGCAGCCCCTGCTCGGACTGCGAGGCGTACTGGCTCGGCGTCACGTACCCCACGCTCATCGTGCCGTCGAACAAGGGGATGCCCCAGAACCAGCCGCCGGGCACGTTCTCGACGAGGATATTGCCGGCTTCGTCGCCGTCGAGGCGCTGGCAGTCCTGGAAGTACGCCCACACGGCGACGTTGCGCAGGTCGTCGTGCCACGACACCTCCGCGTACTGGCGGCCGATCACCCGGGCCTGGCCGGACGCGTCGACGACCAGGCGGGCGCGGGCCTGCCGCGGCTGGTCCAGCCCGCGCACGGTGTACCGGACGCCGGTCACCCGACCGTCCTCGACGACCGTCTCCCTGACCGTCGCCTCCTCGATGACGCGCGCGCCCAGCTCGCGGGCCCGGGTCAGCAGCAGCGCGTCGAAGTCGGCCCGGCGCACCTGGTACGAGTACGGGTACGGGCCGCCTTCGATGAACGAGAACGCCCACTTCTGCTTCTGCTTGCCCCAGACGAGCGTGCCGCCGTGCTTGTGGATGAAGCCCATCGCCTCCAGCCGGTCCCGGATCTCCAGCTCGTCCGCCACGGCGAGCACGCCGGTGATCAGCGACTCTCCAATGTGGTACCGCGGGAACTTCTCGCGCTCGAGCACCAGCACGCGATGCCCTCGCAACGCGAGCAGGCCGGCAGTGGACGACCCTGCGGGGCCACCGCCGATCACGATGATGTCGTACTCCTCCACGGCATTCTCCTCGTTCACGGGGGGTCCTCTCCTGATCAGCCGACCGGATACGGTGGACGGTCAGCGACGTCGTACCATGCTGGCAATGCCGCGTCGAGGTGCGCTGGAGGCGGGGTTGAGGGCGCCAGCCAGGGCGCGCTGGGCGAGGCGGTGCAGCGGCACGGCGAGCACCGTGGTCACCACGGTCATCACGGCGAACACTGTGTAGAGCTGTTGAGTCAGCAGGCCGGCGGCCAGCGCGGCGTTGATGAGCACCAGCTCCATCAGGCCGCGCGCGTTCATCAGCGCGCCCACCGACACCGAGTCCCGCCAGGACAGTCCGCCGTGCCGGCTGGCCAGCGTGCACGCCAGCCCCTTGCTGGCCACCGCGGTGGCCGTCACGCCGACGACAGCGACCAGGACCGTCCAGGTGAAGATGGCCTGCGGGCGCAGTTGGAGTCCGGTGTAGACGAAGAACATCGGCAGCAGCACGGCCGTGGTCACCGGCTCGATGCGGTCACGCAGCCGGTCCGCGAACTGCCCGCGCGGCATCACCGCGCCGAGCAGGAACGCCCCGAACACGGCGTAGCCGCCCATGACGTCGGTGAACCACGCGCACAGCAGGAGCACGGTGACGATGATGGGCAGGGTGGCCGGGCGCATCCCGGTGCCCACCACCGCCCAGCTCGCGAACCGGCGCAGCACCGGCCGGCCGACCACGAGCACGACGACCACGTACACCACACCCCCGGTCAGGGCCAGCACCGCGATCAGCGGGTCGTGCCGCGCGGTCGCCAGGACGGTGGCGAACAGGATCCACGCCGCCACGTCGTCGATGGCGGCGCAGGCCAGCGCGATGGTGCCGATCCGGGTGCGGGTGAGCCCCTGCTCGAACACCATGCGCGCGAGCACCGGGAACGCGGAGATGGCGATCGCCGTACCGGTGAACAGGATGGCCTGCCAGGTGCTGACGCCGTCCGGGAACCAGCCGGCGTCGGACAGCACGAGGCCCAGTCCCGCGCCGGCGACCAGCGGCACGCCGAGGCTCACCGAACCGGTGGTGGCGGATGTCCGCAGATGCCCGCGCAGGATGCCCGTGTCGAACGAGAGCCCGACGACGAAGAGGTACAGGACCAGGCCGAGCTGGCCGAGCACGTACAGGATGGGCGTGGACGGGCCGCTGGACGGGAACAGGTCACTGTGGACGGTGGGGAGGAGTGCGGCGAGGATCGGGCCGAGCACGAAACCGGCCACCATGTCGCCCACGACCTGCGGCTGGCCCAGCCGGACCAGCAGCAGGCCGCAGGCGCGGCAGGCGAGGAGCACGACAGCCAGTTGGAGGAAGAAGTGCGCGGCGAGCGCGATGCTGCTGGGCATGGACCGTCCTTCATGGGCGTTCCTAAAGGGGGATGTTGCGGTGGGCGCCGCGGGCGGCCGGGGCGGCCGCGATCGCTTCGGCGATGCGGCGGCGGGTCTCCTCCGGCTTGATGACGTCGTCGATCACACCGATCTCCAACGCCCGGTTGACGCCACCCGCGGTCTGGGTCTGCTCCTCGATCAGCTCCGCGCGCAGCGCCTCCCGCTGATCCGGCGGCACGGCGGCCAGCTTCTTGCGGTGCAGGATGTTCACCGCCGCCGACGCGCCCATCACCGCGACCTCCGCGTTCGGCCACGCGAACACCGCGGTCGCCCCCAACGAACGGGAGTTCATCGCGATGTACGCCCCGCCGTACGCCTTACGCGTCACCAGCGTCACCCGCGGCACCACCGCCTCGGCGAACGCGTGCAGCAGCTTCGCACCGCGCCGCACCACACCGTCCCACTCCTGACCCAGACCGGGCAGGTAACCGGGCACGTCCACCAGCACCACCAGCGGCACCCCCAGCGAATCGCACATCCGCACGAACCGGGCCGCCTTCTCCGCACTGGAGGCGTCCAGACAGCCACCGAGCCGCATCGGATTGTTCGCGATCACCCCGACCGTGCGGCCGGCGAACCTGCCCAACACGGTGACGATGTTCGGCGCCCACTTCGCGTGCAACTCCACCCCGGGGGCGTCCAGCAGCGCCTTCACCACCGGCTTGACGTCATAGGCCCGGTTCGCCTCCGCCGGCAACGTCGCGGCCAGGTCATGCCCGTCACCGGTGCCCACCGGCACGTCCGCCGGCGACAGCCGGCCCTGGCTGCCCAACAGGGCGGCCAGCTGACGCGCCGACTCCAGCGCCGACTCATCGTCCTTGGTCGTGATGTGCACCACGCCGGAGCGCCGCCCGTGCGGCTCCGGACCGCCCAGCCGCTCCATGTCGACCTGCTCACCGGTCACCGACCGGACCACCTCCGGACCGGTCACGAAGATCCGGCCCGCGCCGCCCATCACCACGATGTCGGTCAACGCCGGCCCGTACGCCGCACCACCGGCCGCCGGCCCCAACACCACCGAGATCTGCGGCACCCGCCCCGACGCGCGCACCATCGCCGCGAACACCTGACCGACCCCGTCCAGGGCGACCACACCCTCGGCCAGCCGGGCCCCGCCGCAGTGCCACAACCCCAGCACCGGCACCCGCTCCCGCACCGCCGTGTCGATCGCGTCCACGATGTGCCGGCAGCCCTCGATACCCATCGCGCCACCCATCCGGGTGCCATCCGTGGCATACGCGACAGCGGGCGTGCCGTCGATCTCCCCCCGCGCCCACAACAGGCCCGAGTCATCACGCGCCATCATCAGCCGCAACGTGCCGGCATCGAACAACGCGCGCAACCGCACCTCGGGATCGCGGTA
>JBBEWH010000163.1:0-22469 GCA_037414955.1 Actinomycetes bacterium KLBMP 9797
CCCCCACTACCCCGCGGGGCGGGCATCCCCCCACCCCCGCTCCCCCCACGCGGGGGCAGCCCGCCCCGCGGGGCCCGCCCCGCGGGGCCCGCTCCGCCGGGGGCCGCTCCGCGGCGGCCCGCCCTGCGGGGCGGGCCCCCGCCGGAGGCGGCCCGCCGGGGGCGTGGATCAAGGCCCTATCCGTCGATCAAGGGCTGAGGCACGTGGTTCGATCTCTGTTTCGGGTGCCTAAGCCCTTGATCGGCGGGGGTGTCCTTGATCGGCGCCGCCAGCGATGCCGCCGCCAGCGGTGGGGCCGCCGCCTGAGGCGCCGGAGTTGGCGGCGGCCGCTCCGGGAGCCCTCCACTTTCCCCCACAGCTTTACTCCTCCCCCCAGGAAAGCCGCCCCCTTCCCCGCTTGAGCACCTGCTCACGGGGGAGGGGGCGGCTTTGTGCGGGGCTGTGTCGGGTCTCTGACCCTCCACTCCGCTCCACCGTCCGTGAGCAGGGATTTTGATCCACAAGGGGGTGGCGGGAACCCGCGTTTCCGGTTGCGGGTGGAGGGAAGTGGAGTACAGTGGGGCGCAGTGGCGAGGCTGGGAGGGCTCGCCGGCCCGGGGGAGCGACACCGCGCAGGGCGAGGGGGTGGGCCGAATGTTTCTCGGCACCCACACTCCGCGCCTTGACGACAAGGGCCGGTTGATCCTGCCGGCGAAGTTCCGGGACGAGCTGGCGGGAGGTGTCGTGATTACCAAAGGGCAGGAGCGCTGTCTCTACGTCTTTCCGACACCGGAATTCCAGCGCATCGCGGACCAGTTGCGCGAGCAGCCGATGACGCACAAGGCGGCTCGGGCCTACAGCCGGGTGTTCTTCGCGAGCGCTCACGACGAGGTGCCGGACAAGCAGGGCCGGGTGACGATCCCGGGCCACCTGCGGGAATATGCCGGGCTCAACCGCGAACTCGTCGTGATCGGAGCGAGCAGCCGGGTGGAGATCTGGGACAAGCAAGCATGGGAGACCTACCTCGCGGAGAGCGAAGACGACTTCGCCGACATCGAAGAGGGGGTGCTGCCCGGGGGACTGTAGGGCTGGCATGCCGTACTGCGAGATCTCCAGCCGCTCGTGCACCTGACATCTCTTCCCCGATGCCAGGCGCGTTCGGCCCTCTCCGGAGGGCGGGATAACACCCGGAGGGCGGGAAGAGCGGATGGGGATCTGGCAGTACGGCGTACGGCGCGCAGCGGACCCGGGCGGATGCGGGACGACGTAGGTCTGGGGGTCGACATGGGGGAGCTTCGCGGTACGCACGTACCAGTGCTGCTCGACCGATGCCTGGCCCTGCTCGGACCGGCGCTCGACCGCGCCCCCGGCACGGTGTACGTGGACGGCACGCTGGGGCTCGGCGGGCATGCGGAAGCGGTGCTCACCGCGCACCTCGCGACCGTCCTGATCGGACTCGACCGGGACACCGAGGCGCTGGCGCACGCCCGCGCCCGGCTCGCGCGGTTCGAGGACCGCGTCCACCTGGTGCACGCCGTCTACGACGAGCTGCCCGACGTGCTGGACCGCCTCGGCTTCGAGGAGGTCCACGGCGTCCTGTTCGACCTGGGCGTCTCGTCACTGCAACTCGACGCGCCCGACCGCGGGTTCGCCTACGCGCAGGACGCGCCGCTGGACATGCGCATGGACCAGAGCCGCGGGATCACCGCCGAGGAGGTCGTCAACACGTACGGCGTCCCGGAACTGGCCCGGGTGCTCCGGGTGTACGGCGAGGAGAAGTTCGCCGCGCGGATCGCCGCGGCGATCGCGCGGGAGCGGGCAAAGGCGCCCATCACCTCGTCGGCGCGGCTGGCCGAGCTGGTGCGGGATTCGATCCCGGCGCCGGCCCGGCGCACCGGGGGGCACCCGGCCAAGCGCACGTTCCAGGCGCTGCGCATCGAGGTCAACGGCGAGCTAGCCGCCCTGGAGGCGGCCCTGCCCGCCGCGCTGGACGCCCTGGCGCCCGGCGGCCGCCTGGTGGTGCTGTCCTACCACTCGCTGGAGGACCGGATCACCAAGCGGGCGCTCGCCGCGCGCGCCCGGCACACCAGCCCGGTCGACCTGCCGGTCGAGCTGCCGGGCACCGGACCGACGCTGCGGTTGCTGACCCGCGGCGCCGAACTGCCGAGCGACGACGAGGTCGCTGCCAACCCGCGCGCCGCCTCCGTGCGGCTGCGGGCCGCGGAGCACATCGATCCGACGACCGAGGCCGACCGCGAACGGCCACGCCGGCGGATCCCGCCGCTCCGCCAACCTCAACAGTCCACAAGGGAGAGAGGAGGAGGCGCGTCGCACCAGGGGGCACGGCAAGACGAGGAGGGGGAGGGGACGTGAACAAGAACAAGCGCATCGCACCGCGGTCGGGGGGCCGGACCACGGCGCGGCAGCACATTACCGAAGGAAATACCGCTCTGCAAACCGCACCAGAGAACCAGAGCCAGCCGAGCAAGGCGCAGTCCTGGCTGCGGGTCGCGCCGCCGCTGCCGGTGTCCGTGCCGCGGGCGCCCTTCGTGGCGCTGATCCTGGTCGTGGTCGTCGGTGGCGTGCTGGGCATCCTGATGGTCAACACGAAGATCAACGAGAACGCGTTCCGGCTGGAGAAGCTCCAGCAGCAGCAGGACGCGCTCAACGTCAAGGAGCAGGAGCTGGAACGGCAGATCGCCCAGGCCGAGGACCCGGGCAGCCTGATGGCAGCGGCCCGCACGCTGGGCCTGGTCCAGGGTCAGCCGGCGCTGATCCGGCTGCCGGACGGCCGGATCACCGGCATGCCGGTACCGGCGAACGGTGAGCCCGCGATCACCAGCCAGCAGAACGCGACCGGCCAGCAGGACGGCACCGGCCAGCAGGGCACTGCCGGCCAGCCGGACGCGGGGCGGTAGCCGATGCCGCGGCGCTAGCCGTGCCGGCCGCGCGGACGACGGCGACGGCTTCACGGGCATCTCCGAGGCGCGTGCGTACACGCCCCGCGGCCGCACCGTGCGCGACCGCACGCCGCGCACCGGGCGCACGACGGACCCGTTCCGGCCGGCGCTGCAGGTGGTGGAGGGCGGCGCAACCGCGCCCCCGCGGCGCGCGCCCGCCCCGGCACCGGAGGAGGCACCGGTACCGCCACCGCGCCGCCCGGCCACGAAGGCCGCCCCGGCGAAGGGTGGCCCGCCGCCCGCGCGGAAAGCCGCGCCCGCGCGGAAAGCCGCGCAGAAGGCCGTCAAGAAGGTGGCGAAGAAGGTCGCGCGGCCGCGCCGCCCACCCGCCCCGCCGAAGCTGGCCGACTCGCGGCGCCGGCTGCGGGTGGCCACCGTGGTGGCGCTGACGCTCTTCACCACGGTCGGCATCCGCCTCGTCGGGCTGCAGTTCACCGACTCGCCGGAGTTCACCGCCAAGGGCCTGGACGACCGGCTGGCCACGGTGGACCTCCCCGCGCCCCGCGGCGCCATCTACGACCGCAACGGCAAGGTGCTGGCGCACAGCGTCGAGGCCCGGTACGTGGCGGTCGACCCGGAACTGGTCAAGGACCCGGCCAAGACGGCCGCCGCGCTGTCGCCGCTGCTCGGCGTCCCGCAGTCCAAGCTGATCGAGCAGATGCGCAAGCGCACCCGGCCGGGCGGCGGCGCGTCCCGGTTCGAGTACCTCGCCCGCGGCGTCGACATCCCCACCGCCGACCGGGTCAAGGCGCTGGACCTGCCGGAGATCGACGTGAGCCGCGACGAGCGCCGCGACGTGCCCGGGCACGATCTGGCCGCGAACCTCATCGGCTTCACCGGCGACGGACTCAACGGCTTGGAAGGTCTGGAGGCGCGCTACGACGAGCTGCTGCGCGGCGTTAACGGCAAGCGGGTGTACGAGATCGGGCAGGGCGACCTGGCGACCGAGATCCCGGGCGGGTACAACCGGGTGACGCCGGCCCAGCCGGGGAGCTCGCTGGAGCTGACCATCGACCGCGACCTCCAGTTCGTGGTGCAGAACACCCTTACCAGCTACATGGACGGCGTGAAGGCGTACACCGGGGCGGCGGTCGTCATGGACACCCGCAGCGGTGAGGTGCTCGCCCAGGCCAGCTACCCCACCTACGACGCGGCCGACTGGGAGAAGAGCGATTCGACCGACCGGGACGACGTCGCGACCAGCTTCGTGGTCGACCCGGGCTCGGTGCACAAGGCGATCACCATCGGCGCGGCCCTCGAGGAGGGCGCGATCACGCCACAGTCGGTCATCACCGTGGAGCCGGCCCTCTACAAGGGCGGTAAGAGGTTCGACGACACGCACCCGCCGCCCGGGTACAAGGCGACGCCGATGACGATCCCCGGCATCCTGGCCTACTCGTCGAACATCGGCACCATCCACATCGCCGACAAGCTGGGCGCCGAGAAGCTGTACGCGTACCAGCGCGCGTTCGGGCTCGGGCAGGCGACCGGCGAGGGCATGCCGGGCGAGGCGTCCGGCCGGGTCCTGGCGCCCAAGGACTGGAGCGGCTCGGCGTACGGGTCGGTGCCGATCGGGCACAGCGTCGACGTGACGCCGCTCCAGATGGCCGCCGCGTACGCGGCGATCGCCAACGACGGCGTCTGGGTCCAGCCACACCTGGTCCGGGAAACCATCTCGCCGAAGGGGGAGCGCACCGCCGCGCCGGCGCCCACCACCCGGCGGGTGCTGAGCCCGGAGACCGCGCGGGAGCTGCGGCAGATGATGGAGGCGGTGGTCACCGTGCCGGACGCCACCGGGCGGAAGGCGGCGGTGACCGGGTACCGGGTGTCCGGCAAGACCGGCACCGGCTCGCGCGTCGTGAACGGGCAGTACGCCGGTGGCGAGGTGGCGTCGTTCATCGGCATGGCGCCGGCCGAGAACCCGCGGTACGTGATCGCGGTGTTCGCCCACGTGCCCAACAAGGGCGCCAGCGGCACCGTGACGGCGCCCGCGTTCAGCGACATGATGGAGTACGCCCTGACCCACTACCGCGTCCCCGTAACGGGAACCAAACCCCCCAAATTCACCGTCTACCCATGATCAAGGCGTCCCAGTAGTCGTTCTAACGACTACAGGGACGCCTTGATCATGGGCGACATGGCGCTCCGCCGGCTCGCCGAGAAGTACCGGGTGATGACGTGTCTGTGCGTATGGAGCGCCCGGACTAGAGATGGGAAGGTACGTTCAGGTCGCGGTGGAGGCGCAACTCACCCGCAACGCTGATCGGTCAGTACCTTCGTGCAAGCGCACTGCGGAAGGCACGCGTAAGTCCAAGCAATGATGCAGTAGACATTCCCACGATGGTGGCCGAGTTGCGTAATTTTTACGGTGTAGATGGAGTTAATAGGATTCCTCAAATGGAAGGGGAATTGTTGGTTCGTGCCGCTTTGGGTGACGAAGTGTCCGTAAATGATATTCCGATGCAGGTTTCGTTTTCGGTTCGAGGGCTGATTTTTGCCGCGTTGTGTCGTGACCTACGTTATGATGAGCCGACGCTAGATAAGGTTATCGTGAATGCTGAGAAGGTTGCGATCTCCGAAGGGGTCCGCGCCGATTGTTTAGTCCCGACGGAGGCAGCAACCCTCGGCCACGTTGATTCGTCAATCTCTGCGCGACCTTCCGGACGGTAGTTCAGGCATGTGTGCAGTCCTGACAATATCGTCTCGGACATGCCAACGATGATTTCGGGAATGCGGGAGTTTTTTGGGGCCGATGCGTGAACAGGATTCCCCAGGCGAAGGCGAGTTGCTCGTCCCGGCTGCGTTGGATGATGAAGTGCCCACAGACGATATCCCGGTCCCGCTGGCGTTCGTCGTCCACTCGTTGGTTTTGTAGGACTTTCCCGAGATATGCGGTACGACGAGTCAATGCTTGACAAGATCATTGTAAACGCCGAACAGGTCGCGAAATCTCAAGGTTTTGGCCCCGTCTTCGCTGCGCTGAGGAGGTAGCGGTCGGATTCGTCATCCTGGATCGGGCCGTGCCTTGACCGAGCTCAGCTTGGTGATGCCCTCGGAGATGCCGTCCGCTTAAGCGCGCCCCACAGTGCCCGCCGGTCAAGGTCCTGCCCACCGATCAACGCACTGTCCACTAAAACTCATTAGGGCTTGGGTGCATGGTTTGGTTCAGATCAGGTGCCCGAGCCCTTGGTCGGCGTGGTTCTCGTCGATCGACAGTCGCGATGGGTCGCGGCGGTGGTGTGGCGACCTGCGGCCGGCCGGTGGGCGTGCCGATATGTTCGGATTGCGGGTTCCTCGCGGTGAATCTTGACGAGAAA
Organism: Actinomycetes bacterium KLBMP 9797; assembly: GCA_037414955.1. Lineage (GTDB taxonomy): Bacteria > Actinomycetota > Actinomycetes > Mycobacteriales > Micromonosporaceae > Phytohabitans. The sequence continues at coordinate 6,257 of JBBEWH010000163.1, forward strand.
CGGCTCGAATCGAACCGTTTCTCGTCAAGATTCACCGCAGGTGGGCCACAGACCCCTGCGGACCCGCTGCCTCACCGACGGGATGAGCTCTTACTACTTGAGGGACGCCTTGATCAGGGTTGGTGGGTGGCGCTGTGCTCGGGGTGGGTGGGTAGCGGGTAGGGTCTAGCGCCGTGCCCGGCAATCTCCGCCCCCGCAGGGTGACCCCCCAGGCGCTGGCCAAGCTGGCGGCGCTCGCAGATGCCAGAGCCACCGGCGATGCCCAGGTCACCGGCGTCACCCACGCCAGCACTGGCGTGCGCCCCGGCGACCTGTACGCCGCGCTGCCCGGCGCCCGCCGGCACGGCAGCGAGTTCATCCCGGGCGCGAAGGCAGCCGGCGCGGTGGCGGTGCTGACCGACCCGGCCGGCGCGGCGGCGGCCGCCGCGGCGGGGCTGCCCGCGCTCATCGTGCCCGACCCGCGCGCGGTGCTCGGCACGGTCGCGTCCGCGATCTACGGCGACCCGACCGGGACACCGACCGACGTGCGGGACGGCGACCCGACCGGGACACCGACCGACGTGCGGGACGGCGACCCGACCGGGACACCGACCGACGTGCGGGGCGGCGACCCGACGGGGATAGCGGCAACGGCCGAGAACGAGGCCGAGGACGAGGACAAAGGTCTCATCGTCATCGGCATCACCGGCACGGCCGGCAAAACCTCCACGGCCTACCTGATCGAGTCCGGTCTGCGCGCCGCCGGCCACGTGACCGGGCTGATCGGCACCGTCGAGACCCGCCTCGGTGACCTGGCGGTCGACAGCGTGCGCACCACCCCGGAGGCCACCGACCTGCACGCGCTGCTGGCGGCGGCCCGGGAGCGCGGCGTCACCGCCGTGGTCATGGAGGTCTCCAGCCACGCCCTCGTGATGGGCCGGGTCGGCGGGGTGCGGTTCGCGGTCGGCGGATATACCAACTTCGGCCTGGACCACCTGGATTTCCACGCCGACGCCGACGACTACTTCGCCGCCAAGGCCAAGCTCTTCGACGGCCGGTGTCGGGTGGAGATCCTCAACCACGATGATCCGGCGCTCGCCCCGCTGCGCAAGCCCGCCACGGTGACGTACTCAGCGGTTGGCGATCCCCAGGCCACCTGGTGGTCGACCGATGTGCGCGGCACGGCGTACGCACAGCTGTTTATGGCCCACGGCCCGGACGGGGCGGTGGCGGCCGGGGTGGCGTTGCCCGGCCGGCACAACGTGGCGAACGCGCTGCTGGCCATCGCGGCGCTGGCCGCAGTCGGGATCGATCCGGCGACCGCGGCGCGCGGCGTCGCGGCCTGTCCGGGCGTTCCCGGCCGGCTGGAGCGGGTCGACGCGCCCGGACCGGTGCTCGGCGTCGTCGACTACGCGCACAAGCCGGACGCGATCGTGGCCGCGCTGACCGCGCTGCGCGACCTGGCCGCCGCGCGCGGCGGCCAGGTCATCTGCGTCATCGGCGCCGGCGGCGACCGGGACAGGAGCAAACGGCCGCTGATGGGCGCGGCCGCCGCGCACGGCGCCGACCTCGTGGTGGTCACCGACGACAATCCGCGTACCGAGGACCCGGCGGCCATCCGTCGCGAGGTGCTCGCCGGCACGGCCGGCGCGTCGGCGAAGGTGATCGAGGTCGCCGGCCGCCGCGCCGCCATCGACGAGGCGGTCCGGCTCGCGGCACCCGGCGACGTGGTCGCGGTGCTCGGCAAGGGGCACGAGCGTGGCCAGGACGTCGGCGGCGCGGTGCTGCCGTTCGACGACCGGGTGGAGCTGGCCGCCGCACTATCTGAAGGGAATGCATGATCCCCCTGACGCTCGCGGAGGTCGCGGCCGCGGTGGGCGGCCGGCTGGTCGCGGACGACCCGGCGGTACCGGTGACCGGCTCGGTCGAGTTCGACTCGCGCAAGGTGACGCCCGGTGGTCTGTTCGTGGCGTTCCCCGGTGAGCAGGTCGACGGGCACGACTACGCGTCCGTCGCCGCCGCCGCGGGTGCGGTGGCCGTGCTGGCCAGCCGCCCGGTACCCGGTCCGCACATCCTCGTCGACGACCAGCTGGCCGCGATGGCGGCGCTGGCGCGCGCGGTGCTCGACCGGCTGCCCGAGCTGACCGTGGTCGGGTTGACCGGCTCGTCCGGCAAGACGAGCACCAAGGATCTGATCGCCCAGCTGCTGAGCCGGCTCGGGCCCACCGTGGCGCCGCCCGGCACGTTCAACAACGAGCTGGGCCTGCCGTACACGGCGCTCCAGGCCGACGAGAAGACCCGCTTCCTGGTGCTGGAGATGGGCGCGCGCGGGCGGGGCCACATCACGCACCTGTGCGCGGTGGCGCCGCCCAAGGTCGGCGTGGTGATCAACGTGGGGGTCGCGCACATCGGCGAGTTCGGCTCGGTCGACGCGATCGCCGAGGCCAAGGGCGAGCTGGTCGAGGCGCTGCCCGCCGACGGACTGGCGGTGCTCAACGCGGACGACCCCCGGGTGGCGGCCATGGCGTCCCGCACGCCGGCGCGGGTGCTGCTCGCCGGTGAGTCCCCGGCCGCCGAGATCCGCGCTCGGGACGTCGTGCTGTCGGCCGGGCGGGCCGCCTACACGCTGGTGACGCCCGCGGGCCAGGCGCCGGTGCGGCTGGCCCTCGCCGGGCGGCACCAGGTCGGCAACACGCTGCTGGCGGCCGCGGTGGCCGGCGAGTTCGGGATGCCGTTGCCAGACCTCGCGGCCGCGCTGTCGGAGCTGCGGCTGGTGTCGACCCGGCGGATGGACATCTTCGAGCGCCCCGACGGGGTTACGGTGATCGACGACTCGTACAACGCCAATCCGGCCTCGACGGCCGCCGCCCTGCACGGCCTGGTGTCGGTGGCGGGGGAGCGCCGCACGGTGGCCGTGCTCGGATACATGGCGGAACTCGGCGAGCATGAGCGTGCCGGCCACGAGGAGGTCGGGCGGCTCGCCGCGGAGCTGGGCGTGCACCGGCTGGTCGCGGTCGGCGACGCGGCCGCCCCGATCCTGGACGGCGCGGCCACGGTGCCCGCGTGGGAAGGAGAGTCGGTGCTGGCAACCGATCAGGCCGCGGCGGTCACGCTGCTGGCGGGCGAACTGCGCCCGGGTGACGTGGTGCTCGTGAAGGGCTCGCGGTACCGGACCTGGGATGTGGTGGACGCGTTGCGCCCCGCGGTAGGTGATCCTTCTTGAGAGCCGTCATCGTCGCGGCGGCGGTCGCGTTCCTGGTGTCCCTGTTCGGCACCCCGATCGGCATCCGGGTCTTCACCGCGCTGAAGGCCGGGCAGCCGATCCGGTCCGTCGGCCCGGCCAGCCACCAGGGCAAGAAGGGCACGCCGACGATGGGCGGCGTGGTGTTCATCCTGGCCACCGTGATCGCGTACGTCGCCGGTCACGTCGCCCTCACCACGCTGCCCGAGGCGCAGATCGCGCAGATCGGGCCGACCATCACCGCGCTGGTGCTGCTCGGCCTGTTCGTGTTCTGCGGCGCGGTCGGCTTCCTCGACGACTACCTGAAGGTGCGGCGGCGCAACAGCGGCGGCCTCAGCGGGCGGTACAAGCTGGTCGGGCAGGCCCTCGTCGGCGGCGTCTTCGGCGCGATCGCGCTCTACTTCCCGAGCACCATGGTCGACCAGGAGGGGCGGCGCTCCAACACGGAGACCGTCGGCAGCACCACGATCTCGTTCATCCGGGACATCGACTGGCTCAACGTCGGCAAGGTCGTCTCGGTGATTATCTTCGTGCTCGTGGTGATGGCCGCCAGCAACGGCGTCAACCTCACCGACGGTCTCGACGGCCTCGCCACCGGCGCGTCGGTGATGGTGCTGGCGGCGTACTCGCTGATCGCGTTCTGGCAGTACCGCCACTGGTGTGCCGACTCCAACTACAACGTGGACTACTGCTACGCGGTGCGAGATCCACTGGAGATCGCGCTCATCGCCGCCTCGGCGGCCGGCGCGTGTGTGGGCTTCCTGTGGTGGAACACGTCGCCGGCGCGGATCTTCATGGGCGACACCGGCGCGCTCGGCCTGGGCGGATTGATCGGCGGGCTGGCGATGGCGACGCGCACGATGCTGTTGCTGCTGATCATCGGCGGCCTGTTCGTGATCATCACGATGTCGGTGGTGATCCAGATCGCCTCGTTCAAGACCACCGGCAAACGGGTGTTCCGCATGTCGCCGCTGCAGCACCACTTCGAGTTGGCCGGCTGGAGCGAGGTCAACATCGTGGTCCGCTTCTGGATCATCGCCGGCATCGGCGTCGCGATCGGCCTCGGCCTCTTCTACAGCGAGTTCCTCACCGCCGTCAGCGGATGATCTTCCCAGCGCTGCCCTCGTCCCCAAAGGGCAGCCCTGTGGGCCGCCCCCGTCCCCCAAAGGGCAGCCCTGTGGGGCGTGAATTCCGAAGAGAGCTCCCCTATACCCGCTGAGGCGGGTATAGAGCTCCCCTATGGGGGCGGGGGCTCGCCGCGGCGGCGCGGGCGGGGGCCGCGCGGCGCGGGCGGGGGCACGCGGCGCGTGCGACACGCCCGAGTGGGAGTAGCGCGGGTTCGGGCGCGTCAACGCCCATGATGGGGCCGTGGGGGAGGACGAGAAGTACGGAGGGCCGCTGCCCGCCCTGCGCGGGCTGCTGCAGCGCCCCCTCGCGTCCTACTACCTGTTGATCTCCAGCTCGGCGCTGCTGCTGGTGATCGGCCTCACCATGGTCTTCTCCGCGACCAGCGTCCGGGCGTACGTGACCAACGGCAACGCCTTCACCATGATCACCAAGCAGGCCCTGTTCGCGCTGGTCGGGCTGGTCGCCTTCTGGGCCTGCCAGCGGCTGCCGGCGCGCACGTTCCGGGCGATCGGCCGGCCCGTCCTGCTGGTCTCGCTGGTCCTGCTCGCCGTGCTCGACCTGCTGGTCGTGTACGGCCGGTTCACCGAGGACCTGGACGGCGTCGTCCAGCTCGGGCCGCTCAAGGCCGACCTGCTCTGGCTGTACGTCGGGCCGATCCAGTTGCAGCCGTCCGAGCTGGCCAAGTTCGGCCTCGTGCTGTGGGGCGCCGACCTGCTGGCCCGCAAGGGCTCGTCGCTGGGCTGGTGGCGGGAGCTGGCCACCCCGCTGTTCCCGGTGGTGGCGCTGCTGTTCCTGCTGGTCGGCTACAACGACCTGGGCAGCATGCTGCCGATGCTCGCCGTGGTGACCGGCATGCTGTGGGCGGCCGGAGTGCGGCTGCGGGTGTTCGGCGCCCTCTCCGCGCTCGGGCTCGCCGGCATCGGCCTGCTGGTCGCGGCCGCGTCGGCGGGTGGCGGGTCCAGCGCGGAGGGCGAGGAGAACTATCGGCTGCTCCGGCTGACCTCGTTCTTCAACCCGCCGGTCGACTGCGACCAGGGCACCTGTTACCAGGCGCTCCAGGCCCGGTACGCGATCGACCACGGCGGCTGGTTCGGCGTCGGGCTGGGCAAGAGCAGCATGAAATGGGGCTGGCTGCCGGCCGAGCACAACGACTTCATCTTCGCCGTGGTGGCCGAGGAGCTGGGCGTGGTGGGCTGTGTGGTGGTGCTCGCCCTGTTCGCCGTGCTGGCGTACACGGGGTTGCGGGTCGCCCGGCGGGTCGACGACCCGTTCCGCCGGTTCGCCGCGACCGCCGTCACGACCTGGTTGATCAGCCAGGCGGTCATCAACGTCGGCGGCGTGGTGGGCCTGCTGCCCATCACCGGCCTGCCGTTGCCGTTCATCTCGGACGGCGGGAGCGCGCTCGTGGTGACGCTCGCCGCCGTCGGCATGCTCGCCTCCTTCGCCCGCGCCGAGCCCGACGCGGCCCGCGCCCTGAACGCCCGTCCGCCCGCCCGATGGGTACGACTAGTCTGGGCCCCGTTGCCGCCGCTGCCGGCGCCGCGCAAGTCGGCGGCGAAGCCGGCGGTCAAGGCCCCGGCGCCGGCCGGCGCGGAGAGTGAGAGGAGACGGTGATGGGCGTGCTGCGGTCGGTCCTGCTGGCGGGAGGGGGGACCGGTGGTCACATCTATCCGCTGCTGGCCTTCGCCGACTGCCTGCGCCGCCACGACCCGGAGGTGCGCATCACCTGCGTCGGCACGCCGAAGGGCCTGGAGAACGAGCTGATCCCGCCGGCCGGCTACGACCTGCGGCAGATCCCGGCCTACCAGCTCCCGCGCGCGGTGAACATGAATCTTCTCCGCACCCCGGACCGCATGTGGCGGTCGGCCCGCGCGGCGGGCAAGGTGATCGACGAGGTCAAGGCCGACGTCGTGGTCGGTTTCGGGGGGTACGTGTCGGTCCCCGCCTATCTGGCCGCTTGGCGGCGCGAGATGCCCATCGTGATCCATGAGGTGAACGTGCCGCCGGGCGTCGCGAACCGGATGGGCATGAAGTTCACCAAGCACGTCGCGCTCGGCTTCCCGCACCAGCCGCTGCAGGCCGAGGCGCTGCGCGAGGGCCGGGTGGTGGGCGTGCCGTTGCGCACCACGATCTCCCACCTCGACCGCGCCGGACTCCGCGAGCAGGCTCGCAACCACTTCGGCCTGCGGCCGGACCTGCCGGTGCTGTTCGTGTCCGGCGGCTCGCAGGGCGCCCGCTCGATCAACCTGGCCGTGTCCGGCGCGGCGAAGGAACTGGCCACCGCCGGGGTCCAGGTGCTGCACGTGATCGGCGCCCGCAACGAGCCGGTACCGGTGCCCGCCGACCTGCCCGTGCCGTACGTGACGCTGCCGTACCTGTCCGAAATGGAGCTGGGCTACGCGGCGGCCGACCTGATGCTGTGCCGGGGCGGCGCGATGACCTGCGCGGAGGTGGCCGCGATCGGCCTGCCCGCGGTATACGTGCCCTACCCGCACAGCAACCAGGAGCAGAAGCGCAACGCGCTGCCGGTGGTCGAGGCGGGCGGCGGGCTGCTCGTCGACGACGGCGAGCTCAGCCCCGACTGGATTGAACGGATGGTGATCCCGCTGATCCGCGATCCGCGGCGGCTGGCGGCGATGAGCGCCGCCGCGTCCGGATACGGCCGGCGCGACGGCGACGAGGCGTTGCTCGACTTCGTGTACGAGGCGGTGGCTGGGCAGTGAGCGACCTGTTGACCGCCGAGGACCTCGGCACCGTCCACCTCATCGGGGTCGGTGGCGTCGGCATGAGCGGCCTGGCCCGGCTGCTGCTGACCCGCGGCATCCCGGTCTCCGGCAGCGAGTTGCGCGAGTGGCCGACGCTGGCCGGCCTGCGCGCGCTCGGCGGCACCGTCCACATGAGCCACTCGGCGTCCAATCTGGACGGTGTGGACACCGTGGTCTACTCGACCGCGATCCCGCGGGACCACCTGGAGCTGGCCGAGGCGCGCGAGCGCGGGCTGCGGGTGCTGCACCGGTCGGAGGCGCTCGCCGCGGCGATGACCGGCCGGCAGGCGGTCGCGGTCGCCGGCACGCACGGCAAGACCACCACGACGTCGATGGTCACGACGATCCTCCAGCGGGCGGGGCAGGACCCGTCGTTCGTCATCGGCGGCGAGATCTCCGAGGCCGGGTCCAACGGGCACCACGGCTCCGGCGACTACTTCGTGGTCGAGGCGGACGAGAGCGACCGGTCGTTCCTCGTGTACCGGCCACACGTCGCCCTCATCACGAACATCGACGCCGACCACCTCAACACGTACGGCGACATGGCGGGCCTGGCGGCCGCCTTCGGCGAGTTCGCGCGGCTGGTCGAGCCGGGCGGCTTCGTGGTCACCTGCGCCGACAACGAGGGCACCCGCGCGCTGGCCGTCCAGCTGCGCGCGGAGGGCCGGGCGGTGCACACGTACGGCGAGGCGGCCGACGCCGACCTGCGGCTCACCGACATCCGGTCCACTGTGCACGGTGTGCGATACGCGGCCACATTGGACGGACAGGCGCTCGGCGAGGTGACGATGCCGGTACCCGGCCGGCACCTCGGGTTGAACAGCGCCGGCGCGCTGCTGACCGCGCTGCGGCTCGGCCTGCCGCTGGACGTGGCGACCCGCGCCCTGGCCGCGTTTCCGGGGGTGCGCCGCCGGTTCGAGCGCAAGGGCGTGGCCGGCGCGGTGGCGGTCTACGACGAGTACGCGTACCACCCGGTCTCGATGACCGCGGCGCTGGAGACGCTCCGCGAGGTCGCGGCCGGCGGCCGGCTGATCGTGGTGTTCCAGCCGTACCGGGTCTACCGCACCCGCGATCTGGAGGCCGAGCTGGCCACCGCGCTCGCGATCGCCGACGAGGTGGTCATCCTGGAGGTCTTCGGGCCGGGCGAGGTGCGGCAGCCGGGCGAGGGCGGCGCGGCCCTCACCGCGGCCGTCGACCTGCCGGCCGAGCACAAGGTGTTCGTCCCCTCCTGGGAGGACGTGCCCGCCGAGGTGGTGCGCCGGGCCCGGCCCGGCGACGTGGTGGTGACCATGGGTGCCCCGCCCATCTCCCTGATGGGCGACGAACTCCTGGCCGCCCTCTCCCGTCCATGATCAAGGCGTCCCTCATGTCGCTAGAACAACTACAGGGACGCCCTGATCATGAGACGGGAGCGGGAGTGGTGCGGTGACGGCGCCGGGTGGGCGCGGGCTCGGCCGGGCTCGGCGGTGGCGCCTCGTCCGGGCGGACAGCGACGCGGTGCCGCCCTCGGTCCGCCGGTTCATGGCGCGGGCCCGGCGGCGGCGCCTCCGCGCCGCGCTGCCCTGGGCCACCATCGGCACCGTGCTGGCGCTCGCCGGCCTGATCTACTGGATCACGTACGGCACGTCGGTGTTCGGCGTCCGCGACGTGCGCGTCACCGGTGTGGCCATCCTCACCGCCGAGCAGGTACGCCAGACCGCCGCGGTGCCGGACCGCGAGCCGCTGGCCCGGGTGGATCTCGACGCGGTGGAGCGCCGGGTGGCGGCGCTCGCCCCGGCGGGTGAGGTGACGGTGTCCCGGGACTGGCCGCGCACCATCGTGGTCGCGGTGCGCGAGCGGACGCCGGTGGCCGCGGTGCCGCGGGGCAAGCAGTTCGCGCTGGTCGACGCCGACGGTGTGGCGTTCCACACGGTGCGGTCCCGGCCGCGGGGGTTGCCGCTCGTCAAGGTCGCCACCCCCGGCCCGGAGGACCCGGCGACGCGGGCGGCGCTGCGGGTCCTCGCCGCGCTCACCGACCAACTGCGCGGGCAGCTGTCCGCGGTCTCGGTGGAAGGGCTGGCCCGGATCAAACTGGAGCTGGCGAAGGGCCGCACGGTGGTCTGGGGCGACTCGTCGGAGAGCGACACCAAGGCGAAGGTGGCGACCGCGCTGCTCAACCGCAAGGGCGACACCATCGATGTGAGCGCCCCCGACGTGGTGACGATCCGGTGATCAAGGCGTCCCTCAGGTCGCGATGACGACGACCGGGACGCCTCGATCATGAGGAGAGCGTCCGGCGACACGCCGAGGCGGTCCTTGGATCAGGGGGTAGCTCCGCATACGTTGCCGTGGAGGCTCAGTAGTTGACATAACTGTAAGCCTCTAGTAGAGGGTGAGGGTTAGCCGTCGCCCGTGTGGTACAGAGCAGCGGACGTCGCACAGCCGGGTCGGCGCCGCCCAACCTCCGAGGGGAAGGCAGCCTGATGACACCACCGCACAACTACCTCGCGGTCATCAAGGTCGTCGGCATTGGCGGCGGCGGTGTCAACGCCGTCAACCGCATGATTGAGGTCGGGCTCAAGGGCGTCGAGTTCATCGCGATCAACACCGACGCGCAGGCGCTGTTGATGAGCGATGCCGACGTCAAGCTCGACGTCGGGCGGGAGTTGACCCGCGGCCTCGGCGCCGGTGCGAACCCCGACGTGGGCAAGAACGCCGCCGAAGACCACCGCGACGAGATCGAAGAGGTGCTCAAGGGCGCCGACATGGTGTTCGTCACCTGTGGCGAGGGCGGCGGCACCGGCACCGGTGGCGCGCCGGTGGTCGCCAACATCGCCCGCAAGCTGGGCGCGCTCACCATCGGCGTGGTGACCCGACCATTCTCGTTCGAGGGCAAGCGCCGGCAGGTGCAGGCCGAGTCGGGCATCGAAGAGCTGCGCAACCAGTGCGACACGTTGATCGTGATCCCCAACGACCGGCTGCTCGCGCTCGGCGACCGGGGCATCTCGATGATGGACGCGTTCCGGCAGGCCGACCAGGTGCTGCTCTCCGGTGTCCAGGGCATCACCGACCTCATCACCACGCCGGGCCTGATCAACCTGGACTTCGCCGACGTCAAGAGCGTGATGAGCGGGGCGGGCAGCGCGCTCATGGGCATCGGCAGCGCGCGCGGCGACAGCCGGGCCGTCGAAGCGGCCGAGGCGGCCATCTCCAGCCCGCTGCTGGAGCAGAGCATGGACGGTGCGCGCGGCGTGCTGCTGTCCATCGCGGGCGGCTCCGACCTGGGCCTGTTCGAGATCAACGACGCGGCGCAGCTGGTCACCGACGCCGCGCACCCGGACGCCAACATCATCTTCGGTGCGGTCATCGACGACGCGCTCGGCGACGAGGTGCGGGTCACCGTGATCGCGGCGGGCTTCGACGGCGGCGCCCCCGCATACAAGCCGGTGGAGTCCCCCCGCAAGGCATCGCGCCCGGAGACCCCCCTCCCCACGTCCGCCCCCCCGGTACCCCCGACCCCACCACAGCCCGCCCCCCGAAGAGTCCTCTTCGACGACGTAGACGTCCCCGACTTCCTGAAAAACGGCTCCTGACCCCCCTAACCGGCGATCTTGCAGAAATCAGGTTCGAATGTCCGAGATGGCACCTGAAAACTGCAAGATCGGCCGGGGGGGCGAGCTTGCCGACGGGCTCACCCGCGTGCGGGCGCGCATCGCCGCGGCGTGTGCCGACGCCGGGCGGGACGTCAGGGAGGTCACGCTTATCGTGGTCACCAAGACGTACCCCGCCAGCGACGTCGAGCTGCTCGCCGAGCTGGGCGTGACCGACGTGGGGGAGAACCGCGACCAGGAGGCCGCTCCCAAGGCCGCGGCGGTGGCGGCGGCCGGGGCGCGGGTCCGGTGGCACTTCGTCGGCCAGCTCCAGCGCAACAAGTGCCGGTCCGTGGTGACGTACGCCGACGCGGTGCACTCGGTCGACGGCGTCCGGCTGGCGGAGACGCTGGCCCGGGCCGCCGACCGGCGCCGGGAGCGGGCGCTCGACGTACTCGTGCAATTGAGTATTGACGGTGATCCGACCCGGGGTGGTGCGCTCGCGGGCGCGGCAGGGTCCGGACAAGCAGAGCCGGACCGGGATCTCGACCGGGTCGCGGCGGCCGTGGCCGCCGCGCCGGCGCTGCGGCTCGCCGGCCTGATGGCGGTGGCGCCGATGGATTGGGCGCCCGAGGCGGCGTTCGAGAAACTGGCCGAGGTCGCCGCGCGGCTGCGCGCCGACCACCCGGCGGCGACCATGATCTCCGCCGGGATGAGTGACGATCTGGAGGCGGCGGTCCGGTACGGCGCGACACACGTACGGATCGGGAGCGCGGTGCTCGGAACGCGTGACAGGCTGCGGTAGCCTGGCGGCGGGCACCGAACTACATCAGTGTTATTCGGGTTCCGTGCAGGGGGACCCATGCCGGTTCAGGTGCGCCATCGGTGACGCCCCCGCAGGGGGTCGGGGCGTGCCGCCCGGCGGAGGGAGGTGAGCGCATGAGCGCTCTGCGCAAGGCGGGTGTGTGGCTCGGTCTCGTCGAAGAGGAAGACGACGACCGTTCCTACGACGACGGCTACGACAAGCGGTACCGGCAGTCCAGCTACCGGGACCGGGAGAGCCGCTACACCGAGGACTTCGCCGACGAGGAGGACGAGGCCGACGAACCGGTGGCGCTGCCGCGCACCCGGTCCTCGCGGCTGTCGCGGGAGCTGGCCGCCGCGCGCGGTGAGCCGACGTCCCGCGAGTTGGCGGCGCGCGACCACGGGGCTCGCGAGCGCGCCGACCTCGAGCGGGACGAGCTCGACCGCGCCGAGCGGGCCAGCGTGCGCTCGATCACCCGACCGAGCGCGCCGGAGCCGCCGTCGGTCGCGTATCCGACCCGGGAGAACCTCGCGCTCGCGCCGCAGGTGCAGTTGCGCGAGCGGGCGGTGGTGGCGGAGGAGGAGCAGCGCTACCAGATCACCACGCTGCACCCGACCACGTACCGGGAGGCGCGCACGATCGGCGAGCACTTCCGCGACGGGGTGCCTGTGATCATTAACCTCACCGAAATGGACGAGGCCGACGCCCGCCGTCTGGTCGATTTCGCCGCCGGATTGGCGTTCGGGCTGCGCGGTACGATCGAGCGCGTGACCAACCGGGTATTCCTGCTCTCGCCGGCCAACGTCCAGGTCACCGCGGAAGACAAGGCCAAGATCGCCGAGGGCGGCTTCTTCACTATGAGTTAACCCGACCGAGGGATCCCGCCAGCCGTGCTCGACATCGTGTTTCAGATCGTCTATCTGCTGTTGTATGTCTTTTTTCTGAGTCTTTTGGCCAGGTTTGTCCTCGGGGCGGTCCTCCAGTACGGGCGGCGTTGGCAACCCGGCCGGGGGGCCGCCGCAGGCCTCGAGTCCGTGTGGACCGTCACTGACCCGCCCCTCAAGGCGTTGAGGCGTGTGATCCCACCACTGCGTATTGGTACTGTCAGCTTCGACCTAGCTTCCCTGGTGTTGCTGGTTATTCTGTTTGTGCTGATGTACGTGGTAGAGCGGTTGATCATCGGGTGAACGTCCGTTGACCAGCCGCTACGCGGCCGCAACTGACCCGAGGAGTTTCGATGCCGCTCACCCCGGCCGACGTCCATAACGTCGCCTTCAAGAAACCCCCGATCGGCAAGCGGGGGTACGACGAGGAGGAGGTCGACGCCTTCCTCGACGAGGTTGAACGCGAACTCGCTCGTCTGATCGAAGAGAACAACGAGCTCCGCGCGCAGGTGGAGCGTGGCGGCGGCCGTGGCGGCGCACCAGCCGGCCCAGGCGCTGACCCGCGACTCGCCGCCGAGCTCAACGACCTCAAGGCGCAGCTCGACCGCACGCAGCGTGACAAGCAGGCTGCGGAGCAGGCCGCGCGCGCCATGCAGGCCGAGCTGGAGCAGGTCCGCTCCAGCGGTGGCCCGGTGGGTGGCGTGGGCGGCGACGGCGAGCAGCAGGCGCTGCGGGTGCTCATGATGGCCCAGCGCACCGCCGACGACCACGTCGCCGACGCCCGGCGCGAGGCCGACAAGCTGCTGTCCGACGCGCGCTCCAAGGCCGAAGAGGTCACCCGCGAGGCCCGCGCGAAGGCCGACGCCCTCGAGCGCGACGCGCGCCAGCGTCACCAGGAGGCCATGGGCGGCCTCGACGCCAAGCGCAGCGCGCTGCAGAAGCACATCGAGGAGCTGAAGCAGTTCGAGCGCGAGTACCGCACCCGGCTCAAGGCTTACCTGGAGAGCCAGCTGCGCGACCTCGACGGTCGGGGGCAGGGTCTCGAGGCGGAGTTAACCCGGGCGGACGGCAACCGCGCCGCGGGCGGCTCCGGTGGCCTCGCGACCGCCGGCCTCGCCGGGTCGTACGGGGGCAGCCGTTCGGCGGGTCTCGAAAGCGGCCGCTAGGGCGGGGTGGTTTTCCGTCTGGCGCCTAACGAGTCGGTCGGTCGCTCGTTAGACCCAACGACCAAGAGCCGAGACGGTGGGGGTGAGCCGTGATAGTCGCCAGCCTGCTGCTCATCCTCGTCGCCGTCACGCTGCTCGTGATCGGTCTCGCCGGCGGATCGAGCACCCTGCTGATCAGCTCCATCGCGGCGAGCCTGCTGGCCGCGGTCGCGCTGGTCATCGGTGCCCGCCAGGCGGCCGCCGCCCGCGCGGGTGCCGGCCACGCCGACGACGAGGACGACGGGGAGTGGGACGGTCGTGGCGAGGTCACGACCCAGACCCGGATCATCGAGCCGGTCGGCCACCGCGCCGCGCGGCTGGGCGGCGGCCATGGGGACAGCGTCGGTGGCGGTCCTGGTGGTCGGTTCGCCGGTGGCCTCGACGGCAACGAGGGCCCGGTGTTCCAGCCGCCCGAACGATCCGCCCCCGCGCTCGGCTCCGGGGCCGGCCCAGGCAGCGCTCACGGTGGCGGTCCTGGTGGCGGCCCCGCCCGCGGCCTCGCGGTCGCGGAGCCGGAACAACCCGGGCTGTACGGCACCCGCCGGTCCATGGTCCCGCCGCCGCCCGAGCCGCCCCTGATGCAGGGGGCGCCGGGTCACGGTGCGCAGGGGCAGGCCGCGGTCCAAGGTCACGCCGCGGTGCCGAGCCACGGGGTGCTGGGGCACCGCGAGCCGCAGGCGCCGCCGCCCGACCTGGCAGACGACGAGGATCCGCCGGACGAGCCCGCCGCGCAGTTCGTGGAGCCGGCCGACGCGGCGCTGGTGGCCCGGATGACCGCCGACGTGCTGGTCATCGACGGTCGGCCGCGCTACCACCTGACCGGCTGCGTACACCTGCTCGGGCGGGAGAGCGAACCGCTGCCCGTCGGCGAGGCGGTCGAGCTCGGCTTCACCCCGTGCGGCCGCTGCGAACCCGACAGCGCCCTCCTCCACCGCACATCCCCATGATCAAGGCGTCCTTCAAGTAGTTCTCACTACTTGAAGGACGCCTTGATCATGGAGAGGGGCGGGCCTCGTCGCCGTGCTCGGCGAACCAGCGCGCCAGCCGCCCGCGCCGGCTCACCGCACGCAGCCGTCGTTCGGCGGCGTCCCGGGCCTGCGCGGTCGAGACGATCAGCAGGCTGTCGCCGGCTTTCAGCCGGGTGTCCGGTCCGGGTACGAAGCCGGTGCCGTCCCGCAGCACCAGGGTCACCGCCGCGCCGGCCGGCAGCCGTAGCTCGTCGAGGTGCACGCCGGCCAGCCGTGATCCCGGCGGCACCTCCAGCTGGAGCAGGTCCGCGTCCATCCGGTCCAGCGGGGCGGTCTCCACATGCAGCTCGGTCGGCTCGGCGGACACGCTGAGCCCGAGCCACCGGGCGACCGGCGCGAGCATGCTGGCCTGCAGCACCGTGAAGATCACCACAAGCACGAAGACCGCGTCGAAGAGGCCGGACGCGCCCGGTACGGCGGCGGAGAGCGGGATGGTCGCCAGCACGATGGGTACCGCGCCGCGCAGTCCCGCCCACGACAGGAACGCCTGATCGCGCAGGCCCACGAGGTATGGCGTCGCGGACAGCGCCACCGACAGCGGCCGGGCCAGGAACACCAGCGCCACGCCGGCCACCATCGCGGGCAGCAGCACGTCGTCGAGGCGCTTCGGCGACGCGAGCAGGCCGAGCAGCACGAACAGCCCGATCTGCGCGAGCCAGGCCAGCCCGTCCGCGAACCCGAGGATCGCCCGCCGGTGCGGCAGCCGGGCGTTGCCCAGGAGCACACCGGCGACGTACACCGCCAGGAAGCCGGAGGCGTGCAGCACCGCGCCGGCGGCGTAGGCCAGCACGGTGAGCCCCACCGCCGCGATGGGGTACAGCCCCGACGACGGGAGCGCCGCGTGCCGCAGGAGCCATCGCCCACACACGCCCACCGCGTACCCGACGACGGCGCCCGCCGCCAGCTCGTACCCGATGAGCAGTGCGTCCTGCCACCACGCGTGCCGGTCGACGGGCGCGGTGGACAGCAGCACGACGAACAGCACCGCCGGCGCGTCGTTCATGCCGGACTCGGCTTCGAGCGTGGCCACCAGCCGGGGCGGGAGGCGCAGCCGGCGGAGGGTGGCGAAGACGGCGGCCGCGTCCGTGGACGACAGGACGGCGCCGTAAAGCAGCGCCAGCCGCCAGTCGACGTTGAGCGTGAAGTGCATGATCACGCCGACCACGGCGGTGCTGGCCACGACCCCGAGGGTGGCCAGCGTGGCGGACACCGCGAGCACCGGCCGGAGCTGGCTCCACCGGGCGGTCAGCCCGCCTTCCGCGATGATCACGATGAGCGCGCAGAGGCCGAGATTGCGGGTCAGCTCGGCGTCCGCGAACTGGATGCCGAGCCCAGCTTCACCGATCGCGACGCCGAGAGCCAGGTAGAACAGGAGGCTGGGCAGGCCGATCCGGGTGGACACGCGCACCGCGCCGACGGCGACGAGCACCACCACCGCTCCCATGAGCAGCGCCAGCTCGAGCCCGTCGGTCATGCCTCATTGTCTTGGATGGCCACTAGAGTGATCAGCTCCCTCCCATGATCAAGGCGTCCCTCAAGTCGTTAGAGCGACTTGAGGGACGCCGTGTTCATGGGGGGGGGGGGGCGCGGGGGGCGGCGCCGCCGGCGG
>JBBEWH010000164.1:0-70859 GCA_037414955.1 Actinomycetes bacterium KLBMP 9797
ACACGGGGGCCCACACCTGGGTGTGGCCCGTGGTGGGGCCCGCGTTTACCTGGGGGGAGGGGGGTCGCGGAGGGCGGCGACGCGGTCGGCGAGGCCGTCATCGGCGGTGACGGTGAAGAGCTTGTCCCGGCTTGCGGCGCCCGACGTGAGGGTCACCTTCGCGGGTCGAATCCCGAGCGCCTCGGCGAGCGCCCGCCGGGCCGCTTCGGTGGCCCGACCGTCGACCGCGGGGGCGTGCACCGCGATGACCAGGGCCGGACCGTACGGACCGTCGTGCCGCCCGCCCACCCGAGCCCGCGCGGCACCAGGCTTCACCCGCACCGCGACCGTGATCTCGCTGCCCATGCCCCCATTGTCCCGAGGGCCGTCCCCCCACCGGGACCAAGGTCAACACAACTCCTCAAGAGTTGGGGTGTCCCGGCCGAAGGACACCCCAACTCTTGAAGAGTTGTGTTGACCTTGGCGCGGCTTAGGGGGCGACATGGCCGCAGGGGAAAAGGAGAGTGCTTTGCCCGGTTTGTGGGTTTAAGGTGAGCTGAATTGGGTACCAGCGGTGCGGCATGTTGTCGGACGTCTTCACGTTCCGTATTCTTGCCAGCCACCGGAGTGCGCGGCGTCCGCCGCGCGCCCGTTTTGCTAGTGGGGGATCGCGATGGCCGAGCGGGCGAAAGCCGCACGCAAGGCGGCATCGAAGAGCGGTGCGAGCGTGGGGCGCGCCGCGGGACCACGGGGGGCGGACCAGGCTGCGGCCGCGCCGGCAAAGAAGCCGGCGCCGAAAGCGACGGCGAAGGCGACAGCCGCGGCGAAGGCGAAGGCTGGGACGGTCAAGGGCGCCCCGGCGAAGAAGTCGACCGCGGCTGCCGAGGCAGCGACGTCGGCCAAGGCCACGGGGGCGACCAAGGCCGCGTCGGCCGAGACCGCGGGGACCGCCAAGGCGGCGGGGGCGACCCAGTCCGCCGCGACCAAAGCCGCAGGGGCGAAGAAGGCGACGGCGGCCGAGGCGACGGGGGCGACCAAGGCCACGGCAGGCAAAGCCACGTCCAAGGCGACGGGGCGCAACGCCGCGGCGGCCGAGCCGACGGCGGCGAAGGCTGCGACTGCCGCGAAGGCCAGCAAGGCGCCGGCGAAGGCGGCCAAGACCACCGCGGCGGCGGCCAAGGCCACCAAGGTGTCGGCCACCAAGGCCACCGAGGCGCCGGCCACCAAGGCGCCGGCGAAGGCCAGCAAGGCGGCGGCCAAGGCCACCACGGCGGCGGCCACCAAGGCCACCGCGGCGGCCACCAAGGCGCCGGCGAAGGCGGGCGGGACGAGCAAGGCCGCCCCGGCGAAGAAGGCGTCCAGCAAGACCGCGCCTACCAAGACCGCGCCCAGTAAGAAGGCGCCCAGTAAGACCGTGCCCGGTAAGACCGCGTCGAGCAGACCCACCGCTAGCAAGGCGACACCTGGCAAGAAGGCCGGCACCACCACGGCCAACCGGTCGTCCCAACGGACGGCCACCGCCGCTTCAGCGGCTACGACGCGATCCGTTCGTAGCGCTGAAGGCACCACCAGACCGACCGCGGCCACCCAGGCCCCGCCGACCGCCGCGCAGACCGCGGACAAGGGAGCGACGATGGCGAAGACTGCCGACACGAAGACCGCCACGAGCCGCAAGCCGGCCAAGGGCACCCGCAGCGCCGCGGAGACCGAGAAGATCCGAGCCGCCCTGGCGGCCCGCCGTGACGAGTTGCGTGACGAGTACGATCAGATGCTGAGCGAGATCACCGAGCTTCAGCGCGACCGGCTCACCGACTCGGCGGGCGACGACCAGGCCGACACGGGCACCAAGACGTTCGAGCGGGAGCAGGAGATCTCCCTCGCCAACGGCATCCTGGAGCGGGTCAGCCAGGTGGAGCGGGCGCTGGAGCGGCTCGACGAGGGCGGTTACGGTTGGTGCGAGCGGTGCGGCAACCCGATCCCGGTGGAGCGGCTGGCCGCGTTCCCGTCGGCGACCTTGTGTGTGACGTGTAAGCAACTGGAGGAGCGGCGCTGAGCGCAGAGGCGGACACGAAGACGACGGCGGAGACGCCGCACGAGGGCAGGCAGGGGACCGCGCGCTGGTGCGCGGTCACCGCTCTTGTGGCGACGGCCGCCGTCGTCTGCCTGGCTGATCAGGGTACGAAGCAACTCGCGCTCTCCAATCTGCAGGATCACGAGCCAGTACGGCTGCTGGGCGGCGCCGTCTACCTGACGCTGACCCGCAACAGTGGCGCGGCGTTCAGCCTGGGCAGCGACCACACGTGGGTGTTCACCCTGGTGGTGGCCGGGGTAGTGGCCGGGATCAGCTGGCTGGCACTGCGCCTGCGCTCGATGCCGTGGGCGATCGGGCTGGGCCTGGTGCTCGGCGGCGGCCTCGGCAACTTCCTCGACCGGCTCTTCCGGGCACCTGGCGTCTTCCAGGGGCACGTGGTCGACATGGTCAGCCTCTTCGACCCGTACGGTCAGGTGTGGCCGATCTTCAACCTGGCCGACAGCGCGCTGGTGTGCGGCGTCCTGCTCGCGGTCATCCTGGAGCTCACCGGCCGGCAGCGCGACGGCACCCGCACCCGTGGCAAGAGTTAGGAGGGGACCCTTCCTATGCATAAAGCGATAACAAGGGGCCCTTCCTTGCAGGGTGTGCGGTGAGGGCGTCGCGGGCGTTGCCGGTACCCGATGGTCTGGATGGGATGCGGCTGGATCAGGCGGTGTCCCGGCTGTTCGGGCTGTCCCGCACGGCGGCGGCCGCGCTGGTCGAGGCCGGCGACGCGCTGGTCGACGGCGTGCCGCGGCCGAAGGCCGACAAGGTCAGCGCCGGCGCGTGGCTGGAGGTGACGCTGCCGGCGCCACCGGTGCCGCCGCGGGTGGTGCCCGAGACGGTGCCCGGCCTGCGGGTGGTCTACAGCGACGACGACATCGTGGTGGTCGACAAGCCGGTGGGCGTGGCGGCGCATCCGAGCCCGGGGTGGACCGGGACGACCGTGATCGGCGGCCTGGCCGGTCTGGGGCACACGATCTCCACCAGCGGTGCGGCCGAGCGGCAGGGCGTGGTGCACCGGCTCGACGTGGGCACCACCGGCCTGATGGTGGTCGCGAAGAGTGACCAGGCGTACAGCGTGCTCAAGCGGGCGTTCAAGGAGCGGGAGGTGGAGAAGCGCTACCACGCGGTGGCGCAGGGTCACCTCGACCCGCTGCGGGGCACGATCGACGCGCCGATCGACCGGCACCCGACGCACGACTACAAGTGGGCGGTCGTCTCGGGTGGCAAGCCGAGCGTCACCCATTACGACACGCTGGAGGCATTTCCGGCGGCGAGCCTCGTCGACGTGCGGCTGGAGACCGGCCGTACGCACCAGATCCGGGTCCACTTCTCGGCCATGCGCCACCCCTGCGTGGGTGACCTGACGTATGGGGCGGATCCGACACTCGCCGCCCGGTTGGGGCTGTCCAGACAGTGGCTACACGCCCGGGCGCTCGGTTTCCTGCACCCCCGTACGGGGGAAGAGGTTCGCTTCGTCAGCGACTACCCTGATGATCTGGCGCATGCGCTGACCGTGCTCCGCGAGGCCGGTTAGCCACCTGACGAACGGATCGAGGGAGTACGACGCCGTGCGCGCTGGCGATCTGTTGCGCCGGTTGGACAGCCGATTGCTGCCGCCGCTGGCAACCGGCATGGCCCGGCTGGGGCAGGGGCGGCTGCGGCTGCGCGTGCTCACCGGCGCGGCGCTGGTCTCGGTGACCGCGGTGCTGCTCACCGCCGTCTGGGCGGCCGATCGGCCACCGGCCGGTGACCCCACCGTCGGTAACGTGGTCCGGGTCGGCGTGGGCGACGGCCAGTCCATCCCCGGTTACGTCGCGGCCGCCCGTGGCGAGCTGGCCGCGCTGGCCGCGTCGACGCCGGCCGACCGGCCGACGTACGCGCTGGTCAGCCTGTCGGCCTACCTGGCGCCGCAGCGGCTGGCGCCGGTGCTGAAGGGCCTCACGGTGTCGCAGGTCTACGGCCGGGTGCAGCTGCCCGAGACGCAGACTCAGATCGTGCGCATTCCGGCGCAGCGGCTCCCCGACGATGTCACCGCCGGCATGGCGGTGGTCGCCGTGAAGAAGGAGGCGGAGGCCCGCGACTACCGCGAGCTGAGCCGGAAGCTGACCGGGCGCGGTGACCAGGAGCGGGATCTTCGGCGGGTCTACGACAGCGGCGCCGCGATCGCCGCGGCCGAGGCGGAGGCGTACCGGTCCGGCTGTTCCTGCGTATACGCTGCTGTGGTTCGCGCCACACCGGTGGCGCTCGGGCGGATCTCGGACCGGCCGGAGGTGCGTGCCGTGGACCCCGCGCCGGAGGTGACGCGGCTCGATCGCGCGGTGTTCCTGCCGCCGTTGCCCGAGCAGCACGACGTGGTGCGGCCGCCGGCCGACGCCCGCGTGCCCAGCGACCCGCCGGCGGAGCCCACGGCGCCGCCGCCTGCGCAGACGCTCGCGCCGGAGCCGTCGACCGCCCCGACAACGGCGGCACCGGCGTCCGCCGAGCCGACGCCGAGCGCACCGGTGACGGCCGAGCCGTCCGGGTCCGCGCCGGCGAGTGACCCGTCCGCCACGCCCACCTAGTGAACGGTCACCAGCATCCCGTCGTCAGCCGAACCGTTGAACCATTGGCCGGTCCCGTTCGTGCTCTGGGCCGAAGGGGGTCTATTGGCGCGCGAGATGGTGTGGTCTCACAGAGGATTTGTTCGTAGCCTGTCAGCGGGGTCCCCGTTGAAACGCGGAACGAAGCGGAGCGTTTCTGTGGGGTGCTCAAGCGAGACCGAGATGGCGCTGGGAGGGCCGAGCCGTGGAGGGCACCGAGACCGGCTGGGGCCGGCCTGCGGAACCAGCGCCACGTTGGCGGGCGCTGCTCGACCGCGCCCTGCTCGGCAGCCGAAGCGGGGAGCAGCCTGAGGTGGTCGTCGATCAACAAGGCATGATGCGCCGAGCGTCGGGCGGTCCGCCGCCCCGGCCGCGGGGCACTAACGGTCGGCCTCCGTACGAGGCCGACGACTACGACGACGGCTATCCGCCGGACGCGCGATATGACCGTGGGTACCCCAATGGTGGCTATCCGAACGGTGCCCGCCCGACCGACGGATATCCGGACGACGGCTACCCCGGCGACGGTTATCCGGGCGAGGGATACCCCACCGACGGCTACCCCGGTGACGGATACCCCGGCGACTATCCCGAGCCGCCGCCGCGCCGCCCGGAGGCGTACGCGCCGGGCGGCGGCTACGTCGACGAACCGGCCAGCTACCCGCCGAGCCGCTACGCCGCGCTGGAAGAGCAGCGCTACCGGCCGCCGGCGCCGCCGCCACCACCTCCGCCGCCCCCACCACCCGCGAACGGGTACGGCGCGGTCACGACCGCCACCCCCGCGGGATACCCGCCGGCGTCGGGGCGTCTGGAGTGGCGGCAGAGCCGGCCCGACCCGGAGGTGGAGCGCGCGGTCAGCGTGCTGCGGCGCGACCTCGGCAACCCGAAGGTGCTGGCGTTCGCCAACCCGAAGGGCGGCGTGCACAAGACCACCGCGACCGTGCTCGCGGCCGCCACGGTGGGCAGCGTGCGCGGCCGCGGCGTGCTCGCCTGGGACGACAACGAGCTGCGCGGCACGCTCGGCCTGCGGGCCGGCAGCGCCCGCCACGCGCGCACCATCCGGCACCTGATCGCCGATCTGGCCGAGGTGGAGTCGCAGCACGGGGTCGGGCTCAAGGACGCCCTCGACGACTACCTGCGGCACGCCTCCGACGGGTCGTACGACGTGCTGGCCGGCGAGGAGAGCCCGCGGTTCGCCCAGCGCCTGGATCAGTACACCGTGCGCCGGGTCCTCGAGCTGATGCGCCGCACCCACGACGTGATCTGCGTGGACACCGGCAACAACGTGGAGAGCGCCAACTGGCAGACCGTGCTCCAGGCGGCCGACCAGCTGGTGATCACCACGGTGCCCCGGGAGGACGCCGCCTTCACCGCCGACTGGATGATCGACCTGCTGCACGAGGTGGGCATGAGCGAGCTGGCCGACAATGCGGTCACCCTGCTCTCCTGCCCGACGCCGGGCAAGTCGCCGCTGCTCGACGACCTGGCCGGCCACTTCGAGGGCCGCACCCGTGCGGTCGCCGTGGTGCCGTATGACCCGGCGCTGGAGGCCGGCTCCTCCATCGAGTACGCCCAGCTGCAGCCGGAGACCCGGGAGGCCTGGCTGAAGGCCGCCTCGGTGATGCTCGAACCCTTCGTCCGCTAGACCCCACGGCCCCCGCCCTCGTGGGGTCTAGCGCTTGATGACCGGGCGCTGGGCCGGCCACTGCTTCGGCAGGACGTCCTTCTCGATCTGCGGCTTCGGGGTGGGCCGGCAGCCGTAGACGAGGCCCCAGCGGGCGCAGGAGCCGTCCGGAAGCCGCTTCATGTGCGCCACCCAGGAGTAGTACCCGACGTTGTCGAAGCGCGTGGTGTCCGGCATGTACCGGCTGGCGGTGGCGTCACCGGCCGACGCGATGAGGAACATGATCGGGATGATCATCAGGCCGGCGGGCACGCTGGCGCGCAGGGTGCCGCCCGGGTTGGGCACGGTGAGCCGGTGCGCCAGCGCGCGCCGGCCCGCCTGGACGCCGTACAGGATGGCGAAGCCCACCAGCAGCAGGGAGCAGTGCAGCAGCACCATGGTGGTGCGCGGGTACAGCCGCACGGTCATGGTCTCGAACTGCTCGCTGGCCAGCCACATCCGCATGACCCACGCACTCAGCGCGAAACAGCCCAAGCCGATCACCGCGCTGCGCCGCCAGCCGAAGTACAGCGCCGCGCCGATGCCGAGCGCCAGCAGGACCGTGAACACGCCGACCCCACCCAGCTCGCCGGGCGGCGGCCACAACGCCTGGTCGGCGCCGGGCCGGTCGTTGCGCCACATCGCGAAGTACGTCGGTTCGGTGTCGGTGTCGAAGTAGAAGAACCGGTCGTTGGTGGCGCCGGTGGGCGCGAGCAGGCCCAGCACGGTGGTCCAGGTGATGCGCAGGAAGACCAGGACCGCGGACACGCCGAGCAGCAGTGCGGACAGCCAGCCGCGCCGCCACGGCGTGATCACCAGGAACGCGAGCACCGCGCCGCCCGCGCACCAGACGAACCAGCCGGTGTACAGCTGGAACAGCAGCCCCAGCAGGCCGCCCAGCAACGCCCCGTACAGCAGGGCCATCAGCGGGTGCAGCCGGTCGGCGTGCCGGGCCCGGTGCAGCAGCGCGACCAGGACGGGGACCATCGCGACGAGGGTGAGCTGCGGGTACGGCTTGACGGGCTCGAGGAACGGCATGGTCGCGATGACGCCGATCCCGAGTGCCCACATGGGACGGAGGGTCAACCGCCAGGCCAGGTAGGCGGCGGGACCGTACAGCGCGGTGCCGAAGATCTGGAGGTCCTTCAGCGCGAAGATCGGCAGCTGGTCGTAGCGCTCGGACCAGTCGGCGATGATGTGGAACGGCATCGGCCCGTAGTGGGCCGGGATCTCCTCGCCGCGCTGCAGCATGTCGACCCAGGCGAGGATCCAGCCGTAGTCGCCACCGCCGCCCCACAACGGGTACGGCGTGTCGCGCAGCGCGATCGCGATGCCGCCCGCCACCAGGCCGGTCGACAGGCCCGCCGCGATGGCGCACCCCACCCGCACCACCACGTCCCGCCAGTACGGGCTGAACAGCTTGTGCGCCACCACCAGCACCACCACGATGCCGGCGAGCACGGCGGCGAGCCGCAGCTGGAGCTCGGCGAGGCCGCTGACCTGGCCGACCCGGTTCATGGGGTCGACCTCGATGTCCTGCGCCCAGTACGGGAACCACAGCGCCGCCGCGAGGCAGACCGCGATCTCCAGCGGGATCCAGACCACCCGCAGCCAGGTGCGCCACCGCTGCCGGCGGACCGGCTTCTCCGGTACCGCCGATCCTTCTCGCTCTTCCGGGGTTTCGATCTCTGCCGGTGTCTCGACAGCGGTCGCGACCGCCGTCGAGACCGGCGTGGCCGGCTCGGGAGCCGGCGCCGCCGGCTCATCGGCCGGATCGGGCGCCGCCGGCGGGGGCTCGGTGATCGTGTCATCCGTGGACCGCGCGCGCGTCGGAACCGCGGTGTCTCCCACCAAGTCTTCCGCTACCATCCGTCCACCTTCACCCCGTACGTCATGTGAGTCGCGGCGGCAGAGGATACCCGAGCGATGTGACGGATCGACGCGCCGCTGACCGCTCCACGGTAGGGCGTGGTCGCCCGGCGCGCGCGCCCGGTCCCGCATCATGCAACGGAAAGCGAGCGTGATCGAGATGGCACAACCGGATGCCGTGTCGCCCTGCCGGCTGTCGGACCCGGGGGCTAGGCTCGGGTGCCGAAGTCGACGGGAGGGGGCCGAGGGTGTCTGACTCGTTCGTGCATCTGCACGTGCACACCGAGTATTCGATGCTCGATGGTGCCGCTCGGCTCAAGGATCTCTTCAGCGAGACCAAGCGGCTCGAGATGCCGGCGCTGGCGATGTCGGATCACGGCAATCTTTTCGGTGCCTACGACTTCTTCAAGCAGGCCACCGGCGCCGGCGTGAAGCCGATCATCGGCTTGGAGGCCTACCTGACGCCGGGCACCGACCGGCGCGACCGCACCCGGGTGCGGTGGGCGGACGGCGGGGAGAACGACGTCTCCGGCGGTGGCGCCTACACGCACATGACGATGTGGGCGGCCGACGCCGACGGCCTGCGCAACCTGTTCCGGCTCGGGTCGCGGGCCAGCCTCGAGGGTTACTTCTACAAGCCGCGCGCCGACCGCGAGCTCCTCCAGCAGTACGGGAAGGGCCTCATCGCCACCACCGGCTGCCCGTCCGGCGAGGTCCAGACGTGGCTGCGGATCGGCGACTTCGAGAAGGCGTGCGCGGCGGCGGCGGAGTTCCGCGACATCTTCGGCCCGGAGAATTTCTACCTCGAGGTGATGGACCACGGGCTCGACATCGAGACCCGCATCCGGGAAGACCTGATCCGGCTGGGCAAGCGGCTGAACCTCACCCCGGTCGCCACCAACGACCTCCACTACACCTACGACAAGGACGCCGACGCGCACGAGGTGCTGCTCTGCGTCCAGTCCGGGTCCACCCTCGCCGACCCGAAGCGGTTCAAGTTCGACGCGCGCGACTTCTACCTCAAGTCGCCGGCCGAGATGCGCAAGCTGTGGGACGCGGAGGTGCCCGGCGCCTGCGACGCCACGCTGGAGATCGCCGAGCGGATCGGCGACTACTCGGCCCTGTTCGCGTCGCGCAACCTGATGCCGCAGTTCCCGGTGCCCGCCGGTGAGACCGAGGAGTCCTACCTGCGCGCGGAGGTCATGCGCGGGCTGGAGCGGCGCTTCCCGGGCGGCGTGCCGGAGGACCGGCGCGTCCAGGCGGAGTACGAGCTGGACGTCATCCTCTCCATGGGCTTCCCGGGCTACTTCCTGGTGACCGCCGACCTGGTGGCCTACGCGAAGCGGGAAGGCATCCGGGTCGGCCCGGGCCGCGGGTCCGCGGCGGGCGCCCTGATCGCGTACGCGTTGGGCATCACCGAGCTCGACCCGATGGCACACGGGCTGGTGTTCGAGCGGTTCCTCAACCCCGACCGGGTGTCCATGCCGGATATCGACATGGACTTCGACGAGCGCCGGCGCGGCGACATGATCCGGTACGCGACGGAGAAGTACGGCGAGGAGCGGGTCGCCCAGATCATCACGTACGGCACGATCAAGGCGAAGGCGGCGGTGAAGGATGCCGCCCGGGTGCTCGGTTACCCGTTCGCGATGGGCGACCGGATCACCAAGGCGATGCCGCCCGCGGTGATGGGCAAGGACATCCCGCTCACCGGCATCTTCGACTCGAGCCACCCGCGCTATCCGGAGGCGGTGGAGTTCCGCCAGCTCTACGAGTCCGACCCCGAGGTGCAGAAGATCGTCGACACCGCCAAGGGCCTGGAGGGCCTGAAGCGGCAGTGGGGTGTGCACGCCGCCGGCGTGATCCTGTCCCGGGATCCCCTGGTCGACGTGCTGCCGATCCACAAGCGCGAGCAGGACGGCGCGATCATCACCCAGTGGGACATGGGTGCCTGCGAGAGCATCGGCCTGCTGAAGATGGACTTCCTGGGCCTGCGAAACCTGACGATCCTCGATGACTGCCTGGAGGCGATCCGCGACAACCGGGGCATCAATCTGGTCCTGGAAGACCTGCCGCTCGACGACAAGCCCACGTACGAGCTGCTGGCGCGCGGCGACACGCTCGGCGTGTTCCAGTTCGACGGCGGCCCGATGCGGGCGCTACTGCGCTCGATGGTCCCCGACAACTTCGAGGACATCTCCGCGGTGGGCGCGCTCTACCGCCCCGGTCCGATGGGTGCCAACGCCCACAACGACTACGCGGACCGCAAGAACAACCGCAAGCCGGTGGTGCCCATCCACCCCGAGCTGGCCGAGCCGTTGAAAGAGATCCTGGGCGGCACCTACGGGTTGATCGTCTACCAGGAGCAGGTCATGTCGATCGCGCAGAAGGTGGCCGGCTATTCGCTGGGCGCCGCCGACCTGCTGCGGCGCGCGATGGGCAAGAAGAAGAAAGAGATCCTCGACAAGGAGTTCAAGCCGTTCGCCGCGGGCATGAAGGCCAACGGCTACTCCGACGACGCGATCAAGACGCTGTGGGACATCCTGGTCCCGTTCTCCGACTACGCGTTCAACAAGGCGCACAGCGCGGCGTACGGTGTGGTGTCCTACTGGACCGCCTACCTCAAGGCCAACTATCCCGCTGAATACATGGCGGGCCTGCTCACCTCGGTCGGCGACGACAAGGACAAGTCCGCGGTCTACCTGGCCGAGTGCCGGCGGATGGGCATCAAGGTGCTGCCGCCCGACGTCAACGCGTCCAACGCCCGGTTCGCCGCGGTCGGCACCGACATCCGGTTCGGGTTGGCGGCCGTGCGCAACGTCGGCACCAACGTGGTCGAGTCGATCCGGCGCTGCCGCAGGGAAAAGGGCGCCTACACCGACTTCTACGACTTCCTGCGCAAGGTCGACCCGGTCGCCTGCAACAAGAAGACCGTGGAATCGCTGATCAAGGCCGGCGCGTTCGACTCGATGGGCCACAGCCGCAAGGGCCTGCTCGCCGTGCACGCGGACGCGATCGACTCGTTCCTGGTGACCAAGCGCAACGAGGCGAACGGGCAGTTCGACCTTTTCGGCGGGGTCATGGAAGGCGCCGGCGGCGGCCCGATCGAGGTCACGCCGCCGATTCCCACCGACGAGTGGGACAAGTCCGACCTGCTCGCCTTCGAGCGCGAGATGCTCGGCCTCTACGTCTCCGACCACCCGCTGCTCGGCGTCGAGCACGTGCTGGTCAAGGCCGCCGACATGACGATCGCCGCGCTCTCCGAAGAGGGCTCGGTGCCCGACGGCCAGGTGGTGACGCTCGCCGGCATCCTCTCCGGCGTGCAGCGCCGCATCACCAAGCAGGGCCGGGCGTGGGCGTCCGCGTCGCTGGAAGACCTGGGCGGCGCGGTCGAGGTGCTGTTCTTCCCGAATACCTACGAGGTGGTCGGGCAGTACATCGCGGAGGACGCGATCGTGGTGGTGAAGGGCCGGGTCGACCGGCGCGACGACCAGCCGCGGCTGATGGCGATGGACATGTCGCTGCCGGAGATCACCGCCGCCGACGAGGTGAAGCCGGTGGTGCTGGCGCTGCCGCCGTCGCGGTGCACGCCGCCGCTGGTCGAGCGCCTGCGCGAGGTGCTGCAGAGCCACCCGGGCAGCGCCGAGGTGCACGTCAAGCTGGTCAACGGTTCGCGGTCCACCCTGCTGCGCCTGGGACCGACCCGGGTCAGCCCCACCACCGCGCTGATGGCCGACCTCAAGGCCCTCCTCGGCCCCAACGCCCTCGCCTCCTAACGTCCCGTCGCACGCCGCTCCGCGCGCCATGATCAAGGCGTCCCTCACGTCGCTCTAACGACTTGAGGGACGCCTTGATCATGGGCTTATGCTGAGTGCGTGCTCCTCGAACGCCAGGAACGCCTGCAGCGGGAGGCCGAGGGCGTACTGTCCGAACTGGACCTTCCCGCGCTGCTGAGCCGGGCGGGCCGGGTCGAGCTGATCGGCAGCGTCGCGTCCGGGCTGATGATCTGGCGTGACCTGGACATCAGCATCTTCGTCGCACCCGACCGGCACCGGCGGGTGGCGGAGATCCTGGGGACGCTGCTCGCCGACCCGCGGGTGCTCGACGTGCACTACGCCAACGAGACCGGCGCGCGCAGCCCGTCCGGCGGCACGCACGACCAGCGCTACTACGCCGTGCTCCGGTACCTGCCGCCCGGCGGCGAGACGTGGAAGATCGACCTGTCGTTCTGGATCGACTCCGGCCCGCGCGGCGAGTTCCTCGACGGCGCGGCCCTGCGCGCCCGCCTGACCAGCGAGACCCGCCTGGCGATTCTGCGGATCAAGGACGAGTGGCACCGGCTGGACAGCTATCCCGACCAGATCGGCGGCATCGACGTCTACGACGCGGTGCTGAACCACGGGGTACGCACCCCGGGCGAGTTCGACGCGTACCTACGCGCCCGCAACCTCCCCACCCACCCGGACCGTTCAGCCAAAGGCAAGATCGACACAACTTCCTGAAAGTCGGGGTGTCCTTGGCTGACGACACCCCAACTTTGAGGAAGTTGTGTCGATCATCCACTTTGGATATTGCGAATCGCTCGCCGATGTGTCGATCGAGGGCTTGTCGTCCCGGTCTGGCAAGGCGCGACAAGAGGGCTCCGGTCGGCGGAGAGGTGTGACTGGCGGGCGGCAGACCAAGACGGGGCTAATTCGCCCGGCGGCGACGTAGATCTAGTCGAGTTAGGGCGCCATGTCGACCCTAACTCGACTAGATCTACCGCTGAATCGTGGTTGATCATGGAAGGTCGGGGTTGAGGAGTCGGAGGGCGGCGGCGTGGAGGGTGGCGCTGCGGGCGAACACCGCCAGCCCGGGCGCCGGCCGGGTATGCCCGTCGAGCCCGCCGTAGTGCCCACCGGCTTCCGTGACGATGAGCGACGGGGCGGCGAAGTCCCAGATCTGCCCGCGCACCTGTACGGCGAAGTCCAGTTGGCCGTTCGCGACCAGTAGGGCGGCGTAAGTGGCCCACGGCACGGCCGACGCCGCGGCGGCCAGCGGCGCGATCGCGTCCCGCTCGGCCGCCGTCAGCCGATCGTCCGGGACGACGCCGAACCGGCTCCCCGCCAGCGTGTCCGGCCGATCCCGGCCGACCGTGATCCGCCGCCCACCCGCGATCCCCGAGCCCGTGATGTGCGAGCGAGTGCCGTCCGAGCCTGTGCCGTCTGAGCCCGTGCCGCCCGGGTCCGCGATCCCCGAGCCCGTGATGTGCGAGCGAGTGCCGTCCGAGCCTGTGCCGTCTGAGCCCGTGCCGCCCGGGTCCGCGATCCCCGAGCCCGTGATGTGCGAGCGTGTGCCGTCCGAGTCCGCGATGCCTGCGGTCGGGACGCTGGGACCCGTGGCCTCCGGAGACGGGACGTCGGAGTCCGTGATGGCGGCTTCGAAGGCGCCGGCGCCGCGCCGGGCCCACCAGATCCTTCGCTGCGCGGGAACGGCGGCGACGCCGACGACGATCTCGCCGGCCTCCTCCAGCGCGACGAGCACCTGCCACCGGTTGTCGCCAGCGACGAAGGGAGCTGTGCCGTCGATGGGGTCGATGATCCAACGGCGGTCGCCCTGGCCGGTCTGGCCGCCCTCCTCGCCCACGATGGCGTCGTCGGGCCGCGCTTCGGTGAGGACGCGCCGGATGGCGGCTTCGACCGCGTGGTCGGCTTCGGTCACGACGGTGCCGTCTGGCTTGATCTCTCGGCGCAGCGCGGCGAAGGCGGCGAAGTACCCCAGGGCCACAGCAGCGCCCGCCAACGTGGCGCGGCGGGCCAGCTCAAGATCGCTCTCCACGCCCCCATCCTCTCCATGATCAAGGCGTCCCTCAAGTCGCTAGAACGACTACAGGGACGCCTTGATCATGGGGGTAAGGGCGGAGCGGGTGATACTCGGAGCGTGGGTGATCCAATCGACTACTGGCGGTCCCGGTGGGCCGCCCGGCAGGTGGACCTCGACCGGGAGGCCGCCGAACCCTGGGCGCTGTCGTTGGTCGTACGCGTGGAAAGGGCCAACCCGCCCACCCGCGCGGACGCGCTAACGGCGGCCGCGACCGCGGTCCTCCGGCTCTTGACGGACGAGCCGACGGACGAGCCGACGGACGAGCCGACGGACGAGCCGACGGACGAGCCGACGGATGAGCGGGCGGACGAGCCGACGGACGAGCCAGCCAGGGACGAGCCAGCCAAGGACGAGTCAGCCAAGGAGGCGCTGAGCCGGTGGGCGGACGGTTGGATCCGCAAGGTGGTGCGGCGGGCCCGGGGTGTGCGCTGGGCCGAGGTCGGTGAGCTGCCCGGCGTGACGGTGGCGTGCGGGTCCGCGGAGGTACGCGCGCTGGTGCCGCACCCCGTCGCCGCGCCGCCGGCGGTGCTCGCCAAGCTGCAGGTGGCCGGCCTGGAGCTGCCGGCGACCGAGCCGGCGCCGCGCCGCCCGGGCGCGCTCACCATCGCCGTGGCGCCGGATCTGGCGTTGACCGCGGGCAAGGCGTGCGCGCAGGTCGGGCACGCGGCGCAGGTCGCGCTGCTGGAGCTGGACCGGGTACGGGTCGGCGCCTGGGCGGCCGACGGGTTCCCCATCGACATTGTGGAGGGCGACAAGGGCGTGTGGGCGCGGGTCTTGGACGGCGACGCCGCCCGGGTGCGCGACGGCGGCTTCACCGAGGTGGCCCCCGGCACCCTCACCTGCGCCGCCACTTTCCTCCCATGATCAAGGCGTCCTTCAAGTCGTTAGGACTACGTTTTGGTCGCCGTTTTTCTGGGGACTGACACAGGGTGTCAGGGGGAGGCGGCCATGATCAACGCATGAACGATTTCGACTTCTTCGTGGGCTCGTGGAACGTGGTCAACCGGCGGCTCACGACGCTCTTCGCCGGCAGCGACGACTGGGAGACCTTTCCGGGCACCACGACCTGCCACTCGATCTTCGATGGCGGCGGCACCACCGAAGAGATCGTCTTTCCGACGCTGGGCAGCCGCGGCTTCACCCTGCGCCTGTTCGACACCGAACGCGAGGAGTGGTCGATCTACTGGGCCAACAGCCGCACCGGCATCCTCTTCCCGCCGGTCTTCGGCACCTTCCGCGACGGCCGCGGCGACTTCTACGGCGACGACACGCACGAGGGCAAGCCGATCAAGGTGCACTTCATCTGGTCCGACATCACGCCGACCTCGGCGCGGTGGGAGCAGGAGTTCTCCGCCGACGGCGGCCAGACCTGGGAATCCAACTGGGTCATGGAGTTCACCCGGGCCTGACGTCACCGGTACCCGAGGATCCCTGAGAGGATCGTCGGGTGAGCGCGACGGAGGACGACGGCAGCGAGCCGGTGGCGGCGTACCCGGGATTTGACGTTCCAGCGCCGCCGCCGGAGCCGCGGCGGCGGCAGCCCTGGCTGGCCAGCCTGGTGGTGGCGGTCGTGCTGGCCGCGCTGGGCGCGCCGCTCGGCTGGTTGTGGGCGGCGCTGGCGCCGGGCGTGCCGATGGTGAAGGCCGACGACGGCGCCCGGCTGGTCGAGGCGCAGCCGGAGGAGTTCATCGCGGCGGACGGCTGGTTCACGCTGCTGGGCGTCGGGTTCGGCATCGTCGCCGCGGTCGTGGTCTGGCTGGTGCTCCGCCGGCACCGCGGGCCGCTGCTGCTGCTTGGGCTCGCCGTGGGTGCGGTGGGCACCGGCCTGGTCGCGTGGTGGCTCGGCGCCGAGGTGGCGCTCCGTGGCTGGGACCAGACGGTGGCCGACGCGGCGGTGGGTGCCGAGTTGTCCCGCCCGCCGGATCTGCGCGCGGGTGGCTTCGAATGGCTGTACGGCGTGATCCCGACCCTGCGCGGCGACGTGCTCATGCCCGCGTTCGGTGCGGTCGTCGCCTATACGCTGCTCGCCGGCTGGTCCCGCTATCCCAACCTGCAACACGACGACCCCGAGCCCGCTATCCCCGAGGACGAGCCCGCCGCCCCACAGCCCGGAGACCCGTGGCCCGCCGACCAGCTGCCCGCCGCGCCGGAGGCCGAGCCCGCCAGGCCGGCCAAGCCGCCAACCCCATGATCAAGGCGTCCCTCAAGTAGTTCTAACTACTTGAGGGACGCCGTGATCATGGAGGGAGAGGGTTAGTTGGCGCTCAGGGGGACGGCCAGCTCCGCCAGGGGGACAGGCACCGCGCGCACCCGCTCCAGCAGCGCCGCCTCGCGGGTGAGCATCCGCAGCTCGGTGCGCAGCCGCGCTGGCGTATCGGGCGCGGCGAGCAGGCGCTGCCGGTCGTCGAGGGTGAGGGCGGCCGTCGCGGCGACCAGGTGGGAGAGCACGGTCGGGTCTTCGGGCAGCTGCTCGCTGGGCTCCTCGGCGCCGGCCCGCATGAGCCGCAGGTATCGCCGGAACACCGCCAGCACCCGGGGGGCCAGCAGCTCGGCCAGCGACTCCTGACCGGTGGGCTCGGGCAGCCACTCGACGGCACCGATCAGGTAGGGCTGCGACTCGGCGTCGACGTCGGTGAGGCGGAAGCGGCGCCGGCCCACGGTGACGATGTCGTACCGCCCGTCGGCCAGCTCGGTGACCTTGCGGATCTCGGCGGTGCACCCCACCTCGTAGAGCGTCACCTCCACCTTGCCGGGCAACGCCGCGCCGGAGCCGGTGGTGGGCAGCGCCTCCCAGCCGCGCCGGATCGCGACCACGCCGAACTCGCGGGGTGTGCCGTCGGGCAGGGCGAGGAGGTGGCGGATCAGCTCGCGGTAGCGTTCCTCGAAGATGTGCAGCGGCAACACCAGCCCGGGGAAGAGCACCGTCCCCAGCGGAAACACCGGCAACCGCTGATCCACTTCACCAAACTACCGGAAGATTCCCACAGCTCGGACCCGCCGGACGGGCGCGCTCGGCGTGCGTCCGGCCCGCATAGACTTGTCGCGTGTTGAACCGGATCGACCTGCGGGGCAGCGACGCTGATCCCCGCGGCCTTCTGCCCCGCGCCCAGCTCGACGTCTCCGTCGCGGTCGACAAGATCCGACCGGTCGTCGAGGCGGTGCGTGAGCATGGTTTCGCCGCGATCCAGGAGGCGACCGAGCGGTTCGACGGGGTGACCATCGAGCGGCTGCGGGTGCCGGCCGAGGAGATCGCGGCCGCGGTCGACGCGCTCGACGTCGACGTGCGCGCGGCGCTCGTGGAGTGCATCACGCGGGCCCGCAAGGTGCACGCCGACCAGCGGCGCACCGACGTCACCACCCAGGTGGTGCCGGGCGGCACCGTCACCGAGCGCTGGGTGCCGGTGCAGCGGGTCGGGCTGTATGTGCCCGGTGGCCGCGCCATGTACCCGTCGTCCGTGGTCATGAACGTGGTGCCCGCCCAGGTGGCCGGCGTCCAGGAGCTGGTCGTCACGAGCCCGCCGCAGGCCGACAACGGCGGCCTGCCGGACCCGCGAGTGCTCGCCGCGTGCGCGCTGCTGGGCGTTGACGAGGTCTACGCGGTCGGCGGCGCCCAGGCCATCGCCATGCTGGCGTACGGGGCCGAGGAGTGCCGGCCCGTCGACATGATCACCGGGCCGGGCAACGTGTGGGTCACCGCCGCGAAGCGGCTGCTGCGCGGCGTCGTCGGCATCGATGCCGAGGCCGGCCCGACCGAGATCGCCATCCTCGCCGACGACACGGCCGACCCGGTGCACGTCGCGGCCGACCTGATCAGCCAGGCCGAGCACGACCCGCTGGCCGCGAGCGTGCTGGTCACGCCGTCCGAGGCGCTGGTCGAGGCCGTCGAGCGCGAGCTGACCCGGCTGGTCGCGGCCACGAAACACCAAGGGCGGATCACCGAGGCCCTGACGGGCACGCAGTCCGGCGCGGTGCTCGTCGACGACCTCGACGCGGGGCTCGCGGTGGTCGACGCGTACGCCGCGGAGCACCTGGAGATCCAGACGGTCGCGGCCCGCGCGCTGGCGATGCGGGTACGGCACGCCGGCGCGATCTTCGTGGGCGCCTACTCGCCGGTGTCGCTCGGCGACTACTGCGCCGGATCCAACCACGTGCTGCCCACCGGCGGCTGCGCCCGGCACTCGTCGGGCCTGTCGGTGCAGTCCTTCCTGCGCGGCATCCACGTCATCGACTACGACGAGGCGGCGCTGCGCGACGTGGCCGGCCACGTCGTCACACTGGCCAATGTGGAGGATCTGCCGGCGCACGGCGAGGCGGTCACGGCGAGGTTCTCATGAGCCTGCCGATCCGCGAGGACCTGCGCGGGCTCACGCCCTACGGCGCGCCGCAGCTCGACGTGCCGGTCCGCCTCAACACCAACGAGAATTCCTACCCGGTGCCCGACACCGTGGTCGAGGCGATCGGCAAGGCGCTCCAGGCCGAGCTGCGCGACCTCAACCGCTATCCCGACCGCGACGCGATGGCGCTGCGCGCCGACCTGGCGGCATACCTGGGTCACGGCCTGCACCCGGAGGGCGTCTGGGCGGCCAACGGCTCCAACGAGGTGCAGCAGCAGCTCCTGCAGGCGTTCGCCGGGCCGGGCCGCACCGCGCTGGGCTTCACCCCGGCCTACTCGATGCACCCGCTGCTCGCCATGGGCACCGGCACGGCGTGGGTCGACGGCTACCGGGCCGAAGACTTCGGCCTCTCCGCCGACCACGCGGTCGCGCAGATCGAGCGGCACCGGCCGGACATCGTCTTCCTCTGCTCGCCCAACAACCCGACCGGCACCGCGCTCGACCTCGACGTGGCCCGCGCGGTGCTCGAGGTCGCGCCCGGCATGGTGGTCGTCGACGAGGCCTACGCGGAGTTCGCCCGGCCGGGCACCCCGAGCGCGCTCAGCCTGCTGCCCGGCCACCCCCGGCTCGTGGTGACCCGCACGATGAGCAAGGCGTTCGGGTTCGCCGGCGGCCGGCTGGGCTACCTCGCGGCCGATCCGGCGGTGGTCGACGCGATCCAGCTCGTCCGCTTGCCGTACCACCTCTCCGCCCTCACCCAGGCCGCCGCCCGCGCGGCGCTCGCGCACCGCGGCGCCCTGCTGGCCACCGTCGAGGCCATCAAGGAGCAGCGCGACCGCATCGTCGCGACGCTGCGGTCGCGCGGCCTGCGGGTCGCCGACAGTGACGCCAACTTCGTCCTGTACGAGGTGACCGGTGACCAGAAAATCGCGTGGCGGGCGCTGCTCGACCGTGGTGTGCTCGTGCGCGACGTGGGCATACCGGGCTGGCTGCGGGTGACCGCCGGCACGCCCAGTGAGACCGACGCGTTCCTGGAGGCTGTTTTCTCGTGAGCCGCACCGCCCGGGTGGAACGGACCACCAAAGAGACGAAGGTGCTCGTCGAGCTGGATCTCGACGGCACCGGCAAGGGCGACATCACCACCGGTGTCGGGTTCTACGACCACATGCTGAATCAGATCGCCCGGCACGGCGGCTTCGACCTCACCGTGCACACGGTCGGCGACCTGGAGATCGACGCGCATCACACGATGGAGGACACCGCGCTCGCGCTGGGCGCGGCGTTCGCGGAGGCGCTGGGCGACAAAGCGGGCATCCGGCGGTACGGTTCGGCCGTCGTCCCGATGGACGAGGTGCTCGTGCAGGCCGCCGTCGACCTGTCCGGCCGGCCCTACGTGGTGCACGACGAGCCGCCCCTCGCGCCGTACATCGGGCCGGTCTACCCCACCAGCATGACCCGGCACATCTTCGAGTCGTTCGGGCTGTCCGCGCACGTGACGCTGCACGTGACGGTGCTGCGCGCGGCCCGGCCGGGCGGTCACCCCGACGCGCACCACGTGGTCGAGGGTCAGTTCAAGGCGGTGGCGCGGGCGCTCCGCGAGGCCGTCGCGATCGATCCGCGCAACGCGGGCGTCGTGCCCAGCACCAAGGGGACGCTATGAGTAGCCTGCTGCCGGTCGCGATGTTCGCGCTCGCGGGCGTACTGGTCGGTGGTGCCTGGTCCATGCACAAGCAGGGCGCCGGGCGCGCGGCGATCGGCCTGGTCGGCGTGCTGGCCGCCCTTGCCGCCGCGGGCGGCGTGCTGTGGCTCCTCCCCGGGGAGGGCTGATGCCCTCGGTCGTCGTGCTCGACTACGGGTCGGGCAACCTGCGGTCCGCCGAGCGCGCCCTGGCGCGGGCCGGCGGTGACGTGACCGTCACCCCCGACCTGGCTCGTGCGGCCGCGGCGGATGGGCTGGTCGTGCCGGGCGTCGGGGCATACGCGGCCTGCATGGCCGGCATCGAGGCGATCGACGCCGGCCCGGTGATCGCGGAGCGGGTCGCCGCCGGGCGCCCGGTCCTCGGCATCTGCGTCGGCATGCAGATCCTTTTCGAGTACGGCGAGGAGCACGGCGTCGTCACGAAAGGGCTGGGCCTGCTGCCGGGCGGCGTGACCCGGCTCCCCGCCGAGCGGGTGCCCCACATGGGCTGGAACACGGTCGACCCCGCCCCTGGCACCCGCTTGTTCGCCGGCCTCCCGCCAGACACGAGGTTCTACTTCGTCCACTCGTACGCGGCGTTCGGCTCCGGCCCCGGCGTGACCACCTGCACCCACGAGACGGCCCCGTTCGTGGCAGCGGTGGAACGCGGCGTGGTGAGTGCAACCCAATTCCACCCGGAAAAGTCCGGCGACGCCGGCGCCGCCCTCCTGAAGAACTGGATCGGCACGTTGTGACCGCGCTCCCCACCCTTACCCTCGGCGTTGATCGAGGAAGTTTCGTGGCTATCATGTCCGGATTTATCGGGACTTCATACCCACGGAACGTCCTCGATCAACGTGGAGAGAGCGGTGGCCGCGGTGTCTAAGGAGCGGGCCAAGCGGCGGGCGGAGCGGGCCGCGGTGGTCGCGCGGGAGCGGGCGGTCGCCGAGCGGCGGCGGCAGCGGCGCGCGGCGTTGCGGCGGTTGCGGCCCAGCCTGCCGCGGCGGCGGCGCACCGGCCGGCTCTTCGCCCGCCGCAGCCGCGCCCAACGGGCCGGCATCGCCGCGCTGACGGTCGTGCTGCTGGCCCTCGTGTGGCTGCTGGTCGAACCGGTGGCGCTCCGGATCGCGCTGATCGCGCTGTCGTTGCTCGTCCTCCCGGCCGTCGTGGTGATCGCGCTCGGCCGGCGCACCTAGGAGCCTGTCCGTGAGCCTTGTTCTTCTCCCCGCTGTCGATGTCGCCGACGGCCAAGCGGTCCGCCTCGTGCAGGGCGCCGCCGGCAGCGAGACCGTCTACGGTGACCCGCTCGACGCCGCCCTCGCCTGGCAGCGCGATGGCGCCTCGTGGGTGCACCTGGTCGACCTCGACGCCGCGTTCGGCCGCGGCTCCAACGCCGAGCAGCTGTCCGAGGTGGTCGGCCGGCTCGACGTGCGCGTGGAGCTGTCCGGCGGCATCCGCGACGACGAGTCGCTGCGCCGGGCGCTGGCCACCGGGGCGGCCCGGGTCAACATCGGCACCGCCGCCCTGGAAGACCCGGAGTGGTGTGACCGGGTGGTCGGCGAGTACGGCGAGCGGGTGGCCATCGGGCTCGACGTGCGCGGCCACACGCTGTCCGCGCGCGGCTGGACCCGCGACGGCGGCGACCTCTTCGAGGTGCTGGAGCGGCTGGAGAAGGCTGGCTGCCAGCGATACGTGGTGACCGACGTGCACCGCGACGGCACCCTCACCGGCCCCAACCTCGACCTGCTGCGCGAGGTCTGTGGCCGCACCGAGAAGCCGGTCATCGCCAGCGGCGGCGTGTCCACACTGGACGACCTGCGCGCGCTGTCCGGCCTCGAGGCGGACGGCGTCGAGGGCGTGATCGTCGG
Source organism: Actinomycetes bacterium KLBMP 9797 (assembly GCA_037414955.1). Taxonomy (GTDB): domain Bacteria; phylum Actinomycetota; class Actinomycetes; order Mycobacteriales; family Micromonosporaceae; genus Phytohabitans. The sequence continues at coordinate 21,909 of JBBEWH010000164.1, forward strand.
CAAGGCCCTGTACGCGGGCGCGTTCACCGTCGCCCAAGCGCTCGAAGCGCTGGCCCTCCCATGATCGAGGCGTCCTTCACGTCGTTAGAGCAGCGTCAGGGACGCCCTGATCGTGGAAAGGTCGCATCGTGACGGTGGCCGTACGCGTCATCCCGTGCCTGGACGTCGATGCCGGGCGGGTGGTGAAGGGCGTGAACTTCCTCGACCTGCGCGACGCCGGCGACCCGGTCGAGCTGGCGGCGGCGTACGACGCGGCCGGCGCCGACGAGCTCACCTTCCTCGACGTGACCGCGTCCTCCGACGACCGGGGCACCATGCTCGACGTGGTACGCCGCACCGCCGAGTCGGTCTTCATCCCGCTGACCGTCGGCGGTGGCATCCGCTCAGTGGCCAATGTGGACACCCTGCTGCGGGCGGGCGCCGACAAGGTGGGCGTGAACACGGCGGCCATCGCCCGGCCCGCCTTGGTGTCCGAGATCGCGGACCGGTTCGGCAACCAGGTGCTGGTGCTGTCGCTCGACGTGCGGCGCGGGTCGACGCCGAGCGGCTTCGAGGTCACCACGCACGGCGGTCGCCGGGGCACCGGCATCGACGCGGTCGACTGGGCGCGGCGCGGCGCCGAGCTGGGGGCGGGGGAGATCCTGCTGAACTCGATGGACGCGGACGGCACCAAGGCCGGCTTCGACCTGGAGCTGATCCGGGCGGTCCGGGCCGTGGTCGACATCCCGGTGATCGCGAGCGGCGGCGCGGGCGCGCTGGGTGACTTCCCGCCGGCCGTCGAGGCGGGCGCCGACGCGGTGCTCGCCGCGAGCGTCTTCCACTTCGGCGAGCTGACCATCGGCGACGTCAAGCAGACCCTGCGCACGGCGGGCCACCCCATCCGCTAACTTCCATGATCAAGGCGTCCCTCATGTCGTTAGAGCAGCATGAAGGACGCCTTGATCATGGAAGGGTAGGGTCTGCGCGTGCGGATTGATCTGGTCGCGGTGATCGTCGAGGACTACGACCCGGCGATCGAGTTCTTCACCACGGCGCTCGGCTTCGACCTGGTCGAGGACTCGCCGTCGTTGACCAACGACGGTCGCCCCAAGCGTTGGGTCGTCGTGCGCCCGCCCGGCGCGGCGACCGGCCTCCTCCTCGCCCGCGCCGACGGCGAGCGCCAGGAGGCCGCGGTCGGGAACCAGGTGGCCGGGCGGGTCGGCTTCTTCCTCCGGGTGGACTCCTTCGAGGAGGCCTACGCCCGCATGGTGGCCGCCGGCGTCGAGTTCGTGACCGCGCCCCGCACCGAGCCGTACGGGCGGGTCGCGGTCTTCCTCGACATCGCCGGCAACCGCTGGGACCTCGTCGGCCCCTGACCCTCCCATGATCAAGGCGTCCCTGTAGTCGTGAGAACTACGTGAAGGACGCCTTGATCATGAGAGGCGTTCGACGTAGGGGGCGCGCCAGTCGGGGGAGGGGTCGGCGCCCACCACCGTCCAGTACTCGCGGCCCGCGACGACCTTGCCGTCGCGCACGGTCCAGAACGACGCCACCCGGTGCAGCCCCATGGTCTCGTGCGGCACCTCGACCTCGGAGACGACCGTCTCACCGTTCGCCACGATTCGCAGGACGTTGATCGACCAGCCCTCCGGGTACTCCGCGTTGATCGTCACGTAGTTGTCGCGACCCACGATCCGCTCCTGGCTGACCGGCCACTCAACCACCAGATCGTCGGCGAGCAACTCACCCACCCCGGCCCAGTCGCGCGCCTGCATGCGCTCCCACAGCGACTGGATGATCTTCGAAGAATCCATGCCGCGCACTATCGCACCCACCCCCGACAAACACGATGAGGGCAGCGCGTGCGCCGTCGCGGGAGGCCTGGGGGCCTGGGGGCCTGGGGGGCCTGGGGGCCTCGCCGATCAAGGACAACCCCGCCGATCAAGGGCTCGGGCACCTGGATCCGAGATCAAACCACGTGCCGGAGCCCTTGATCGGCGGGTGGGGCCTTGATCGGCGAGGCGGGGCCTTGATCGGCGAGGCGGGGCCTGGATCATGGGAGTTGCCTTTTTGTCTAACGTGGACGATGTGCGGATCGTTCAAGGATTTTCGATGCTGTCCAGGAGATCACATTCGCCTTCCGGGAATCCCGTTTCAGAGGCATCATGACGCCATGGCGGACGCCGGATGGCGCTGGAGTGACGCGTGGATCTTCGTCTCCGTGGTCATCGGAGGCGGTGCCGGTCGGCACCTCAGGGCGGCCAACACCCGCCGCCCGGAAGGCGTGGCGCTCGCCGACCTGCTGGCCACCGCCGCCCACCTCAACGAGGTCATCCCCACCCGGGACGACATCGAGATCGCCGTCCACCGGCTGGTCGGCGCCGGTCTCGTGCGGGTGACCGACGGGTTCCTGGGTCTCACCCCGGCCGGCGAGCGCCTGTGGCGCGGCCGGCCGCGCCGTGCTCTGGAGACCGCCGTCGACGGGATCCACGGCGTGCTGAACCGGTCGGTGCCACCGGGCGACGCGTCGTGGTCGCTCAGCGAGCAGGACTACGCGGCGGCCGTCCGCGAGTACACCGTCCGCTACCTAGCCCCATGATTAAGGCGTCCCTCATGTAGCTCTAACGACTTGAAGGACGCCTTGATCATGAAAAAACCTAGCGGCGGCGGGCTACCCAGGTGGCGATCTGGGCGCGGCTGGTGAAGCCGAGCTTGGTGAGGATGTGCTGGACGTGGCTCTCGGCCGTGCGCTGGGAGATCACCAGCCGGGCCGCGATCTGCTTGTTGGACAGCCCGGCGGCGACCATGTCGGAGATCTGCCGCTCGCGCTGGGTGAGCACGGTGGCGGGCTGCCGGTCGGCGGGCACCGGGCTGTCGCCCGTCTCGCCGAGGGCGTACTCCACCGCCAGGGCGAGGCCGAGCGTCGCGCCCTCGCCGGCGATCCGGTCGAACACGCGGTCGCCGAGCCGCGCGCGGGACCGCGCCTCCGCCGTGCGGCGGCACGCGAGCAGGAACTCGATGCCGGACAGCGGCGCCTGGACGTCGCGCCAGATCTGCTGCGCCGTCCCGATCAGGCGCGCGGCCCGCTCGTGCCGGTCGTCCGACGCGGCCACGCAGGCCAGCAGCTCCAGCGCGGTGCCGATGCCGATGACGTCCTCGAACCGGTGCTTCAGGCGCACGCTTTCCCGGACCGCGTGTTCGGCCGCGCGGGGGTCGCCCTGCAGCCAGCGCGCGAGGCCGTCCACATAGAGCGCGTACGACCGGCACCAGCTCTCCCCGACGGCCGCGCACCGGCGGATGCACTCGGCGGACAGGGCGCGGGCGTGGTCGAGGTCGCCGTGCCGCGCGTCGCCGCGCAGGCAGTAGCAGAGTGCCAGCTCGGACAGCGTCGTGGTGACGCCGGTCTGGTCGCCGCTGGCGCGGTGCCGGCTCAGGGCGTCCTCGTACAGCTCCAGGGCGCCCGCGTGGTCGCCCTCGGCGAGCGCGCAGCCGGCGAGGTACTGGACGGCGTACGCGGTCGCGCGCCCGTAGCCCAGCGTGTCCGCCAGCGCGCGGCACTCGTGGAGCTCCCGCCGCGCGGCGTCGTGGTCGCCGCGGATGTGGGTGACCGCGCCGAGCGCCCACAGCGCCTTGGCCCGCGCGGGCGTCGGCTCGGTGGCCAGCGCGAGCGCCCGCCGCAGCCAGTGCTGGCCTTCGCTCAGGGCGCCACCGGTGAGCCAGTACCGCCACAGCGCGGTCGCCATGGTCAGCCCCAGGTGAGGGTCGCTGAGGCTGTAGTCGAGCGCCGTGCGCAGGTCGGCCCGGACGGTGTGGAGCCGGGCGCACCACGCACTCTGGTCGGCGCTGAACCAGCCGTTCTCGGCGCGGACGGCGAGGGCGAGGTGGTAGTCCCGGTGGCGGCGCCGCCACTGCGCCGCCTGCTCGTCCCGGGCGAGCGCCGCCTGGCCGTACTGGCGGATCACCGCCAGCATCCGGTACCGCACCGTGGCGCCGTCGTCGGAGCGCATCAGGACCGACTGGTCGACCAGCGCGGTGACCAGGTCGAGGATGGCCGCGCGCGGGAGGCCGGCGCCCGCGCAGACGCCTTCGGCCGCCTCCAGGTCGAACGGGCCGGCGAACACCGACAGCCGGGCCCACAGCGTGCGCTCCCGCTCGGTGGCGAGGTCGTAGCTCCACCCGACGGCGTCCCGGATGGTGCGCTGCCAGGCCGGCGCGGCCCGGTCCCGGACGGTGAGCAGCCGCAGGCAGTCGTCGAGGCCGTCGAGCACCTGCGCCGGTGCCAGCACCCGTAGCCGGGCGGCGGCCAGCTCGATGGCGAGCGGCAGGCCGTCGAGCCGCTGGCAGATCCGCGCGACCGTGCGGTACCCGTCGGCGTCGAGGTTCAGGTCCGGGATCGCGGCCCGCGCCCGGTCGATGAACAGCCGCACCGCGTCGTTCGCGCCGAGCGGCGGGTCATCGGGGGATAGGTCGGGAGAATCATCGGGTACCGGCAGCGGCGCCACCGACAGCACGTGCTCGCCCGGGATCCGCAGCGGCTGCCGGCTGGTGGCCAGGATCCGCAGCTCCGGCGCGGCGGCGAGCAGCTCACCGGCCACCCGGGCGCACGCCTCCACCAGGTGCGCGCAGTTGTCCAGCACCACCAGCAGGCGCTGCTCCCGCAGGTGGGCGACCACCAGGTCGTGCGCGGTGGTCCGGCCGGTGAGGCCGAGCGCGTCGGCGATCGTGTGGGACAGCAGCGCGGGGTCGCGCAGCGTCGCCAGGTCGACCAGCCATACCCCGTCGCGGAACGACCGGCGTACCTCCGCGGCGGCGGCCAGCGCCAGCCGGCTCTTGCCCACGCCGCCGACCCCGGTCAAGGTGACCAGCCGGGCGACCGACAGCAGGCGGCGCACTTCGGAGATCTCGCGGCGGCGGCCCACGAAGCTGCTCACCTCAGCGGGCAGGTTGTCGCGCCGCTCGCGACCTGTCACAGGTCGAGGAGGGAGCCGCGGGCGCCCGGGCCAGCGCCGTCGATGGTCACATGGATCCGGATGGTGGCCCCCCGCTGATCGGATCGGATCAGCACCAGATCACACACCCGGCGCACCAGCCACATGCCGTCGGTGTCCTTGCCGGCCGCCGGCGGGCGGAGCCCCAGGAACGGGTCGCGGATCGTGCCGCCGGCGTCGTGCAGGTCGCACCGGACCTCGCCACCATCCCGCCAGATCCGGATCGTGGCCCGCTCGCGGCCGGACTCCAGCAGGTAGGTCGCGACCTCGTTCACGGCGGCCACCAGCAGGCCGGATCGCAGCGGGGACAGCGCCCACGCGGAGGCGTACGTCGACACGAACCGGCGTGCGCTGTGCAGGTCGCCGGTGAAGGGCAGGACGGCCGCGTGCTCCGGCGGGTCGGGCAGCGCGGCGGCGTCGCAGTCGGAGAAGAACGCGGCCGGCTCCACGTAGTGGACATTGCGCCGGATGCCGCCGCTGTCCACATAGGTCGGATGGGTGCGCAGGGCGTCGGCGACGATCTCCGGAGCGAGCACGCGGGCGTCGTAGGGGCAGACGATCCACGCGGACGTCGGGGCGAACGCGACGTTGAGCGCCGCCTCGTAACGCTTCCACTCGACCATGTCGCGGGTGGACAGGCCGGACCAGACCGGTTCACCGATCACCCGCACCGCACCGTACTCGCGTACGTACCGGTCGAACTTCGCCAGCGTGGTGATGGGGTGCCGGTACCAGTCGCCGGCGTCGACGAACTCCACCCGGGTGGCATCGGTGGCGAGCGCCTCCGCCAGCAGGTCGATGTTGCGCGGGGTGGTCACGGCGAGCACCTGCTCGTCGCGGGCCAGACCGTCCAGAGTGAACGGCACGATCGCGGCGAGAAACTCCGCGGCCGACTGGTAGACGCACGCCTGGTGGACGAAGGTCACGGGGGATCACCCGCCTCCGCCAGCCGTAACGCGGGCAGCCGGTCCCAGCCGTACGCCCGCAGGATGGTGCGGACGATGGGCCCCGGGTTGCAGACCACGAGTTGGCGCCCGCGCTGCAGGCGATCGGCCAGGTCGGCGAGCACCCGCACGGCGGCCACGCCGGCGTAGTGCAGCTCGGCCAGGTCCAGGTGGAAGTCTTCGTCGGGGCGGAACGCGGTGGCCAGCGCCGTGGTGAACTCCGGCAGGTTGGACCGGTCGATCTCGCCGCTGACGCGCAGCCCGGCGTGCCCGTTCAGCGGCGCGGTGCGCAGCAGCGGCTCGGTGGCCAGCGCCTGCTCGGCGGTGAGCGCCATCTCGTGCGCCGGCCGCAGCCCGCTCACGTCCGGCCGCGGCACCCGCCGCAGGTCGTAGTGGCACGTCAGGGTGAGGCCGACCGACTGGCCCTCCGCCAACTGCTGGTTGAGCCGCCGCTCCTGGACGAGCAGGTCGGCCCCGATGCCCGCCGCCATCGTGGGCAGCGCCGACAGGCTGGTCATGTCGGCGCAGGCCCGCAGGCCGAGATAGCCGTCCCGGAGCGCCTCGGCGGACGCCTCGGACAGCAGGCCGGCCAGCCGGTCGGGTGCGAACGCCCCGTCGGGGTCGCGCAGGCCGTCGGGCTTTTCCACCAGGGCCTGCCCGCGCCGCGCGACGAGCTCGAACTCGGGAGCGGCGTCGGTCAGGTGGTCGACGGCCGGTTGGTCGTCAGTGAGGTACACGAATCGTTCGCCGCGCTCCAGCGCGGAGACAAACTGGACTGACAACAGCTGCCGCAGCTCTTCGTCGGCCCGGTAAAAGACGCAGACGTGCGCGCGTGAGATCCACAGCCGAAGCATGGCGTGGCCCCCCAAGAAAGGCTGTATTCAAGACACTCTACGCCCGCGCGACGGAATTTGCAGTGTGGAAGTTGCACCCCAATTTCCACACTAGACGCGTTCCAATGCGGGCTCCGGCGCCGGCACCGTGAACAGTGGGATGAACACGTGCGCCAATGGGCCGATGGTCACCGCGTACGCTACCGTGCCGATGCCGACCGTGCCGCCCAGCAGCCAACCTAGGGCCAATACGGTTACCTCGATCGTGGTACGGGTGACGCGAATCGATCTCCCGGGGCGCAGTGCGACGTACCCGGTCATGAGCCCGTCGCGCGGACCGGGACCGAGCCGCGCTCCGATGTAGAGGCCGGTGGCCACGCCGTTGAGCACGATGCCGGCGGCGAGGAACGCGATCCGGGCCGGCAGGCCCGGCGGTGCGGGCAGCGCGGCCAGGGCGGCCTCGACGGCGAGCCCGATCACGACGACGTTCGCGACGGTGCCGACGCCGGGGCGCTGCCGCAGCGGGATCCACAGCAGCAGCACGGCCGCGCCCACGATGATCACGATCCAGCCGAACCGGAGCCCGGTGACCTCGGCCAGGCCCTGGTGGAAGACGTCCCACGGGTCGAGCCCCAGGGTCGACTCGATCATCAGCGCCATGCTGGCCCCGTAGAGGAGGAGGCCGGCGAACAACTGGGTGAGGCGGCGCGGAAGCCGGGAACTGGTCTTGCCAGACGTGATCATAAGTGCCACTCTGAAGGCCAATAGATATGATCGAAAGGGCCAATCGAGGGGTGGTGGCTATGACGGCGACCGTCAGGGGCAGCCAGTTGGCCCGCCTGCTCGGGCAGTGGCACGCGCTGCCCGGGCGGCGGCGCAGTCCCGACTACGCCGCGCTCGCGGGCGCGGTGCGCGGTCTGCTCGCCGACGGGCGGCTGGCGCTCGGCGTGCGCCTGCCCGCCGAGCGCGAGCTGGCCGAGGCGCTGCGGGTGAGCCGCACCACCGTCAGCGCGGCATACCGGGAGCTGCGCGAGTCCGGTCACCTCACCAGCCGCCGCGGAGCCGGAAGCTGGACGACGCTGCCGCGCGGTCACCGGGTGGCCCAGTCCGGCCTGTGGACGCCGGAAGACGATCACAACATCCTCGACCTGGGAGTCGCGGCGCTGGCGGCCCCGCCCGAGCTGCTGCCGGCCGCCCGCGCCGCCACCGAGGACCTGCCGCGCTACCTGTCCGGCGCCGGTTACCACCCGACCGGGATCATCGAGCTGCGGGACGCGGTCGCGCAGGCCTACACGGCGCGCGGGCTGACCACCTCGGCCGAGCAGATCATGGTGACCAGCGGCGCGCAGCACGCCCTCGACCTGGTGCTGCGGTTGGCCGTGCCGGCCGGCGCCGGCGTACTGGTGGAGTCACCGACCTATCCCAACGCGCTGGCCGCGCTGTCCGCGCGGCGCGCGCGGATCACCACCCACGGCCTGGACGCGGCCGGCGGCGGGTGGGACGCCGACCTGCTGCTCGACGCGCTGCGGCAGACCCGGCCCCGGCTGGCCTACCTGATCCCGGACTTCCAGAACCCCACCGGCCACCTGATGCCGGTCGAGCTGCGCGAGCGGGTGGTCGCCACCGCGCACGCCAGCGGCACCGACCTCGTCGTGGACGAGTCCTTTGTGGATCTCGCGCTCGACGGCACGCCGGTGCCGCCGCCCACCGCCCTCTTCGACCGGCACTCCCGGGTGGTGTGCGTGGGCGGCATGAGCAAGCCGTACTGGGGTGGGCTGCGCATCGGGTGGGTGCGCGCCTCGGCGCCGTTCGTGCAGCGGCTCGCCGCGCTGCGGGTCGGCGTCGACATGGCCAGCCCGGTGCTCGACCAGCTCGTGGCCGTCCACCTGCTGGCCCGCGCCGACGAGATCGTGCCGGCCCGGCGCGTCGAGCTGGCCGCGCGCCGCGACGCGCTGGCGGCCGCGCTGCGCCGCGGCCTGCCGGAGTGGCGGTTCACGCCGCCGCGCGGCGGCGTCACGCTGTGGGCCGAGCTCGATGGCCCGATCTCCAGCGCCCTCGCGCGCGCGGCTGAAGAAGCGGGGGTACGCCTCGCGCCCGGCCCGCGGTTCGGACTGGACGGCACGCTGGAACGCTTCCTGCGGCTGCCCTTCACACTGCCGGCGAACGAACTGGTGGCGGCGGTGGGCCGCCTGGCAGCGGTCCGCTACGACCTAGACCGCACCAGCCGTACACAATGGAGAGAACCAGCCGTAATCACCTGACCCGTCCCCCCTCCGCCCCCGCCCCGCCGCGCCGCGCCGCCCCGCCGCGCCGCGCCCCGCCGCGGGCCGCGCCGCGCCCCTTGCCCGCCGATCAAGGGCTCGGGCACGTGGTTTGATCTCGGATCCAGGTGCCCGAGCCCTTGATCGGCGCGGTACTCCTTGATCGGCGCGGCGCGGCGCGGCGCGGCGGGGCGCGGTGGGGCGGGGCGCGGTGGGGCGGGGCGCGGTGGGGCGGGGCGCGGTGGGGCGGGGCGCGGTGGGGCGGGGCGGTGCGCGGCGAAGCGTGGGGCCCCGTCAGGTGTGGGCGGCGCGGGCTTCCCGGCGGTGCTCGGCGTACCGGACGGACTCGATCGCGACGGAGCCGGCGCAGACGGCGGCGAGCAGGGCGAGCGCGGCCAGCGCCGGCATCCGGTCGGCCACCGGGATCAGCACCAGCACCAGGACCGCCGCGCCCAGCCGCAGCCAGCTGACCGCCCGCACGGTGCGCAGCGTGAAGGCGACGTGCCCGAGCAGGTAGAGCGCCACCCCGCCGTACAGCGCGTACAGCCCCACGCCGTGCAACGGGTCGGACAGCGTGTGGTGCTCGGTGTCGGCGACGTACTCCAGCACCTTCTTCAGGCCGAGCGACAGCAGGATGATGCCGGCGACCATCGGCAGGTGCAGGTAGGTATATCCGTCGCGGCCGAGCGCGGCCCGCGCGGAGCCGTCGACCTTGGCCAGCGCGTGCTCGGCGAGCAGCGCGCTGACGTCGAAGTACGCCCACCAGAGCGCGGCCGCGATGGTCACGCCGAGCGCCGACGCCACGATGATCGGCCAGGAGATCGGCTCGTCGGCCACGCCCACGCCGATGGACACAATGGACTCGCCGAGGGCCACGATGATGATCAGGCCGTGCCGCTCGGCCCAGTGCGCCGCCGAGTGGATCCGCCAGCCCGCGACGCCGCCGAGCATCACGAGGCTGTAGTCGGCGGCCAGGGCGAGCGCCCACAGCGCGGCACGCAGCGCCAGGTTGTCGACGAACGCCGCGATCACCAGCGGGGTGGCGCCCGCGAGCAGCGGCACCAGGCACGTGGTCAGCAGTTGCCGGCGCAGCGCCGGGTTGCCGGTGGCGGCCTCCCAGTACGCGGCGAAGTGCAGCAGCCGCACGGCGAGGAAGCAGGCGGCGAACACCAGCGGCGCCGGCAGGCCGCCGGGCAGGTCGTCGAACGCCTCCGGGATGGTCAGCGCGACCACGAACATGACCGCCATGACGCCGAACAGCGCGAACCGGGTGAACCCCTCGTCGGCGCGCACGCTGTTGCCCAGCCAGGCGAAGCAGCACCAGCACCACCACAGCACCGCCAGCACCAGCAGGCCGCGCAGCACGCCGCCCCAGGTGGGGCTGGTGTCGCCGGCCATCACCGCGGTCACCTGGGTGAGCGCGAACACGAACACCAGGTCGAAGAAGAGCTCCAGCGGGGTGACCCGGGCGCCCTCGGTCACTGGCGACATCCGCGCCGCCAGCCCCGTCCTACCGTTACTCGCCACTCCGCAAGTCTGCCAGCCGCTCCGGGACGAAGGTGATCTGGTCGAAGGCCACCGTGCAGCCGTCGCCCATGGGCGCCTGGGCGACGAAGCCGACCAGCGGCGCCCCGTCGACGGTCAGTCCAAAGTGGCGAACAAAATGCCAGTGCGCGCCGTCGGTGCTGGCGTGGAAGGCCCAGTTGGGGCCGAGGCGGGACACCCGCAGCCACAGCGGCGCGCCGGGCGCCACGGTGAACGCGTTGGCGTCGTCGGACTGGCCGCGGGTCACCACGGAGACCGCCATGACCTCGCCCTGCGGCGAGCGCTCGAAGCACAGCTTCGCCCACTCCCGGTCGCCGGCCCAGACCAGCAGCGCGCCCGCGTCGAACGTGCCGGCGAAGTCGACCCGGACCCGGGCCGAGAACTGAAACGGCCCGTCGGGCGGCGTGCCGAGCAGCCGGGCCGCGTTGAGCGTCGGCTCGCTGCCGCCGGGGTCGAAGAACATGTCGGTACGCGCCGGCGCGGTGACCTCGAGCGCGGCCTCCCCGTCCGTGGTGTATCCGGCTGGCTCGACCTGCCAGGAGAGCGGCATGGGCAGCGCCTTGAGCGAAATCACCGTCATGCCCCCCACCTTCTCATGATCAAGGCGTCCTTCAAGGTCGTTAGAACGACTTGAAGGACGCCTTGATCATGAGAGCTAGATCTCGGCGAGGCTGCCCTCGTACATCTTGTCGATCTCGCCGGCGAAGTTCTGCTCCACCGTCCGGCGCTTGATCTTCATCGACGGCGTCATCTCGCCGTCCTCGATGGTCAGATCGCGGTGCAGGATCGTGAACTTCTTGACCGTCTCCCAGCGGTTGAGCTTGCCGTTCAGCTCGTCCACGTAGCCGGCCACCATCGCCCGCGCCGCCGGCGACGTGACGATCTCCTGGTACGACTTGCCCTCCAGCGGCCCGCCCGCCGCCCAGCCGACGATCGCGTCCGGGTCGAGCGTGATCAGCATCGTGCAGTAGTTGCGCGCCTGCGAGACCACCACGGCCTGGGACGTGTACGGGCACAGCGCCTTGAACATGCCCTCGATGTGCGACGGCGCGATGTACTTGCCGCCGGACGTCTTGACCAGGTCCTTCTTCCGGTCGGTCACGCGCAGGAAGCCGTCCGGGGTCAGCTCACCGATGTCGCCGGTGCGGAAGAAGCCGTCCTCGGTGAACGCCGCGGCCGTCTCCTCGGGCAGGTTGTGGTAACCGCGCATCACCGGCGCGCCGCGCAGCAGGATCTCGCCGTCTTCGTCGATCCGGCACTCGAGGTCGCCCAGCGGCGGGCCGCAGGTGCCGATCTTCAGGTTGTCGAAGCGGTTGACGAAGTTGCCCGCGCTGGACTCGGTGAGGCCGTACCCCTCGCCGACCGGCAGGCTGGCCGCCGCGAAGAACTCCGCGATCGGCACCGACAGCGGCGCCGAGCCGGAGACGAGCTTGCGGATCCGGCCGCCCAGCCGGGCCTGGAGCTTGCTGAAGACCAGCTTGTTGGCGACGGCGTACTTCAGGTTGAGCCCGCCCGGCACCGGCTTGCCGGCCTGTTCCAGCGCGACCTTCTGCTTGCCGACGCGCACCGCCCACGCGAAGATCTTGGCCTTGGCGCCGCCGCCCTCCTGCGCCGAGGTGACCGCCCGGTTGTAGACCTTCTCGTAGATCCGGGGCGCGCCGCACATCAGGGTCGGCTTCACGATCGCCAGGTTGTCGACCAGCTTGTCGATCCGGCCGTCCACATAGGTGGGCATGCCGATGTGGATGACGCCGCAGATCAGCGTCTTGCCGAACGAGTGGGACAGCGGCAGCCACAGGTACTGCAGGTCGTCCGGCTCCATCAGGCCCGGGCCGGCCTGCGCCACGCCCTCCCAGCACCAGCCGCGGTGCAGCAGCTCGACGCCCTTGGGTCGCCCGGTCGTGCCGGAGGTGTAGATCAGCGTGGCGAGGTGCTCCGGGCCGATGCCCTCGGTCACCTTCTCCACCAGGTCGGGCTCGGCGGCCAGCCGCTCGGCGCCGCGCGCCTCCAGGTCGGCCAGCGTGATCTGCGGCGGGGCCGCGGCCGGGTCGGCCGAGCCGTCGATGAGGACGACGTGTGCCAGGGCCGGCAGGTCGGCGCCGGACAGCTTCGCCGCCTGCTTCTGGTCCTCGGCGATGGCGACCGTCGAGCCGGAGTCGCCGATGATGTAGACGACGTCTTCCGGCTCGGTCGTCGGGTACACCGTGGTGGTCGCGGCGCCCGCGCACATGATGCCGAGGTCGGCGATGACCCACTCGACCCGGGTGTTGGAGATGATGGCCACCCGGTCTTCGGTGTTGACGCCGAGGCCGCGCAGGCCGGCGGCGATCGCCTTGGCCCGCTGGCCGATCTGGCCCCAGGTGAGCCACACCGGCCCGGAGTCGTCGGGTGCGGGGTAGCCGAACGCGTCCCGCTCGGGGGTCGCGGCGACGCGTTTGAGGAACATGTCTGGTATGGACCGGTAGGGAACGTCTAGAGCCATTGCGAGGGCCGCCTTCGATAAGCCAGGGTGACCGCCGTCACGTTACTGCGAGGTTACCGCAGGGTAGTGGCCAAAACCCTCCACCGCCAAGAGGGTGCGCCTTTCATGATCAGGGCGTCCCTCAAGTCGTGAGAACTACTTGAGGGACGCCCTGATCATGAAAGGCGGAGTTTCATGCCGACGTGGCTGGTGACGAAACCTAGCCGGGTATAGAAGCGGTGCGCGTCCGTGCGCGAGTTGTCGCTGGTGAGCTGCACCATCGCGCACCCCCGCGCCCGGGCCTGGTCGATCGCCCACATCATGAACGCGGCGCCGGTGCCGTGGCCGCGCCGGTCCGCCCGGATCCGGACGGCCTCGACCTGGGCGCGTTCGGCGCCGTGCCGGCTCAGCCCGGGAATGTAGGTGATCTGCATGCAGCCGACCACCTCGCCGCCGTCCTCGGCGACCACCAGCATGTTGCGCGGGTCAGCGGCGATCTCCGCGAACGCCCGCTCGTACCGCGCGTCCACCACGGCCACGTCGCGGCCGGCACCGAGCTGGTCGTCGACGAGCAGCTGGAGGATGGCGGGCAGATCGGCGGCGACAGCTTCCCGGAAGATCACCCTCCCACCGTAACCCCATGATCAAGGCGTCCTTCACGTCGCTATAACGACTTGAAGGACGCCTTGATCTTGAGAAGGGGGTCAGGAGAGGAGTCGGGTGCGGAGGGGGGCGGGGGCGTCGACTTGGACGCGGGCCGCCCGCTGGCGTCCACTGAGGAAGAGCACCAGCTCGCCCGGTGCGCCGACCAGTCGTACCCGCTCGCCGCCGGCACCGACCGTCGTCTCGCCGTACCCCGGAGCCTGGATGAGCACGGCGGCGCGCACCCGGCGCAGCGCGAGCCGGGCCACCCGCCGCGCCTGCCGCCACAGGGCCTCTTCGAGGCCGCGCGGCAGCGCGCGCGGCCGCCAGCCGGGCCGGCCCCGGCGGACGTCCTCGTGGTGGATGAAGAATTCCATGGTGTTCGCGGCGGCATCGGTGAGAGGGTTGCTCACCGGGCTCCACCACGGCGGTCGCCGCACCAGGCCAACCAGTTCCGGGTACGGTTTGGTGGCGAGCGCCAACCGGACGCGCTCGGAGTGTCTGTGCAGCGGGCCGAGCAGGATGCCGGCCGCGGCGTCCGGGCGGCGCTCCCGCACGACGAGGTGCGCGGCGAGGTCGCGGGCGGTCCAGCCTTCGCAGAGGGTGGGGGCCTCCGGGCCGACGGTGAGAAACAGGTCGGCCAGCGCCTGGCGTTCGCTCTGTGCGTACGACGGCATGCCAGCAGCCTACGTGTGACGGCGGACACAGACGGCGCGTGGCCCACCTAGGTAAGGATGAGAGAGTCTTTAGAGCCTTACGGCGGGGGAGTGTGTGAAAGACAAGACAAGCCGCGACGTCTTGCTGAGAGGTCTGCGTGTCCTGGGTCACGCGGTCCGGGAGGAGCCGCGCGTCTTCACGATCGGCGTCGTCGGCAGCGGGCTGTTCGGCCTGTTGACGGTGGCCAGCGCGTTCGTCGTCGGTGCCATCGTCGGCCGGGTCGCGGTGCCGGCGCTGGAGGACGGGCGCGCCGACGCCGGCGTGCTGGCCCTGGTGGCGGCGCTGTTCGTGGCGATGAGCGTGCTCAAGGTGGGTGCCATCTTCGGGCGGCGGCTGGGCGCGGGGTTCATGCAGTTCCGGCTGCAGGCCACCTACCGGCGCCGGGTGACCCGGCGATACCTGGAGCTGCCGGTCGCCTGGCACCAGCGCAACGCCACCGGCACGCTGCTGTCGAACGCCAACTCCGACGTCGAGGCCACCTGGTTCCCGATCGCGCCGCTGCCGTTCGCGGTCGGCACGGTGGTGATGCTGCTGGCCGCGTTCGCTTCGCTGTTCGCCACCGACTGGGTGCTCGCGCTGGTCGGGGTGGCGATCTTCCCGGCGCTGTTCGCGCTCAACGTGGTCTACTCGCGGCGGATGGCGCCGCGCCAGGCCCGCGCGCAGGCGCTGCGCGCGGAGGTCAGCGCGATCGCGCACGAGAGCTTCGACGGCGCGCTCGTGGTGAAGACGATGGGTCGGGAGGCCGAGGAGACCGACCGGTTCGCGGCGCGGGCCCGGGAGCTGCGCGACGCGCTGATCTCGGTGGGGCGGCTGCGCGGCGTGTTCGACCCGATGCTGGAGACGCTGCCGAGCCTCGGCACCCTGGGCGTGCTGGTGGTCGGCGCCTGGCGGCTCAGCCAGGGCGCGGTGACGGTGACCGAGGTCGTCAGCGTCGCGTTCCTGTTCACCGTGCTGGCGTTTCCGGTGCGCGCGATCGGCTGGGTGCTCGCCGAGCTGCCGCGCAGCGTCGCCGGCTGGGACCGGGTGCAGCGGGTGCTGACCGCGACCGGCGAGATGCCGTATGGCACCACCACTGTGGACGGTCGCGGCACGCCGGCCGCGCTGCGCTTCGAGGGCGTGACATTCGGGTACGAGGACAGCCCCGTCCTGCACGACGTGTCCTTCACCGTGCCGGCGGGTCGCACCGTGGCGCTGGTGGGCCCGACCGGTTCCGGCAAGTCGACGATCGCGTCCCTGGCGGCGCGGCTGGTCGACCCGGTGTCCGGGGAGGTGCGGCTCGACGGCACCGCGCTGCCGACCCTGCGCGCCGACGCGCTCGCGGCGTCGATCGCGCTCGTGCCGCAGGTGCCGTTCGTGTTCGACGACACGGTGCGGGCCAACGTCACCCTCGACCGTCCCGGACTGTCCGATGAGGACGCCTGGGCGGCGCTGCGGCTCGCGCAGGCGGACGGCTTCGTGGCCAACCTGCCGGACGGGCTGGACACCATGGTGGGCGAGCGCGGCACGTCGCTGTCCGGCGGGCAGCGGCAGCGGCTCACGCTGGCCCGGGCGCTCGCGGGTCGACCCCGGCTGCTGGTGCTCGACGACGCGACCAGCGCCGTCGACCCGCGGGTGGAGGCGGCGATCCTCGCCGCGCTGCGGGCCGGGGACACGTCCATCCTCGTGGTCGCCTACCGGCGGGCCACCATCGCGCTCGCCGACGAGGTCGTCTACATCGAACACGGCCGGGTGATCGCGCACGGCACGCACGCGTCGCTGCTGGCGACCGCGCCGGGGTACGCGAACCTGGTCACGGCCTACGAGCGCGCCGAGAAGGAGCGCGAGTACGAGGAGGTGGCACCGTAATGTCCGCCTGGCACACGTTCCGGCGCGGGCTGTCGCTGTCCCCGGAGCTCCGCACCGGCCTCGCCGGCACGCTATTCCTCGCGGTCGTGTCGATGGCCGGGCGGGCCGCCGTCCCGGTCGCGATCCAGCAGGGCATCGACCGCGGCCTGCGCGCCGAGGGCGGCCCGGACCTCGGCGTGGTCGCCACCGTCGTCGCGATCACCGCCGGCGTGCTGGCGGTGACCACGCTGTGCGGATACCTGATGATGCGCCGCCTGTTCACGGTCAGCGAGACCGCGCTCGCCGGCGTGCGGGTGCGCGCCTTCCGCCACGTGCACGACCTGTCGATGCTGCACCAGCAGTCCGAGCGCCGGGGTTCGCTGGTGTCCCGGGTGACCAGCGACGTCGACCAGATCACCCAGTTCCTCCAGTGGGGCGGCGTGATCCTGCTGATCAGCATCGGGCAGGTGGCCGTCACCACGATCGTGATGGCGGTGTACTCGTGGCAGCTCACCCTGGTGGTGTTCGGCGCGTTCCTGCCCGCCATGGTGGTGATCCGGGCGTTCCAGCGGCGGCTCGCCGGGGCGTACGGCGACGTGCGCAAGCGCACCGGCGCGCTGCTCGCGGCCGTCTCGGAGAGCGTGGTCGGCGCGCCGGTCATCCGGGCGTACGGGGTGTCGGACCGCACCGCCGCCCGGCTCGACGAGGCGATCGACGGCCAGCGCCGCGCCCAGCAGCGGTCGCTGCGGCTCAGCGTCACCGGCTTCTCCACCGGCGAACTGGCCGCGGGCATCGCGCTCGGCGGCGTGGTGGCGGTCGGCGTGTGGCTGGGTGTCGACGGCGCGCTGACCATCGGCCAGCTGACCGCGTTCCTGTTCCTGACGACGCTGTTCGTCCAGCCGGTGCAGATCGCCACCGAGGTGCTCAACGAGGCGCAGAACGCGATCGCCGGCTGGCGGCGGGTCCTCGACGTGCTCGACCTCGAGCCGGACGTGGCCGACCCGGGCGCCGACGGCGTCGACCTGCCGTCCGGCCCGCTCGACGTGCGCTTCGAACGGGTGTCCTTCGCCTACCCGGCGGGCGCCGGGGCCGGCGCGAGCGGGGCGAGCGCCAGCGAGCCCGACCCCGCGGCGGCGAGCGGAGCGAGCGCCAGCCGGCCCGGCCCGACCGTGCTGTCCGATGTGGATGTCGAGATCCCGGCGAAGACCCGGGTGGCCGTGGTCGGCGAGACCGGCAGCGGCAAGACCACGTTCGCGAAGCTGCTGACCCGGCTCATGGACCCGTCGTCGGGCGCCGTGCGGCTGTCGGGTGTGGAACTGCCGCGGGTGCGGTTCGCGTCGCTGCGCGCCCGGGTGGTCATGGTGCCGCAGGACGGGTTCCTGTTCGACGCGACGGTGGCCGAGAACATCCGGTTCGGCCATCCCGGGCTCAGCGACGACCAGCTCGACCTCGCGCTGGCGGAGCTGGGGCTCAGCGACTGGGTGGCCGGGCTGACGCACGGTGTGGAGACCCCGGTGGGGGAGCGCGGCGAGGCGCTGAGCGTGGGGGAGCGGCAGCTGGTGGCGCTGGCGCGGGCATACGTGGCGGACCCCGACCTGCTGGTGCTCGACGAGGCGACCAGCGCCGTCGACCCGGCCACCGAGGTGCGGCTGCAGCGCACGTTGGACGCGGTCACCCGGGGCCGCACGACGGTGGCGATCGCGCACCGCTTGGCGACCGCCCAGGCGGCGGACGAGGTCATCGTCTTCGACCGCGGCCGGGTAGTCCAACGCGGCCCCCACCCTGAGCTGGTGGCGGTAGAGGACTCCATTTACGCCCGCTTATACGCGTCCTGGCTGGAGCAAACCCGCTGACCTTTGCTCGTGGATCTTGCAGTTGTCATGCCCAAATGCCCGATATGGCGCCTGACAAGTGCAAGATCGGCGGGGTGCTACGCCTCGCTGCGTGTGCCGCAGCAGTGGCGGCAGAGCACCGGGTGGAGCAGGCGGGCCAGGTCGGCGCGGTTCTCCACCGGGCGGGGGAACGCCAGGCGGACGCGGTACTGGGCGCTCGCCGGCCCCACGGTGACCACGAAGCCGTACCGGTCGAGCCGCACCACCCGCGGCGCCGGACCGGCCGGCACGGGGTGACCGCCGCCGGTGAGCTGGCGCTGGATGTAGTCGCTCATCTCCGGCACGTGGTGCTCGGCGAGGTCGGTGAGCAAATCCCACTCGAGGTGGTGCAGCGGGTCGGGCTCGGCCGCCGCGTACTCCTCCGGCTCGATGTCGATCATCCCACCGGCCCGCTCCAGCCGCACCTCTTCCGGGTTCATCCGGAACAGCACCTGGCCCTGCCCGACGTCGAGCAGGTCGCTGGTCGGGTCCTGGTCGGCGAATTCGAGCGCCGCCTGCCGCGCCTCGGCGCCGGCGAGCGGCGCCGCCCAGCCGGAGACCCACACCCGGCCGAGCGCCGGCGCGCCGGCGACCGGCGGGACGTCCTGCACGTCGAGCACGACCGCCGTGTCGTCCGCGCCGTCCGTGGGGCGTAGCGCCCGCGCGAGATCAGAATCCGCGGGTACGAGCAGCAGCACTCGCCCGGCGTGGTCGGCGGCGTGCCGGACCCGGTGCGGGCCAGGGCGGCAGGCGATATGCGCGCTGCCGGCGATCCGGCCGGCGGCCAGCGTGCGGGCCACCTCGGCGGGGCTGGGCTGCATGGGTACCTCCGTGCTTAGGCTAAGCTTACTAAGGCGAGGCTAACTTAACTGATCGGAGGAGTCCACGTGAACCAGGCCCGACCGAAGGCCCGGATTTCCCGCGCGCTCGGTATTCCCCTGACGCGTAAGTGCGTCAAGTACTTCGAGCGGCGGCCGTTCCCGCCGGGCGTGCACGGCCGGAGCCGGCGCAAGACGTCTGACTACCAGGTGCGGCTGCTGGAGAAGCAGCGGCTGCGGCACCAGTACAACATCAGCGAGACGCAGCTGCGGCGGACCTTCGAGGAGGCGGCGCGGAGCACGGACAAGACCGGCGAGCGCCTCGTCAGCCTGCTGGAGCGCCGGCTCGACGCGACCGTCCTGCGCGCCGGCCTGGCCCGCACCATCTACCAGGCCCGCCAGATCGTCGCGCACGGACACATCACCGTGGACGGTCGCAAGGTCGACATCCCGTCGTACCGGCTGAAGCCCGGCCAGGTCGTGGCCGTCAAGGAGAAGAGCCGGCAGAAGCCGCCGTTCCAGATCGCGGCGGCCGGCGCGCACGCCGACGGGCCGACCGCGCCGTACCTGTCGGTGGCGCTCAGCGAGCTGACCGCGACCCTGCTGCGCGAGCCCGCCCGCCGCGAGGTCCCGGTCCTCTGCGACGAGCAGCTGGTCGTCGAGTTCTACTCCCGCTGACCCCGCCCGGCGCTCCCCCCGCGTTCCCCAAAGGGCAGCCCTGTGGGGCGTGAATTCCCCACAGGGGAGCCCTATACCCGTCCAGGCGGGTATAGGGCAGCCCTGTGGGGGAGGGGAAGCGGAGCTAGGAGATCTTGCCGGCGGCGTAGCGCTGGATCGTCGGGGCGATCGCCGCGACGATCGCGTCGGGCGAGGCGGAGGCGAGCGGCTCCAGCTTGATCACGTATCGGATCATGGCGAGCCCGGCGACCTGCGACGCGACCAGGCTGGCGCGCAGCCGTGCCTCGGCCGGGTCGATCCCCAGCATCGGCACGACGTGCCGGATGAGTTGGGTGTTGATGAACTCCCGGAACAGCCGCGCCGACCACTCGTTGCTCACGGCCGACCGCAGCAGCGCGGCCCCCGCCGCGCCCGCCGGCGAGTCCCACACCGACAGGAACAGCCGCACCAGCCGCTCGCCGACCTCGTCCTGCCCGCCGACGAGCACCTGCGGGAACACATCGGCCGGGTCGATCGGGAAGTTCATGCAGGCCCGGAAGAGCTGTTCCTTCGTACCGAAATAGTGATGGACCAGCGCGGGGTCGACGCCCGCGCTGGTCGCTATGCCCCGGATGGAGGCGGCGTCGAAACCGCGCTCCGCGAACGCCTCCCGGGCGGCCGCGAGGATGGCCTCGCGGGTGTCCGGCTTGCCGGGGCGCCGCCCGGTGCGTCGTGTCATTGCCTTCCTCTATCTCACGGGGTGCGCCGCCTCAGGGTGGCCGCGGCGAGTGCCAGCGCCACGAGCACGCAGCCGCCGACGATCGCCACGTCCCGCCACATCGTGCCGGTCGGGTCGGCGTGGGCGCCCACCTCCTGCAGCGCCTCCACCGCGTACGACAGCGGCATGACGTCGCTGATCGCCTCCAGCCAGCCCACCATCTGGTCACGGGCCACGAACAGGCCGCAGAGCATGATCTGCGGGAACGCGACCACCGGCAGGAACTGTACGGCCTGGAACTCGGTCTGCGCGAAGGCGCTGCACAGCAGCCCCAACGCGACGCCGAGCACGGCGTTCACCACCGCGATCATGATAACCAGCCCGGCGCCGCCCTGGGTGTCCAGATCGAACAGCCAGTACGCGACGCCGGACGCGACCGCCGCCTGGACGGCCGCCGCGATGCCGAACGCGATCCCGTACCCGAAGAGCAGGTCGGCCTTGCCCAGCGGGGTGGTGAGCAAGCGTTCCAGCGTGCCGGTGGTGCGCTCGCGCAGCATCGCGATGCTGGTCACCAGGAACATGACGATGAACGGGAAGACGCCCAGCATGACCAGCGCGATCCGGTCGAAGAGCAGCGGCTGGTCGTCGAACATGAAGTAAAGCAGGGTCAGCAGCAGGATCGGCACCCCGAGCAGCATCGCGATGGTGCGCCGGTCGTGCCGGATCTGGCGCAGGATGCGCCCGATCGTGACGGCGAGCAGCTTCAGGTTCATGCCGCCACCTCCTGGGCCCGGATCAAGCGCAGGAACGCCTCGTCGAGGTCGTCGGTGCCGGCGCTGGCCCGCACCGCGGCGGGCGTGTCGTCGGCGATCAGCCGGCCCTCCCGGATGAGCAACAGCCGCTCGCAGCGGGCGGCCTCGTCCATCACGTGGCTGGAGATCAGCAGGGTCGCGCCGTTCGCCGCCATCGCGTGGAACCGCTGCCACAGCTCGTCGCGCAGCACCGGGTCCTGGCCGACGGTCGGCTCGTCGAGGATGAGCAGATCGGGGTTGCCGACGATCGCGCATGCCAGCGAGGCGCGGCTGCGCTGGCCGCCGGAGAGCGTGCCGACCAGCTGCCCGGCCGCCTCCGCCAGGCCGACGTCCGCGACCGCCTGGTCGGCCTCCGTCGCGCCGAGGCCGTGCAGGGCGGCGAAGTAGCGGGCGTTCTCCCGGACGGTCAGGTCGGCGTACACGCTCGGGGCCTGAGTGAGATAGCCCACCCGCCGGCGCAGCGCGGCGGTGCCCGCCGGCTGCCCGAACACCGTGATCGACCCCGACTTGACGACCTGGACGCCCACGACCGCCCGCATGAGCGTGGTCTTGCCACTGCCGCTCGGCCCCAGCAGCCCGGTCACGCTGCCGCGCGGGATCACGCAGTCGATCCCGTGCAGCACGGTTCTCTTGCCACGCTCGATCACGAGGTCGCGGACCTCGATGGCGGTCTCCATGGTGCCTCCCAAGAACTCATCACCTGATGAACTCAACGCTAGATGAAATCTTGGAACAGCGCAACGCGCGGCTTGACTTCGAGTGGACTCGAACTGGAACCCTAGGAGGCATGACGACGACGGCGATGACGATGACCGTGAGCGAGGCGGCGCAGCGGGTCGGCCTGACGGCGTACACGCTGCGCTGGTACGAGCAGGAAGGTCTGGTCGAGCCGATCGGCCGGGACTCCGCCGGGCGCCGGGTCTACACCGAGCAGGATGTCAACTGGTTGCTGCTGCTCACCCGCCTGCGGCGCACCGGCATGCCGGTGCGCGACATGCGCCGGTACGCCGAGTTGGCCCGCGAGGGCGACCAGACGATCGCCGCCCGCCTCGCCCTCTTCCAGGCGCACCGCGACCGGGTGCTCACCCGGATCGCGGAGCTGGAGGAGGACCTGAAGGTCCTCGACCACAAGATCGAGTGGTACGGAAGAGCCGTCGACGGACTGTGCTAGCCCCATGATCAAGGCGTGCCGCCCCGCGGTGGTTGCGCGGGGTGGGGGGCCGGGGGGTGCTCGCCACTTCAAAACGGCGTCATCCACGGCCTTCACCCCCCGTGACGCACGCCTTGATCATGGGGAGAGGGCCAGCACCTGGCCGGGCCACGGGCCGCGCGGAGTGTCCACGGTGAACGTCGCGGTGCGGGTGAACCCCTGGCTCTCGTAGTACCGCACGAGGGCGCCGTCGCCGCCGGCGAAGCAGTCCACCCGCAGCACCGCGACGCCCTGCTGCCGGGCCAGCGCGCGGGCATGGTCGAGGAGCGCGCTGCCGATGCCCCGCCCGGCGTACGCGCGTTCGGTGATGAGCAGCCGCACGTACAGCTCGGGCACGGTGGCGGCCGGCACGTACGGGAGCGCCGCGCCGACCGCGAGCGCACCCACCGGCCGGTCGTCGAGCTCGGCGATCCACAGCCCGCCACTCTCCGCGTACCCGGTGACCCGCGCGACCCGGCGCGGGTCGGCGGAGTGCGGCTCCGTGCCCCACTGGTCGGTGCGCCCGCGCGCCACCAACCACTGGGTGGCCCGGTCCAGCATCCCCAGCACGGCCGGCACGTCGCCGACCCCACCCGCTCTCAGCACACTCTCATCCTGTCCATGATCGAGGCGTCCCTCAAGTGAGCGTCCCTCCAGTGAGAGGTCCTACGCTAAGCAACATGCGATACGCGGTGTTCCTGCGCGGGGTCAATCTCGGCGGCAGCCGGGCGCTCGCGATGGCCGACCTGCGCCGGGCGCTCGAGTCGCTCGGCTACACCGGCGTCGCCACCCACCTGCGCAGTGGCAACGCCGTCATCACCACCGACGACGAAGACCCGGACCGGGTGGCCGCCACGATCCACGAGGCGCTCGCCGCCGAGGTGGGACTGCGCTCGGCGGTGCTGGTGCGCACCGGGCCCGAACTGGCCGCCGTGATCAAGGCCAATCCGTTCCCCGAGCACGAGTCCGAGCCGGCCAAGCTGCACGTCGCGTTCCTGTCGGCGCAGCCGTCCACAAAGGCCTTCGCGGCGCTCGACCTCGGCCGGTACGCCCCGGACGAGGCCCGCCTCGGCGACCGCGCGATCTACCTGTGGTTCCCCAACGGCGCCGGGCGTAGCAAGCTGGGCATCCCGCGACTGGCGACGATGGGCGTCGAGGCAACCGCGCGCAACTGGAACACCGTCCTGGCCCTCGCCGCCAAAACCTCCCCATGATCAAGGCGTCCTTCACGTCGCGAGAGCGGCGTGAATGTCGCCATGATAATGGCATTAGCGGGCGCGCTGCTCGCGCAGCATGGCGACCGACTTCGCCACCCGCGCCGCACGGGTCTCCGCTTTCTTGGCCGACGTCACCTGCGCGACATGCCACTGCTGCTTGCTGTAGGAGAGCGTGTCCCAGAACGCCCGCGCCGCCTGGTCGGCGGCCAGCGCCGCGGCCAGGTCGTCCGGCATCTCCACCGTGCGCGGCGCGGTGTCGAGCACGATCTCCAGATCGAGTACGTCGCCGGCCCGCACGCCGGCCGCCATCCGGCGTTCGGCGCTGACGCCGAGCCAGAAGCTGCCACCCATGCGCGCGATCGAGGTGCGAAAGGTGTACCCCTTGACCGTGACGGCGACCTTGGGGTGCTTGCCGCCGCCCAGCTCGTCGACCAGCGAATCGGGCACCTGGAAGCCAGCGGTCGTGCCGCCGGTGGCCTGCAACTCCCCGCGAAACCTCATGAGAAGACCTCTCCGTCGTGTCGAGCCATCATCATCCACTCAGACGGCTCGAAGGAGCGATTCTCACCTAGGCTCTCCGGAGTGATCTTCCATATCGCCGAGCTCGCGGACTGGCAGGCGGCCCAGGCGGCCGGTGACTACCGGGTATCGACCCGGGGCCGCACGCTGGCCGAGGAAGGGTTCATCCACGCGTCGCGCCGCGACCAGGTGCGGGCGACCGCGGAAGCCTTCTACGCCGGCGCCGGTCCGCTGGTGCTGCTCACCATCGACCCGGCCCGGCTGACGTCGCCGGTCCGCGACGAGGAAGTGGCGCCCGGCGCGGTCTTCCCGCACATCTACGGCCCAGTCAACCTTGACGCGGTCGTCGCCGTCGAACCCTTCCCTTCCCCATGATCAAGGCGTCCTTCACGTCGCTCCAGCTACATGAAGGACGCCTTGATCATGGGTGAAGGCCGCCTGACAGTTCGGGACATAGGCACATTTGCCACTAGCGTTGTCCCGGCCGGACCGCCAGACTCTTCGCACGGGGTCAAGGCGAAGGAGTCTCATATATGGCCAGAGTCGGTAGAGCCCTGTTCGTGGCCGGAAGCGCCATGGCGCTCGTCATCGTCGCGGCCGGCGTCGCGCTCGCCGCGCCGCCGGCGAGGCTCGCCGCCAACGCCGAAGCGGCCGAGCAGAAGTGGCAGCCGGCGTACGACTACGACACCGACGGCTGCTACCCCACCCCCGCCATCGGCCCCAACGGGACCGTCAACGGCGGCCTCAAGCCGACCGGCGCGCTCAACGGCGACTGCCGCGCCCAGTCCGATCTGGACAACACCAACGGGTACGCCCGCTACAAGTGCAACAACGGCTGGTGCGCCTACGCCTACGCGCTCTACTTCGAGAAGGACCAGGTGGTGGCCAACATCGAGAGCGGGCACCGCCACGACTGGGAGCACGTGGTGGTCTGGGTGCAGAGCGACCAGGCGCGCTACGTCTCCACCTCCGCCCACGGCGCCCTCACCACCGTTGCCAGCGACCAGGTCCGGTGGGAGGGCACGCACCCGAAGATCGTTTACCACAAGGACGGCGCGGGGTCGCACGCCTTCCGCCTCGGCAACGCCAACGACGACCCGGCGGAGAACCACTACCGCGTGTGGCAGTACCCCACGCTGGTCGGCTGGAACGGTTACCCCGCCGGCATCCGCGACCGGCTGAGCAACGCGAACTTCGGCAGCGCCATCTTCGACCTCAAGGACGGCCGGTTCACCTACCTCCTCGAGCGCGCCCTGCCGGCCGGCATCGCCTTCAACCCCCACGCCTGAAACGCGCTGAAGGGCGGTCCCGCACGGGACCGCCCTTCAGCATCGGGTGTCAGAGGGCGAGCACCCGGTCCAGGAAATCCCGGTACCGCCGCATCGCCACCCGCATCGCCTCCGTGTCGGGCGCGTCTCCGTGCCGGCGCGGATCGAGATCGACCTGCTCGGCCAGCAGCCGCTCGGCGAGCGTGTGCACCGCGCTGGCGACCAGCGCCTGCGCCTGCGCCAGCGCCGCCTCCGGGTCGTCGACGAAGTGCGCCTTGACCTGATGCCAGTCCTCACGGACCTGGGCCGCCGCCTCATCACTCCACACGGCGATCGGCGTCTCGGCCACGTCGCCGGGCCGCAGCGGGGCGGCCACAACCGCCGCAGCCGCGGCTCCGTCGAGGTCCATCTCCTCTTCGGGTACCGGCAGAGCCGTCACCGCCGCCACGACGGCGACGGGCTCCTCGACCGGCTCTTCGATGGCCGGCTCGGCCGGATGCACCAGGAGCTCCACGTAGTCGCCCACCTCGACCTCTGCTTCGGGCCGCGCCCCGACCTCCGTCACAACCTCATCGTCCTCATCTGCCTCGTCTGCGTCGTCGCCCGCCGCAGCCGCTGCCTCAGCTCCCGCGTCGGCGGCGGGCTCCGGCTCGGATGGGGCAGCGGCGAACGGCTCCCCGTCCGGCTCGGCGACAACCCCGATGCCGGGCGCCGCCACCTCGGCACCATGTTCTGCCTCGACGTCAGGTTGCGCAATGGCGCCGACCGCAGTGCCAGGCGCGGCGTCGATGTCAGGCTCCGCGACCGCGTTGGTCGTGGTGCCGGGTTCGGCGTCGCTGTCATGCGCCGCGACCGCGTCGAGGGCTTCGCCCGCCGGCTGTTCGGGCGCGAGCAGCGGCGCCGCCTCGTCGTGGACGGCCTCGATGTCCTCCGCGGCCGGGACGGCCGGCTCGGGCTCCGCGACTTCGGCGGGTTCGTCGACGGCCGTCGCAGGTGGCTCGCCTACCACGTCGGTCTCCGCAGCCGCCTCGGTGGCTTCGGCCGCGGGCACCACGTCGAACTCGGATTCGTCGTTGTCCGCTTCGGCTTCGACCTCGGCAGGCGCATCGACAGCGTCCGGCTCGTCCACGGTGTCGGTTTCGGCTTCAGCGGGCGTCTCGACGGCGTCCGGCTGGGCGATGGCGTCGGGCTCCGCGGCCGGCTCCGACTGATCGGCGTGTTCGGTCTCGGGCTCGTCGTCGGAAGCCGGCTCGGCGATGGCTGCCGAC
Source organism: Actinomycetes bacterium KLBMP 9797 (assembly GCA_037414955.1). Taxonomy (GTDB): domain Bacteria; phylum Actinomycetota; class Actinomycetes; order Mycobacteriales; family Micromonosporaceae; genus Phytohabitans. The sequence goes on from JBBEWH010000164.1 coordinate 48,440, forward strand.
TCCTCGGCGAACGTAGGCTCTTCGGCGTCGCTGGACTCCACAACGGACTCCGACGGCTCAGCCGCCACGGTGGACGCGGTGGCCTCGGGCCCGTCCGCCACCTCGACGGCGGGCTCCGCCACGGCTTCCGGCGTGGCGTCAGACTCTCCGGTCGTCCGGTCGCCGGCGTCCTCTACCGGTGCCCCGATCGGCGCTTCGGGTGCCTCGACCGACGCCTCGGTCGCAGCCAATCCGGGCTCCCCCTCGGCCTCCCGTTCCTCGTCGGTCTCCGGCCGTTCCACAGCGTCGGCGACATCGGTGATCTCAGCTGGCTCGTCAACGTCTTCGTGATCAATGCCTTCGCCGTCACTGACGTCGGCGACCTCCGCGATCTGGTGGGACTGCGGAACGTCGGAGACGTCAGCGGCTTCGACGGACCCGTGGACCTCGGCGGCGTCCGGGGCCCCGGACGGCGTGTCGTCGGCCTCGCCCGGCACGTCCTCCGCCACCGGTGCGCCAGCGGCGGCGTTCGTCTCGGCGTCGACCTCGACCTCCGGCTCGGCGTCGGCTTCGGCCTCCGGCTCAGCTTCGGCCGCAGGTTCTGCATCGGCCTCCGGCTCGGCTTCGGCCTCGACATCGGCTTCCGGCTTTGCTTCGGCGTCGACACCGGCCTCCGGCTCGGCGTCGGCTTCGGCCTCGGCCTCCGGTTGGGTCGCGGCATCGATGTCGGCTTCCGCCTCCGGCTCGGCGTCGGCCGCAGGCTCTGCTTCGGCCTCCGGCTGGGCGTCGATGCCGGCCTCCGGCTGGGCGTCGATGCCGGCCTCGGGCTGGGCGCTGGCCCCGGCCTCGGCGTTGGGTTCGACCTCGGTGGCGGCGTCGGCTGAGGGCTCGTCGGCTGACGGCTCGTCCGCTGAGGGCTCGTCCGCGGCTGAGGGCTCGTGTGCGGAGGTGGGCGCGTCCGATGAGGACGGCGTGTGGGGGTCGGGTGCGGCCAGCGGGGCGGACTCGATGAGCTGGCTGGCGAGCGGCGGCAGCGGGCTGTGCTGTTCCTCAGTGGACCGTGGGGTGATCACGGGCATCTCGCTGGTGGGCTCGTGGAGCGCCGGCGTGTCGGTCGCGGGACGCTGGCCGGGCAGCGGGACGGCCTCGGGCGACACGCTCAGCGTGGGCGGCGGGAAGGCCGGCGCGGGGCTGTTCGGTGTGGGGATGGCCATGGTGGCGTCGACCTGGCCATTTTGGTGGGCTGGGAGTCTCGGGGTGGGCTGCATGGTGCTGTTGTTCCTCCGTCCGCTCGGCCGGACGAGCCGGCGAGAGCGGTTGCCGGCACGCCCTGGATGCGCCCAAGATCCGCCGGTACGACCACGGCGGCGCAGTCAACGTACCCTCCGCGAACACGGAGCACAGCCCCCGACAAGCCGGTCGCCTCCATGGGAACAATCGGACGTGCCAATGTGGAGCGCCAGCAAGATCAACATGGGGGTTGCTCGCCACTCCGACTCAGGATGGCCGCGCCGGGCGGCGTTTCGCGGTAGATCTTGACTCGCCAACGTCGCCCCCACGACGCTGCGGCGTCAAGATCTGACCGGTCCCATGATCAAGGACGCCTTGATCATGGGAGGGGCTTGGTTGGGTGGGTGCGGGCGGATGGGGAACAATCGGACGCGTGCCCGTGACAAGTTCCCTGGATCCCGAGATCGCCGCCCGCCTGCGGCGCACCGCCGACGGCCTCGTGGCGGCGGTGGTGCGTGAGCACTCGACGGGCGAGGTGCTGATGATGGCGTGGATGGACGACGAGGCCCTGCACCGCACCCTCACGACGGGCCGGGCCACCTACTGGTCGCGCAGCCGCCGGGAGTATTGGGTGAAGGGCGCCACGTCGGGCCACCACCAGTATGTGAAGTCGGTGGCCCTGGACTGCGACGGCGACACGCTGCTCGTCAGCGTCGAGCAGGTGGGCGCCGCCTGCCACACCGGCGCGCACACCTGCTTCTTCACCGAACTGCCGGTCAAGGGAGAAACCGCATGACGACCGGTGCCGTCAGCCCGGACGAGGCGACGTTCCTGGCGCTGGCGGCCACCCGCCGCGTCGTACCCGTGACCCGCCGGCTGCTGGCCGACGGCGAGACGCCGGTCGGGGTGTACCGGAAGCTGGCGGGCGGCCCGGGCACGTTCCTGCTGGAGTCGGCGGAGCAGGGCGCGGGGCCGGCGGGCACCGCCTGGTCGCGGTATTCGTTCGTCGGCGTCCGCAGCGTCGCCACCCTGGTCGAGCGCGACGGCCGGGCGGCCTGGCTGGGCACGCCGCCGGCGGGCCTGCCGACCGAGGGCGAGGTGCTCGAGGTCCTGCGGGCGACGGTGCGCGCGCTGACCGGCGAGCCGACGGAAGGCGACCCACCGAAGGCGCCCGGCGACCTGCCGCCGCTGACCGGCGGCATGGTGGGCTATCTGGGATACGACCTGGTGCGCCGCTTCGAGCGACTGCCCACCCTGGCGGAAGACGACATCGGCCTGCCGGAGCTGGGCATGATGCTCGCGACCGACCTGGTGGTGCTCGACCACTATGCCGGTTCGGCGATCCTGGTGGCGAACGCGGTGCTGCCCGAGGGGAGCACCGACGACGACAAGAAGGCGGCCTACCACCAGGCGGTCGGCCGGCTGGACGCGATGACCACGGCGCTGTCCCGCCCGATCCCGCCGATGATCTCCACCGTCGACAGCGCGCCGCCGGCCACGACGGCGAGCAGCCGCACCGAGCCGGGCGCCTACCCGAAGGCGGTGGAGGCGGCCAAGGAGGCGATCCGGGCCGGCGAGTGCTTCCAGATCGTGGTGGCGCAGCGGTTCGAGCGGGCGACGGACGCCGACCCGCTCGACGTGTACCGGGTGCTGCGCAGCACCAATCCCAGCCCGTACATGTACCTGTTGCGGTTCGACGACTTCGACATCGTGGGCTCGTCGCCGGAGGCGCACCTGAAGGTGTCGGGTGGACCGGTGAAACGCGCCTTGCTGCACCCGATCGCCGGCACCCGGCCGCGCGGTGCGACGCCGGAGGCGGACGCGGCGCTCGCCGCCGAGCTGATCGGCGACCCGAAGGAGCGCAGCGAGCACGTGATGCTGGTCGACCTCGGCCGCAACGACCTCGGGCGGGTGTGCCGGCCGGGCACCGTGGAGGTGCCGGAGTTCGCCACCATCGAGCGGTACAGCCACGTGATGCACATCGTGTCCACCGTCGTGGGTGAGCTGCGCGCGGAGCAGACCGCGTTCGACGCGCTGGCCGCGACGTTCCCGGCGGGCACGCTCTCCGGCGCGCCCAAGGTCCGCGCCATGGAGATCATCGAGGAGCTGGAGCCGACCCGGCGCGGCCTGTACGGCGGCACGGTGGGCTATTTCGGGTTCGGCGGCGACATGGACATGGCGATCGCGATCCGCACCGCGTTGATGCGCGGCGGCCGGGCGTACGTGTCGGCGGGGGCCGGCATCGTCGCCGACTCGGATCCGCTGGCGGAGGAGCGCGAGACGCAGAGCAAGGCCGCCGCCGTGCTCGCCGCGATCGCCGCCGCCGAGACCCTGAAGGCGGCCCGATGAGGATGCCACCCCATGATCAAGGCGTCCCTGTAGTCGTTAGAACGACTTGAAGGACGCCTTGATCATGGGAAACAACCGGCGGGAGATGGCATACGCCGTCGTGCTCTGTGCGGCGGGGGCTGGGCTGGCGCTGTTCGCGGCGACCCGCACCTGGACGGTCGAGGTGCTCGCGCGCCCCGAGCCGATGCCCGCCGTGCGGACCGCGCGCACCGGTGGCGACCTGCTGCCGTGGCTGCCCGCGCTCGCGCTGGTGGCACTGGCCGGCGCCGGCGCGATCATCGCCACCAGGGGTGCGGCGCGCGCCACGCTCGGCGTACTCCTGGCGGTGATCGGTGCCGGCGTGGCCGCGGGCGGAGCCTACGGTCTGAGCGAAAGCACCGCGTGGCCGCTGGGCTGCGTCGCCGGCGGCCTGTTGGCCGCCGCGGGCGGCGCGTTCACCGTCGCGCGCGGGCGCCGCTGGTCAAGTCTGGGTACGCGTTACGAGCGCGCGCCCGAGCCGACCTCGGCCGGCGCGGCCGGCGCCTGGGACGCGCTGGACAGGGGAGAGGACCCGACACTCAACTGAGTGACCTGCTGGCGCAGGGCGGCGAGCTGGGCGGCGCGGGCGCGGTCGGCGCAGACCGCCTCCCACGCGTTGCCGCGGGCGGTGCGCACCCGGGCGTCGCCGACGACCGCGCGCTCGACGGTGTCGATCACGCCGAAGGCCACGGAAAGCACGGTGCGGGGGATCGCGACGATGCCGTGCTCGGGTGTGCTCATGCTTCGCTCCCCAAAAGATCAAGGTGGCTGCCGCCCTGGGAAATTCTGCCTGATACACATCCTCATCTGCTCGTGTTTCCACACACCGACCGCGAGGTTTCGGTCACTGGTCTACGTCACATCCGGTGGCGGGCCGCGGTCCGTACCCACCGGTGACCGACGCTGGCGATGCCAGAGGGTGAACCACTGGTTACCGGGCCGGGGCATTATGCACCAGTCCATGGGGTGAGGCGGCCCATACCCCGGACTCCGACCAATCCGTGGCGCCTCATAGCATCGGGCGATGACACCCGGAAAGGGGAGTCCGTTGGTGACTGCTGAGCATGCGAACGCGGATGACGATGGCTTCCGGCCGTCGGCCGGGCCGCCCGTGAGTGTGCTCGACGAAATCCTCGCAGGCGTGCGCGAGGACGTCGAGCAGCGACAACAGCTGGTCTCGCTGGAGCGGGTGAAGGAGCTGGCGGCGGCGGCGCCACCGGCGCTCGACGCCTACGCCGCCCTGCGCCGTCCCGGGGTGGCGGTGATCGCCGAGGTGAAGCGGTCGTCGCCGTCGAAGGGCCAGCTCGCTGAGATCCCGGACCCGGCCGACCTGGCCACGGAGTACGCGGCGGGCGGCGCCCGGTGCATCAGCGTGCTGACCGAGGGGCGGTGGTTCGGCGGCTCGCTCGACGACCTGGTGTCCGTGAAGGCGGCGGTCGACGTGCCGGTGCTGCGCAAGGACTTCGTGGTCTCCAGCTACCAGGTGCACGAGGCGCGGGCGCACGGCGCCGACCTGGTGCTGCTGATCGTGGCCGCCCTCGAGCAGAACGTGCTGGTCGGTCTGCTGGAGCGGATCGAGTCGCTGGGCATGACCGCGCTGGTCGAGGTGCACACCGAGGAAGAGGCCGACCGGGCGCTCGAGGCCGGCGCGCAGGTGATCGGCGTCAACGCCCGCGACCTGCGCACCCTGGAGGTGGACCGGTCGGTCTTCGAGCGCATCGCGCCCGGGCTGCCGAGCCGCATCGTGAAGATCGCCGAGTCGGGCGTGCGGGGTCCGCACGACCTGATCCGGTACGCGTCGGCGGGCGCCGACGCGGTACTGGTGGGGGAGGGTCTGGTGACCCAGAAGAGTCCGCGGGACGCGGTGGCCGAGCTGGTCAACGCCGGCAACCACCCGGCGACCCCGCGTCCGGTCCGATGAGCGCGCCGGTCATCGTGCCCGACCTGAGCGGGCACTTCGGGCGGTACGGCGGCCGGTTCGTCCCCGAGGCGCTGGTGGCCGCGCTGGAGGAGCTCGACGCGGCCTACCGGCACGCGATGTCCGACGACGCCTTTCAGGCCGAGTTCGGGGCGCTGCTGCGCGACTACGCCGGTTGCCCGTCGCTGCTCTACCGGGCCGACCGGCTGTCCGCCGAGGTCGGCGCGCGGGTCTTCCTCAAGCGCGAGGACCTCAACCACACCGGCGCGCACAAGGTGCGCAACGTGCTGGGCCAGGCGCTGCTGACCAAGCGGATGGGCAAGCGCCGGGTGATCGCCGAGACCGGGGCCGGGCAGCACGGGGTGGCCAGCGCCACCGCGGCCGCGCTGATGGACCTCGAGTGCGTGGTCTACATGGGCGAGGTCGACACCGAGCGGCAGGCGCTCAACGTGGCCCGGATGAAGATGCTCGGCGCCACCGTGGTGCCGGTGACCAGCGGCTCGCGCACGCTCAAGGACGCGCTCAACGACGCGCTCCGCGACTGGGTCTCCACAGTGGACCACACGCACTACATGATCGGCACCGCCTCCGGGCCACACCCGTTCCCGGCGATGGTGCGCGACTTCGCCCGCGGCATCGGGGTCGAGGCGCGGCAGCAGATCCTGGACGCCACCGGCGCGCTGCCGGACGCGGTCGCCGCCTGCGTCGGCGGCGGGTCCAACGCGATCGGCATCTTCCACGCGTTCGTCGGTGACGAGGGCGTCCGGCTGTACGGGTTCGAGGCGGGCGGCGAGGGTGTCGCCAGCGGCAAGCACGCGGCCCGGTTCTCCGGCGGGTCACCGGGCGTGCTGCACGGCACCCGGACCTACGTGATGCAGGACGAAGACGGGCAGACCCTGGAGTCGCACTCGATCTCGGCGGGGCTGGACTACCCGGGCGTGGGGCCGGAGCACGCGTGGCTGCACGACACCGGGCGGGCCGCGTACGAGCCGGTGACCGACGACGAGGCGATGGCGGCGTTCCAACTGCTGTGCCGCACCGAGGGCATCATCCCGGCGCTGGAGAGCGCGCACGCGGTCGCCGGCATGCGTCGCATCGTGCCCGCGCTCCGCGCGGAATTGGGCCGGGAACCCACGATCATCGTCAACCTCTCCGGGCGCGGCGACAAGGATGTCGAGACGGCCGGCGCGTACTTCGGGATCCTGAAATGAGCATCTCTGTCGCCTTCGAGAAGGCGCGCGCCGAGGGCCGGGCCCTGGTCGTCGGGTGCATGCCCGCCGGGTTCCCCACCGTCGACGGCAGCATCGCGGCGATGACGGCGATGGCCGAGTCGGGCCTCGACGTGATCGAGGTGGAGCTGCCGTACTCCGACCCGGTCATGGACGGCCCGGTCATCCAGAAGGCCAGCGACATCGCCCTGGCCGGTGGCGTGCGCACCCGCGACACGCTGCGGATCATCGAGACGGTGGCCGCGACCGGGGTGCCGGTCGTGCTGATGACGTACTGGAACCCCATCGAGCGGTACGGCGTGGACGCGTTCGCCCGCGACCTGGCCGCGGCCGGCGCCACCGGCATGATCACGCCGGACCTGATCCCGGACGAGGCCGACGAGTGGCTGGCCGCCTCCGACGCGCACCGCCTCGACCGCACGTTCCTGGTGTCGCCGTCGTCCACCGACGCGCGCATCGAGATGACCGTGCGGCACTGCCGCGGCTTCGTCTACGCCACCTCGATCATGGGCGTCACCGGCGCCCGCGAGCAGACGTCGTCGATGGCGCCCGAGCTGGTGGCCCGGGTGCGCCCGGTGACCGACCTGCCGGTGGGCGTCGGGCTGGGCGTGCGCGACGGCGCGCAGGCCGGCGTGGTGGGGGCGTACGCGGACGGCGTGATCGTCGGCAGCGCCCTCATCCGGTGCCTGCTGGACGCGCCCGACCTCGACGCGGGCCTGGGCGCGCTGCGCGCCTTGAGCGCCGACCTCGCCGCCGGCGTCCGCGCCGTGCGCTAGCGCACGGCTCTGCACTTTGTCGCCCGCGCTCCGCGCGCCGCTCCCATGATCAAGGCGTCCTTCAAGTCGTTAGGACTACTTGAAGGACGCCCTGATCATGAAGAGGTGGCGAGGGCGGGGATGGGCTCGGCGTCGGTGGCGTCGGGGATCTCCGGCTCGGCATCCCGCTGCACCGCCCGCAGCACGCCCGCGCGCCCGGCGACCGCGTCCGCGATGGCGACCCGGGCCGTGGGGGTCATCGGCTCGGGCAGCGTGTCCGGGTCGTGCCAGGAGAGCCGGCTGATGCGTCCCGGCGCGTTGACCGACGCCTCGCCGCCCGCGATCTCCGCCCGGAACACGTGCATCAGCACGTCGGGCAGGTCTTCGCCGCAGGAGTCGCCGGTGAGCTGGTAGATGCCCACCAGATGAAGCATGTGGGTCTCGAGCCCGGTCTCCTCGCGGATGTCGCGAACAGCCGCGTGCATCGGGCTCTCCGACTGGCGGATCCGGCCACCGGGCAGGCACCACTGGTGGTGCCCCTGGCGGAGCTGACAGAGCAGGACGCGGCCGGCGGGATCGCTGATCACGGCGGCGACCGCGGTGGTCAAGGAGCTCATGGACAAGCAGCCTATGCCCGCTCACCCGATAAGTCAGCCGCTGCTTCTCATGACCAGTTCTCATGACCAGGGCGCGCTCGCGTATCGCTCAGGCGCCCTCGCGTATCGCTCATGAGTGCCCGGGGTGACGCGAGGGGGCCTCTCGACGGTAGCGTGTGCACCCGTGACACTCGCCGCAATTCCGAGCCCCAGCACGGCGGTCTGGCAGCTCGGCCCGGTCCCGCTCCGGGCATATGCCCTTTGCATCATCGCCGGCATCGCGGTCGCCTGCGCGGTGACCGAGTGGCGGCTGCGCCGGCGCGGCGCGCCTCAGTGGGCGGTGCTCGACCTCGCGCTGTGGGCAGTGCTGTTCGGCATGGTCGGTGCCCGGCTCTACCACGTGATCACCTCGCCGCAGGACTACTTCGGCGACGGGGGCGAGCCGATCAAGGCGCTGTACATCTGGGAGGGCGGCCTCGGCATCTGGGGCGCGGTGGCCGGCGGCGTGCTCGGCGGGTGGCTGGCCGCCCGGCAGCTCGGCATCCCGTTCACGGTCGTGGCCGACGCGGCGGCGCCCGGCCTGCCCCTCGCGCAGGCGGTCGGCCGGATCGGCAACTGGTTCAACAACGAGCTGTATGGCGGGCACACCGATCTGCCGTGGGGGTTGAACGTCCACCAGATGGACCCGGACAACCCGGGCCACGCCCTCCGCGACCAGAACGGTGAGGCGATCCTGGAGAGCGGCGGCCCGTTCCACCCCACGTTCCTCTACGAGGCGCTGTGGAACGTCGGCGTGGCCGGCCTGGTGTTGTGGGTGGACCGGCGCTGGAAGCTGGGCAAGGGCCGCGCGTTCGCGCTCTACGCGATGGGTTACACCGTCGGGCGGTTCTGGATCGAGCTGATGCGCACCGACGAGGCGAACGAGATCTTCGGCATCCGGCTGAACGTCTTCACCTGCGTCGTGGTCTTCGCCGGCGCGCTGTTCTACTTCCTGCGGGTGCGCGGCCCCCAGGAGTTCCTGGTGCCGGTGGGCGTGCCCGCGGAGGTCACCGCCGCCGGCGACGTCTCCCAGCGCGATGTCTCCCAGCGCGATGTCTCCCAGCGCGATGTCTCCCAGCGCGATGTCTCCCAGCGGGACGTGTCCGCCGCCGCGCCCTCCGGCAAGCCCCAGCGATACCGGGCGGTGACCGAGGAGCAGTTCCTCGCGTACCAGCAGACCGGCGTGCTGCCCGACGACGACACCGAGGGCACGTCGGGAGACCTGCTCGACGACTTCGCGGACGACGAGCCCGACGACATCGACGAGCTGCCCACCGAGGACGGCGCGGCCGATACCGAGGCGGACGGTGCGATCGATGACGAAGAGTCGGACGACGAGTCCGACTCCGACGCGCGGCGCCGCACCGACAATGGCGACTCCAGCACCGCACGCCCGTAAGACCGACTGAAATGGGGCCAGCCATGCGTACCGCTGTGGTCGTGGGTGCGGGCATCGGTGGCCTCGCGGTCGCTGGCGGGCTGGCCAAGTCGGGCTGGCAGGTGACGCTGCTGGAGCGCGACGACCGGATCCGTCCCGGGCGCACCGCGCTGATCCTGTGGCCCAACGCGCTGCGCGCGCTCGACGCGCTCGGCCTCGGCGGCGGGCTGGACGCGATCGCCACCCCGCTGCCCGACCCGGGCGTGCGCCGGCCCGACGGGCAGTGGCTGGTGCAGCCGCGCGCCGGCGGGGTCCGCACGCCGGTCGTGGTGCACTGCGACGACCTGCACGACGCGCTGGTCGCCGGGCTCGGCGACCAGGTGGAGATCCGCACCGGCGTCACCGTCCGGTCGGTCCGGTCCACGCCCGGTGACCGCCCGGCGGTGAGCGACGGGCGAGCCACGTACGAGGGCGACGTCGTGGTCGCGGCGGACGGCGTCGACAGCGCGATCCGGCAGCGGCTCGCCCCGGAGTCGACGGTGGTGAGCTCCGGCTGCGCGGCGTGGCGGGCGGTGATCCCGTGGTACCGGGCGCCGCAGCTGCCCGGCGATGTGCCGGTGCGCGGCGAGACGCTCGGCGCGGGATACCGGTTCGTGGCCGCCTCGCTCGGCGAGCGCGGCGCGGCCGGCGCCTCCACCCGGGGCGGCGTCTACTGGGTCGCGACGGCCGCCGGGGCGCCCCGGCCGGAGTCGGCGGCCACCCAGCTCGCGCTGCTGCGCCGGTGGTTCTCCGGCTGGCACGCGCCGATCGGCGACCTGCTGGCGGCCACCGAGCCCGACGACCTGGTGCAGCAGGAGGTGCGCGAGCTGCGGCCGCTGCCCCGGGGATATGGGTTCCCGGCCGGCCCGGGCGGGTTCGTGCTGCTCGGCGACGCGGCCCATGCCATGCCGCACCACCTCGGGCAGGGTGCCTGCCTGGCGCTGGAAGACGCGGCGGTGCTGCGTTCGGTGCTGCGCGAGGCGGTGCCGGGCCGGCAGATCCAGGAGGCCGTGGAGGCATACTCGCGGCTGCGCCGCCCGCGCACCGTGACCGTGGTGCGGCAGACCCGCCGGATGTCCGCGGTGCTCCAGACCCGCGGCCGGCTCGCGCTGCGCGCCCGCGACGCCGCCCTGGGCACGATCAGCCCGCGCCTGATGAGCAGCGCCGCCACGGCGGCCGCCGCCTGGAAACCCCCCGCCTGACGCAAGGAAGGGCCCCTTCCTCACACCTACCACCCGCAACAGGGTGCGATCCCTCTCGCTTTCTGTAATGGAAGGGCCCCTTGCTAACCACGCGAGGTGTTAACAAGGGGCCCTTCCTTGCAGCCAGCAGGGGCTAGGGGGAGGGGACCGGGGCGGGTTCGGCGATGCAGGCGGTGCCGATGCGGCGGAAGCCGAGCCGGGCGTACACCCGGGCGACGTCCGCGCTGCCCGCGGACAGGAACACCAGGTCGACGCCGTGGTCGCGGGCGTGCCGCGCGAGCGCGCCCGTCACCGCCGCCGCCAGCCCGCGCCGCCGCGCCGCCGGCAGCGTGGCCACCCCGACGATCTCGGCGACGTCGTCGACCCGCTGGTACACGCCGGCCGCCAGCGCACCCTCCTCCGGCGTCGCCGCCAGCGCGTGCGCGTGCCGGCCGGCCCGGGTCAGCCGCTGTTCCTCGGCCAGCTCTTCCGGCTGGTACGGCACGGTCGCGGCGTCCCGGTCGGGGGGGGCCCCGGGCCCCCCCCCCCTGCCCCGGGTGCCGAAGCCCACCCCCCCCCCCCCCCGCCCCACCGCGAGGTCCGCGGCGAACGACGGCGCGTCGGGGTCCAGCAGCCGCACCGGTACCCCGTCCGCCGCCGGAAGGGCCGCAGGATCGAGTACCATCAATGGTGCTTCGAGGACGGCGAGCCCGGCGGACCGGGCCACGGCGAGCAGCTCAGGGGTGGTTTCGTGGACCCACTCGAAGGCCTCGGGTACGCCGATCTCGCGCTGCCGGGCACGAACCGCGATAACATCAGCAGCAGACGGCGGTTCGGTCGCGTCGAGGCGAGGCCGCGCGTAGAACGGCCAGCCCGCGCCCTCGCGCGCGAAAAGCACGAGGCCGCCGACCTCTTCGGTGTGGGCTCGGTCACGCGGAACGGCGTCATAGAACCGCTCCAGTCGGTCAAATGGATCGGGCACGTGTGATCTATCTCCGCTAGTGGGGGTTGGTGACCCCTAACGTAGACTCATAGGACTGACCAGGGCCGACGTCGTCCCATCTTTGTGAATCAGCATGAGCGACGACAGGAGGCCCGGTGGTTCAGCCGCATCATCAGCGACCCCGAGAAGGGCTGTACGACCCGGCGTACGAACATGACGCGTGTGGCGTCGCGTTCGTGGCCGACCTGTCCGGCCGCCGCTCGCACGACGTCGTCGCCAAGGGGCTGTCGGCGCTGTGTCGGCTCGATCATCGGGGCGCCCGCGGCGCCGAGCCGGACACCGGCGACGGCGCGGGCATCATGATCCAGGTGCCCGACGCGTTCTTCCGGGCCGTGGTCGACTTCGAGCTGCCCCCCGAGGGGCAGTACGCGACCGGGCTGGTCTTCCTGCCGCACGACCCCGCCGAGCGGGCCCGCGCGCTGCAGGTCTTCGACAAGTACGCGCTGGTCGAGGGCGCCGACATCCTCGGCTGGCGGGACGTGCCCGTCGACGCCGCCGACCTGGGGGAGACCGCGGAGGCGGCCCGGCCGCTGATCCGGCAGGTGTTCCTCGCCGCGCACCGGCTGACCGACGCGCCGGCCGGCGTGGCCGGTTCCCCGCTGACCGGGCTCGACCTGGACCGGGTGGCGTTCTGCGTGCGGAAGCAGACCGAGCGGGAGAGCGCCGAGCGCGGCGTCCCGGCCTACTTCCCGTCGCTGTCCTCGCGCACCATGACCTACAAGGGCATGCTGACGCCGGCCCAGGTGCCGGCGTTCTTCCCGGACCTGGTCGACGCCCGGGTGGCCAGCGCGATCGCGCTCGTGCACTCCCGCTTCTCCACGAACACGTTCCCCTCGTGGCCGCTCGCCCACCCGTACCGGTTCATCGCGCACAACGGCGAGATCAACACGATCCGCGGCAATAAGAACTGGATGAACGCGCGGGAGGCCCTGCTCGCCTCGAAGGAGCTGCCGGGCAGCCTCAAGCGGCTGTTCCCGATCTGCACGCCGGACGCGTCCGACGCGGCCAACGTCGACGAGGTGCTGGAGCTGCTGCACCTGGCCGGGCGCAGCCTGCCGCACGCGATGCTCATGATGATCCCGGAGGCGTGGGAGAACGATTCGGACATGGAGCCGAAGCGGCGCGCGTTCTACCGCTTCCACGCGAGCCTCATGGAGCCGTGGGACGGCCCTGCGGCGGTGGCGTTCACCGACGGCACGGTGGTCGGCGCGGTGCTCGACCGCAACGGTCTGCGGCCGGGCCGCTGGTGGCGCACCAGCGACGGCCTGGTGGTGCTGGGCAGCGAGGCGGGCGTGCTCGACCTCGACCCGGCGACGGTGGTGGCCAAGGGCCGGTTGCAGCCGGGCCGCATGTTCCTCGTCGACACCGCGGCCGGCCGCATCGTCGAAGACGACGAGATCAAGGCGGAGCTGGCGGTCCAGCACCCGTACGACGACTGGCTGCACGCCGGCCTCATCAACCTCGAAGACCTGCCGGAGCGTGAGCACATCGTCTACACGCACGACTCCGTGCAGCGCCGCCAGCAGACCTTCGGATACACCGAGGAAGAGCTGAAGATCCTGCTGGCGCCGATGGCCCGCAGCGGCGCCGAGCCGCTCGGGTCGATGGGCACCGACACCCCGATCTCGCCGCTGTCGACCCGGCCGCGGCTGCTCTACGACTACTTCCACCAGCTGTTCGCGCAGGTCACCAACCCGCCGCTGGACGCGATCCGGGAAGAACTGGTCACCAGCCTCCAGCAGACGATCGGCCCGGAGGGCAACCTGCTCGACCCGGGACCGGCGAGCTGCCGGCAGATCGTCCTGCCGTACCCGATCATCGACAACGACGAGCTGGCCAAGATCCTGTCGATCGACGACGACGGCGACCTGCCCGGCTTCAAGGCGGTGCGGGTCTCCGGCCTGTACCCGCTGCGCGACGGCGCCGCCGGCATCAAGGCCCGGCTGACCCAGATCTGCCGCCACGTCTCGGAAGCGATCGAAGACGGCGTGCGGATCCTGGTGCTCTCCGACCGCGACTCCACCGCGCAGCTCGCGCCGATCCCGTCGCTGCTGCTCACCGCCGCGGTCCACCAGCATCTGGTCCGGGAGCAGACCCGCACCCAGGTGGCGCTGATTGTCGAGTCCGGTGACTGCCGCGAGGTGCACCACGCGGCCGTGCTCATCGGCTACGGCGCGGCGGCCGTCAACCCGTACCTGGCGTTCGAGTCCGTCGAAGACCTCATCAGGACCGGAGCACTGTCGGGAGTCGAGCCGGCGAAGGCGGTCCGGAACTACGTCAAGGCGCTCGGCAAGGGCGTCCTGAAGATCATGTCGAAGATGGGCATCTCGACCGTGTCGTCGTACTGCGGCGCGCAGGTGTTCGAGGCGGTCGGTTTGGACGCGCGGCTGGTCGAGCGCTATTTCGCCGGCACGCCGAGCAAGATCGGTGGGGTCGGCCTGGCCGGCATCCACGAGGAGATCAAGGCGCGGCACTCCCGGGCATACCCGGCGAACCAGGCCGAGCGCACCCACCGCCGGCTGGAGGTCGGCGGCGAGTACCAGTGGCGGCGCGAGGGTGAGCTGCACCTGTTCAACCCGGAGACAGTGTTCCTGCTCCAGCACGCCACCCGCAGCGGGCAGTACGACGTCTACCGGCGCTACACGGCCAAGGTCGACGAGCTGGCCGCGGCGTCCGGCTCGCTGCGCGGGCTGTTCACGCTGCGCACCGGCGTCCGCCCGGCGGTGCCGCTCGACGAGGTCGAGCCGGCCTCGGAGATCGTGAAGCGGTTCGCGACCGGCGCGATGTCGTACGGTTCGATCTCGGCCGAGGCGCACGAGACCCTCGCCATCGCGATGAACCGCCTCGGCGGCAAGTCGAACACCGGCGAGGGCGGCGAGGACGTCGACCGGCTCTACGACCCGGAGCGGCGCTCGGCCGTCAAGCAGGTCGCGAGCGGCCGGTTCGGCGTGACCGGGGAATACCTGGTCAACGCGGACGACATCCAGATCAAGATGGCGCAGGGCGCGAAGCCGGGTGAGGGCGGCCAACTGCCCGGCAACAAGGTGTGGCCGTGGATCGCCAAGACCCGGCACGCCACCCCCGGCGTCGGGCTGATCTCGCCGCCGCCGCACCACGACATCTACTCCATCGAAGACCTGGCCCAGCTCGTGCACGACCTGAAGTGCGTGAACCCGGGTGCCCGGGTACACGTCAAGCTGGTCTCGGAGGTCGGTGTCGGCACCGTCGCGGCGGGCGTCGCGAAGCTGAAGTCCGACGTCATCCTGATCTCCGGCCACGACGGCGGCACCGGCGCCTCCCCGCTGAACTCGCTCAAGCACGCCGGCACCCCGTGGGAGCTGGGGCTCGCCGAGACCCAGCAGACGCTGCTGCTCAACAAGCTGCGCGACCGGGTCACCGTGCAGGTCGACGGCCAGCTCAAGACCGGCCGCGACGTGGTGGTCGCCGCGCTGCTCGGCGCCGAGGAGTACGGCTTCGCCACCGCGCCGCTGATCGTCTCCGGCTGCATCATGATGCGGGTCTGCCACCTCGACACCTGCCCGGTCGGCATCGCCACGCAGAACCCGGTGCTCCGCGAGCGGTACACGGGGAAGCCGGAGTTCGTCGCGAACTTCTTCCTCTTCCTCGCCGAGGAGGTCCGGGCCTACCTCGCGGAGCTGGGGTTCCGCACGCTCGACGAGGCGATCGGCCACGCCGAGCTGCTCGACGTCGCCCCGGCCGTCGCGCACTGGAAGGCGAAAGGGCTCGACCTGGCACCGGTACTCCACGTGCCGGATGTTCCGGAAGGCGCCGCCCGGCGCCGGATCCGTGCCCAGGACCACGGCCTGGACAAGGCCCTCGACAACGAGCTGATCGCGCTGGCGCAGCCGGCGCTGACCGACCGCGCACCGGTGCGGGCCATGCTGCCGGTGCGCAACGAGCACCGCAGCGTGGGCGCGATGCTCGGTGGCGAGGTCGCCCGCCGGTTCGGCGGCGCCGGCCTGCCCGAGGACACCGTCGACATCACGCTGCACGGCACGGCCGGCCAGTCGTTCGGCGCGTTCCTGCCGAGCGGGGTGACGCTGCGGCTGTTCGGCGACGCCAACGACTACGTCGGCAAGGGCCTGTCCGGCGGCCGCGTCGTGGTGCGGCCGGACCGCGCCGCGCCGTTCGTGGCCGAGGAGCACATCATCGCCGGCAACACCATCCTGTACGGGGCGACCGCCGGCGAGCTGTTCCTGCGCGGCCGGGTCGGTGAGCGGTTCGCCGTGCGCAACTCCGGCGCGGTCGCGATCGTGGAGGGCGTGGGCGACCACGGTTGCGAGTACATGACCGGTGGCACCGTGGTCGTGCTCGGCCCGACCGGGCGCAACTTCGCGGCCGGCATGTCCGGTGGCCACGCGTTCGTCTGGCGGCTCGACAAGAGCCGGGTCAACCCGGAGCTGGTCGACCTCGAGCCGCTCAGCGACGAGGAGCAGGTGACCCTGCGCGAGCTGGTCGAGCGGCACTTCGCCGAGACCGACTCGGCGGTCGCCGAGCAGCTGCTCAAGCGGTGGCCGGAGGCGGCGCTGGAGTTCACCGCCGTGGTGCCGCGCGACTACAAGCGTGTGATCGAAGCCATCCGCACCGCCGAAGCCGCCGGTCGGAACCTCGACGAAGCGGTGATGGAGGTCGCTCGTGCCTGATCCACAGGGCTTTCTTCAGCACGGACGCCGGCTTCCCAGCCGGCGTCCGGTGCCGGTGCGGATCCGGGACTGGAAAGAGGTC
The DNA here is from genome assembly GCA_037414955.1 of Actinomycetes bacterium KLBMP 9797. GTDB lineage: Bacteria > Actinomycetota > Actinomycetes > Mycobacteriales > Micromonosporaceae > Phytohabitans. Next base: position 64,900 of record JBBEWH010000164.1, read on the forward strand.
TACCCGGTCGCGGACGACATGCTGATCCGCGACCAGGCCACCCGGTGCATGGACTGCGGCATCCCGTTCTGCCACGACGGCTGCCCGCTCGGCAACCGCATCCCGGACTGGAACGACCTCGTCCGCACCGGCAACTGGGCGGCCGCGATCGAGTCGCTGCACGCGACCAACAACTTCCCGGAGTTCACCGGGCGGCTGTGCCCGGCGCCGTGCGAGGCCGCGTGCGTGCTCGGCATCGCCGGCGGCGACGCGGTGACCATCAAGCAGGTCGAGGTCGAGATCATCAATCGGGCCTTCGACCTGGGATACGTCACCCCGCAGGCAGTGCCGCCGGCGTCCGGCAAGAAGGTCGCCGTCGTCGGCTCCGGGCCCGCCGGCCTCGCGGCCGCGCAGCAACTGGCGCGCGCCGGCCACGAGGTCACCGTGTACGAGCGCGACGACGCGATCGGCGGCCTCATGCGGTACGGCATCCCCGATTTCAAGCTGGAGAAGTCGCACATCGACCGGCGCCTCGCGCAAATGTCCGCGGAGGGGGTGCGGTTCCGCACCTCGGTCAACGTGGGTGTGGACGTGACGGCGGCGTCGTTGCGCGCCTCGCACGACGCGGTGCTCCTGGCGTGCGGCGCGCTGGAAGGCCGCGACACGCACGACACCCCCGGCCGCCAGCTGCGCGGCGTGCACCTGGCGATGGACCATCTGGTACCGGCCAACCGGGCCGTCGCGGGTCTCCCGTCGCCGTCCTTGATCGACGCGGCCGGTAAGCACGTGGTGATCATCGGCGGCGGCGACACCGCGGCCGACTGCCTCGGCGTCGCCCACCGGCAGGGCGCGGCGGGCATCCACCAGCTCGACATCTACCCCGAGCCGCCGTCCGCCCGCGACGAGGAGCGCGACCCGTGGCCGACCTGGCCGTGGATCCTGCGCGACTACCCCGCCCACGAAGAGGGCGGTGCGCGCGTGTTCGCCGTCGCGGTCCGCGAGTTCGTCGACGACGGCACCGGCCAGGTGCGGGCCGTGCGCATCTCCGAGGTACAGGTGGAGAAGCGCAACGGCGAGCGCATCATGACCTTCGTGCCGGGCTCCGACCGGGAGCTGCCCGCCGACCTGGTGCTGCTGGCGATCGGCTTCGACGGCACCGAGCCGCAGCCGCTGCTCGACCAGCTGGGGGTCTCCCGGAACCGGCGGGGCGCGGTCGACGCCCGGCCCGACTGGCAGACCGCCGTCGACGGGGTCTTCGTGGCCGGCGACATGCACCGCGGTGCGTCGCTGATCGTGTGGGCGATCGCCGAGGGCCGGGCCGCGGCCGCCGCGATCCACTCCTACGTCGGCGGCGCCGGCGAGCTCCCCGCCCCCGTCGCCCCGAACGCCCGCCCCCTCTCCACCACCGCCTAACCATGATCAGGGCGTCCTTCACGTAGTTCTAACTACGTGAAGGACGCCCTGATCATGGGCGCCCCGAGATCGGCGGGAACGCGGTGAGGAATGGGGCGTCGCCGGGAGCGCTTGTGCATCTCCTCATGATCAAGGCGTCCCTCACGTCGTCGCGGAGGCTTCAGCGGTGCGATTTCCACGTTATGGGGACTCCATAAGGTGGAAAACGCACCGCTGAGCTCGCGGTGCGTGTGCCGTTCGTGCGGTGAGGCAGGATAACGCGCCGGATAAGTCGGACATGGCCGCGCGGACGTCCGGACAGCCGGTCCAAGTCCGGACGCCGGCTGGGAGGCGTGGGCCGCGCCACCACGTCCGCGTTGTCGCAGGCGGCCACATCCCGCTGCGGCCCAGGGCGGATGCGGTCGCACGTCGATCAAGGAAAAGTACGCCGATCAAGGCCCTAGGCACACGGAACAGTGATCAAAGCACGTGCCCAAGCCCTTGATCGACGAGGAGAGGGGCCGGGGGCGGCATAGTATCGGGGGCGTGTCGATGTTGCCGCTGCCGGACCGGGTCGTCGAGTTTCTCGCCAAGCCGAACCCTGCCGTGATCGCGTCCACCCGCCCCGACGGTCAGCCGGTGTCGGTGGCCACCTGGTACCTGTGGGACGACGGCCAGATCCTGGTCAACATGGACGAGGGGCGGAAGCGGCTCGACTACCTGCGCGCCGATCCCCGGGTGTCGTTGACCGTGCTGGCCGAGAGCAGCTGGTACACGCATCTGAGCCTTCAGGGCCGCGTCGTCCGGTGGCACGACGACGCCGACCTCGCCGACATCGACCGGCTCTCGCGGCACTACCGCAGCCGGCCCTACCCGCAGCGGGACCGCGGCCGGGTGAGCGCCTGGATCGAGATCGACCGCTGGCACGCCTGGGGCAAGCTGTCATGATCAAGGCGTCCCTCATGTCGTCATAGCTGCGTGAAGGACGCCTTGATCATGAAACAGGCTCAGCGGCGGCCCGCGGCCATGTCCATCAGGCGGCCGAGCACTCGGGCGCCGTCGGCCCGGACGCCGTCGTGCTCGTACTCGTTGGTGACCCACGTCCGCGTGTTACCCACCGCCCGCGCGGTTTCCAGCTGCAGCTCCGCGTCCACGTACATGTCGTCGAAGTAGACCGCCGCGCAGACCGGCACCTCGTTGCGCGCCAACCGGTCCGGGTCGTAGAGCGGCGGCCAGTCGTCGGCCTCGGCGAGCCGCTCGGCGGCCGCCGCGAACGGCTTCAGCGCGGCGATCTCCTGGAACATCCAGGGGTACATCATCTCGCCGGTGAACAGCAGCGGATCCGCGTCCGGCGCGAACTCCGGGCGCTGGTCCAAGGCCCGCTGCGCCGCCCAGGCACTCGCGGCGGCGCTCTGTCCATAACAGAACTCCTGGAGCGCGAAGATGGGCGCGTCCACGAACCCGGTGTTCGCCATCACCTGGTAGCGAAAACCGTCCGACAGTTCGTCGCCGTGCCATGCCTCGTCGAGCAACCAGTGCACCTTCGCGTACCCGTCACTCATGCCGAACGCCAGCCCCAGCGACCGGAACCGTCGTGCCGTCAGCCGGTCACCGTCCGGGAGTTGGACATCCACGGCGTCGAGGTGGTCGGCCACCGCGCGGACCGCGGCGACGTTTTCCGGGTACCGGCGGTAGAACTCGGCGTTCTTGGCCGCGACCCGGGGATAGGTGCGGGCGTACACCTCGTCGGCCGTGGCCGTCAGGCCCGGCAACCCACCGGTCACGTAGCAGCCGCGCAACCCTTCCGGCGCCTGCGAGAGATACGTCATCGTGATGAACCCGCCGTAGCTCTGGCCGAGCGTCTCCCACGGCGCCCCACCGGTCAGCCGCCGCCGGATCAGCTCCGCGTCCGCGACGATGCTGTCGGCGCGGTGTAGCCGCAGGTGCGCCGCCAGCGCGTCGGGCGCCATCCCGCGGGCCGTGCGCGCGGTGACCGGCGTGCTGCGGCCGGTGCCGCGCTGGTCGAGCAGCAGCACCCGGTGTGTCTTCAGCGCGTGCCCGAGCCACCCGTCCGCCGCGGTGGGCCGCGGCGCCTTGCCGCCGGGCCCGCCCTCCAGATACACCAACCATGGCAGGTCGTCGCCGGCCCGGCCGGCCGCGACGACTTCCCGCGCGAACACGTCGATGGACGCACCGTCGGGGTTGGCGTGGTCCAGGGGTACGGCGAACGTATGGTCCTTGTACACCAGTCCCGGAATCCTGATCATTGCGCCACCGTACCGCCCCTGACGACGTCGCGAATGGCCCTGTGGTTGCCTGTCATGCCGATGATCACAACGCCTCGACGCCAGCCAGTGTGGACTGTCAGGATCGCGAAGCTATTGATCGTCTTCAGAATGAGGTAACGGTGGACATTCGCAAGCGTTGGCTGATCCCCTCGACCGTGGTGGCTTTGTCCGCGGTCCTCGGTGTCGCCGCGCCCGCTCAGGCCGAGGACGACGTCGCTGACATGGAGTTCGTCAGCGTCGTGTCGACGACCGAGAACGCCGATGGGACGGTCCTCGAACGGGTATTCCTCCCGGCGCCGGGTGTCGCGCCCGACGACCTGGCGGTGACGCTGACCGCGAGCGGCGTACCCAATGTCTCCGTCCGGACGGAGGGTGACGTCACCGCGCAGGCCGCCGCCTGCGCGTCGGGCACCGCGCGGAGCTGGCCCAGTAGCACGACCTGCTTCGTCAAATGGGCTTATAAGGGCGCGGTCCGGCCGACGATCCACTTCCTCGACCGCACCAGCGCGGTGTGGCCGGTCGGCCGCGCGGTCACCGAGTGGAACAAGACCTCCGGCATCGACTCGATCCGCCGCACGCCGAGCGCCGGATGCGGCAGCAACGCGCACTGCGTGGAGGTGGTCAGCGCCAACTACGGCAACAGCGGCTGGATGGGCGAGACCTGGCGCCACCTCAACGCCGCGCAGACTTACCACACCAACGTGGCCGTCTATCTCAACGACTACTACCACAACAACGAGACTGACCGCTGGGAGACGGCCTGCCACGAGCTCGGCCACGTGCTCGGTCTCTGGCACAACACGTCGAAGAACAGCTGCCTGTACGCGTCGGACGGGCCCGGCGTCAGCAAGTACCCGAGCGCCAGCGACCGCGCGCTCATCACCCGATTCTACTGATCAAAACCCATGATCAGGGCGTCCTTCACGTCGCTATGACGGCATGAGGGACGCCCTGATCATGGTTGATAGGGTGGTGGCGTGATGTGGGCGATCGGCTTCGGCTTCGTCCTGCTCGGCGCGACGGCCTGTGGCGCGAGCGATGCCGAGCCGGCGCGGGCCGCGACCGAGTTTCCGGCGGGTGCCACAGTGGACTATCAACTCGGCGGCGCCTATCCACCACCCGGCGGCGTGACGCTGGTGGTGCGCGACAGCACCGACAACCCCGCGCCGGGCCGCTACAACGTGTGCTACGTCAACGGGTTCCAGTCCCAGCCGCAGGACCGTGACGTCTGGCTGGCCGAGCGGCGCGACCTCATCGTGAACGATGCCAACGGCGAGCCGCTCGTCGACGAGAACTGGCCCGATGAGTTCATCCTCGACACGTCCACAGCGGACAGACGTGACCGGCTGGCGGCGATTCTCGATGACACCGTGGGAAGCTGCGCCGGCAAAGGGTTCGACGCCGTCGAGTTCGACAACCTCGACTCGTTCACGCGATCCAAGGGTGCGTTGACCGCCGATGACAACCTGGCGCTGGCGACCACGCTGACCGGCATCGCGCACGAGGCCGGCCTGGCCGCGGGGCAGAAGAACACGGCGGAGCTGGCGGCGCGCGGCCGGGACGACGTCGGGTTCGACTTCGCGGTGGCGGAGGAGTGCCTGCGGTGGGAGGAGTGCGAGAGCTACACGTCGGTCTACGGGCAGCGGGTCATCGACATTGAGTACACCGACGACCTGCCGGGCTCGGTCGAGGAGGTCTGCGCTGCCCCGGACCGCCCGGACGCGACCGTGATCCGCGACCGCTACCTCGTCCCCGCCGGCGACCCCGCCTACTTCCACCACCCCTGTTAACCGCCGCACCCTCCCATGATCAAGGCGTCCTTCACGTAGCTCTAACGACGTGAAGGACGCCTTGATCATGGGAAACGGGGGTGTGATCTTGGGGATACCGGGGTGACACAGGGGGCGCCGAGAGTGTGCCCATGGCTCCCACTCCACCGACCGACGCCGAGCTCAACGTCATGATCCGGGCCCGCCTGGCGTCGCTCGGCATCGACCTGGACCAGCTGCCGCCCGGCGCGGCCACCGACCCGGAGACCGGGTCGCCCGGCCGCGACGCGGTGCTCGCCTCGCTGCGCTCGTTCGTGCGCGGCACCGTGACCACGCTCGCCGCGTACGAGCCGCCGGCCGCGGTCGCCCCGATGCTGTACCCGTCGATCAGCACGGCGTGGCGCCGGTGAGCGCCGTCGACCGGCGGGCGTTCCTCGCCCGCACCGCGGCGCTCGCCGGCGCCGCGACCACCGCCGGAGTCGCCCTTCCGGCGCTCCCCACCGCCCAACACCACACCAGACACTACCGACCC
>JBBEWH010000165.1:0-93059 GCA_037414955.1 Actinomycetes bacterium KLBMP 9797
CTAGGGCGTGTCTCGAAGTGAACGGAGCCATTCGTCGATGGCGACGATGTGCAGGACGGCTTCGTACCGGACAGCGAGCTTGTCGTAGCGGGTGGCCACCGCACGGCGGCGTTTGAGCCGGTTGATGCCACATTCGACAGCGTGTCGCTGCTTGTATAGCTCGGGGTCGAAGGTCGGTGGCCGGCCGCCCTTGGACCCTTTGGCACGCCGGTTGGCGTCCTGGTCGGCCTTGCTGGGGATGGTGGCCTTGATCCCGCGCCTACGCAGGTGTTCGCGGTTGGCCTTGGACGTATACGCCTTGTCCGCGATCACCCGGTCGGGTCTGGTCCGGGGCCGCCCACCACCGGGCCGGGGCACACGGATGCCGGCCAGCACCGCAACGAACTGCGGACTGTCGCCACGCTGCCCAGCGGTCAACAGCAACGACAACGGCTTCTGGCCCTGCTCGACACCCAGGTGCACCTTCGTGCTCAGGCCACCGCGGGAGCGACCCAACGCATGATCGGCCGGCTCATCACGCACACCACCGGGTGGTTCGACCTGCAGATCCACACGCCTGCGAGCACCGGCCGCGTGCTGATGCGCTCGAGCGATGGTGGAATCCACGCTGACATCCCAGGTGATCAACCCAGCGGCGTCGGCTCGGGCCTGCAACCCGGTCACGATCGCCAGCCACACCCCGGCCCGCTGCCACCGCCGAAACAGTGCGTACACCGCTTGCCAGGAGCCGTAGCAGTCCGGCACGTCCCGCCACGGCGCCCCGGTTCGTACCCGCCACCTGATCCCGTCGATCAGCTGCCGCTTGCTCCACTTCGGCGGCCGGCCCGCCTTGCGCGGTGTGGGCAGCAGCGGCTTCAGCCGTGCCCATTGCGCGTCGGTCAGGTCAAACCGCCTCGTCACCGTTATGGTGGCCACGAGGTCTCCGGTGTCAGGTTTTTCTTGGTCGATGAACCCTTTACCGGAGACCTCGTCACATATCGATCACCGACACGCCGGCCACACCATCAGCCCAGGCCACGGCGGCACGGCACTTCGAGACACGCCCTAACGGCATCTTGTTACGCATGTCCGGGACGCCGTCGTCCGGCACCAGCGGATCCACGCACCGGCGATACTGCTCGATCGAAAACCTGGGCTTCACCGGCAACGGCAGGACCGGCCTGTTGCTGGAGCTGTACTACAACGACAACTCCTATTTCCGCGACGTGTTCATGTCGAGCAACAACGACCTGTGCGTCGACGCCGTCGAGTTCTGGGACTCCCGGTTCTACAACCTGGTGATCGAGTCGAGCGGCGGCACCGCCAACAGCAAAACCCAACCCAACGTGTGGCTGCGCAACTCCTCGGCGACGAGCGGTTGGGGTTACAGCGCCGACAACGTGAACCAGATCCACTTCGTCGGCTGCCGCTTCGAGGCATTCGGCACGGGAGCGCTGTGGGTGACCCAGGGCACCGCCGCGACGAACAATCCCAACGGGATCTACCTGACCGACTGCAAGTTCGAGACCTCCGCCATGCGGGGCGGCCCTCATCTGAAGGTCGACGCGTCCTGCAGGCATGTCTACGCGAGCAACATCTACTGCTACGCGGGCGGGTTCGCCGACGGCTACTCCACCGCGCAGAACATCATCGCCTGGGCGGGCAACTCCAGTGCCCTGGAAAATGTGCTCATCGCCAACGGCACCCCGGCGACGGTGAACTCGGGCGTCGATCTGTACTCCGGTCCCGGATCGACCGCCGTCCTGCGCAACGTCGTGGGGACGTACACGACGAAGCCGACCGGCAACCACATCTACTACGAATCCTCGAGCACCGGCGACTTCCGGGTGGAGAACTGCTACGGGAACATCGGAGTGCAGGCCGGCGGCACCATCCCGACCAGGCACCACCCGAATCCGCCGCTGCGCCTGGTCCCGGGCCCGGTCAGCGACGCCTCCTTCACCCACACCCCGATGGACGGGACGCTCGCCGTCGACTCGACCAACAAACGGCTCTACGTGCGGGTCGGCGGCGTATGGCGGTCGACGGCGCTGAGCTGATAGCCGCGCCGCGCTCGCCCACTCCATGATCAAGGCGTCCCACAAGTCGCTAGAACGACCTGAAGGGCGCCATTATAAATGATATACCGGGAGGGAGCTCTCAGCGATGGCGCGCGAGCCTTGGACGGCTGCTTGCTGTCAGTGCGCGTGGTCCGCCGCCTCCAGCAGCGCACCTGCGGTGAAGATGGCGTCGAAGAGGCCGGTCGGCGGAAGGATGATGTGGGCGCCCGGCATTGCCAGCTCGATCAGCACCTCCTTCACCACCACCGCGATCAACTCCTCCATGGCGTCCACGAGCCGCTCGGCGAACGTGCGCGGTTCTTTCTCCTCGGGCCCGGTCGGTGCCTGGTCGGTCGGTGCTTGGTCGGACGGGCTATCGCGAAGAAACGCGTATGGGTCCTGCCGATATGCCCTCCATCGGTTCCTTTCGGTGATGTCACTGGCGATGGCGTTCGCGATAACGGTGGCGGCGCGTATCCGGATCTTCCGGGCCGCTTCCTGCCGCTTCTCCTGGTCCTTGCTCCTGACGAATTTCTTGAGCTGCTCCCTGATGAACTCGCGATCGTCCCTGCTCATGTGCTCCTGTGCCACGTCGAGGAGCGACGGAGGCTTGTCCAAATCGTCGGGTCGCGTTGGCGGGCGGTCGGCGTCGGGAGGTCCTTGGCGATCGGCGGACGCGTGTGCGTCCTGTGGCTCATCTATGGCGTCCTCCGCGTCGATGAGCTGTCTTGCCGCCCACGAGACCTGGCGCGGCGAATCGAGCCTCGCTTGGGGGGTGATGGTTGGCGCGTCGATGTGTCGGAGCGGCAGTGCCTTGCCGGATTCTGGGGCGGGGTGGCGGGATTCGTGTCTGTGGTCGAAGGAAGTCGATGCCGAGGTTTCCGGTCGGTGTGTGCCCTCCTCAACGGTCGAGGGAGCCGCGACCGCGTCTTGTGGTTCGACTGCCTCTGGTGGCTGGTTGTCATCGATATCCTCGATCTCGCCGTCAGAGTCGTGGAGGACCGCATCTCGGTCGGGATACGCGGCAGCCTCCCAGTCGTCCGGCCAGTCGGGGCTGGGGGAGTCGCCGGCTTCGCGGTCAGAGTTGAGGTCCATATCTTCTCCCAGTCTCGCGGGCATCCCGTTAATGATCTTGTTGGAGCCTTCGGTCCACATCTTCTCCCAGTCTCGCGGGCATCCCGTTAATGATCTTGTTGGAGCCTTCGGTCCACGTCTTGCCCATTTCGCGTTCGTCAGACCCAGGCGTCCCGGTCGTCGCGGCGGGGGTTTCGTGGTTCCGTGCTGTGTCGGGCTGGCCGCTAGGGTGCTCGGTGCCATCGCCGCTGCTGGAGGGCTCGATGGGCGTGTCTGTTGAACGGAAGCTGGCACGGCGCGACCGTGTGAACTCGGTGGCGAGGTTCGGCGGATCAGGTGGTCGCTCAGGGGACGACCGGGTGAACTCGGCGGTGGGCTTTGCCGGCGTCGGGTGCTCCTCAGCAGGGCCCTGCCGAGTAAACAGCGGTTCGCCGGAGCTGAGGGTCCTTATGACGTCTTTGATCCGGTCGGTTGTCTCGTCGGGCGAGTCGGGGACGTGGTTTGCGGGTTCAGGGGAGTGCATGGTGGCCGTCTCCATTCGGCGTTGGCCACTTCGACCGTATCGCCTGGTGTCATGCGGCGAGATCTTGACGACTTGTTGCCGTTCCCGAAGCGATAGGTCGCCAAGGTCTACTTTCTCCAGCCCACCCGGTGCGTATCGGGGCGGTGGTGTCGTGATGGCTGGCGCTGGTTCCGGGTTTATGTGGTGGGTCTTCCTCGGCGGTACGGAGCCGGGCGAGGTCCATAAGCGACAACGGGCCGAAACTCCCGACGATTCGTCGAAACTCTTCCGAGTGGCGGGAGACCCGCGATGACCTAGTCTTTGGTGGCCCAAGGCGAATCAGACGATTCGGAACTCGCGAGCGTTCTCGTAGGATCCCGACGAACCGGTACCTCGGGCATTGCCGAACGGACCGCGACGCCGGTCGGACCGGCCTCTTCTACGCGATCGTTCTGCCGGGCCTCATCGCGATGATCGGCCTGGCCGGCGACGGCGCCGACTATGTCCGGGTTCGCAGCATGCTGAGAACATCGCCGCGGAGGCGGCCCGGGCCGGTGGTCAAGCCCATCCGGCTGCCGGAAGCGATCAACGGCGAAGAAAGGTGATTGACCCGGACCGGGCTGTTGAGGCCCTGCGCGACTACCTCGCCACAGCGGGCATCACTGACTGGCTGGTGTTCGTCGACGACGGGGGAGAGGAGCTCACGGTGACTGTCGCTATCGACTATGACCCGCTGCTCGTCGAGGTGATCTGCCTATCCGCCGCGCCGTACGAAACCCGCCACTGCGGCCGGCAGCCGCCGCCCGTCGCGGCCGCCGGCCAGTGCACCGCCGAGCAGGTCGAACATTGAGTCCAGCGATCTGCCAACGAAGACCAGGTCGCCGTTAGCGCTGCGGGCAAGTACCTTGCCGGCGCACGCGACCAGGTCGTCGAGAAACCACAGGTCCGGCACGCTGCATCGGAAGGTCCGCGGTCATGCTCGTGAACATATCCAGCGGGCCGGTACGCCGGCATCCCTGGAATTCGTGATGAGGTAGCCACCGCGGCCGCCCACGATCCCGCCGGCGACCTCTACCTCGAGGGATTCACCGCCCTCATCGGTCACGCCGTGCAGGCCGCGATCCGCTTCCGCGGCGAACGTACGTGACAACGGCCCGTGGCGGCGGCCGCGGCCCGGCCGGTACCCGTCGAGGGTTAGCGGATCCACACCCTGAGCTCACCGACGGGCGAGAACCCACCATCGAGCGCTGCGGCGAGGGCGTCCCCGCGCTCGTAGCCGACCATCGGCCGACCCGGGAAATACGCAGCGATCACGTCGGACAACTGCGCCCAGTCCACCAACTGCCCAGGTAGGGCGTAGACGTTGGACACGTCAACGACACCGCTGCCCAAGCGGGCAACGGCTCCGGCCACGATACGAGAATCGACGCGCCTGGCCAGGATGCGGAAATGCCCACGGCGCAGCAGCGGGGGCAACAGGACCTCACCGGTGTCATGCTGTCCGGTCCACTCGGCCAGTCCACTCGCAGTGGTCACCGCTGCCCACCCGGTCGGTGCGGCGCGTTCCTGCCGCTGCCCGCCCTGGCGGTGGATCCAGGTGGCTGAGAACAGCAGGTCCATCCCCTCGCCGGACAGATCCATCGTTGCGAAGCTGTCCTTGACGCCGTAGTGCTCGCGGCCGTGGAGGCGGACGAGCACTCGGTCCGCGGTCACCGCGGGCTCGACGACCACGGCGTCCGAGTGGAGCGGTGGCGGTGTGTCCAGCGCGCTCCAGAGCCCGTCGACGAGGATCGAGCCCACCCCGTGCAGGGTGCAGATGTCCTCGTACCACCCGACGCTGGCGTCGACCGCGCTGCGCAGCCGTGGGTCCACCACCACATCACCTCCTTTGCGCCATCGTGACCGTACTGCGAGTGGGGTGCGGTGGCGATGGCCGACCGAGCTCCACCGGCCAAACTCGATGGCGACGACGCTCGAAGGCGGTGGAACCTTCGGCGCCGCCCGGGCCGGCGACATCCGATGCGCACACGAACCTGTACGCCGACACCGGGGCGGATGAGGCGCGCGACTCGCACTGTGCCGCTCCGTGTCAGCGCTGGATGAAGTCGGGGTGTCGCAGGCTCCACCGCAGCAAGGGCTGCAATGCCTCGATCAGCTGCTCACCCCGGGCGGTTGGTGCGTAGAGGATCTGTACCGGTGAGCTGGGGATCACCGTGCGCTCGATGAGGTCCTGGCGTTCGAGCTCACGCAGTCGTTGGGTCAACATGCGGTCGGAGATGCCGGTGATTAGGGCGCGGTATTGGCCGAACCGGCGGGCTCCGTGGGCCCCGGCCAGCAGTATGACGCCGACCCAGCGCCGTCCGATCAGCTCCAGGATCGGCTGGAACGCCTCGCATGTCGCGTCATCGGCCACCGGAACCCGAGTCACTTACCGATCGTAAGTTACTAAACGGTGTTTGTCCAAGGGGGTGGACCTCGACGAGCCTGGGGACGTGACGACACGAGAAAGTTCTTTGCTCGGTGAGCTGCGGCGCGTGCATGACATGCTCCGGCGGGACCTGGCCGCAGTGAAAGAGATCGCCGCCGCGACCGCGGCCGGCCAGCCAGCGGCGCAGATCCGCGACGACCTGAGCACGCTCCACGCGCAGGGCCCGCTGCTGCAGCTCAAAGCCAATTGTCTCGGCTACTGCCAGCTGGTCCACTCGCACCACGGCGGCGAGGACAGCATGCTCTTTCCCGCGGTGCGTCGGGCAGCACCCCAGCTCGCAGCGACCATCGACCAACTGGAGGCAGACCATCGCACCGTCAGTGATCTGCTCGACCGGATCGAGGCAACGGCTCACGATCTCGGCGACGACGCCACTGCCCGCGGGCGGCTGGTCGAGGCGCTCGAGACGCTGACCACCCACCTACACGATCACCTCACCTTTGAGGAACGATCCCTCGCACCGGTCCTCAGCACCTGGACGCACTGGCCGCACCCTGGGCACCCGGACGGATGACGATGACCCGCCGGGGTCCGGAACTCCGGCAGCGACCAGGCGGGCATCTACTCCGCCCCATCCGCCACCGTGACCTTCACCGCTCCCGCAGCCGACACTGACGTGAAGGCCCTTGCAGGGCAGGTGGAGGCCCATGTGGCCGGCACCCGGACGCCACGACGGTTGTTGCCTTCGGACCTGGATCCGGCAACAACCGTCGTGGCGTCGGGACGATCATCGCCCGCGCCGACGGAGCCCCTGCCCGGGCTAGAACGTGGTGTGGATATTGAAAGCCCTGATGCCGCCTCGGCCCTGTGCGTCCACCGCGAAGACAAGACTGAACGACGCGACCCCGTTGTGCCAGGCCCTACTGGTCGACACCCATTCGGTGAGGCAAACGGCCTGCGCACCCGGCCCGAGCTGAGACGCTCCGCAGTCGGTCAGGGCGTACTCCGGATGCGAGATGAGCGACCGCAGGGATCTCAGCTCGATGGTCTGGTCCGAGTTGTTCACCACGATCGACTGCGTCCGACGTAGGTCACCTTCTGCCTCGGCGCAGGTCACCACCACGATGCCGGGAACCGCGTCCATGGGCTTCTCGTCGCATTTCACGGTGCTGGCGTGAGCCGTGCCAGGTGCGCCCAGCGTCGCGACGCCGGCCGCCACGGACGCGAGCATCAGGAACTTGGCCAGGATCCGCATCTAGTGCCTCCCAATTGGGTTGACGACTTGTGGCGTGGACAGGATCACAGACCGCCTTCATCAGAAAGGCATCGATTCGTCATCGACGCCAACGACCAGTTCGACGTTCCCGAGGTTGACGAGTCCGGTCGTGTCGACCTCGGTGATCCGCGACAGGGTTCCGCCGGACGGGTGGACGGTCCGGCCGGCGGCGTCCCGGAAGCGCAGCGATCCACCCTCGGATGTCGCCCTCACCACCGAAGAAAACCCGGTCTTCCGCGATCCCCAGGCCGTGGTTGGCCAGTCCAAGGCGCAGGCCCTCAAGACGTTCAAGCCTCCAGTACTCGCCGCCGGCGGCGCCGACGAAGGCGTAGTCACGACGTGAGGGCGAGTTCAACCCCGAAGCCGGCCGCGAGATCATCGCCAAGGTCGTCGCCGACGTCGAGGCCGGCAAACCCACCGGGAGCGTCGTCTCCCACACGGACCTGGCCTGGACCTCGTAGGCCTTGGCCGCGAGGGAGCGCGGCCAGGTCGAACGGCGCTTCGTCCGGGACTTCGGCGCACTGACCACTGTGGATGACTAGGGTGCCGTCCGTCAAACGCAAGATTGCCTCAAGGCTCACTCCATCGCGCCGGCCCATCGATGGATCGCGTGGCAAGATCGCGCCAGTACGCCGCAATACAGAGGCCCAATCCTGCGAAGGGACACCAATGAGGCTGACCACCCGTAGCGCCACCGTCGCCGTCGCGGCGGCGCTGGCTTTCGCCGGCATGCCCGCGGCCGCCGCCTACGCCGCCGACGGCCAGACCTGCACGTACTACACCATGGACGACGTGGACCACCTCACCAGTAGGGCTTGCTTCATCGGCAATGGCGACTACGTCTCCGCCAAGGACAACTATGCGGACGGGCACCGGGCCGTGGCCCACTGGGAGACCGACTACGGTCGCTCGGGGGAGTGCCACAACACCATGGGCGCAGGCTGGACGGTCAACTGCGACTACGACTTCGCGGAGAACGGCAAGATCAGATCAAGTCCTGCGTGCAGGAAGGCCACGTCCACATCGACTGCACGAACTGGACGGGCTGGATCAAAGTCAGTACGGGCGAGTACTGACCGTCACCCTAAGGTCGCCGGTACCGGGCTGCCCGCGTGATCAGGGCGTGGCGCCAGGCGGGTTAAAGTCGTGGGGGGCGGCCGCCTACTGTGGATTATTTCGGGATGCCCGCGTGATCAGGGCGTCCCTCAAGTCGTTAGAACGGCTTGAGGGACGCCCTGATCATGAGATTAGTAACGGAACGCGAACGGTGCCAGCACGTCGGGGCGGTGGCCGGAGAGCAGGAAGTCGGCCAGTGCCCGTCCGGTGGCCGGCCCGAGCGTGACGCCGAGCATGCCGTGCCCGGTGGCGACGTACACGTTGTCGTGACGGGGAAGCCGGTCGACGACCGGCAGGCCGTCGGGCAGCAGCGGGCGGCCGCCCACCCAGGGGTCGCGGATCAGCTGGGGTAGGTCGTCCTCGTCGTCGAACCAGCGCCCGAGATAGCGCCGGCTGGCGCGGGCGATCGCGGCGACGCGCCGCCAGTTCAACCGGCGGTTGTCGCCGCTGAGCTCCATCGTCCCGGCCAGCCGGGTCGCGGCGCCGCGCGGCGCCGCCACGACCCGGGGCTCGCCGAGGTAGAGCGCGCGGCGCGGCGGGGCCCCCCCGGCCGGGCCGGCCGGGCCGCGGCCCGGAGCGCCCCCGCCACGACCCGGTGCTCGCCGAGGTAGAGCGCGCGGCGCGGCGGGTCGGGCAGCGGCACGGTGAAGCTGTACCCCTTGCCGGCCTGGAGGGGCAGCCGGTAGCCGAGGTGGCGCAGCAGCCGGTGCGACCACATGCCGCCCGCGATCACCACGGCCGAGCAGGGGATTTCCCCGGTGCTGGTCACCGCTGCGCCGATCCGGCCGGCCGTCCCGTGGAAGCCACGGACCTCGACGTGCTCGTGGATCTTCCCGCCCGCCTCGCGGACCACGCCGGCCAGCGACTCCACCAGCCGGCGCGGATCCACCACGCCCTCCCCGCGCACCAGGTAGGCCGCCCGTACGTGCGGTCCGAGCGCGGGGTCGAGCCCGTGCGCCGCCTCCCCCACGACGATGTCGTCGGGCAGGTCGTACCGCCCGGCCGCCATGATGCGCTGGGTGGCCAGGTGATGCGCGGCCTCCACTTCGGACAGGAACGCGTGGACCAGCCCCGGGCGGCGCAGCGTGGTGTCGACCCCGGCGCCAGCGAGCCCGTCGTACAGGGCGAACGTGGGGCGATTGAGGTCGGCGATGGCCGCGTACCCCCGCCGGAAAGCGGCCTCGCCGCTGCTGCGCCACAGCCGCCACAGCCAGGCGACGAACCGGGGGTCGGCGGACGGGCGCAGGTACAGCGGGGCGTCGGGTCGGCCCAGCGAGCGCAGCCCGTACCGGGCGACGCCGGGGAACGGCACCGGCGTGGAGTGGCTCAGGCAGACCCAGCCAGCGTTGCCCCAGGAGGCGCCGGAGGCGAGGGTGGCGCGCTCGGCCACCTCCACCTCGACGCCGGCGGTGGTGAGGTAGTGCGCCACGCACAGGCCCACGATGCCGCCGCCCACCACGAGGACGGGCCCGTCGGTGCGCACGTCACGCCTCCGCGCGGAAGGCCGGGTGGCTGGCCAGGAAGGCCCGGGTCCGGGGATGCTGGGGACGGTCGAGCACCTCGCCGGGCGGCCCCTGCTCGACGACCTGCCCGCCGTCGACGAAGACCACGTCGTCGGCGACCTCCCGGGCGAAGCCGAGTTCGTGGGTCACCAGCATCATCGTGATGCCGTCGGCGGCCAGTTCGCGCATCACCCGCAGGACCTCCATCGTGGACTCCGGGTCGAGCGACGAGGTCGGTTCGTCGAACAGCAGCACCGCGGGTTGCAGCGCCAGGGCGCGGGCGATCGCCACGCGCTGCTGTTCGCCGCCGGACATCTGTTCCGGGTACGCGGTGCCGCGGTGGGCCAGGCCGACCCGGCGCAGCAGGGCCACGGCCCGCCGCAGCGCCTCCTTTTCGGCCACGCCCGCGTGCAGTTGGGCGAGCATCACGTTCTCCACCGCGGTCAGGTGCGGGAAGAGGTTGAAGCGCTGGAACACCATGCCCACCGACCGGCGCAGGCGGGCCAGGTCGGGGTGCACCGCGCGGTCGCCGGCGAACACCGGCTCGCCGCCGATCTCGATCACGCCGTGGTCCGGCCGCTCGAGCAGGTTGACGCAGCGCAGCAACGTGGTCTTGCCGCCACCGCTCTGCCCGATCACCGTGACGATCGTCCCGCGCGCCACCACGAGGTCCACGCCGTCCAGGACGGTACGCCCGTCGAAGGACTTGCACAGGTGCTCGAGGCGTACCGCCGGGTCGGTCCGCGCCGACCGCGCCGGAACGGACACCGCCGCCGTCTCCGTCATGCCGGCACCTCCTCGGCGGATCCGAGCAGCGCGGCGGCCGCGCGCAGCCGGCGGCGCCGCCGCCAGGTCAGCGGCGTGCCGGCGCGCGTGCGCCGCTCGAACCACAGCAGCGCCTGCGACAGCGGGTAGCACAGCGCGAAGTAGATGGCCGCGACCACGAGGTACACCTCCAGCGCGCGGAAGGTGGCGGAGGTGATCAGCCGGGCCTGCGACATCAGCTCCGCGGCCGAGATGGTGACCAGCAGCGAGGTGGACTTGAGCAGGTCCACCAGCATCGTGTTGGTGCCGGGCAGGGCCAGCCGCAGCGCCTGCGGGAAGATCACCCGCCGGAACGTCGCGGTCCGGCCCAGCCCGAGCGCCTGCGCCGCCTCCCGCTGGCCCGGGTGTACGCCGGCGATCGCCGCGCGGAAGATCTCCGACAGGTACGCGGCGTAGAAGATGACCAGGCTGAGCGCCCCCGCCGTGAAGGCGCTCAGCCGGACACCGACCGAGCCGAGCCCGAAGTACGTCAGGAAGATGATCGCGAGCAGCGGCACGTTCTTGAAGACCTCGGTGTACACCGCGGCCGGCACCCGCAGCGCCCACCGGTGGGACAGGCGCATGAGCGCGAGCACGATGCCGAGGACGGCCGCGCCGGCGAACCCGGCGGCGGTGTAGCCCAGCGTCCGTAGCAGCGCGTCCCACAACGCCGGGGTGTAATCCGCCCAGGGCACGTCGAACATCGCAGTCTCCTCGGGAAAGGGTGGGGATCAGATGGTCGGCGGTGCCCAGCCGGCCGGGCGGTCGACGCCCTGGCGCAGCTTCGCCATCGAGGCGGTGGGCTTGAGGAACTGGTCCGTGTCGGCGCCGTACTTGCGCACGAGCGTGGTCATCTCGCCGCTCGCGTACATCGCGCGGATCTGCTCGGAGAACGCCTCTTCGAGCGTCTTCGCCTGCGGGGGCAGGTAGAAGCTCGTCATGTACGGCCGGAAGTAGTCGTACGCCGGGTGCGCCTTGACCTCCTCGTCGCTCGGCGCGGTGAGGTACTGGGTGCTGATCTTCAGCTCGGGGCGGGCCTGCTGGGCGGCGATGATGATCAGCGGGTCCAGGAAGCCGACGTCGACGCGGCCGGCGCCGAGGTCGTCGAGCACGCCGTTGCCGTCCGGGTACGCGTGCAGCTTCGCACCCGGCACCTGCTGGATCGACGTGACCCACACGTACCCCTCGACCGTGCCGAGGCTGCGCCCTTCCAGGTCCTTGACCGTCTGGTACGTCTGGCCCGAGGCCACCGCCATCGCCGGCGGCGAGTAGTACGGCGGATCGGTGAACAGGCCGGACTTCTGCCGCTCGGCGGTCCAGGCGATGCCGCCCACGGTGATGTCGTAGCGGTGCGACTGAACGCCGGCGAGCATGCCGGCGAAGTCGGTCACCTCGACCTTGACGGTGAGGCCGAGCTTCGCGGCGACGGCGTTGACGACGTCCGCGTCGAGGCCGACCATCGTGTCGCCCTGCATCGAGGTGTACGGCGCGTAGGGCTGGATGGCGACGGTGAGCACGCCGGGCTCGATGGTGCCGTAGGCGTTGTCCGCGCTGGCGCCGGCCGGCTCGTCGGACGAGCACGCCGCCGCGAGCAGGACCGCCGCGCCCAGCACCGCGGCCAGACCGACCCGACGTCTATTAAATGTCCACATAGGATTTTCCCATCACCGGAGGTGTGACGACATTGGAGGCAGGGCGAACTTGGAGGCGGGGAGCGACATGGGGGATGTGGCGATCTCGCGGGTCCGGGGAACCGGCTGGTCAGCGGCTGCCGCGCTGATCGTGACGTGAACCATAAGCGGATGCCGGGCGAGCAGTCACTGGACGTGTGACACGAAACATCGTGGCCACCGACGTCCTTGGTCATACGATCCGTACAGTCACCGACGCGCGGATCCGGGAGATGTCGATGCTCACTCCAGCCATCGCCCAGGAGATCGCCCAGGAAACGAGCGCGATCATCGGATTTAACGTCCTGATCACAGATCGCGCCGGGACCGTCATCGGCAGCGGCGACCCGGCCCGGGTGGGCAGCTTCCACGAGGCGTCCGTCGACGTCGTCCGCACATTGCGTCCCGCCAGCCACGGCGCCGCGGCGGCGCACCGGCTGATCGGCGTGCAGCCGGGCATCACGCTGCCGATCCTGCTCGACAACGAGGCGGTCGGGACCGTCGGCCTCACCGGCGACCCGGATCAAGTCGAGCGCTTCGGGCTGCTGGTCCGCAATCAGGCCGAGATCCTGTTACGCGAGTCGTTGCTGTTGCGCTCGCGGCTGTCCCGCGAGAGCGCGGTCGAGGACCTGCTGCGCGACCTCGCCCACTACGACCCGCAGGTCACCGAGCCCGACTTCATCGCCGTCAAAGCCACCGAGCTCGGGTACGACCTGCGGCTGCGCCGTACCGTCGTGGTGTTCGCGGTCGACCTTCGCGACGGCCAGCCCGTGCCCACGGGCGCGCCGGCGCCCGTGGGCGAGTCGGCCACGGTGCAGGCGGCCATCCTGCGCGCCACCCGGCGGGTGTTCCCCGGCGCGCAGGACGTGGTCGGCGCGGTCGCGTCCGGCCGGTTCGCCGTGCTCCACCACGTCATCGCCGCAGCGGGTATCCACGCACCGGGCGTCGAGGCGCCCGGTATCCACGCATCGGATGTCGACGCGCCGGATCCGGCCGCCGCGGTCCTGGAGCGGTGCCGGGCCCTGGCCGACGACCTCGGCCGGGCCCACCGGGTCGTGTGCCGGATCGGGGTCGGTGCGGTGGCCACCTCGGTCGCCGGCCTGCACGAGTCATACCGGGACGCCGCGAGCGCGCTCCACCTCGGGGCCCGGCTGGGCGCCACGATCACCCACATCGACGAGGTACGCGCCCACGACCTGCTCGCGGCCGTGCCGCATCCGGCCCGCACCCGCTTCGTCCAGGCCACGTTGGGGCCGGTCCGGGATCAGGCCGACTGGCCGGTCACCCGGGCCACGCTGGTCGCCTGGTGTGAGTCCGGCTTCAACCTGGTCCGCGCGGCCACCGCGCTGCGGGTGCATCGCAACACCCTCGTGTACCGGCTCAACAAGCTGGAGGCGTCGGGCCGCCTTCGGGTACGCGACCCGCGCGCCTGCCTCACCCTGTACCTCGCCTGCCTACTCGACGAGATGGAGGCACCGCCACCGTAAATGGTCTGTTAAAGGCCCAATAAATTCCGCCTCCGGTATGGCGCTCACCGTATTCGTCGTGCATCGTGTGGCGAAATGGTTTGGAGGTGATCCAAATGCGCTACCGGTCGTCGGTACGCGGCCACACCTTCGGCTTCGCCGACCTGCGGGACCTGCTGGCCAAGGCGAGCGAGGAGAAGTCCGGTGACCTGCTCGCCGGGCTGGCCGCGGGCTCGGCCATCGAACGCGTCGCGGCACAGCGAGCGCTGGCCGACGTACGCCTGGCCGACTTCGTCGCCGCGCCTTTGATCGACGACGCGGTCACCGCGCTCGCACTCGACCGGCACGACCGCGACCTCTTTGGCGGCATCGCGGCGCTGACCGTCGGCGAACTGCGCGAACTGGTTCTCGACCCGGGGTTCCCGGCGGCGTGGGACGCCGGCCTGCACCGGGCGCTGCTCCCGGAGATGGCCGCCGCGGTCGCGAAGATCATGAGTGACAAGGACCTGATCGTCGCGGCGGCGCCGCTTCGGGTCGTCACCCGCTGCCGCAACACCATGGGCGAGGCGGGTACGTTCGGCGTCCGCCTCCAACCCAACCACCCCACGGACGACGTGGCCGGGATCCTCGTCTCCGTCCTGGATGGACTGTTGTTCGGCTGCGGCGACGCGACGATCGGGGTGAACCCGGCCCGCGACTCGGTCGCCAGCACCGCCCGGATCCTGCTCGCCCTGCACGAGCTGCTCGACCACCTGCGGCTGCCGACCCAGACGTGCGTGCTCGCGCACCTCAACACCCAGCTGGCCGCCCTGCGCGCCGGCGCCCCCGTCGACCTGCTCTTCCAGTCGATCGCCGGCACCGAGGCGGCCAACGACAGCTTCGGCATCGGCATCACCCAGCTGTCCGACGGGCGGGACGAGGTGCTCGCGCACCACGCCGGGCGAGCGGGGGAGTTCGTCGGCGAGCAGGTCATGTACTTCGAGACCGGTCAGGGCAGCGCGCTCTCGGCCGAGGCGCACCACGGCATCGACCAGCTCACCTGCGAGGCCCGCGCGCAGGGTCTGGCCCGCGCCTTCGATCCGTTCCTGGTGAACTCGGTCGTCGGGTTCATCGGGCCGGAGTACCTGGCGAACGCCCGCCAGATCACCCGCGCCGGACTGGAGGACCACTTCGTCGGCAAGCTCCTCGGCCTGCCCATGGGCGTCGACGTCTGCTACACCAACCACGTCGACGCCGACCCCAACACCAACGACGATCTGCTGGTGCTGCTCACCGCGGCCGGATGCAACTTCGTCATGGGCGTGCCCGGCTCGGACGACGTGATGCTCAACTACCAGTCCACCAGCTACCACGACGCCGCCGGCATGCGGCAGCTGTTCCGGCTCGGGCCCGCACCCGAGTTCCGGGCCTGGATGGAGCGGCACGGCGTACTCCATGGTGGTGACCTCGCGGACGGCGACCCGCAGCTGCACTCCACGTTGGAGGCCGGCGCCCGCCGCGCCGTGGCAGGGCTGCCGAGCCGGCCGCCGCGGGCGGCCGTGACGCAGTCGCGCGCGGCGGTGGGGACGCCGTGACCGGGTTGGCGCCCGGCCGGCCGGCGATGACCGCGGCTCGGGTCTTTCAGGGACGGGTCGGCACCTCGTATCGCACCGACGCCATGCTGGCGCTGCGCGCGGACCACGCGGCGGCGCGCGACGCCGTGCGGGCGAGCCTCGACCTCGACGCGCCGTCGCTGGCACCGCTGGTCGACCAGTTCGGCATCGTCGAACTCGGCACCCGGGCCCGTTCCCGCGCCGAATACCTGCGCCGTCCGGACCTTGGCCGGTCGCTGTCCCCACAGTCTCGGCAGACCCTCCGCGACGCCGGCGATCACGGTCGCGACGTGCAGATCCTGCTCGGCGACGGGCTTTCCGCCCAGGCCGTCGCCGCTCAGGCGCCCGCGCTGCTGCCCGCGCTGGCCCGCGCGTGCGCCGAGCGTGGCTGGAGCGTCGGGCGCCCGTTCGTCGTACGCCACTGCCGGGTGGGCGTCATGAACGACGTCGGTGAGCTTCTCGACCCAGGGGTGGTGGTGCTGCTGATCGGCGAGCGCCCGGGACTGGCCACCGCGGCGGCGCTGTCGGCGTACCTGGCCTTCCGGCCCCGACCGGGCGACACCGACGCGCGGCGCAATCTGGTGGCGAGCATCCACCGCGACGGGTTGGGCACCGCGGCGGCGACCGAGCGGATAGTCGGCCTGATCGCGGCGATCCAGGCGGCGAGCGCGAGCGGCACACTTATCACCGAGCCCTAAGATCGACGGCCACTCCATGATCAAGGCGTCCCTCAAGTCGTTAGAACTACTTGAGGGACGCCTTGATCATGAGGAGGTGGTGGCGAGGCTGCGCGCAACGGGGGCGTCTGGTGCCTCGGTGGGTTCGGGTGCGAGCTGCCGCGCTGGCCATCGCCAACCGCATCTCGACCCTTCGGGCAGACAGACCGCTATTAGATGACCGGTAGCTACGGTGTGACAAAGTTCGATGAAATGAAGCCTTCGCTCCAGACATCTAGGTGACGTTGGGCGATTCCGTCCAGCGCTGGCCTAGGTGAAGGGAGCTCAGTTGGCACGCGCCGCACCCCCCTCCCGCGATGGCGATGCCGTCGCCCGGTTCGAGGCTCTGTTTCGGGCCTGCTACGAGGAGCTGCTCCGGTACGCCCTGCGCCGCACCGATCGGCCGGAGGTGGCCGCCGACGTGGTGGCGGACACTTTCGTCGTCGCCTGGCGACGCATCGATGACATCCCGGCGGACCAAGGGCGGGCATGGCTGTTCGGGGTGGCCCGTAACGTACTGGCGAACCAGTATCGCGCCGACCGCCGCAACAACGCGCTCGCCGCCCGGCTGCGCAACGAACTCGTCCACGTCACGGTGAAGCAGCCGGACGTGCCCGCCGAGATCCCGGCCGCGTTCGGCAGGCTCTCGGAAGCCGATCAGGAACTTCTGCGCCTGGTGGCGTGGGAGGGGTTGGCGGCCGACGAGCTGGCGCTGGCACTCGACTGCTCGGTCAACGCGGCGCGCATCCGGTTGCACCGGGCCCGCCGCCGGTTCGCCGAGGCGCTACAAGCTTCTTCTCTCACGACATCGCCAGGGACCGCATGACATGACCGAGGAATCGCCATGAATGACGCCGACGAGCAGCAGGACCGGCTGGTCCGGCTGCTTTCTCCAGAGATTCGTATCCCCCGCTCCGTATCGGAGCCGACCGGACCCGCCGCCGACGAACTACGCCAACTCATCCTGGGAGTGTCCACAGTGTCCATTGTCTCCGACGTCGCCAAGCAGCCGGACGCGCAGCCGGTCAGTGTGGTGGCTGCCCGCAGGTCGTGGATCCAGCGTTGGCGCCTCGCCCTCGCAGTGCCGGCTGTGGCCGGGTTGGGCGCGCTGGCCTTCGCCGTCGCCGCGGTGCTGCCGGAATCCACTCCGGTCGGCCCAGAACCGGCGCAGGCCAACACCCTTCAGGTGACCAGGAACGACGGCTACCTCGACATCAAGATCCTGGACCCCGTCGCCGACCCCCAGCGGTACAAGGCCGAACTCGCCAAGCACGGGCTCAACATCGATCTCAAGCTGGCGCCCGCCGCCCCGGACCAGGTCGGACGCGTCATCTTCCAGGAAGACGACGGCGCATCCATCAAGACCGTCGAGGCGCCCGGTGACTGCTCGGCCAACGGCAACTGTTCGGTCGCCGTCCGGGTTCCGCTGGACTACAAGGGGTACGCGCAGATCGTCTTCGGTCGCACGGCGAAGCCCGGCGAGACCGTCGAGGGCGATGCCCCGGTCCTGTCGGAACAGCAGACGGCCGACCTGAAGGCGCTGGTGGGCAAGCGGGTGTCCGAGGTGCGTCAGCTGCTGACCGCCCGCGGCCAGACCGCCACGTACCGGGTGGGCTCCGATAACCGCGAAGCCACGGCCGACCAGGTGCCGGCCAGCTGGTACGTCTACGACGTCGCGCCGCTGGCCAACAACGTCGTCGTGCTGTGGGTCTCCGAGGACGGCAAGCCCGTCCCCGGCAACAAGTCCCAGATCGGAAGGGCCGGCACGGAGCCCGCCCCCGTCCCCGCCGACACGTCGCGGATCGGATCCTGACCGCTGCCCATCGGTGCGAAACCTATCGAATGTCGAGCGAGCGAATGGAGCACACGTGAAACGACGTAGACCGATCCGCGCCCGCCTGTCGCTGCTGATGACGATGTCGCTGTTGACCGTCGGCGTGGGTGTCGGTGTCGGGGCACCGGCACCGGACGCGGAGGCGGCGCGCGTTCCCACCACGGCCCGATTGGCGTCCAGCGCGCCGCCGCGGTGGCTGACCCTCGTGACCGGGGACCGGGTACGGATCAGCGGGACCGGGGACGCCCTCGAAGTCGTCGGCGCGGAGGGTGGGCCAGGTCGTACCGGTGCCACGTTCGTCCGGGAGCTGGAGCACGGGGACACTTTCGTCGTCCCCGCCGACGTGTCGCCGCTGATCGCGTCGGGCCGGGTGGACCGGCGGCTGTTCAACGTCTCCGAGCTGGTCCGATCCGGCTACGAGAACGGTGACCTACCGGTGATCGTCGGCCACGGGAGCGCGTCGGCACTTTCGGCGCAGGCGACGGTGAAGGACGCCGGCGGGAAGGTGACGCATGCGCTCCCCAGCATCTCGGCGACCGCCGTACGAGTACCGAGGAGCGGCGCGGCGAAGTTCTGGAAGACGGTGACCGGCGCGGACCAGCGTGCCAGCACCAAACAGCCGGTGCTGTCGGCCGGCGTCACACGAGTGTGGCTCGATGGGAAGGCCAAGGCGAGCCTCGACCACAGCGTGGCGCAGGTCGGCGCGCCGGCGGCCTGGGCGGCGGGCCACACCGGCAAGGGCGCCAAGGTGGCGGTGCTGGACAGCGGTATCGACACCGACCATCCGGACCTGGCCGATGCGGTGACCGCGGCCCGGGACTTCAGCGGCACCGAGTCCGGTGTGGACGACCGGTACGGGCACGGCACGCACGTGGCCGGCATCATCACCGGGAATGGCGCGGCGGCGGACGGCAAGTACGTGGGCGTGGCCCCGGACGCGACCCTGCTCAACGGCAAGGTGCTGGACGACAACGGGTTCGGCTCCGACTCCGGCATCATCGCCGGCATGCAGTGGGCCGTCGACCAGGGGGCGGACGTCGTCAACGTGAGTCTCGGCTCGTTCGATCCGGACGACGGGACCAGTCCGCTCAGCATCGCGGTCAACGAGCTGACGCGCGGCTCCGGCGTCCTGTTCGTGGTGGCGGCCAGCAACCTGGGACCCGGGCCGGGCACCATCTCGGCTCCGGGCGCGGCCGAGGAGGCGCTGACCGTGGGCGCGGTGGACCGGCAGGACGCGGTCGCCGACTTCTCCGGCCGGGGCCCACGCCGGGGTGATCCGGTCGTCAAACCCGACATCACGGCGCCCGGCGTCGGGATCGTGTCGGCACTCGCCGGCGACTCCTCCCTCGAGGCGGAGATGCCCGCCGTGGACGGCCGGTACGTCAGCCTTCCCGGCACCTCCATGGCCACGCCGCACGTGGCCGGCGCGGCGGCGCTGCTCGCCGCTCAGCATCCGCACTGGAAGGCCGGACAGCTCAAGGCCGCCCTGATGGGCAGTGCCACGGCGAGCGGCGGGGCGACGGTGTACGAGCAGGGGGCCGGGCGGGTCGACGTGACCCGCGCGGTGGCTCAGCCGGTCTACGCCACCCCGGCCAGCCTGAGCCTGGGCACCGCATTGTGGCCGCACGAGGACGACAAACCCGTCGAGCGCGCGGTCGCCTATCGCAACGACGGGGACGCGCCGGTCACCCTGGAACTCGCCGTCGACGTCCGCGACCCGGCAGGCAAGCCAGCGCCGGCCGGCATGTTCACTGTCGACCAGCCGCGGCTGGTGGTGCCGGCGCACGGCACCGCGGTCGCGCACCTGGTGACCGACACCACGGTCGCCGCACCGGACGGCACCTACGGCGGGGTGCTCACCGCCACCGCCGGATCGGTCACCGTCCGCACCCCGGTCGGGGTGACCCGGGAGCCGGAGAGTTACAACGTCACCCTGAACGTGGTCGATCGGAACGGCGAGTCGACGGGGGAGTACGCGCTCCGCTTCCTCGGCGTCGACAACGATCAAAGGGTCCGGCCGTACGACGCCTCCGGCCGGTTCGTCGCCCGCGTGCCCAAGGGCACTTACTACGTCGACGCGAAGATACTCACACCCAACGAGGACAGTCCTTGGGAAGGGTTCGACGTCGCCGCGATCGTGGAACCGACGGTGTCCATCACGGCGGACACCACGATGGAACTCGACGGCCGTGCGGCCGAGCCGATCGGATTCACCGTCGACCAACCCGGTGCCCGCCACGCGTCGGGGACACTGGTCATCGGGCGTGACACCCTCTCGATCGGAGGGGTGGGCCTGGGCTTCTTCGGCGATTTGAACGGTCTGTTCGTCCGGCCTTCGCGCACCGCCGCCCCGGCCGACCAGTTCTCGGTCACGTTGCAGAGCCAGTACGCCAGAGGCGACGGCGCGGGCGGCTTCACCGGCAGCCCGTACGTCTACAACCTGCACCACGTGGTGACCGGCCGGATACCCGACGACCTGAACTTTCGGGTCCGCGACCGTGACCTGGGGAGGGTGCGGACCGAGGTAGCCGCGAGCGCGACCGACGAGGTCGCGCTCGTCGAGGGTGTCGTCCCGGTACCGACTCCCGGCCATATCACCGAGTACTTCACTCCCGGTGTGGCGTGGGCGCGCTTCGTCTTCCTGAAATCCCCGGATGCCGAGTGGGAGCACGCCGCCCACAGCCGGTCGGAAACCCTCCGGAAAGGGGACAACGGAGTACGGCGCTGGAATGTCGGTGTCTTCGGCCCGTCGGTGCGGCCGGAGGCCACCGCCGAGAACGGCATGTTCGTCGCGCAGCGGACCGGCGACGTGATATCACTGTTCGGCCCGGAGTTGTTCACCGGGCAGGCGTCCGACAGCGGCTGGATGCTCACCGACACCGAGCAGGCAACCCTGTGGCGCAACGGTCAGCAGGTCGGCGAGCCCGTGTCACCGGATGCTTTCCAGATCCCGGTGCCGTCCGGCGCGGCCACCTATCGGCTCGGCATCAACGCCACCCAGCAGGTAGCCGACTTCTCGACCAAGGTTGATGTGGCGTGGACGTTCGTCTCGGACACCACGCCCGCTGACACCGTGACCGGCCTGCCGGTCACGGCGATCAGGTTCGCGCCGCGGCTCGACGACCACAACCGCGCCCCCGCCGGCCAGCCGTTCCGGATCCCGCTCTGGCTGGAGCGTCACAACGCCGCGGGCTACGGCACCGTGACCGGGGTGACCGTCCAGGTCTCCTACGACGATGGGCAGACCTGGCAGCCGGCACAGGTCACCGGCGCCGGCATGCGACGCACCGTGCTGGTCAACCATCCGCCGGCCAGCGCCGGCTTCGTCTCCCTGAAGGCCACCGCCACCGACAGCGCCGGGAACTCGGTCGAGGAGACCATCATCCGGGCGTACGCGATCACCGGCTGACGGATTGTCGGGCCGTGTCGTGGCCTGGCCACGGCACGGCCCCGCCCGCAGGTTCGGCACCGCGCCGACCCCCCGACACCGAGTACCACGCCGTAGCGATTCCGAAGCCGTAAATCAGGCGACCACAACTCAGCCCGCGTCCCGATGGGGTGTGGAACGGGTTCAGCGCCTTGGCGCAGGCGGGTGTCCATGCCTGGGCGTCGGCGTCCCAGACCGTCCCACCCAACAGCCGCTGCATCGCATGCGGCGAGCCGTCACCGGCATGCTCCGCCAACTGCCAACACGACCGCGTGTCCACATCAGACAACAGCCGAGCAAGAACGCCCGCCGACGCGGCTCCACCCGCCTAAGCCGTCCAGCTATCGCGGTAATACGGAATCCGACGTGCCTTCGCGGGCATCGACGGTGCGCCAGTGGCTCGAACAGCGCGAGCAGACCAGTCGATCAGCTGCGCGCAGCATATAGCCGTGCGCTGTCATGAGCCTGGGCCTTGGGCCAACACCAGCCCTGGGCACCGCCATAGTGCTCGCCACCGCACCCGCCGAGAAAGCCGGCGAGGCCTCCGCGGTCCAGGAAACCGGTGCGGAACTGGGCACGGCCATGGGAATCGCAATCCTGGGCGCGGCCGGCACGGCGGTGTACAGAGCCGAGGTGACGGACACCCTACCGGCCAACACCCCAGCCGAAACCGCGAACGCCGCCCAGGACAGCATCGGCTCCGCCAGCCATCGCGGCCGCCGAACACCTTCCGAACGCTGAGGCAGACGCCCTCCGGGAGGCCGCAGGGTCGGCATTCACCCATGGCCTCCAACTCGCCTACGGAGCCAGCGTCATCATTACGATCGGTATCGCAGTCCTGATCGTCACGCTGCTTCGCAACGTCACGCCCAGCCTCGACCAGTAACCCCGGTGCCCCCAGCCGGCACACTCCAGCGACCCGAGCCGCCCGCTGTGCCGCGTCGCGGTCGGGTTCGTCGACGGTGGCGGCATGGCTGAGGATCGCGTCGAGCGCGTCGGACACGGCCACCGCCCGCTCGACCTCCTCAAGATCGGCTAACGACTTTGCCGAGCCCAGGGGCTAGCCCTACCGGTCGACGCCGCCGGAAGAGAAACCGTCCGCCCCAGACAGTCCGAGCTGTGGCGTCGTGATTCCACGGCATGCACTCGCAGGTCCCAGCCGGTCGTGTTGGGGCCTGCGGGTCGCCGATGGCGGGTCAGCGTGGCCGGTCGAAGCGTGCAGCGCCGATATCCGCCAGTGATCACGCAGATTTCGGTGGGGCTACTGATCTTCATAAGCCGAGTGTGACCGGTTCGGAGGGTATCGCGGACGTGAGAAAGTCGGTCAGCGGTGTGGCAAGGTCACGGGGCGAAAACAAGTCAGGTCCGGTGTAGTTGGTGATCTCAGAGAGCTGCCACCATCGAAAGGCGGTGAGGTGCTCAGCGGCGAGTTGGTCGTCGGTGAAATCGCCTCGAGGCTCGAAGTGGGTGGCGCGGATGAGGAAGTTGTCGTTGACGAGGCCGTCGAAGCCGGGCGCATGAAGCCGGCACTGGCTGCCAACCGGTCGGGATGGGGGAGCGCATGCGGGCGGTCGTTCAGGACGGCTACGGTTCGCTGGATCGGCTGCGGCTGATGGAGGTCGCCCGGCCGGAGCCCGGCGAGGACGAGGTGCTGGTCCGGGTGCGGGCGAGCTCCGTACACCCGGACGTGTGGCACGTGGTGAGTGGACGTCCGTTCGTCCTGCGGTTGCTGGGTTCCGGATTGCGGCGACCCGGCTGTCCCATCCCGGGCACCGACCTCGCCGGCGTCGTGGCGGCCACCGGTCGCGCGGTGACCAGGTTCCGGGTCGGTGACGATGTCTTCGGTGAGAGCCTGCGCGGCTTCTCGTGGCGAAACGGCGGCGCGTGGGCGGAGTACGCCGCGGCGCCGGAGGAGGGGCTGGCGATCAAGCCTGCCAACGTCACGTTCGAGCAGGCGGCCGCTGTGCCGACCGCCGGATACATCGTCCTCGTGAACCTGCCGGCCGGTTGGCCGTTGCCGGGCCAACGGGTCCTGGTCAACGGAGCCGCCGGCGGCGTGGGGGCGATCGTCGTGCAGCTTGCCAAGGCCCACGACGCGCACGTGACCGGCGTCGACCACACCAGGAAGCTCGATCTGGTATGTACGCTGGGTGCCGACGACGTCGTCGACTACACCAGCACCGACGTGACCCAAAGCGGCCGGCGCTACGACCTGATCGTCGATATCCCCGGTGACCGGCCCTTCGCGGCGTACCGGCGCATCCTGACGCCGGAGGGAAAGTATGTCCTCATTGGACACGACCATTACGGTCAGGCCGGTCGCCGCTGGGTTGGGAGCCTGCCCCGGTTCGCACGGTTGGGTGTCCTGGCGATGTTCTCACGCCACCTGCGCCGGTCCGGCCCCGGCCGCCCGAGCAAGAGTGCGGCGATGGAGACACTGCGGACGCATCTGGAAGCGGGACAACTGGCCCCGGTCGTCGACCGCGCCTTCCCGCTCCACGAGGCCGGCGAGGCCATCCGCTACCTGGTCGGCGGACAGTCCCTCGGACGGGTCATGCTCACGGTGTGACCGGACGTCGCATCCCTCCGGTGTTTGGCCAGTGCTTCCAGGTCAGCGTGCAGGACAATCGATGTAGGGCGGTCGGGTATTTCTGCCTGATCGGTGAGGCGCGATCGGGTACCTTATGCGACGCTAGGGCTGACTCGTTGCCTCAGCCAAGAGCCGGATCACGGGCACCGGTCGGGAAAGCCAGTCGCAGTTTGGTCTCGTCCTCGGTATCGGCGGCTGCCGTGAGGATTACGATCTTGAGCTCCGCGTCGCCGTCGGTCATGACGTCGCAATCGACGGCGATCGGCCCGACCACCGGATGTTCGACGATCTTGTGGTCTTCTCGATGTGCGCCGACCGCGGCGGAGGCCCACAGCTCGGCGAAGCGTGTGTTGCCCGTGGCGAGTACCTGGATCAGGTGGGTCAAGCGCTTATCGTTCGGGAAGCGTCCGGTGGCACGGCGTAAGTCCGACACGACGGCGGCTTCCACCGTGTCGCCGGCGAGCGAGGTCACCGGCCACTATGACAGCCGTGGACCGCCGCCATCGATCGGGAAGGTGTCGCGCGCGAAGTTGCGAAGCGCCGGCGGTACCGGCGACGGGTCGCCGAGGAGCGCCGCCCAGCCGCGGCTCCACCAGATCAGCTGCCAATCGGCGGCGAAGACCGCGACGGCGGTGTCGCTGAGCCGGTTGAGTACTCGGTGCAGGCCGCGCGGGATGTGGTCGGAGACATCGCCGCCGGCGGGAGGGACAAGGCCCGCCAGCCGATACAGATGGTCTCGTTCGGAGTTGGTGAGCTGCAGAGCGCGTGCGAGCGCGGCGACCACCTGCGCCGAGGGGGTGGTGGACCGGCCCTGTTCCAGGCGTACGACGTAGTCGACCGAGATCCCGGTGAGCTCGGCGAGCTCCTCCCGGCGCAGGCCGCTCGCCCGGCGCGCGCGGCCGCTCGGCAGCCCGGCCGCGGCTGGGGAGAGGCGGTCGCGCCAAGCACGCAGAGTCGCCCCGAGATCCGTCGCGTGAGTGGTCACATGGTTGATTGTCCCGCGCGGCCACGAGCCGAGGGTGGTACTCGTGTTACTACCGTGTCGGCGTCTCTGACGCACCGCACAGCCCGGCTCATCTCGCCCTCGGGCCCCGCGTCCGTGGCGATCGACGGCGTGCGCTGACCCCCCTTGGCGGAGGTGGTACCACCGGTCCTACCGTCGGTCCGTCTCTGGTTACCGGCTCAACGACCGAGCAGGCTCGTCCACATGACCATTACTGTCTCCCACGACCATGTCGGCATCAGCGTGACGCCCGAGGACCTTGATGCCACTATTCAGTGGTACGCGAGCAAGCTCGGTTTCGTCCTTGACCAGCGGTTCGATTCCCACGGCACGACGTTCGCCTTCGTCGTCAGCGGTGATGTCAAGATCGAGCTGTTGGCAGGCGCATCGAATCGACGCGAGGCACGGACCGACAACGTCTTTGCGAGCATGGACCCGGAGCGTCTGCACCACTTCTGCCTCGCCGTCGAGGACCTCGACACGACCGTGTCCCATTTGCGCGACAGCGACGTGCCGCTGATCGGTGGTCCCATGGAAGTACCGGAAATCGGTCAGCGCATCGCGTTCATCACCGATAATCTCGGCAACATCATCGAGCTGGCCGAGCCTGGCACCTGGCCCTCCCGCCGACAGAACTGATCGACCTGAGGGTTCCGACCCCGAGCACGGTGCCGGGCTTGCCCTCCGAGGAGGCCAGAAGGACGCGATCTGTGGCGAGAGATCATCGGCTCCTGCTAGACCGGCTCGCAGCCGGCGAGGTCGCCAACGACTCCCCGCAGACGCCCATTGCCGACCGGGTTCAATGAGACAACGGTCGCTCCCTCCTCGACGCTGATCCACACCGAACCAGGCAAAGTAGATCCGAACCCCGCAAGATCACCCGCGATGTAAGCCATCCGGACACCGAAAGGTTCACGTGGACCGGACACTGATCCTGGCCAGTACCGTCATTCACGTCATCGCCAGCAGGGCGATGCCCATGCCCGCGCTCATCACACCGTGGCACAACGCCGACCGGTCCGGCGGACTCGCCCCCGCGTCCGTCATTGCCGCGGACAGACCACCGATGCGCATCCCGCGCCCCATCCAACCAGAGTGCACTCGCGGACGATTTCATCCGGTCGGCAGGCGTCGAACCTCAGTGGCGGCAATGGTGCTCGCTGCCGGCGGGCCCGGTGACGCCGAGGTCGTCGTCACGGCCGGCGGCCAGGCGCGACCACTGCGACGTTGGCCGCCCGTCGAGCCGGAACTGGTCGCCGTCGGTCCGGAAGCGCTGCGGCCAGCCGTCCGGCGAGTCCTCCCACTCCTCCTGACGGCCGTAGACGGTCATGTCGAGCAGCCCGTACGACGGCGCCATCGCCTCGCAGCCCCGCCCGGTGGTCCAGTAGGTCTCGAACACCCGGTCGCCCTGGCGCAGGTAGCACGCCTTCATCCCGAACGCGCGCCCGGCCATGAGGGAGTCGAGCGAGCTCGCGGGCACCGAGTACCAAGGCGCCTGCCAGCCCATGAAGTCGCGGTAACGCGACGACTCCTCGAACGGGCCCTGGCAGAACACCGCGAACGTGACGTCACGCGAGTGCAGGTAGGACAGCTCGATTACCTGGCCGGTGAAGAACGTGCAGCCCTCGCACTGGTCGGCGGCCGGCCTGCCCGTGTGCCACATGTGGTACGACGCGAACAGCTGGATCCTTCCCTCGAAGGCATCGAGCAGGGGCACCGGGCCGTCGGCACCGATCAGCTGGGTGGTCGGGTCGACCTCGACCATCGGCAGCCGCCGGCGGGCAGCGGCGATGGCGTCGCCCTCGCGGGTGTGCGCCTTCTCGCGGAGCCGGAGCTCGTCGAGCTGCTTCTGCCAGGTTTCGCGGTCTGTGAGCGGGGGTGCGGCTGGCGTGGACATGGGTTCCTCCTCGCGTCAGAAGCTATGAAGCTATGAAGCTAATAGCAACTGCTATGATCGAGCAAGTACGAGGAGGTGTTCCATGCCGGCTCAGCGGGGTTATCGGCAGGCCTGCGGCATTGCGCGCGGCCTCGACATCGTGGGCGAGCGGTGGTCGCTGCTCGTGGTACGCGAGCTACTGCTCGGGCCGAAGCGGTTCACCGACCTGCAGCAGGCGCTTCCGACCGCCAGCCCGAACGCGCTGTCCGACCGGCTGCGCGAGCTGACCGACGCGGGCGTCGTCCACCGTCGGCAGCTGCCTCCGCCAGGCAATGTGCGGATCTACGAGCTGACCGCGTGGGGACGCGGCCTCGAGCCGATCGTGGTCGCGCTCGGCACCTGGGCGCTGGCCGCCCCGCCGACCGCGGAACAGCGCTTTGTCAGCGCGGACAGCGCCATGCTGAGCATCCGCACATACTTCGCGCCGACGCCGCAACAGCCCGAGGCGACGCTGCGGATCGAGCTGCGCGACCACGGTCCTACCGGGGTATTCGGCGTCCGCCTCACGTCGGCCGGCGCCGAGGTCGCCCACGAGCCGCCCGAGGAGCCGAACGCTGTCCTGGTCACCACGACGGATGCCCTCCTCGCCGCCTTCGGCGACGACGACCTTGCCGCACTCGTAGCGGCCGGCTCCGTCATGATCGGTGATCCCGAGGCCGTACGCCGTCTCGTCGCGGGCGTGCGCGTCCCGACCTCCACAGATCAGGACTCAAACGGCACCTCCCGCCTCGGGGGACGGGCAAACGGCCACCAGAGGCGATTCGAAAGGTGACCCGATGCCGCATCAGGCCGGTTTCGCCCTTCTGGTTGAGACTCCGTGGCGGCGAGCTGGTGCTCGCGGGCGGACGCCACGCTCTGGAACGCCACCTGGTGGGAGCCGGCCAGCAGGAGGGCACGGGGCATCCGGCCGGCGCTAATGATTGTTCGGGGCCTGGCCGATCCACGCGGTCCGCGGCGAATACGACATCAGCGTCGCAGCGTCAGCAGACCGGGCCGATAGGGCAGCAGGCCGTAGTCGGCGCCGTCGGATTTGGGGTCACGTCCCTGGTAGAGCAGCTGCAGGTTGCAGGGATCGATGGTCATTGTCTGATCGGCGTTGACGCGGATCAGTTCCCCGTGGCTGATGTCGTTGGTCCAGGTGGCGCCGCTGTTGGCCTTGCCGGCGAAGGGGTTGCTCTCGGTTGCGGCCTGCGGTTTCCATGAACCGCCTAGGCTGGCGGCCGTGAACGAGCGGAAGTAGCGCCCGTTGGCTCCTATCGCCTCGACGATCATGAGGTACTGCTTCTGGCCCTGGACCTTGTAGACCTGGGGCGCTTCGAACAGGTTGTTCCTCGTATCGCTCATGATCGTGGTGTAGCTGGTGCCGAAGTTGTCCGGGAAGTTGCCGATCGGCATGCTGGCCCGGTAGATCTTGCCGTTGTCCCCGGCGAAGAACAGGTACATGTTCGTGGCGTCGCCGATGATCGTCTGGTCGATGGGGCCGGTGCCAGGGTCGGTGATGGTTCCGGAGAACAGCGGCTGCGGCGAGGACCATCCGTTCGGGTTGGTGGGGTCACTGGAGGTCCGGTAGGAGAAGGCGGTCGCACCCCACTGGTAGGTCAGCACCCAGATGTTCTTCGGGCGGAAGTAGAACAGGGTGGGTGCGACGGTGCCGGAAGACATGGTGTTCTGCCTGGCCGAGGCCATGCTTGACCAGTTGGTGAAGAGGCCGAAACTCATCGAGCCCCAGGACGATCCGAAGTCGTGGGTCGTCGCGTAGACCAGGTGCTTGCCGTTGTAGGGGACGGTGGTGAAGTCCTTGAGCGAGACCCAGCCCGACTTCGGGTTCGCCAGCGCACCCGTCGATGTCCAGCGGTACCTCGAGGGAAGAGCGCACTGGCGGGTCGTGTGTGCCTTGGACGGCACACCGCCGGGCCGCCGGCTCGTGGGAGCACTCGACGGTGACGTGCTGGTCTTCGTCGGGTACGGCGACGGGGTGGCACTCGCGGCGGCCACCGGCGACGGCACCGCACTCGACGTGACGCCGGTGGCCTGCTGGGACGGCCCGGCGGCGCAACCAGCGACGGCCGCGAGCATGGCCGCCGCGACGGCGGTCGTGAACGCGGGCCGCCAAGCGCGGCGTGGATTCGAGGGGGACATATCGGCGTTCTCCTATATGTCTGGTAATGGGGCTAGCGTGAGCGACGACCCTGTCGACCTACGGGTCAGTCCTCCGACGACGACTGCGTCGTGCCGCCGGGTCCGCGCGGCGTCTGGTGGCTCTGCGCCGGCTCCGGCGGTGACGAGCGGCGCTGTACGGGGAGGCGCTGAGTCGGCCGTTCTGTCGCCGATCGGCGGCGCCTCATCAGGATTCCCGTGGCAGCGCCGGCGGCCAGGAGCGCGCCGGCGCCGACAAGCCAGATGACGCCCGTATTGCCGGGAGACGCGGCCGTGAGGGCCGGCACGTCGGTGTGCGCCGCCGACGGAGACACTGACGTCGAGGCCGAAAGTGGCGACCTGGACGGCGCTGCCGAGGCGGAGCTCGCGGAAGCAGAGGCGGGGCTCGCGGACGCGGAGGCGGACTTCTTGGTAATCGGCGACGCCGGGGGCGCGGGCGGGGCCGTCGTCGACCGCCGTGTGCTCCGGGGCGCGGCGGAGCTGCCCACCGTTATGTTTGAGCTCCCACTACTTTGATATCCCTCGGTAGCCAGAACCATGTACTTGAAGCTGCCCAGATTCAATCCATAGCGGGCCCACGCGTCGAAGTGGTTGCCGGTCGTTATCGTGCCGCCGGTTCTCTTGGACCGCCGAACGCTCCAGTACTGGTGAAAAGTCGCGGTGCCTACGATGGACGGGGCGTCGTATCGCGTCGTCTGGTAGACGTCATACGTGCCGCCGTCGCTGGCGACCGTGCCCTTGTGCGTTCCCGTGGGTCGGTAGGTGCCCCAGCTGTCCACGATGTAGTACTCCACGAGTGGGTCGGTCGTCCACCCGTAGAGAGTCAAGTAGGCATTGCCCGACGGATTGAAGCTGCCTGAATAGCTCACACTCCTACGTCCGCCGGTACTCCAGCCCTTACCGGCGACGAAATTCCCGACGTTGCTCCATGACGTGCGGTAGCTGCCACCAGATCCGAGGGTCATGGAGACTGATCCGGCGCGGTCGGTCCAGAATGAGTAGTGATAGCCGTTGTCGTTGCCGGCCTGGTAGCCAGTCTGACCTGAGGTGATGGTCGTGTCGGCGTAGGCGGCGCCGGGCAGCATCGCCGCGGCCACGGCCGCGACCAGCGCCACGGCACAGCCACCGCGGAGGAGCAGCCCGGCGCCGCCGCGTGTGCGCCTCGTCGGGTGGGCGGGGGCGTTGTTCATGGAGTTCTCCAGGGGAGGACCGTTCGCGGGTTCCGCGATCAGGGCTGCTGGAAGTTGGGAGTGGTCCATATCCGCTGGGCCAGGTAGTCCTTGACCCGCTTGATGTACCCCTCGGCGGCGTCGGTGTGCCAGCGCCCGGAGAAGTGCACGCCCATGCAGCCCCACGCGTCCCCGGCCTTGTACTGGGATCCGCGCTCGACCGTGTTCAGCCAGGCCATCTTGCCCTCGAAGCAGCTGCGCCAGACGGCGTACCCGTAATCGAGGTTCATGGCCGTGGACTTCTCGACGCCCGGGAACGCCGGCTTGTTGTAGGGGTAGCGGACCTGCATCATCCCGAAGCTTTCCGGGCATTTGCCCGGGGTGCCGTCCACCCCGAGACCGTGGTTGGCCGGACAGCGCGCGGCGTCGGTGCCGAAGTCGCCCTTGTTGCTCATATGCCACCAGCTCTCGATAGCGGCCTGCGCCTTGACCATGTCCTCGTCGACACCCCACTTGCAGGCCGCCCAGCGCAGGATCTGCTCGGTGGTGCCGGTGAACTTGCCGTCGACGCGGGTCAGCGGGGCGCTCGCGCCCGGCACGGTGTGCCCCATGGTCTTGTTGGCCGTGGCGTTGGCCGCCTTGTTCTCGCGGATAGCCTTGGCGCGCACCGCGGTGGCGCACTGCGCACCCGATGGCAGCTTGGCGCCGGGCGGCAGCAACCGGAACCGGCCGGAAGACAACGCCGTCGGCGACGTGGTGGGTTTCGGGCTTGTCGACGAGGGGGATGGCGACGTGGCCGCGCTCGGGGTGGTGGTCGGTCGCGCCGATGCCGGAGCCGCAGAGGGCGTCGGCACGGTGAACGACGTCGATGCCGTCGCCGACGGCGGCGCCTCGAACGCCCCGACACCGTACGCCGCGGCCGTGCCACCGCCGAGCACCACCGTGGCGGCCACCGCGGCCACCGCCGGCTTCGCGGACAGCACCGATGCGACCTTGGCGAACCAACCAGACACATGGCCGCTACCGGCCTGAGCCAGCGCCTCGGTGGCAGCCTGCAACGCGGGCAGGCTGAACAGTACCGGCAGCGGGACCAGGGACAACCCGACCAGCAGCCGGTCGGCCGGCACGAGATCGGTCCAGCCGTCGGCGCAGCTGTCGCACTCGCGGGTATGACGGGCGAACCGCTTGCGCCACAAGGTCGAGGGCAGGCCGTCCCAACCGCGGGCCAGATGGGCAAGCTGTCCGCACCGCGGCGATGCCCGCAGCGCCCGCACGATCGCGCGGGCCGCGTCCAACTGCTGCCTCATCCGCTGTACCCGCACGGTCGCCTGATGTGGTGTCAGTTCCAGCGCAGCCGCCAGGTCCGAGCGGGTCAGCTCACCGGCGGCCTCCAGCCACCACAGCGATAGCAGATGACGGTCGTCGTCGTCGAGCCACCGGGTCGCCTCGGCGACCTCCCGGCGTTGGCCCCGCAGGCCGAGCTTGGCGATGGTCAGGTCCACGAAGTCGGCCCCGGGGTCGGTGACGTCCACGTCCAGATCCGTACGCGGCACCGAACGGCTGTTGGTCCGCCAACGCCCGCGCACCTGATGGACCGCGATCGCCGCCAGCCACGACCGGAACCGTTGCGGGTCGCGCAGGCCGGGCAGCCCGCGCACCGCATGCAACATGGTCTCCTGCACGACGTCATCGACATCCGGGTGTCCGGTCATCGCGCGGCCGACGATGTTGTACACCAACGGCAGACATGCCCCAACAAGATCATCTACGGCCTGCTGGTTTCCGGCGATCGCCGCGCCCACCATGACCGGATCAAACCTGACTTCTTGGGACATCTGTATCGACCTTTCGCGCCGGTACCATCGGCATCTCGTTGCTCTCTGACATAGGAGATGCGTCCGGGCAGGCAGCATCGCAGAAATTCCGCAAAATGATGTTGAGGATCTTCCCGTGGTCGGCGGTTGCGGCACAACCACGCGCCGGATCAACCCCCTTGACGCGGGCGGGTGTTCCAGACAACACTCTCGCAACCAGAACGCTACGGAGGCGAGGCGCCGATCCGGCCGGCCGCGGGGGCGGGAGTCAGGTGACGGTGCACGCCGATGCGGTCCGTCAATCGCTCGTCTAAGCGAAGAGGCGATATGTTCCAGTATGTTAGCGCTAACAAAGACTCGCCACGCCCCGCGGGCTTGCGGCTGGCCGACGTGCGACAGGTCTTCGTCAAGGCCGTGTCCGCCGAGGTCCGGGCGCACGACCGCCGGATGATCCGGTCTTGACCATCGGTACAGCCGTTGGCGCCGGCTCAGAACAGCAGTACGGGGCGCCCCCGCACACCGCCCACTTCGAAGAGCCGCTGCGCCTCTCCCGCCTGTTCGGCTGGATACGTTGCCGCGACGCGGAGCGTGAGGGTGCCGGACTCGGCCTGGTCGCGTAGGTCCGTCAGGGCTGTTGTGTCCCGGAGGCGGTCGTCTACGAACAGGTCGTACATCCACACGGGCAGCCAGCGCACGCCACGGTCCGTGGCTCCAGTGAACCCCCGAACGGTCACGATGCTTCCGCCGTCGCGGGCCGCTGCGGTCACCGCTGCGTCCATCACCGCGCCGTCGATGATTCCGTCCGTACCGGCGGGGCGCAGCTCACGGACCCGTTCGGCGAATCCGTCTCCGCGGGGGAGCACGTGATCGGCGCCCAGGCCGATGACGATGTCCCGGTCCTTCTCCGCCGCGTCGGCGATCACCGTCAGCCCGGCGGCCTTGGCCAGCTGCACCGCGTATCCGCCGAGCGCACCGGCCGCGCCGGTCACCGCGACCGTCGCTCCGGGGGACAGGTCGAGGGCGTCTAGCGCCATCCGCGCGGTCAGCCCGTTCATGGGCAGGGTCGACGCTGCCGTCAGGTCGGCCCCCTTCGGCGCGCGGACCACCGATTCCGCGGGTGCCACCACGTACTCCGCCTGCGCGCCCAGCGTCAGTTTCGGCTCCAGCAGAGCTATCACCTCGGCGCCGAACTACCAGTTCCCCGCGCACTCCCTCGCCGACCTCATCGATCGTTCCGGCCGCGTCCCACCCGTACACGTACTCGTCGGCGGGCGGAAACTTGTCGGGCCTGAACTCCGCGATGATCAGGCCGTCGAGCAAGTGCTGGCACACGCGGTGTCACGCGGCGATCTGCCCCCGCGCCAGGCCGATCCGTCAGGAGGTCATCCGATCGCGGTCTCCGCCGCGATCGCTCTCCTGATCCACTGGCCTCTTGTTCGCGGTCGGCAGGTCACCGAAGACGACATCGCGGCGATCGTCGACGCCGTCCTCATGCCTTCGCTCTGACAGCCAGGTCCATCTACGACAGCCCGGAAGCCTTCGGCGGGAAGGCTGCCGCGGTCTTGGCATGGAAACCGCCGGTCCCGTGCCAGCGACGCGTTGTCCCCGCACGGGCGTGGCGATTTCGCGGTTCCGGGACGGCGTCGGCGCCGGGGCGTGTCATCGTCGGTCACATCGCCCACCGATCGTAGTATTACGTACGTCAGGCTACAATTGGAGGTGGTGGTGCCGGGGCGGCCCTGGCGAGCATGTGGAGGTGTCTGTGGCGCGCTACGGCAAGGAGCACAAGGAGGCGACGCGGCGGCGCATCCTCGAGGTGGCCGGTCATCGGTTCAAGCAGGACGGCATCGACGGTTCCGGTGTCGCGACGCTGATGGCGGACGCGGGATTGACCAACGGTGCGTTCTACGCCCATTTCGCTTCCAAGGACGACCTGGTCGCCAACGTCGTCGCCGACCAGTTGAGTACCCAGGTGCGGAGTTTCAGCGCGCTCCCGCCCGACCGGGCGGCGCTGGAGGCGTTCCTCCGCGAATACCTGTCGCCGCAGCACCGGGACAACCCTGGCGCCGGATGCCCGTCGGCTGCCCTACTCGATGAGATCGGGCGCTGCACGCCCGGCACGAAGGAGGCCTACACCGACGGCGCGCGAGCCATCGTGGACGAAATCGCCGTCCGCCTGGCTCCTGACGATCCGCAGTCCGCGCGTGGCAAGGCGCTGGGGTTGTACACGATGGCGGTGGGAACGCTGCAACTATCCCGCGCGCTGTCCGACCCGAAGCTCGCCGACGAGGTCCTTGAGCACGGCATCCAGAACACCCTGGCGTTTCTTCGCTGAGCACCACGTGAGGCGTTCCGCGGCGGCGCTGACAGCTGCGATCGGCTATATCCGCGCGGTATCCCCAGCCCGGTCGAGCGTCGTGCCGCTTCCCAACGCCGATTGAAGTATGGTCGTAATGCAATTGCTCCGCAAGCCCGCGGAGCTGATGAGATGAAGAGAGCAGGCCCACACGGGAACGGGTGCTGCGGCGAGGCCCTGGTCGCCAGGAACCGGCTGATGGACGCGTACCGCCGGTTCCCGGCCATCGATCGGCAATTACCGCAGCGCCTGATGCCCACCGGCTGGCCACGTGAACAGGCCAGATTCCTGTTCGAGCACGGCTACGACGGACTGGGCGGGCACGCCGAAGAGCGGGTACGCGAGATCCTCACCTCGGCGGGGCTCGACGTCCCCGCCGGCCTCGGGCACCACACCGTCGCGCAGCTGAACACACCCTCGTGGCAGGCCGACTGACGACGCGGGCTAGAGACGGTTACCGGAGGAACTGCGACAGGGCGGCTGCCGTGGCTGCGGGTGCTTCCTCAGCGAGAAAATGTCCGGCGGAGGTGATGGCGTTCGTGGACACGTCGGTGGCGTAGGCCTGCCAGACGGCTGCGACGTCGTAGTGCCGGCCGACGAACCCCGCGGTGCCCCACATCACGAGCAGCGGGCAGGTGATCCGGTCGCCGCCGGTGTAGCCGGCTTCGTCGTGCTCCAGGTCGATGGTTGCCGCCGCGCGGTAGTCCTCGCAGCTCGCCGCGATGGCGGCGGGGTCGCGGAAGTGCGTGACGTACTGGTCGACGGCGGCCTCGTCGAACGTCTGGCCGCCGGCGGACCAGGCTGCCAGCTTCGCGCGCAGGTAGAACTCAGGGTCGCCGCCGATGAGTCGCTCCGGGAATCCGGGCGGCTGGGCGAGGAAGAACCAATGTTCGTAGGCCATCGCGAGGGCTGTGTCCGCGGTGGCGAAGACGTGCCGGGTGGGCACGATGTCCAGGACGGCGGCGCGACCCACCCGGGCGGGGTGATCGAGGCACATCCGGTGCACGACGCGGGCGCCGCGGTCGTGTCCGACCACGGCGAAGCTGTCGAAGCCGAGACTCGCCATCACCGCGACCTGGTCCGCGGCCATCGCGCGCTTGCTGTACTCGGCATGGTCGGCTCCGGCGACCGGTTTCGCGGAGCCGCCGTAGCCGCGCAGATCCGTCAGCACGACGGTGTGACGCTCCGCCAGGATCGGTGCGACCTGATGCCACATCACATGCGTCTGCGGATAGCCGTGCAGCAGCAGCACCGGTGGGCCGGTGCCGGCTGTCCGGCCGGTGATGCGGATCCCGCCGACGTCCACCTCGATCGGTGCGAACCCCGCGAGCAGCTGTGCCATGTCGCCCACTCCCGCCTCGGTGAGGTGCGCCGCGTACACGGCGTACCCCATGCTCCCCCTGGGCTCCGGCGCCACGTGCGAGACACCGACGCCCGTGCTCGACCGGCGCCCTATCGCGGGCCTTCGGTGCCGAGCAAGGTGAGTGCGCTCTGGATGCCCTGTTCGAGGACGATGTCCGCGAGCTGCTGATCGACCAGAGCCCGGGAAAGTTGCAGCGTCCCCACCATCAGGGCGTAGATGCTGAACGTCTGCGCGCGCGCCGACCGCGGGTCGTGGGGCGCCACCCGGGCGGCGACGTCGTCGATGACGGTGAGCACCCCGTCGGTGTACGCGCGCCTGGTCGCGTCCGCGCTGCGGGCGATCTCGTCGAGCAGGGCGGCCGACGGGCAGCCGTGCTCGGGGCTGTCGCGGTGCTGCACCGAGAGATAAGCACGCAGGATCTGCTCGACCCCGGCATGGCCGGGCGCCGCCGCGCCGAGGGTCTCGTGCTGCTCGCGGAGCTGGTCGGCGACCGCGGAAGCGACCAGGTCGTCCTTGGAGTCGAAGTGGGCGTAGAAGGCGCCGTTGGTCAGTCCCGCGTCGGCCATGAGCGCGGCGATCCCCGAGCCGTCGATGCCGTCGGCCTTGAACCGGCGGCCGGCCGTCTCGATGATCCGCCGCCGCGTCGCCTGCTTGCGTTCTCTTCCGTATCGCACCCCGCGCGCTCCTTCACTCGTCCGGCCGGCCACTGGCCGCAGCATCCGGCACATTGAGCGTACGACCATAATTTAATTTCTCCCAACCTATTGCACCCCGCTCCACTCTCGCCGTATGGTCGTATGGTCGTAATACAAACGACCAGGGAGTCGACGATGACAGCGACACAGCCGGTGGCACTCGTGACGGGGGCGTCCTGGGGCATCAGCTTGCTGCGCCGCATCGTGCAGGCCCGGACCTTCGACAAGACCGCCCGCAAACTCAACCGGATGCCCAGCTGACGCTCACCTTCGAACCGGCGAATACGGCTTTACGGCATACCAACACCCAGTTCCAGCACACAACCGGCTGCGCACGACGAGCGTGCCCAGCACACCGAAGGAGAGTCATCGTGCGACCAAGTCCGCAGGCGCGACAGTTCGCCCAGTTCCTGGAGAGCGTGCGCGCGAAGTCATCGACACCCGGCCTCGATCTGGGCATCGTGCGCGACATCGTCGAAACCCACCACCTGGCGTCGATCGAACCCGAAGGCGTCACCTACGCCGAGGTCGACGCGGACGGCGTCCCCGCGCTCTGGGTCATCCCCGAGAGCGCCGATCCCGACCGGGCCCTGCTGCACTTCCACTTCGGTGGCTCGGTCACCGCGTCCATGCACTCCGACCGCAAGGCCGCCGGGCACATCGCGAAAGCCGCTGGGATCCGCTCGCTGGTCGTGGACTTCCGTCGGGCGCCCGAACACCCCTACCCGGCGCAGCTCGACGACGCCGAGACCGCCTACCGGTGGCTGCTCAAGCAGGGCTACCAGCCGCAGCACATCGGCAGCACCGGCCACTCCATCGGCGGCACCCTCGCCGTCATGCTGCCCTTGCGGCTGCTCGCCAACGGCGAACCGACGCCGGGCGCGATCGTCAGCATCTCGCCGTGGGCCGACCTCACCATCGGCAACCCCAAGGTGGACCAGAACGAGGAACACGACAAGATGCTCAGCCGCAACACCCTCGAACTTTTCCGTGGAGCCTGGCTTCAGGACCCGGCCCTGGACTTCGCCGACCCGCGGATCAGCCTCGTCAACGCCGACTTGAGCGGGCTGCCGCCCACGCTCGTCCACTACGGCGAGTACGAGACCCTCGCCGGCGACGGCGCCGAACTCGGACAGCGGCTCACGGAGTTCAAGGTCACCTCCGAGGTGCACCCGATGCCCGAAGGGCAGCATTCGTTCATCCTCGCCGCCGGGCGCGTGCCCGAGGTCGACCAGGCCATCAAACAGATGGGCCAGTGGCTGCGTCAGTACCTCGGCGCCTGAGCAGAAGTTCCCGCCGGATTCACCGCGTCCGAGCCTCGCCTCACCGACCACCCTGA
The DNA here is from genome assembly GCA_037414955.1 of Actinomycetes bacterium KLBMP 9797. Classification (GTDB taxonomy): domain Bacteria; phylum Actinomycetota; class Actinomycetes; order Mycobacteriales; family Micromonosporaceae; genus Phytohabitans. The sequence goes on from JBBEWH010000165.1 coordinate 37,869, forward strand.
TCATCTACGGCGACGCCGGGCACGCCCTGATGTTCCAGCACGCCAAGACCTTCGTCGCGGACGTGACCACCTTCCTCGCCGCCTGACCCGGCCCGCCGATACGGCCCGGTGAACCGGCCGTCGGCGGACCGCCGCCCCGTCTCACCACGGCCGGAAAACCTCTCCCCGGCCCCATCATCAACCCGGCACCTCAAGGAGACCGCGATGACCCAGCCCAGCACCATCAGCGTGCAAGCACCGACACCCAAGATCCGCACCATCACGTTTGCGAACCCGCCGGTGAACCTCATGGTTCCGGAGACCATCTACCGGCTGCGCGAGTTGGTCGACCAGTTGAGCAACGATCCGCAGGCTCAGGTCGTCGTCTTCACCAGCAACACACCGGGCTTCTTCATCAACCACTTCGACCTCGCCCAAGCCGGCGAGTTGCTGACACGAGACGCGGATGCCACGCCCGCCTGGATCGACCTTGTCGAGCGGCTGTCCACGGCACCGTTCATCAGCATCGCCTCCATCCGCGGCCGGACCCGCGGCGCCGGAAACGAACTCGCCCTGGCCTGCGACCTGCGCTACGCCAGCCGCGAGCAGGCGGTGTTCGGCCAGCCGGAGGTCGGTATCGGTATCCTCCCCGGCGGCGGGGGCACCCAACGTCTGACCCGGCTGCTCGGCCGCGACCGGGCCCTGGAAGTCGTGCTGTCCGCCGACGACTACGACGCCGACACGGCACAACAATACGGCTGGGTGACCCGGGCCATTCCCGACGCCGACCTGGACGGATTCGTCGACGCGATGGCGTCGCGCCTGGCATCGTTTGACAAGGGCGCACTGCAGGCCGCCAAGGCGCAAATCAACCAGGTAACGCTGCCGCCGCAGACCGAACTCCTCGCGGCGTACACCGCATTCGCCGCCTCGCTGACCACGCCCGCATTCGCCGCGCGCGCCCAGGAGATGGGAAAGCTCGCCGAACAGAAGGGCCTCGACGTGGAACTGCGCATGGGCGACTACCTCGGCGTCGTCAACCAGCAGATCTGATTCGCGCGTGACCGGCTGTGCGAACACACGACGGTGCGGATGCCACGGTACGGGGCGGAGCACAACAGGCGACCCGGCGGCGGATCATCGAGACGGCCGGACACCCGTCCGAGCAGGACGGCATCGACGGCTCCGGCATCGGCACGCTCATGGCCGACGCCGGGCTGAACAACGGTGCCTTTCTACACCCACTTCGCCGCCAAGGACAACCTGGTGACCGCCACCCTCACCGACCAACTGCGCGAACAACGTGACCTCGTCGGCGCCCTGGCGCCGCCGCGCTGGGTGACGCTCGTGGTGCCCGGGCGACGCACCGCGGCCGCCGCCCTCATGACGTCCCCGAAGACCGACCCATAGTCCATGATCCAGGCGTCCCACAAGTCGTTCCACGCGACATGAGAGGGGCCTGGATCACGCAGCTATTGGGTTGGAAAGCAGGCAGATTTGGCCGGCGGTCAGCTGGTTCGGCGTCCTCCTGTATGCGTCCAGGCGGGCCAGCTCCGCGCGGGCGGCGTCGGACAGCAGGCCGACCGCGTCGCGGTCCGGACGGGCGCGGATGCTGACCCGTTGCCCACCAAGCCGGGCGCGGGTCGTCGAGATCGAGATCGGCGGAAAGTTCGCCCTCTCGGCGGCCGCGGCGCCCCGGGCGCAGCCTGCCGGTCGACCGGAGTCGGTCGTGCCAAGCCTGCCCCCGGGGCGCCGCGTGGTAGCCCTCCTGGGTGAGTGGGATGCCGCACCCTGATCTGCCTAACCTGCTTGCAGATCCGCGTTTGGTCGGCCATCCCGGCGATCTGTCTGCCCGGCGAGGGCCCCTCTCCAGTCCCGAGGCGGGAGCGGTTCAGCCCACGGGCGCGACCCGAATGAGGTTGCCGTCTGGGTCGGCGACCACGAAGGTCCGCCCGAACCCCTCGTCTCGCGGTTCAGACACGACCTGGACTCCTTTGCCCTTCCAGGTCGCGAACTGAGCGTCGATCGCGTCTGGCGCCCCGGGCAGGGCCAGGCAGATCTCGCTGGTGCGCACGGTCGCCCGGTGAAGGTCTTCCTTCGCCACGTCCCACAGGGCGAGTTGGATCCCCGGGGCGAGGTCGAACGTGATGAAGCCGGGGGTCTCGAAGCTGGGCGTGATCTCGAAGAGGTCACTGTAGAAGCGGGCGGCGGACGGGGCGTCGCTGACATAGACGATGAACATGTTCGGTGCGGGCATGGGCACATTCCTTCCTGGAGCTTGCGCCTTCTGGAGCTTGCGACGGGACGACCGTAGGAGAAGAACATGCCGAGATCTGTCATGTTCTCGGAGAAGATCGAGTTATGACACCCGACCGGTTCTTCGCGCTCCTGGTGGCACTACAGGCTCGGCCAACGACGACCGTCGCCGTCCTGGCAGGCGAGGTTGGCGTCTCGATGAGAACGGTCATCAGGGACCTGCACTGGCTCCAGGAGGCGGGATTTCCGCTTGTGCTGCGGCGCGGTCGGCACGGCGGCGTCACCTTGCTCCCCGGAGGCGCCCTGGACACCTCGCGTCTGACACCAGACGAACGGGCGCATCTCGCGCTCACCGGTCTCGACGACGCTCAACGCCGCGGCCTGGGGGTCGATGACGTCACCGGCCGCGCGTTACGCAAGGTCGCCGGCTCGTCGCCGCCAGGAGACTTGCTGTCAATCGGTGAGCTTGTGACGAGCGACAACCGGCCGTGGTTTGGTCGCGAGCCTGAGGGTGTGTCGCCCTCGGCGATCATCGGAGACCTTCGCCGAGGCGTGCGCCTGAAGCTCGAATACCAACGGTCAGCCGAGACGACGGCCCGGTGGCGGACGGTCGACCCGTATGGGCTCCTGGCAAAGGCGGGGCGCTGGTACCTCGTCGCGGACGAGCGGGGCGAGCCGCACCTGTTCGGCCTGCAGCACATCGCCCGATGGCAGCCCCTCCGCAGCCCCAGCCGACTCCGCCCAGGAATGGACCTCGCAACTGTCGCAGCTGACTTGACGTCGGGTTGGGAAACCGCAACCGAGGGGGTGATCCGGATCCGCCTAGATGTGCGTCAACTCGAACGCGCCAAACGCATTCTCGGCTCGCGCCTGACGGTCGGTCGGTCCGAGGAAGGCGACAGGGTGGCAGCCACACTGCGAGTTCGTAGCCTCGAAGACGTGCGCCAACTCCTGCCTTTCGGGGACGCCGTGACCGTGCTTGACCCGCCCGAAGCACGTGAGCGTGTCAAGCAATTGGCACAGCAGATCCGGCAGCACTACGAGTGACGGCCGGCAAAGGGCAATTCCGGAGATACAGCTACTCCTCGACTTGACTCGCCCCACCTGTAGGCGCTCGACGACGAGGACCGGGACCGTCGGATCCTATTCCCGCTCCGGCGTAAGTCAGGTGCTCCGGGAATGCTCCGAGTACGGGGACGATCACGCGGACCGGGCCTGGTCGGCAGCTCCTCGCGGGGCGTCTGACCAGGCTGTTCGCCAGTGGGCTTTACTGGGATTGACTATCTCCGCGGGTTCGGACACCGGTTGAACGCCAGATTCGGCACCGCAAGATCGTCGCTAAATTTCATGTACGCGAGTTTCGACACCACAGATCTGTGAACTCCTGGGCCGCTCTTCTTGTCGCCGCGTGGCAAGCTCGTGTCCTGTGATCGATGATTTCGCGAAGGACTACCTGCACCGCCAGCTCAAGGTGACCCGTGAGGCGCTGGTCTGGAAGCTCGACGGTCTGTCCGAGTACGACATCCGGCGTCCCCTGACCGTGACCGGGACCAACCTTCTCGGGCTGGTCAAACACATGGCGACCTGGGAGGCCAGGTACCTCGGCGAGATCTTCGACCGCCCGTTTCTCGAGCCGCTGCCCCGCTGGCAGGACGCGGACGGCAGCGACCTGTGGGTGACACCGGATGAGACCCGCGAACAGATCATCGGCTTCTACCGGCGCGCCTGCGCCCATGCTGACGCGACGATCAGCGAGCTTGCCGTTGACGCCACCGGCCACGTGCCGTGGTGGCCAAGCCCTGACGTGAAGCTGTTCAACGTGATGGTCCACGTCCTGCAGGACACCACCCGGCATGCCGGACACGCTGACGTCCTGCGTGAGCAGCTCGACGGCCGGACCGGGGTGATGGCTGAGTATGAGGAGCAGATCGACGCGGCAGCCCGGGCAACGCACTGGGCGAAGATCGAGCGGGCTGCGCAGGCAGCGGCCAGCGGGTGAGGCCGGCGGCCACCTGCTCCAGGTCCAGCGCCGGACCCGGCGCGCGAGACCCCGTCTGGCATGGGCAATATAGTCAACTGCCGTTCCCGGCGTCTCCGTGAGGTGAGTGGTCAACGGTCAGTACATAACTACCTTCACAAGGTGGCGATGGATCTGTACTCACGGTGCGTCATCTGCGAGCTACGGCTGACTCCGGTGTCGACCAAGGCTGTCGACGTGGCCGGCAGCCTCTATGAGCTCTACGCCGTGTACGGGCCGTCCGACCGCTACCGGGGTGGGGCGGGGGTGATGCAGTTGGGGCCGATCTCGCCGGAGGTGGCGCGGTTGTTGGCCACGGTGCTTGCGCATGCCGCCGGGGAGGGGCCGACGCGTGCGGCGGCGGGGCATGCGGATGGGCGGGCCGCGTGAGGTGGTCAGCGCGAGGGGTCAGTGGCCGGTTGATCGATGCTGAAACCTGGTCCATGCCGCGCTGACTGAGGCAGACCGCGGTTGACCGCGCAGCCGAGCTGCGCGACCTGGTAACCACAGGCCGGTGCCGCAATGGTGGCGACAGATCAACGGGTGGTCCACTGCCCGCCAAGTGGACGGGCAGTGACCCACCGAGTCCGATCCCAGGATTGTGGCGAACGATCAAGGCCCGGGTTGCGGCCTACTACACGGGAAACCAGCCGTACCAGACGTTAGCGGGGTTATACTTTTGGTAGCTGTACCAAATGGAGTTGCCGTACAAGACGGCGACCCCGTTCCCGACACGGCCGCTGTTATACGCGCAACCGTACGTATTGGTGGCCTGGCCGTCGTGTGGCATTTCCTTCCAGGAAGAGGCGCCATTCCAGATGTGCCAGATCGAGCCACTGGGAGCGATATGAAAATATTCCCAATGGTCGATGACGTAGCACTGCCGAACGGCGGTACCTCTCTTCTTACAGCCTTGCTTGCCATATGCTCGGATAGTATCGCCGTTGCAGGCTGCGGTGCCCACCCATGGTTCCCCTTCGATTACGTCTGTCGCTGGCGGTGCCTCTTCCACGTACACCACGTCCGCCACTTGCGCCGTGGTCGCGGCGTTCGCAGGCAATCCGATCCCGACAGTTACGGCGACCAACGCCATGGCGGCCAGTAACCACCCCGTAGCTCGTACCACTGAGAAATCCCTCCGTTTGTGCCGCCCAGGTAAGCGGGCAGCGATTTACGACGATGCCTCAGCCTAGGACGAATTCCAGGTGGCATCATCCACTCCCAGTTGCACATTGGCGGGATACGCGTAAACCTGTGGTGTAGTCCCAATGCCGTACCCGCATGATCACGATTGAGGGCGTGACCTACGCCAGCCCTGGCCGAGGCACCCGAGCTGCCCGGCCGCGCGGTGCGGTGTTCTCCGTGCTCAGAGCAGGCAGGTTAGGTGAGTTGGCGCGCGTCGTCGTGACGGCGGCGGCGCTGGTTCACCCTCGGGGCCGGTGCGGTGTCCGTGTCTTCGGGTGTCCGGGTCGGCGCAGTCTCACGCGGTGGGTCGGTGGCCTCATCGGGTGCGGCGGGGACGCTGGGGCGCGGGGATCGTCGCTGTTGTTGATAAGCCGGCCGTACCGGGCACCGCAGCGCAGGCAGCAACCATGGCGGACGATCGAGTCGCGGGGTTGACCGGGGGTGGTCTGCTGCGCGATCGGGCCGCCGCAGTGGGTGCAGGTGGCGCTGTCGCCATCCATGTGTTCACGGTATGCGTGCGGCGGTCGCACGGGGCGGGCTTTCGGGGTGCCCGGGTGGCCCGGCGTTGACGGCGGGGTGTGGGGTTAGCGGCTGCTGACGACGGTGACGGGGTAGGCGGCTTCGACCTTGTCGGCCGCGAAGTGGGTTTCCACCAGTGTGAGCGGGCGCGGTGCGCAGCCCGGTGTGATGGGCAGGTCGGCGAGGAACGCGTCTACGCGCTGCTGGTGGTCGGGCGGCCAGGTCGGCTGCGGCAGCAGGTCGTCGCCCAGGTTGAGGCCACCGGATTGCAGCAGTCCGACCAGGTCGTCGAGGCGGTGGAACTTGCCCGGTCAGCTCGGCGTACGTCGCCAGCGTCTACTTCCGGCTGCGGAGGACGATGGCAGCGACCGTCGACAACGCGTCGACAACCGGTCGACGGTCGAACCCCGCCGCGCTCGGCACTGGGCGGCGGAGCTGCGGATTGTGCGGCGGCCGTCCGATCGGTGACAGCACATGTCCGTCGGCTACTCCCGCAGCTCCTGATTCCTACACGGTGCGCCGCCGATGCTCGCGCGGCATCGGCGGCGCACCGCGAGGATCGCGGGCCAGTTACGACGAGCCGTCGTCGTAGACCTCGCGCGAGTTGCACTCATACGGGTACCACTGTCCGTCCATGAACTTCGCCGTGCAGGAGTTGAACCAAAGCCACCGATTGTCTGGAACGCCAGCGCCTCCGACGAACTCCGCACAACTCTCATTTTGACCGCCATCGCGATCACGGGCTTCTCCAACGAAGATGTACTTGGATCCGTCCCAGTAATAGAGGCTGCCGTATGCGGACCTGCCGTCGACAGCGCTCCTGTCACAAACGACGATCCTGTTCTTTCCGGTGTGGTACGTCGTCGTTGCGTTTGAGTTGTCCGACCAGACAGTATACGCCGCCGCTGAGGCCGGCCCGGCACTCAAGAGGGTGGCGGACGTTGTCAGTACTGTCGCGGACAGAAGGGTCAGCACCTTCCTCATCGGAGCTCCTTTTTTAGGCGACTAACCATCCTGACTTGTGAAGCTGAGGTGGTTGCATGCGCTGGGAGTGGGGTCGTTTTCGCCATCGACGATGCAGACTTTCAGCCCCACGTAGTCACCCTTCTTCACGTCGCCGTTCGGAAACGGGTCCCCAAGGACGCGGGTATCGACGCCGTGCGGGTTGTAGTACTCGTGGAGGAGCGTGCCGTCGAGCCAGACCCACGCCTTGACACCGTCATGGTCGGGGCAGAGGTCCCACACTTCGACGTAGTCGTCATTGTTTCCGCCGCCGGGCCAGCCGTCACCGTAGTCGACGAAACTGATCGCGCCACAGTAGCCAGGTGGATCGGTCCTGACGATCCTGGAATCATCTGTCGCTGCCGTTGCCGGGCTGGCCGAGGCCACCACGACAGCCACGACCGCCGCCATCGTCATTGGCACGATCTTCGTCAAGATATGCCTTCGCATTCAAAACACGCTATCCAGCCGTCGCGCCTCGTGTCGTCTAACGGAGGATTGACATTCGACTCCAACTTGGACGGTATGTGCGCGGTACATACAACCAGGGAGGTACATGGGTGCCGGCGGTCTGGCCGGCACCCACCAGTGGTTCACCTACGGCAGCCACCACGGCGCGAAGTACGGCACTGAGCCATTCCGCGTAACAACGGGTTGCGCTGCGTTACCGACCGTCGCCGGGGGGCGGTGACACGCCGGATGCGTTGTGGTGCAGCGAAATGACGCAGAATTGGTAAGGGCGACCCGCAGGTTCCACGAGCCGCGTCCCCATAGCCGGACGGCGTGGTGGTGGCCGCTGGTGTTGACGGCGCCGACATGGCGGTCGGGGTCGCGCAGCTTCGTCGCGGAGGGCAGGGTCCACAGCTGGACGGTGCCGTCGTTGCTGCCAGCTGCCAGGGTCCGCCCGGCGGGGCTGAACACGAACGACGAGATCGCTTGGATGTGACCGCTCAGGTGCCCCGTGGCAGCCTGGTTGTCCGTATCCCACAACCGCACTGTGGCTGTCGCGGTCGCCGTTCCGTAGTCGGGTTTGACTCCGTACCAGTACGCCTGCTATTAATCCACCAACTGCTTGGTTGACTGAGGAGTGTGGATGGGGACGGGGCGACGAGGCAGGCCGCCGGCCGGGGCGGAGCGCCGGGAGGCCTTGGTGCGTGCGGCCTACCAGCGTCTGGCCGCGGGAGGATTCGAGGGGTTGCGGCTGCGCGACGTGGCCGGCCAGGTGGGCATCGACCACTCGACGATCCATCACCACTTCCCTACCAAGCAGGACCTGGTGGTGGCGGTCGTGGACCACGCCACCAGGCAGTTCTGGTCGACCACACCGCCGGCCGGCAGCCCGGTCGATCGCCTTCGTGGCCACCTTGCCACCCTCCGCCAGAAGATCATCGACCAACCCGAGCTGCACGTGGTGTTGCGCGAGCTGGACCTGCGGGCGCGGCGCGACCCCGAGCTGCGGGAGATCATCGCCAGCCGCGAGGAGGGCTGGCGGAACTCGCTGCGCGCGCTGCTGGCCGTTGCCGCCGCGGACGGCGCGCTGGCACCAGGTGTCGATCCGGCCATGGGGGCTGAGCTGATCATCGCCGCGGTCAAGGGCGCCAGCCTGACCGCCGACCGCGCCGGTGACGTCCTCGGGCTTCTTGACCGGCTCCTGATCCACGCCTGACTACTGGAATGGACACATCATGCCCACGAGCTCGCTCCGGGTCATCATCGTCGGCGGCGGAATCGGCGGCTTGTGCCTCGCGCAAGGCCTGCACGCCGCCGGGATCAGCGTCGCGGTCTACGAACGTGACACCGCGCCTGACGCGCGGTTACAGGGCTACCGGCTCAACATCGAACCGGTGGGCAGCCGGGCGCTGCATGACTGCCTTCCCGCGCACCTGTGGGAGATCCTGGTAGCCACCGCCGGGGATCCCGGACCCGGCATGGGGGTGCTCACTGAGCAGCTGCGGCTGCTGATGCGCGAAGACGACCCGCCCGCCCAACTCGGCCCAGCCGAGCGGACACACGCGGTCAGCCGGATCACGTTGCGTCGGTTACTGCTCGCCGGTCTGGACAGGGTGGTCCACTTCGGCAAGGAGTTCACCGGCTACCGCCAGAATAGCGATGGCACGGTCACCGCCTTGTTCGCTGACGGCACCTTCGCCACCGGCGACCTGGTGGTCGGCGCGGACGGCGCCCGCTCACGAGTGCGACGGCAGCTCCTGCCGCACGCCAAGCAGCGCAACGCACCCGGTGTCGGCATCGGCGGCAAACTCCGGCTCGGCGATGAGACGGCGTGGCTGCCCGAGGAGATGACCAGCACCAAGAACATGATCCTGCCGAAGCGGGACTTCCTGTTCACCGCGGTGTTCCGGCGCCGAGAAGGCGCCGATGCCGTCCTCGCGCGAGTCGGCGACCAACTGCAGGCCGCTGGCCTGGACCCGGATCTCGTTGTCCAGGACACGAAAGACGACGACTACGTCATGTGGGCTTACGTCGCACACCGGCGTGTACTACCCGCCGAGGCGGCCGGCGAGCACGGACAGCGGTTACGCGAACTGGTCCTGTCCCGCCTGGCGAGCTGGCATCCCGACGTGCGAAAACTGATCGCCCAGACGCCCCCGGACACCATCGAGCAGTTCGACTTCGCTGCCGCGGCACGGGTGAAACCCTGGCCCACTACGACCGTCACCCTCCTCGGCGACGCGATCCACTACATGCCCCCAGTCGGCGGACTCGGCGGCAACGCTGCACTGTACGACGCCAATACACTGCGTCACGCCTTAATAGCAGTCGGTCGGGGGGAGCGGGAGCTACTTCCCGCCATCGCCGAATACGAGCGCGCGATGCTGAACAACGGCTTCGCCGCGGTGCGGGCCGCGACCATGTACCTGCACCTGGCCACCCTGCCCAGCCACGTAATCCGGGCCACCGCGCGGATGTTCTTCCAGCTGTGCGGCACAGTCCCGCCCTTGCGCCGCGCCGTCTTCTCGGACTGAGGAACAAAGTGCGCCAGCCGGGCGCCGCGACCGGCAGACCCTCCGGGCCTCGGCCCGATCGACGCCGAGATCGACCAAGCGAGCGCACAGCCACGGCCGCCTATCATCCTGGACCGGTTTGCCGACATCGCCGAACAGCCCCCGGCGCGACCGGTCCAACCACACGGTCTTCCTGCTGGCTGCCGCATGCCGAGGTCGCTGAAGCGCCGAACCGGTTGCGATACAACATATAGACGTAAACCCCGGTATGAAAGTGGTCCTCTCACCGATCAACTTCATAGGGGTTCCTGCGTCGCCATGAGCGTCACATACACCGCCGTCCTGACCATGCGCGAGGAGACGGTCTTGGTTGTCTCGCGACTGCTTCACGCCGAACGCCTCCGGCGCGGGACGCGCACCGACACCCGTGCCCTGGCCTGCTTCAAGCAGGCGGTCCTGATCATCCGCTGGTTCCTGGACGGCACCCGGGTCAAGCAGTTAGCCATCGACAACGCAATCGGCAAGTCCACCTGCTACGACTACCTGGACGAGGGCATCGAGGTGCTCGCCGCCCAGGCGCCGGGCCTGCACCCGGCGCTGCTGGCGGCGAAGATGGCTGGCTACTCCCACGTCAACATCGATGGCACCCCGATCGAGACCGATCGGTGCCGCATCCCCGGGCCGACCGCAGGGGTGGACCTGTGGTGGTCCGGGAAACACGACAACCACGGCGGCAACGTGCAGGTCATCACCGCCCCGGACGGCTGGCCACTATGGACCTCCGACGTGCGTCCCGGCCGCGAGCACGACACCACCGCGGTGCGTACCCACGAAGAGATCCTGCCCGCCCTGGCCGAGATCACCGCCGAACTGCGCGCCTTGGGCGACCTGGGGTACGAGGGCGAGGCCGACACCATCACGGTGGCGTTCAAGAAGACCAAGAACGGGGAACTCACCGACGTGCAGAAGATGTTCAACAAGGCCCACAACGGAGTCCGAGCCATCGGGGAACGCGGCAACTCCCTGCTCAAGACCAGCTTCAAGGCGCTGCGTAACGTCAGCCTCTGCCCCTGGAAGATCGGCAAGATCGTCGCCGCCGCACTCGTGCTCCTGCACCTCGAACACGACCGCACCACCTGGTCACTCAACTCCGGCACGCGCTGGAGGCGATGGCGAAGATAGCGTTGGACGAGCGGCTTGCCGCCCTCGAGCCCCTCCACGAGCCCGGCAAGAACTTGCGCGCGACGCTGGAAGACGTGGGTCACCGCCTGCTCCGCCTGCACTGCGATGACCGCTCGTGCGCGCTGCGGCGGCTGCTCTACTCGGAAATCAACAGGTTCCCAGACGCCCTCGGCATCGTCCGGCAGAATGGACCGCATCGCCTCAACGAGGCCCTGGCCGACCGGTTCGCACGGCTCATGCTCGCCGGTCGCCTGCGGGCCGGCGACCCGGCCCAGGCGGCCGAGCAGTTCATGGCCCTGCTCATCGGCCCGTTGGAGGCCCGTTCCGAGATGGGCACCCGTCAGATCGACGATGCCGAACTACGTCAGGTGGCCATCGCCGCCGTCCGAACCCTCCTACTGGCCTTCAGCGAGCAGCGCGCCGACGACGGCTAGAACGACAGCCGGTTCGTTATGTAGATCGGTTGACGGATGAGCTGTCCGCGTCGGCGGTAGTGGCTGGTCCTGGCGCGGGGCTTGGTGCCGGCGCCGCCAGGTTGACCAGCGCAGCCAGTGGCCGACGCTATGGATCGTGCGTGTGTCTCACTCCTTCGCGGCGTCGATGAGGGCGTCGATCAGTGCGCGCGGTGCGGGCTGGGCCAGTGAGATCTCCCGGACCGCGGCGTAGATGGTGCGGACCGGCTCGGGATGGCGGACCGGACGGATGGTGACGCCGGGATGGCGGGTCAGTCCGAGTCGGGGGATGAGGCTGACGCCGAGGCCGGCGGCGACGAAGCCCTGGGTCGTGGCGTAGTCCTCCGACTTCGCGACGAAGTTCGGGCTGAAGCCCGCCGCGGCGCAGGCGTCGAGGATGGGCTCCAGGCAGGGTCCGGGCGGTTCGCTGCCGACCCATGGCTCGCCGGCGAGGTCGGCCAGGTCGATCACCGGTTGGGCGGCGAGCGGGTGTCCGGTGGGCAGCACGGCCTGGAACGCGTCGTCGAGCAGATGCACCACACGGATCCCCTGGCGGACCTCGTCGCTCGGTCGGCGGACCGCGAGGGCCAGGTCGGCGTGGCCCTGCTCCACGTCCGGCAGTGGATCATCGGAATCGTTCAGCTTGGGGTCGATCGTCACGCCGGGGTGCTCGCGCCGGAGTCGGGCGAGGGCGGGGGCCAGCAGGGTCGGCCCGACCGAGGCGAAGTAGCGGATCGTCAGCCGGCCGGTACGCCCCGCACGTAGGTCGGCCAACGCGGTCTCGGCCGCGGCGACGTGTTGGCTGATGATGGCCGCGTGCCCGGTGAGCAGCCGGCCCGCTGCCGTGGGGCGCACGCCCCGGCCGACGCGTTCGAGCAGCGCGATCCCGGCTTCCTTCTCCAGGGCCGCCACCTGTTGGCTGACGGCGGAGGGGGTGTAGCCGAGGTGTGTCGCCGCCGCGGTCACCGACCCGCTGGTGACCACCGCCCGGAGTACCTGCATCCGTCTGACATCGAGCATGTAGTAGAGCTTAACTGTTGTGCAGAATCTTTCGCTTTTCCTTTCAGGTTGGCTCCGGCACTGTGTGGCGTGTGAGCAGGTTACGGACGTGGACGCAGGTGGGCGCGCTCGCCCTGCTGTGGGGGTCGACCTTCCTCTGGATCGACCTGGCCCTCGACACTCTGACTCCGGTCCAGGTCACCTTCAGTCGATGCGTTCTCGGAGCGGCCGCTTTGCTGGTCGCGTGCCTCGCCTCCGGTCGACGGCTGCCCCGGGACCGCACGAACTGGGGGCACATCGTCGTAGCCGCCTTCTTCTGCAACGCCCTGCCGTTCGCCATGTTCAGCATCGGTCAGCAAACCATCGACTCGGGAGTGGCCGGTGTGTTGAACGCGACCACCCCGCTGTGGTCGCTGCTGATCGGCGTCGGCATCGGCTCCGAACGCGGGCTGCAGCCGGTCCGGCTGGTCGGGCTCCTGCTCGGGTTCACCGGCGTCGTGCTGATCTTCGCGCCATGGCAGACGAGTGGACCGGTCGGCTGGGGCGCTCTGGCCATCGTCGCCGCGGCGGCCAGCTACGCCGTCGGCTTCGCATACATGGGCCGCCACCTGGTCGGCAAGGGCATACCCACCATCTCGCTGTCCGCGGCGCAGCTCATCGCGGCGACCGGCCTGACCGCGCTGACCCTGCCGGCCGGCGGCTTGACCCCGATCGAGATCGGCCCGAAGACGCTGGTCGTCGTCGTCATCCTGGGCGTCGTCGCCACCGGGGCCACCTTCCACCTCACCTACCGGATCATCGCCGCCGAGGGCGCCACCAACGCCGCGACGGTCGGCTACCTGCTGCCGGTGGTCTCGGTGGCGCTGGGGGCCATCGTGCTCGACGAGGAGCTCAGCCTCCGGATCGCCGCCGGCATGGTGGTCGTGCTCGTCGGGGTCGGCCTGACCCGCCGGCACCAGCGGCCGGTGGAGGCACCAGCGCTGGCGGAAACCTCGGTCGTATCCGCCACCCTCCTCCCGAAAGAGCAGGACGTACGACAATGGCCGCACTGACAGTTAGCTCAACCCCCGCCGCATCGCTGCCCGCGGACTGCGTCGTGATCGGTGTTGCCAAGGGCCCGTCAGGGCTGGTGCCGGCGCCCGGCGCGGCGGCGGTGGCCGAGGCGTTCGACGGCCGGCTCGCCGACCTCCTCGGCACCCTCGGCGTGACCGGTGCCGATGGCGAGGCGGTCAAGCTCCCCCCGCCCGCCGGCATCAAGGCCGGGGTGGTCCTCGCGGTTGGACTCGGCGACGCCGCCGACAACGGCGCGTACGACGCCGAGGTGTTGCGCCGGGCCGCCGGTGTGGCCACCCGGGCTCTGGCCGGTGCCGGGACGGTCGCCGTGGCGCTGCCGGTCGGGTCCGTCGAGGCCGTGGAGGCGGTGGCGCTGGGCGGCATTCTCGGCGGGTACGTCTTCACCGCGTACCGCACCACCGACAACGCGGCGGCCCCGGTCCGCGAGCTGGTGATCCTCGCCAGCCGGGACAGCGACACCGCCGCCGAGGCCGCCTCGCGGCGCGCTGGCGTGCTCGGCCAGGAGGTGAACCGGGCCCGCGACCTGATCAACACACCGGCCAACGACCTGTACCCGGAAAGCTTCGCCGCGGCCGTGGTGAGCGCCGGCAGTGAGTATGGGCTGGTGGTCGAGGTGCTCGATCAGGAGGCGCTCGTGGCGGGTGCTTTCGGTGGCATCCTCGGCGTCGGGCAGGGCTCGGTCCGACCACCGCGGCTGGTGCGGATCGCCCACACCCACCCCGAGGCGAAGACGAGTCTCGCCCTTGTCGGCAAGGGCATCACGTACGACTCGGGCGGCATCTCGCTGAAGCCGGTTGGCGCCAACGAGATCATGAAGCGCGACATGTCCGGCGCGGCGGCCGTGTTCGCCGCGGTGCTGGCTATCGCCCGGCTCGGACTGCGGGTCAACGTCACCGGCTGGCTCGCGCTCGCCGAGAACATGCCGTCCGGCTCCGCCCTCCGTCCCGGCGACGTGCTGCGCATGTACGGCGGCCGGACCGTCGAGGTGCTCAACACCGACGCCGAAGGACGCCTGGTACTGGCCGACGCGCTAGTCCGGGCGGGTGAGGAGCGGCCCGACGCGATCGTGGACGTGGCAACCCTGACCGCCGCCATGCGGTTCGGCCTGGGCAACCACCTGTTCGGCGTGATGTCCAACGACGACGCCTTCCGCGAGAGGGTCCTGACCGCCGCATACCGGGCCGGCGAGCGGGCCTGGCCGATGCCACTGCCGGCCGAACTTCGCCAGAGCCTCAACTCCCGGGTAGCCGACCTCGCCAACTACGGCGAACGGATGGGCGGTGGCCTGGTAGCCGGCCTCTTCCTCCAGGAATTCGTGCCGGCCGGCACTCCCTGGGCGCACCTCGACATCGCCGGACCGGCCTTCCACGAAGGCGAGCCCTACGGCTACACGCCCAACGGCGGCACCGGATGCGCGGTCCGGACCCTGGTACGGCTCGCCGAGGACACCGCGATCGGAGCTGATGATGTTTCTTGAACCGGTTTCGACGGCCGGGGCACCCCAGCCGTTCGGCCACTACGCACAGGCGACCGTCACGCCGGACGGCGCCATCTGGGTGTCCACGCAGCTTCCGGTCGGCGTCTCCGCTGACTCCAGCGTCGCGGAGCAAACGCGTCAAGCGCTGACCAACGTGCTGTCCATAGTGGAGGCGGGTGGTGGCCGAGCCGGCTCCGTCGCCAGGCTCAATCTCTATCTGACCGACATCTCCGACTGGGCATCCGTGGACGCCGTCGTCGCCGCAGCGTTCGGTGACCATCGCCCCGCGCGGGCGGTGCTTCAGGTGGCGGGGTTGCACCACGGCTTCCGGGTGGCCGCCGACGCCGTCGCCTGGCGAATCCACGGCCGATGAGGGTCCTCTATCAGGTCGATGCCTTCACAACCATTCCGTTCGCCGGCAACCCGGCCGGCGTGGTGCTGTCGGCCGATGGCATGACGGGAGCCGAGATGCTCGCGGTGGCGCGGGAGCTGAACAACTCCGAAACGGCCTTTGTGCTGGCCGCCGACGCCGCCGACCACGACGTACGGGTGCGCTTCTTCACCCCGACAAGCGAGGTCCCGACCTGCGGGCACGCCACCGTGGCGACGCACTTCGCCAGGGCCATCGAGTACGGGCTGCCGTCGGGCTCGCTGGTGCAGAAGACAGGCAGTGGCTTGCTGCAGAGGGTGGAGATCCACCGCGACGGCGACCGGGCACGGATCGGCATGCACCAGGGGGTAGCCACCTTCGGGCCCGAACTCGAAGCGGGCCAGGTGGACCGGCTCCTGCGGGCTTTGGGTGCCCACGCCGGTGACCTGGCGGACAATGGTCCCGTCCAAGTCGTGTCGACCGGGCACTCCAAGGTCCTGGTGGAACTGCGGGACCGCGCCGTCGTGGACGGACTGCGGCCAGATCCGGCCGCGTTGACGGCGCTCAGCCATGAGGTGGGCCCCAACGGCTTCTTCGTCTTCACCCGGGCCACCGGCGAGCCACACCTGCTCACCTGGGCCCGGATGTTCGCGCCCGCCATCGGTGTCGCCGAGGATCCGGTAACCGGCAACGGGCACGGTCCACTCGGCGCGTACCTGGTGCGGCACAGCATCGTCCCCGCGCCCGGCGGCCGGCTGGCCTTCACCGGGCGGCAAGGGGCGGCCATCGGACGGCCCGGCACGGTCCAGGTTTCCGTCGAGGACCGGTCCGACGGCAGAATCCTGGTGTCCATCGCCGGTGATGCGACGACTGCGTTCCGGGCCGAACTGCACATCTGACCTGCGGGCGTGACCAGGCCGCTGTCGTAGCCGATGATCACCCGAACGCGCGCTGGAGCAACTTCATTATCATCATGCCGGGAGGAACTGGACAAGGACGGCCCCGGAGATGGACACCGCACCCATGAGGGCGAAGCGCCAGCAGGCCCGTCGCCGCCGTCCGATCAGCGCGACGACGATTCCAGCGGCGGGCGCGACCGCCGCACCTCCCAGGCCCACCCACAGCAGCGCCTTGCCGATCGCGTCCCAAAAGGCATAGCGCGAAGGCTCGGCGAAGATGCCCACACCAGCACAGATGGCGACGGGAAAGGCCAGCCACCATACGGTCAGCGCGGTAATAGCCCGGTCGGCAGTGGTGACGGCACTGGCAACGGCCGGGGCGTTATGGACCGGACCGGCGCTGTTGGATGACATGTGCGACTCACCATCTCTTGGTTTTGCTTCGTCCCGCCAGCTCTATCGGCTCACCGCCGAGCGACAGGCCCTGAACGGTCACGAACTCCGCGCCCGCCAGCCCCACTGAGGCGCGGCCGGTCACGCCCTGTTCGAGCAGGGCGCGAGCCACCATAGCGGCTCCCCGATGTCGCGGTGGCCGCCAGTCCCGGCCGTGTACTGTCCAGATGCCCGACCGGCCGAACAGTCCCTTCTCCAGTGACCGCAGCCACGCCGGCAGGTCTGCTGGGGTGCAGGGGGTGTATAGCTGCGGGCACAGCAGCAGCGTGACCCTCTGCCGCAGTGAGTGGGCCGGGTGGTCGGCTTCGATGAGCAGTTCCTCAGCCGTGACCCGCAAGGACGGATCCTCACCCGGCGTCCTGATCACGGCGAGGCGGGCGTCGGGCGGAAGGCGGACGTCGCCGGGTATCGGCAGCGGCTCGGCCCACCGGATCGCCCACCCGCGGCCGAGTTCGACCATCAGGATCTCGTAGATGTCGGCGAGGTCGCCGAGCGAGCCGAGAGGGAATGACGTCGATTCCCGGGTACCGAACAAGCGCGATAGGTCACCCACGAGCCGCACGGTCTCCCCGCGAAGGGAAAGCGTCTCATGCCCCCACCCGGTGATCAGCAGCCGGTACTCCGCCGAGCTGACCCTGTCCCTGATCTCGACCGGATGGGAGTACCGCGCACGCACGCTTCCATCGTCGTCATCGGGCGGTGCCTCACCGAGCATCCCGGCGAGCGTGACGAGCAATCGGCGAAGATCTCGGCCGTCCCGCAGCGTCGCGGGAAGCGGCCAGTTCGACACGCGCGTACCAGGCATGGTCACCGTGATCCAGTGGGTCTCCAAGCGGTCGTGCGGGCTCGCCCACAGCCACCACCAATCCGCGGAGTGGATCGTAAAGCCCACCTCCAGCACGTTGTCGCTGGCGAGATTGGACACCAGAGCGTCGATCGTGCCGGCAGACGTGTGGCTGACCTCCTGGTCGTAGGGACGGCCGTTCGGCGGTCCGTCGTAGCGCGGCGTCTTCGCTCCGCCACGCTGCACCGTGAATTCTTCGGGTGATACGGCGAAGCGGTCGAAGATCTCGCCCAGCCAGTCCTCAAGGCTTCCGAACCCGGCCCGCCAGCTCAACCGGTCCACTCGGCATCCACCTCTCCGCGATCACCTATGTCCGCGTGCTCAGAGCAGCCAGCGGCCAACCTGTGGCACGCGTCGCGTCGCGGTCATGTCCCCGATGACGGCCAGCACGGCCGTCGCGGTCGTAGATACTTGTCGCACTAAGCCCTCCCTCTAAAGGTTATTGCCTAGACTTTACGAAGGCGAACCCTGCGGCTACACCCCCAACGGCGGCACCGGCCGCATGCCAGTTGCCCGCCCGCTTGTACGCCGCGGACGTGTTGCAGCATCAGCGCCTTTCCTGTTGTCGCGATGCCGGGTGGGCGGCGCTGCACTCCACGACCGGCGCGCGCCACGGTGCCAGCTCCGTCTGCCACTTCACGCCCGACACCTCGAAGTGGACCACCCGCACTGGGCTGCGCGGGGTTTCTCGGTTGTCGCACCGTGATGTCATCAAGGTCAGTCTCAGATCTGTGGTATGTCCTCAGTGGCCGAGTCGGGCGGCGAGAAAGGCAAGGATTTCGTCTCTGGCGCGCAGTGTGGGGTGTCCCTGCTGGTCAACGAGGTGGGCGGTGACGACGCTGTGGGGGCAGCCGACGATGTCGCGGAAGAACGGGGGAGAGTTGGGGTTTGCGGTCTCGCCCGAAAGGACGCGGCCGTCGAACGCATCGCCCAGCAGCGCCCGGTAGGCGGCGAACCGCTGCCCAGTGCACCACCGGTCGTTGTCGAAGCGGTAGGCGAGCACCGCCAGCCCATCGCGCTGGATGCGCTCGCGGACCTTGCGGGCGTCCTCGTCGCTGATTTCCAGTCCGCCAGGGTCGTCCAGCGGCAGCGAGGGATGGTTGACCACCGGCGCGATCACGGCCGGTTCGAGGGTCATGGTGAGCGCGAAGTTGCCGGTGAAGCAGAGTCCGATAGCCGCGACGCCGGGGCCGCCACACTCCGTTAGCGCCGTTCTGGCCAGCGCTCGTAGCCATGCCACAACAGGGCTTGTGCCGCCACCGGCGAAGACCCGGAACTCGGCGCTGACGCAGGCGCGGCGGACAATCTCCGCCCCGCGTTCGGAGGTGGGAAAGGCGCCGTCGACACCGAACAGCGACGGAATATAGACCGTGAATCCCGCGTCGCGTATCCAGCGCGCGAGGCGGACGACATCTGGGCTGATGCCGGGCATCTCCGGCATCAGCACAACACCCGGTCCGGACCCGGCCACGTAGACGGTCTTGCTGACACCGTCAGTGTCGAAAAGCCGGGCCGAGAAGTCCGCGAGTGTGTCGTCGGCCTGCCCCTTAGTGATCGCCACGGCAGCATTCTCATGCGCTGCGCCTGCCTCCAGCCAGCGGCGAGATCGCCACATATCCAGGTAATCTCGCCACTATGGCGATCCCACTGCGCGTAGGCGTGCTTGCGTATCCAGGGTGCTTCGCTTCGGAGGTGTTCGGGGTGCCCGATCTGCTCACCATGGCCTCGCACGTCGCCGCCCGCGGCACGGCCAGCGGTTCCTCATACGAGGTCTCCGTCATCTCGCCACGGCGGCGCGTGGTCGCCTCCGGCGGCGCGGTCCTCAGCGTCGCCCAAGCACGTGACGTTGACGCCCTCGACATCCTCGTCGTGCCGGGATTTGAGCTGCACCCCGCACTCGACCTCGATGTGACGCTGCGCTCCCTCGGCCCCGAAATCGACACCATCAGATCCGGGGCGCAATCGGGAGTCGCAGTGGTTTCGATCTGCGTCGGAGCGTTCCTGCTGGCTGACGCCGGCGTGCTCGACGGGCGCGAGTCGACAACCTCGTGGCTGTTCGCCGATCAGCTTGCCGACCGATGCCCGCGCACGAACGTCCGACCTGAAAAGCTCGTGGTTACCGACACCGGGGTCACCACAACGGGCGCGTTCAGCGCGATGTACGACTTCGCCCTGGGCCTCATCCGCGAACACAACGGTAACAGCGTTGCCCGCGCCACCGCCCGCATCGCGCTCGTCGACGACGCGCGGTCGAGCCAGACGCCCTATGTCGACGCGGCACTCTTGCCGGCCACCGGCAGCGAGTTCTCTCAGAGCATCAAACGATGGCTCGACCAGAACATGCGTGAGCGTTACGACCTCGGACTGCTCGCCGCAACGTTCCATACCAGCACCCGAACGCTGCTACGGCGATTTCGCCGCGAGACGGGAGAAACCCCGCTCGGCTACCTCCAGGCGAGGCGAGTGCGCAAGGCGAAACATCTCCTGGAGACCACGGAAAAGACAATCGCCAGCATCGCTGTCGATGTGGGATACCACGACCCTGGAACGTTCAGCACTGTCTTCGCCAGGCTGACCGGACACCGGCCGCGCATATACCGCGCCACGTTCAGGCCACACGCCAAACGCCCCCTACGTGCGACATAATCAACACCTCGTACGCCCACAGTCGTCGCGGCGTCCCGGCCGGCAACACCAACGATGTAGCGTCTCGCTTCACGGGTCAGCGCCCGCCACGGCCGCTCGGTGCTCTACCGCCGTTCCGACCTGGGCGACCTGCTGGCCACCCGCCCGCCCACTCCATGATCAGGGTGTCCGTCAAGACTGGCGGCTGCGCCCGCGGGCATTACCCGCCAACCGGGTCAGCATGAAGGATCGGCGGTCGTGCAGAGCCGCTGGGTGGCGATGGTGGCGATCCGCCGTAGGTCGTCGGCGGAGGTGCCGGTGCGCGGGCTCAGCATTGTGACCAGATCGCCGACCCGCGGGCACCCACGGTCAGCTGCACCCGCACGCCGTAGCGGCGCCTGGGCCGGGTCGCCGACCCAGCCCAGGCGATAGCGAGGGCGCCCGCCCGGCCTGCGGGAGGGCGCCCTCGCTCCGCGTGACCGCCCACCGCGAACGCGCGGGAGTTCGACATGGTCGAGACCTCGCCACGGGCGCTGAATTTGGCGGGAACCCGGGCGGGTCGCCAGGTTCCATCCGCGGTGTTGGTCAGTGCTTGGCTGGGCTGGTCAGCGTGCCGTCGGGGAGGCGGCGGTAGCGGGACAGGAAGTCGTCCCACAGCTTGAAGCCCAGGTCTTTGGGCCCGAAGTGGCCGATGTCACCGTTGACTGTCCAGCGGTACTCGGCGGCTCCGTCGTCGTAGATGTCGGTGGTGTATCTGCCGTCGACTTCGACGGTGGGAGGTCCGGCGTTTCTGTTGACGGTTTCCCGCCAGAAGATTTTCGCGGCGGCTTCGCCGGCGGTGCCGCCGGGGTAGTCGGTGGGGACCTCGTTCACGCCACGGCATTGCCACACGGGTAGCGGTACGTCGGTGCGCACGATCGGGTTGCTGTAGCTGGCCGCGCTGAGGTGCCCGGAGTAGCAGGGTGCGATCGCGGCGAATAGTTGCGGGTGTTGGACAGCGAGCCGGTTGGTGAACGCCGCGCCTTGGGAGACACCGGTAACGATGACTCTGGTGGTGTCGACGGCGAAGCGGGTGGTGACGTCGGTGAGGATGTCGAGGGTGACGGCGACGTCTGGGTTGGTGGTGTCGATGCTGCCGCTGAAGCCGATGTTGGGTCCGTTCGCTGGTTCGGCTTGGGGGTAGACGACGATGAAGCCACGTGCTTCGGCGACCTCGTGCCATCCGGTCTGTTGGGCCATGTAGCGGCCGGAACCGTTGCGGCCGTGAAAGGCGAGCACGAGGGGCAGCCTACGGCCGTGCGCGGTCAGCTTGCGGTAGTTGGAGGGAAGGTAGACCAGCCAGCGCCGGGTTTGGCCGCCGAGGGTGGCGGTGTACTCGGTCAGCCGCATCTGTCGGGCGGTCTGGAACGGTACGAGGTGTCCGTTGACGGAGTCCTGGTCGGTGAAGCGCAGTGTCGGGTGGAACATGTTTCGCCAAACCGCGTAGGCCACGCCGGCACCCGCGAGGGCGGACGCATGGCGCAGGTAGGACACGCGGACCTGGGCCAGCGGGTTGGCGGCGTTGCGGTAGACGAGGGAGCTGAAGTCGCGTCCGCCCTCATGCCGGGCGCGGGGGCTGACCCTGTTGGCACGTTTCCAGTACTCGATCTGCCGGTGCTCGTCGACGGTGAGCCGGTGGCCGGTGACGAAGGTCCAGCTGGCCATGGTGGTTGTCCGTAGCCGCGTGGCCGCGGTCTGGTAGAAGTCGGCTGGCGCGCCGCCTGTGAGGCTGGCAACGGCGACGTACCGGTGGGAGTTGATGGCGGCGACCTCGTTGGCGACCGCGGCGCCGCCGGCTTCGCCGACGATGTACGTGTTGACCGCGCTGCCCTGGAAGGCGCCGCGTACGGTGTCGGTTACCGCTGTGACGAAGCCGATGTCGTCAGGTCGGCCGGGGTCGAGGTGGGTGTTCCATGAGCCGTTCAGCGCGCTGGGGAAGGCGGCTATGAAGCCTTCCTCCTCGGCGACTCGCGACCACTGGGTGCGCAGCGCGTAGTCGCGGGCGGCTTCGCCGTCGGCGTGCAGGATCACCACGATGGGGTTGTCCTTGGGGTCGGCGACGCGGTAGATGGGCTGGCGGCTGGGGACGTACACGGCGTAGTGGCGGGTGACGCCGTCGACGACCAGCGTCTGCTCCAGTAGCGGTTGCGGGGCCGGCGCGGCGGGACTGGCGTGCGACGCGGTGGGGGCCGCGACGGTCAGCCCGGCCAGGCAGGTGGCGGCCACCATGGCCGTGCCTAGTCGTTTCACTGCGACGCCTCCTATCGGTCGAGTGTGTTCTCGACGGCCTGCATCAGGGCGCGCAGGTAGCCGTATCCGTGGGCGTACGCCTGTTTGCTGCCCGCATCGTCCGGGTGGTCCGGAACGTGGTCGGGGTCGACGTTGTAGGAGTAGCCCTCCTCGGCCAGGATGCGGATGATCCTGGCGTGGTCGATGTCGCCTTCGTCGGGCCAGACCTCCATGAAGTCGTCGCGGCGGCCGATGATGTTTCGCAGGTGGATGTTGAAGATGCGCTTGGTACGGGCCAGGCGCCGGACGATGTCGTAGATTTCGCGCTTGGGATCCCACAGCATCTCGGCGAGTGTGCCGACGCAGAGGTTGAGCCCGTGGTAGGGGCTGCGGTGCAGGGACAGGAACGTGAACAGACCCTTGCCGCCGGGGACGCTCAATACGTTGGTGATGCCGCGGTAACCGCCGGGCGGGGTTCCGGGATCCTGGGGGTGGCACGCCGCGCGGACTCTGAATTGATGGGCGACGGGAATCACATGCTGGACGAAGTAGTCGATGCGTTCCCAGAAGGCGTCCGCGTCGACGACACCGGCGCGGGTCAACGGTTCGTCGCGGGGCAGGTCGGCGGCGCGGAACTGTCCGTAGACCGAGCCGCCGCGGCCGGGCACCTCGCCGGTGCGCAGCACGCCCAGAAGGCTCATGTTGTATTTGAAGGCGGGTACGCCAGCGATCGCGCACGCCTCGATCATCTTGTGGATGTCGTCGATGTCCTTGTCACGCTCGGGGCTCTTGGCGAGCATGATCGCTGGCCGTGAGTCGCGGTCGATGTGCGAGGAGGTCAACAGCGGCAGGGCGACCATGTCGAGGGTGACGCCGTTCTGCTCCGCGAACTCGCGGGTCTGCTCGACCTCGGACGGCAGCCAGTAGCCGCGCCCGTCGGCCAGCGGCGGGGCGGGCGGGTAGCCGACCCAGTGGGTCACGCCATGTCGAACGAACTCCCGCAACACCGCCGGTGTTGAGGCGCGGCGCTGGGTGCCGACATACATCTTGAGCTTGCGGGGCGGCCGGTGCCGGTCGCCGCCGGCAGCCAGGGCGGGTGATCCGGTGCCGGCCAGCAGCGCCCCGGTCCCGGTGACGGCCGCGGCCGCCCCGCTCAGCTGAATGAACACCCTGCGGTCGATTGACTCTTGGCCCATGGGGACCTCCAAATGAGAACCAGGATCATTCACGCGTTGTGCGTGCGGGACCGTGTCCTTGCGCGCGGCTCGGTGGGCCGGATGGCAGGTCGTGAGCGTTCGACCCCTCCGGCTGACCGGCGCCGCCGTCCGCTCGATGCGGGCGGCCCCCGGGCAAGGCAGGCGACGCGCTCGCCAGCACGCCGCGCCGGTGGATTACGAGGCTTGGGTCTGGATGCTTGACGTTTGCCTGCCGCGAGGCGCGCGTCGCAACTTGGCTGGACCTTGTTTCGGTCTGGTGACCGGTACGTTAAGCACCGCTTGCCATGCTGATCAAACACAGCTTTGGCATCGACTGATGCCACATCGACATGAACCTATTCCTTCGGGGTGACCCGGGCTAGGAGGGCGGCCAGTGCGGGGTTCTCGTTGGTGGCGCGCCAGACGCAGTGCAGGGTGACGGTGTCTTCCTGGACGTCTTCGACGTCGAGGAAGGTGAGGTTTTCCAGGCGGAGCGCGGAGGCCGACCGTGGCACGAGGGCCACGCCGAGGCCGGCGTTCACCACGGCCAGGACGGTGTGGACCTGGCTGATGTGCTGGACGTAGCGCGGTGTGACGCGCGCCCTGTGGAACGCCGCGACGACCAGCTCATAGAAGTACCACGCCTCGGACGGCGAGTAGGTCACGACATCGTGCTGGGCGAGGTCGGCGAGGCGGGGTGGCCGGCCGAGGGCGGTGAGCGGGTGCCCGCGGGGGGCTGCCAGCACGAGCGAGTCGGTGTGGACCAGGCGTGAGGTCAGCACCTCGGACCGGGGAACCTGACGCACCAGCCCGACCTCGATCTCGCCGGCCAGGAGGGCGTCGAGCTGCGCGTGGGTGACCATCTCGTGCAGCACGAGGTCCACCTCGGGCAGGTGTTCGGCCGCGACGGCGATCCAGTGCCCGAGCACGGTCAGCGCCGACACGGCGGTGAAGCCGATCCGGATGGAGCCGGCCGTGCCGGCGGCCACCCGCCGCGCGAGCAGGGGCGCGGCGGCCGCGAGGTGCAGCACCCGGCGTGCCTCGTCCAGGAACACCCGGCCCGCGGGCGTGAGCGTCACGCCGGTGGGGGTGCGCTGGAACAGCACGATGCCGATGCTGTGTTCGAGCCGCTGCACCTGGCGGCTCAGCGGCGGCTGGGTCATCTGTAGCCGGGCGGCGGCCCGGCCGACGTGGCCCTCCTCGGCGACGGCCACGAAGCCCCGAAGCTGGTCGAGCGTGTACATCGAACTCCTCCAGGCGATGCCTAAAAGGTATCAGGTGATGCCAAATCTGTGTTGGATCGGTATGGCGTTGCTCGCTTAACGTACCGGTCACCTCGTCGAAACGGAGTTTGAAGTCATGACGCGTTACGCCCCGGAGGAGATTCGGCAGGTGCTGGGCGGCGGGCTGCTGTCGTTCCCGGTCACCCATTTCACCGCCGGGCTGGACTTCGACGAGGCGGCGTACCGGGAGAACCTGGGGTGGCTGTCGTCGCATCCGGCGGCGGGGCTGTTCGTCGCGGGCGGCACCGGTGAGTTCTTCTCGCTGACGACTGGTGAGGTCGGGCGGGTGGTGCGGGCGGCGGTGCGGGAGACGGCCAGTACGGTCCCGATCATCGCCCCAGCCGGCTACGGCACGGCTCAGGCGGTGGAGATGGCCCGCGACGCCGAGGCGGCTGGCGCGGACGCGGTCCTGTTGTTCCCGCCGTACCTGACCGAGATGAGCCAGGAGGGGCTGGCCATGCACGTCGAGGCGGTCTGCGCGGCCACCTCGCTGGGCGTGATCGTCTACCACCGCGCCAACGCGGCGTTCGGGGTGTCGACCGTCGATAGACTCGCCCGGAGTTGCCCCAATTTTGTGGGTTTCAAGGACGGGGTCGGTGACATCGAGCTGATGACCCGCTTGTACGCGACGGTGGGTGACCGGCTGCTCTACATCGGTGGCTTGCCCACCGCGGAGACGTTCGCGCTGCCGTATTTGGAGCTCGGCGTGACGACGTACTCCTCGGCGATCTTCAACTTCGTGCCGAAGTTCGCACTCGGGTTCTACGACGCGGTGCGGGCCGGTGACCGGGCCGGCGTGTACGGCCGGCTCAACGATTTCGTGCTGCCACTGGTAGAGATCAGGAACCGCAGGCCCGGCTACGCGGTGTCGATCGTCAAGGCCGGCATGCGCGTCATCGGGCGACCGGCCGGTCCGGTGCGCCCCCCGCTGACCGACCTGACGGACGAGGAGATGATCAAGCTGACCACCCTCATCGAGAAGCTGGGGTAAGGCCATGACGGTCTTGACCGGGGCGATGCTGATCGGCGGCAGCGAGGTCCGCGGTGGCAAAGGTGAGATCCGCGCTGTCGACCCCCGCACCGGGCAGGCGCTGGAGCCGGCGTACGGGCTGGGTGGCACCGACGAGGTCAACCGCGCCGCCGAGCTGGCCTGGGCCGCGTTCGCCGGCTACCGCGACACCGAGCCGGGCCACCGGGCCGCGTTCCTGGACACCATCG
This sequence comes from Actinomycetes bacterium KLBMP 9797, assembly GCA_037414955.1. Classification (GTDB taxonomy): domain Bacteria; phylum Actinomycetota; class Actinomycetes; order Mycobacteriales; family Micromonosporaceae; genus Phytohabitans. The sequence continues at coordinate 64,130 of JBBEWH010000165.1, forward strand.
CCGCCAACATCGAGGGGCTCGGCGACGTCCTGGTCGAGCGTGTCGTTGCCGAGACCGGACTGCCGCGGGCCCGGATCGAATCGGAGCGGGCCCGCACGTGCGCCCAGCTGCGGCTGTTCGCCGAGGTCGTCCGCGACGGCAGCTGGCTCGGTGTGCGCGTCGACCCGGCCCGACCCGAGCGGACGCCGTTGCCACGGCCGGACATCCGCCAGCGGCGCATTCCCCTCGGTCCGGTCGCGGTCTTCGGCGCGAGCAACTTCCCGCTCGCGTTCTCGGTGGCCGGCGGCGACACCGCCTCGGCGCTCGCGGCCGGCGCGCCCGTGATCGTCAAGGCGCACAGCGCCCATCCCGGCACCTCCGAGCTGGTCGGACGGGCGGTCCAGGCCGCGGTGCGGCAGCACGGCCTGCACGAGGGCACGTTCTCGCTGCTGTTCGGCGACGGCCCCGGCCTGGGCACCGACCTGGTCGCCCATCCACGCGTCCACGCGGTGGGGTTCACCGGTTCCCGTACCGGCGGACTCGCCCTCGTCGCGGCGGCCGCCGCGCGCCCGCGGCCCATCCCCGTCTACGCCGAGATGTCCAGCGTCAACCCGGTCTTCGTGCTTCCGGCCGCGTTGGCTGAACGGGGCGCCGCGCTGGGCACGGCGCTGGTCGGCTCGATGACCATCGGCGTCGGCCAGCTGTGCACCAGCCCAGGGCTGGTGTTCGTCGCCGACGGCGACGGCTTCGCCGAGTTCCTGGCCGCGGCCACCGAGGCGGTCCGAGCGGTCTCGGCCGCCCCGATGCTGACCGCAGGCATCCACGCCGCCTTCAACGCCGGGCTGGAGCGGCTACGCGACGCTGGCGGGGTCACCCTGGCCGCCCGGGGCGACGGCGACGACACGATCGCCGCCGCCGGCCGCGCCGGCCTGTTCGTCACCGACGCAGCCACGTTCCTGGCCAACCCGGCGCTGCACGAGGAGGTCTTCGGGGCCGCGTCGCTGATCGTGCGGGTCGCCGACGACACCCAGCTTCGCCAGATCGTCGAGCGACTCGACGGCCAGCTCACCGCCACCGTCCACGCCGCCGCCGGCGACCGTGAGCAGGCGCGCCGGCTGCTGCCGCTGCTGGAGCTGGTCGCTGGACGGATCGTGTTCAACGGCTGGCCGACCGGGGTCGAGGTCGGACACGCCATGGTGCACGGCGGGCCGTTTCCGGCGACCTCCGACTCCCGCACCACATCGGTGGGCACGCTCGCGATCGACCGGTTCCTGCGGCCGGTCAGCTACCAGGACGTGCCCGCGGACCTACTGCCCCAGGCCCTGGCCGACGACAACCCGCTCGGGCTGTGGCGGCGCGTCGACGGCCGGCTCGAAAGGTGACCCGCCATGACCGCTGACAGCGCCGTACCGGTCGTGACCGGCATGCGGGTCGTGCCGGTCGCCGGCCATGACTCGATGTTGCTCAACCTCAGCGGCGCGCACGGCCCGTTCTTCACCCGCAACCTCGTCATTCTCACCGACGCGGCCGGGCACGTCGGGGTCGGTGAGGTGCCGGGCGGCGATGCCATCACCCAGACCCTGCGGGAAGCGCGGGATCTCGTGGTCGGCCAACCGATCGCGCGGTACCACGCCGTGCTCGGCGCTGTGCGGCGCCGGTTCGCCGACCGCGACGCGGGCGGGCGTGGCCGGCAGACGTACGACCAGCGCACGACCGTACACGCCGTGACCGCTCTGGAAGCGGCACTGTTGGACCTGCTCGGGCAGTTCCTGCAGGTCCCGGTCGCCGCGCTGCTCGGGGACGGGCAGCAGCGCACCACCGTCCCGACCCTTGGCTACCTGTTCTTCGTCGGCGACCGGAACAAGACCGACCTGCCGTACCGCGGCGAGCCGGACGCGCCCGACCCCTGGCTACGGCTGCGCCACGAGCCGGCCCTCACCGCCGACGCGATCGTCGCCCAGGCGGAGGCGGCCCAGGCCCGTTACGGCTTTCGCGACTTCAAGCTCAAAGGCGGCGTGCTACCCGGACGGTTGGAGGTGGAGGCGGTCACCGCGTTGGCCGCGCACTTCCCGGACGCCCGCATCACGCTGGACCCCAACGGCGGCTGGTCACTGCACGACGCGATCGCGCTGTGCCGAGACCTGCATGGCGTGCTCGCGTACGCCGAAGACCCTTGCGGCGCCGAGGGCGGCTACTCCGCCCGCGAGGTGATGGCCGAGTTCCGGCGCGCCACCGGGCTGCGTACCGCCACCAACATGATCGCCACGGACTGGCGCCAGTTGGCCCACGCCGTACGCGCCAACGCCATCGACATCCCCCTGGCGGACCCACACTTCTGGACGATGAGCGGGTCGGTGCGGGTCGCTCAGCTCTGCCAGGCGTGGGGACTGACGTGGGGATCGCACTCCAACAACCACTTCGACGTGTCGCTGGCCATGTTCACCCACGTCGCCGCGGCGGCGCCGGGTGACATCACGGCCATCGACACGCATTGGATCTGGCAGGACGGCCAGCGGCTCACCAAGAACCCGCTGACCATCCGCGGCGGGACCATCGAGGTCCCGACGGCGCCGGGGCTCGGAGTCGAGCTCGACCTCGAACAGGTCGAGGCGGCGCACGAACTGTACCTGAAGCAGGGCCTCGGCGGGCGTGACGACGCGGTGGCCATGCAGTACCTCATTCCGCATTGGACGTTCGATCCCCAGCGACCCTGCCTGTCCGCTCTCTACAAGGAGTCGTCATGAGTGAGTCCTATGCCCGCCGGCGCGTCCTCGCCGTCCTCGCCGCGGCCGCCGTGCTGCCTGTCGCCGCCTGCGGTGGCGTCAAGGGTGGCAGCGACGACGCTGGCAGCGACTACCCCACCCGGGCCGTCAACTTCACCGTCCCGTTCGCGGCCGGCGGCAGCGGTGACCTGATCAGCCGGGCCGTCGCGAAGGCGGCGGAGAAGCCCCTCGGGGAGTCGATCGTCATCGCCAACAAGCCCGGTGCCAACGGCGCGGTCGGCGGCAAGGAGGTCCTGGCCTCGACGCCGGACGGCTACAACATCGCGCTGGCGGTCAAGTCGCTGTTCGCGATCACGCCGCTGGTCGTCCAGGATCCCACCGCGATCCAGCCGGACAAGATGGAGATCGTGGCCACCCTGGTCCAGGAGGACTACGTCCTGGTCGTCAACGCGGCCTCGCCGTACCAGACGCTCGAGGACCTGGTGAAGGCGCCGTCGGTGAAGTACGCGACCGCCGGCGTCGGCACCGGCGGCCAGCTGTCCCAGGCGCTGCTGTTCAAGGCCGCCGGGACCAAGGCCGCGACCGACGTGCCGTTCGACGGCGGCGCACCCGCGGTGACCGCCCTGCTCGGCAAGCAGGTCGACGCCCTGTCCGGTTCGCTGGCCGAGACGATGGAGCACATCAAGGCCGGCAAGCTGCGCCCCCTGGCCGTCTTCTCCACCGAGCGCAGCGAGTTCCTGCCCGACGTGCCCACGGCCAAGGAGAAGGGTTACGACGTCGTCGTCGACCAGCGGCGGTTCATCATCGCGCCGCCCGGCCTGCCCGAGGCCGTTTCCACCAAGCTGGAGCAGTCGTTCGCCGAAGCGCGCAAGGACCCGGCGTACGAGACGTTCCTGAAGGACAACTACATGGAGCGCTGGGAGGTCACCGACGACGAGGCGCGGCAGCACCTGAAGGACTCCGCCACGCAGTTCGCGACGCTGACGCAGAAGTTCGGCCTGACCTTCAAGTCATGACCGTCGACCAGTCCACCGCACCAGAGGTGTCCGAGCAGCCCGACCAGGACGGGCCCCCGACCGGGGGTCCGGTCCTGGGCGCGGTGGCCGGCGCGATCCCGGTCGCGCTCGGTGCGGCCGTCCTCTGGTACGCGCGTAGCCTCGGCTTCGGGTCGCTGGCCGACCCGGGGCCGGGGCTGTGGCCGAGCATCGTCGCGGCACTGCTGGTCGTCGCCGGTGCGGTCATCGCGGTCCGGGCCCGGGTGGCGCGCGACACGGAGGCCTTCACCCGCGGCACCACGGCTGTCGTCATTGGCGCGGCCAGCTTGGCCGTGTACACCTACCTGTTCGAGCTCGTCGGCTTCGAGATCCCCACGGTGCTGCTGCTGGCATTGTGGCTGCGGTTCCTGGGCGGCGAGAGCTGGCGCGTCACCGCGGTGATTTCGGTGCTGGCGACCGTGGGGGCGTACGCGTTGTTCATCATCGGGCTCGGCGTGCCACTGCCGCATCTGATCGGGAGCTGACGTGGACTTCGGTTCGGTGCTGTCCGGGTTCGCGGTGGTGTTCGAGCCGCAGAACGTGCTGTACTGCGTGATCGGCGTGACCCTGGGCATGCTCGTGGGTGTCCTGCCCGGTCTCGGCCCGGCCGCCACCATCGCGATCCTGCTGCCGATCACCTACAACATCGAACCCGCGCCCGCGGTCATCATGCTCGCGGGGATCTTCTACGGCGCCCAGTACGGCGGCACCATCACCTCGGTGCTGCTGCGGCTACCAGGTGAGGCGTCCACAGTGGTCACCGCGCTGGACGGGTACCAGATGGCCCGCCAGGGCAAGGCCGGCTCCGCGCTCGGGATCGCCGCGATCGGCTCGTTCATCGGCGGTACCGCATCGATCATCCTGCTGACACTCATCGCCCCACTCGTCGCCGACGCCGCCCTGGAGTTCGGGCCGGCCGAATACACCGTGCTGGCCCTGATCGGCATCCTCCTGGTCGCCACCCTCGGCAACGGCGCACTCGTCAAGAGCGTCGCGGCCGCGGGCGTCGGCCTGCTGCTCGCCACAGTGGGTCTGGACCCGCTGATGGGCAGCCCACGGTTCACGTTCGGCAGCGACCAGCTGGCCGACGGCATCGACTTCGTCATCGTCGCGATGGGCCTGTTCGGTGTGGGCGAGATTCTCTACAACCTCGAACACCGGTTGCGGCCCCAACCCGCGGTACTGTCATTCGGCCGGGCCATCCCACGACGGCTGGAATGGCTCCAGTCCCGGATGGCTATCCTACGCGGATCGGTAGTCGGATTCGTCCTCGGCGTGCTGCCCGGCGGCGGCGCCACCATGTCCTCCCTGGTCGCGTACGCCGTGGAGAAACGCTCGGCCAAGGATCCGTCCCGCTTCGGCAAGGGCGCTATCGAGGGCGTCGCCGGACCGGAAAGCGCCAACAACGCCGCCGCGACGTCGTCGTTCATCCCTCTGCTGACGCTCGGCATCCCCGCCAACGCCACCATGGCGGTCCTGTTCGGAGCGTTACTGCTGCAAGGCATCCCGCCCGGACCGCAACTCATCGTCGACCACCCCGACGTGTTCTGGGGCGTCGTCAACTCCATGTACCTCGGCAACCTCATCCTGCTACTGCTCAGCATCCCGCTCATCGGCGTGTTCGTCCGGCTGCTGCGGATCCGCGCCGGCATCCTGGCGCCCCTCACCATTCTGGTCACCATGATCGGCGTCTACAGCATCCGGAACAACGCCTTCGACATGTTCCTCGTCATCGCCCTGGGCATCCTCGGCTACGGCATGAAGAAGCTCGGGTTCGAACCCGGGCCCTTCGTCCTGGCGTTCGTACTCGGCAAGCTCCTCGAGTCCTCCTTCCGCCGCTCGATGCGCCTGTTCGACGGCGACCTGCTCGGCTTCTTCCGTCGCCCGGTCTCGGCTGTCCTGGTCGCCGTGCTGCTGGTCACCGTCGTGGTCGTCCCCCTCCTGCGGATGCTCCGTAGCCGCCAGGCAGCCCGGGTCGAACGCGAACTGAGTCAGGTCTAGGCCGCCCGCGCGAACCAACAGAACGGAAACGCCTCATGAAACGGATACATCTGGTCCTCGACCGCTACGCGACCGCCGCAGCCGAATGACGGGACACACCGCGCCGCCCCACAGCGCTCAGCCCGCACGGTCGGCGCCATCGACGGCGGACGGCACCGAGCGCATCGACCGCGTCCGTCTCACTCTTGTCCGGCTGCCCCTGGACACGGCGATCAGCGACGCGAAGGTGCTCACCGGCAGGCAGAAACCGCTGACCGAAGTCGCCGTCCTGGTCGCCGAGATCGCCACCTCACACGGGCACCAGGGCCTGGGATTCAGCTACTGCAAGCGTGCCGGCGGGCCCGCACTCTACGCCCACGCCCGCGAGATCGCGCCCGAGCTGCTGGGCGAGGATCCCAACGACATCGCCCGCCTCTGGACCAAGCTGGTGTGGGCCGGCGCGTCGGTCGGTCGCAGCGGCCTCGCCACCCAGGCCATCGCCGCGACCGACATCGCGTTGTGGGACCTCAAGGCCAAGCGCGCTGGCCTGCCACTGGCCAAGCTGCTCGGTGCCTATCGCGACCGGGTGCGCTGTTACAACACATCAGGCGGTTTCCTGTCCACACCCTTGGACGACCTGCTCCACAACGCCGAACGGTCGCTCGCCCGCGGCATCGGCGGCATAAAGATCAAAGTGGGCCAGCCGGATGCCATGACCGACCTGCGCCGACTGGAGACCGTGCGAGAGCGTCTCGGCGACCATGTCCCGCTGATGGTCGACGCCAACCAGCAATGGGACCGCGGGACCGCCCAACGCATCGGCCGCACCCTCGAACGGTTCACACTGGAGTGGATCGAGGAGCCGCTCGACGCATATGACGCGCAGGGCCACGCCGCGCTCGCCGCTTCGCTGGACACACCCATCGCCACCGGCGAGATGCTCACCAGCGTCGCCGAGCACTCGGGATTGATTCAGGCCGGCGCGGCGGACTTCCTCCAACCCGACGCACCACGGGTCGGAGGCATCACCCCCTTCCTGCGGGTGACCGCCCTCGCCGACCACGCCGGACTGCGACTGGCGCCCCATTTCGCGATGGAGATTCACCTGCATCTGGCCGCCGCGTATCCGCGCGAGCCGTGGGTCGAACACTTCGAGTGGCTCGAACCCCTCTGGAACGAACGTCTCGAACTGCGTGACGGCTACATGCTCGTTCCGAACCGCCCGGGACTCGGTCTGACCCTCAGCGAGCACGCCGCCGCCCACCGCACCGACTGGGTGGAGATCACCTCCTGATGCTGAAAAGGAACCCGCAATGACCGTGCTGCTCGGCTACCTACCCAGCCCTGAGGGAGACGCGGCTTTCGCCCAAGCGCTCGCGGAGGCGGCCAGACGCTCCACCGACCTAGTCGTCATCAACTCCGGCCGTGCTGGCGCCCACGTCGATCCGGCGCTTGCGAGCCAAGCTGACCTGGACCGGCTCCGCGTTGAGGCGGCCGAGGTGGCCATCACGATCGAGATCCGGCAACCGGTCGACGGGCGCTCCGCCGCCGACGATCTCATCGACGCCTCCGCCGAGGACGGCGTGGACCTGACCGTCATCGGGCTGCGGCGGCGAACCGCCGTCGGCAAGTTCGTCCTCGGCAGCAGCGCCCAACGGGTGCTCATGGAGGCACACACACCCGTGCTCGCCGTCAAGGCATGATCTCGCGGCGTCCATCCAGTCCGGGCATCAGGCCGCACCGCATCGCCAAAGCCCCGAGGAGCTCTCACGAGACGACTCGCCATCGCCACGGCCGGCGTGCTGGCCATGGCTCTCCCCGCCGTGAACACCGCAGACCTGACGCTCTCGCGCCGTAGGCTCCACTCTCCCCAGATCCTCATAGCCTCCCTCATGATGCCTCCACTCCCGTGATGGCTGGGGGTCCGTCCGGGAGCGGACTACCGCGCGGGGGCGGAGTTTGAGATCTTCGGGACGTGCCCGGGGGCGCACATCTGGATTCCAACTGGTTTCGGTGGTTCGGGCGGCGTGTTCCGGCCAGACTCCGGAGGTAACGCATACGCCCTGGGGAGCTGGTGTGAGTGAGGTGGCGGTGGCCAGCCTGCGGGAGCTGGCCGGGTCGGAGTTGTACCGGCGCAACGCGTTCCGGGTCACCGGCCTGCCGGTCGAGGTCGACCGGCGTACGGCGCGCCAGCGGCAACAGCAGTTGACGGCGGCGCTGCGGGTGGGCGCGGACGTGGATTGGCGGGGTACGTCGGCCACGTCGGAGGATGTGCGGGCCGCGTTCGACGTGGTGCTGGGCGATCCGCGTCGCCGGCTGGTGCATGAGGTCTTCGCCGAGTGGGGCGCGCCGGACGGTTGCGGGTGTCCGTCGGGTGTGCACCACGACCACGACGCGGCGGTGCGGGCGCATGCCGCGGCGCTGGAGGTGGCGCCGGCCGATCTGCTGGCGGCGACGGCGTCGGGTGCGGTGCCCGGCCAGTGGACGGCGGCGGCGTCGGGCTGGACGCGGACGTTGCGGTCGGCGTCGTTCTGGCGGCATCTGCGGCACCGGGTGGAGCGGCTGGACGACCGGCAGCTCAACGCGGGCACTGTGGACGAGCTGCGCGCGGAGTTGCCGATGGCGCTCGTGCGTCCACTGTTGGGGTTGGCTGTGTCGGCGGCGTATCCGGCGCCGTTGCGGAAGAACCTGAACGAGTGGCCGGTGCCGGCGGGGGAGCGCGCGCGGCTGGTCGAGGAGGCGGCCGAGCCGCTGTATGCGGAGCTCGAGTCGGCGGTTCGCGACCTACACGTCCGGCTGGACTCCGGCGACGCCGACGAGGTCGTGACCGAGATGCGGGCGCGGGTGCTGCCGGTGTTGGCCCGGTTGGATGGGATCGCGCCGCATGGCCAGCACCGGCGCACGGCCACCGCGCAGGACAAGGTCGCGGTGTTGTTGAACAACTGCGCGCTGGCCCGGAACCGGGAGACCGGGCGGTACGAGGAGAAGGTCAAGGGGTGGCTGGCGAAGGCGGAGAAGCTCGCCACCGACCCGGAGACCCAGCGCCGGGTCCGGGAGAACCTGCGCGGCTTCGACGAGGCGGACGGGGCGCTCAACCAGTTCCGGTTCACGGTCGACGAGATCCGGCGGACCCGTGGGCGGGCCGCGGCGGCGACGTTCCTGCGCGGCGTCCTCTCACAGGTCACCGACGAGGCGCTGGGCAAAGCGATCCGGGACATGCTGTCCGATCTGGACGCGGGCGAGCCGATCACGTACCAGACACCGAGCCGGCCGGTCCGGTACCGCCAGACAGCCGCCCGGACCGGGGACACCCGGCGTCGGCTCCGCCGGGTGGGCGTCGTCGCGATGGTCTGCGCGGTCCTGGTCCTCGCGTACGCGTTCCGCCACCACTTCGACGGCGAACCCGACGCGCAGCGCGTGGACATTCACCAGCAGGAGTCCGACGCGAACCCGCCTCCCGTGACGTGCGTGGGCGCGGCCGAGGACTGGCGCGACGGCGACACCCAGGTGGCCATCGTGGACTGCGCGGAGGAACACTGGGCCGAGGTGGTCGACTACGCGGAGATGTTCATCCTGACCGGGTACCCGGGCGACGACCAGGTCGCGGCGTGGTCCCGGTACGTGTGCCTCCGGGCGGTGGCCGAGTCCGGCCTGGCGCTGGACACCTACACCGCGGAGGCGCTCCATCCCGACAAGGCGGACGAGTGGGCCGTGGACCCATTCGCCAACTACGCCACCTGTGCCGCCCGCCGCCTCGACGGCAACCGGTGGGCGGGACAGGTCGCCGGGCCGCCCCAGGACCGCGGCGCCGTGTCGGTCCCGATGTCGTTGAGCTCGCGCGACGGCATCCGCGACAACGCGCCGGCGAACCAGTGCGTCGAGACCTACCAGATGGTCGGCACGGCGGTCGAGATGGTGCCGGTCGTCCCGTGCGGCCAGGACCATTGGGCCCAGATCCTTGGCTACCGGGAACTGCGCGGCCCGTTGGCCAGCAGGGACGAGATCGAGAGGGAGGCGGACGCGGCCTGCCAGCGGGAAGGGGACCGGATCGCGGCCCCGTACGTGGTATCCGCATTGTTGCCGGACTGGGTGACCGCCGCCGACCGGCCCCCGGTGTACACGGCGTGCCTGGCGCATCGCCAGGACCACCAGCCTTTCATGGGAGCGGTGGGATGAGCGCCGCGCCGGGCCACTTCGGCATCGACCTCGGCACCACCAGCAGCGCGATCGCGGTGGTGGAAGAGGACGGCACGGTCGCGGTCATCAAGAACAACGACGGTCGGGACGTCACGCCGTCGGCGGTGTGGATCCCGAAGCCCGGCGTCATCCACGTTGGACGGCGAGCCCAGGAGCGGGTGGAGGGCGACCCGGAGAACGCGGCGGCCGAGTTCAAGCTGGAGATGGGCTTGGCCGGCGCGCACCGGCAGTTCGCCAAGGCGGGCATCACGCTGACGCCGCCGCAGCTCTCCGCCGAGGTGCTCAAGTCGCTGCGGGCGGACGCCGCGCACCACACCGGCAGCCCGCCGGACACCGCGGCGATCGCCGTGCCGGCCACCTTCTCGCGCAACCAGGACCAGGCCACAGTGGAGGCGGCCACGCTCGCCGGGTTCAGCGCCGCGTGCCCGCTCGTCCGGGAGCCGATCGCGGCGGCGTTCGCGTACGGGCTCCACGATGTCGACGACCGGGCGTACTGGATGGTGTTCGACTTCAGCCGCAGCACCTTCGACACCGCGGTGGTGAGCAACCGCGGCGGCGACCTACGGGTGCTCACCCACGCCGGCGACCCGTACCTGGCCGGCAAGCTGATCGACTGGGCGGTGATCGACCGGATCCTGGCCCCGGCCGCCGCATCCGAGTTCGGCCTCGCCGACTTTCGCCGCGAGAATCCGGCCTGGCGGGGCAACTTCGCCAAGCTGAAGGGCGTCGCCAACGAGGGCAAGGCCCGACTGTCCCGCCAGGACGCGGTCGAGATCTGGGTCTATCTGACGGTTGGCGACGGCGCCATCGAGATGTTCGAGTACACGCTGCGGCGGGACGAGGTCGACCGGGTCGCCGAGCCGTTCTACGCGCGGGCGGTGAACCTGTGCCGCAACGCGCTCGTCGAGGGCGGCCTGCACCCGGACGACATCGACCGGCTGCTGCTCGTCGGCGGCGTCACGCTCGCGCCCGGGTTGCGCGAGCGCCTCGCCGACGACCGCGAGGGCCTGGGCATCGCGCTCGACACAAGCCTGGATCCGATCACGGTGGTCGCGAAGGGCGCCGCCATCTTCGCCAGCACCGTGCGGCGCCCGGACCCGCCGTCGCTTCGGCCGGCCGCCGGCGAGTTCGCGCTCCAACTCGCGTACGAGCCGCGCATCACCACCACGACGGTGGTGGTCGCGGGCAGACTGCACGCCGCAACACCGGTGGAGTGGACCGAGTACGGCGTGACGCTCAGCAACCCGGACGCCCGGCCACCGTTCCGTACCGGTCGGATCGCGCTGAGCGCCGAGGGCGTCTTCGTGACCGAGGTCGAACCTGATCCACATAGGATCTCGCGGTACACGGTCGACCTGACGGACGGGGTCGGCGTACCGCAGAAGGTGACGCCCGACTCGCTATCCTTCCGCCCTCCCGGCGGTGAGCCCGTCGGCCGGCTGCCCCACACGCTCGGCGTCCAACTCGCCGACCACGCGTTCGTGCCGTTGCTTCGCAAGGGCACGCCGCTGCCGACCATGGCGCGCGAGGTGTTCCGTACCGCCGTCGCGCTGCGCGCGTCCGACGCCGACGCCGTGCTTCGCATCCTGGTGTTGCAGGGCGACCGGGACCGCGCGGACCGCAACCGGCGGATCGGCATGCTGGAGATCCGCCCGCTGGACCTGCGGATCGACCTGCCGGCCGGCACCGAGGTCGAGGTGACGTGCGAAGTGGATACCGCCGGCGTGGTCACGGTGGTCGCCGACGTGCCGCTGATCTTCGCGCGGTTCGAGGCGGAGATCAACCTCGACGACATCGAGGAGGCTGCCGGACCGGACGGCCCGCCTGTCTGACGCGGTGCGCGAGCAGTCGGGCTGGGCGAAGCCGTCCGGTGAAGCCCGCTCGGATATGCGAGGTGGTTAGTAACATGATGCTGATCGCCGGGGGCAGACGGTCGCACAGCTCGAGGATCGACAGCGCGTCGGTCAAAGCACAGGCGACGGCGAATCGCTTGAGATGCTTCACTGCGAACCGGGTCTCGCCGCTCTCGACGGTGAGGGCGTAGGGGATGGCCGTGATTCTCGCCTTGGGCGGCGTTCGGGGTGGCGAGCGGCGGGTGTCGGCAGTGGAAGTGACGAGCAGTCAGCGATTGCCGTTGGTTGCGTCCCGAACATGGCCGCGCCCTTCGGCGGACCGGGCGCCCGGTGATGTTCCGGGGCGGGCGGCGTGGGCCCGCCCCGGAGATCGGTGCCGGTCAGGCGACGGTGCAGGCCGCGCCGTTGAGGGTGTACGACGTCGGCCTTCCGGTGTTGCCGGTGTGGGTGGCCTGGAAGCCGATACCCACCGATCCGCCCGGCGCGATGGTGCTGTTGTGGCTGACGTTGCGGGCCGTCACGGCGCCGTTGGTGGGGGTGTAGGTGGCGTTCCAACCGTTCGTGATCGTCTGCCCGGTCGGCAGGGTGAACGCCAGCGACCAGCCGTTGATCGCCGCGCTACCGGTGTTGGCGATGGTGATGGCGGTCGTCAGACCGGTGTTCCAGGCGCTGACGGAATACCCGACCCGGCAGCTCGCCGAACTCGGTGGAGTGGTGGGCGCGGTCGTGGACGGGGTGCTGGGTGTGGGGCTGCTGGAGGGCGGCGTCGAGCCGAACTGGGTGAAGAAGCGCCACGTTTCCGCAGGCAGCCACCGGGTGCTGTTGCCATCCTGGGGCGTGGGTGTGTGTCCTCCGTCGAACGTGTACCAGGCGACGGGGTGACCGGCCGAGCAGCCGGAGTAGGCGAAGCTCGTGTGGGTCTGGCTACCCGCCGTCGTCTCGGGCGGATTCGCGGGGGTACAACGGTTGTTCGCGACGAACCTGTCGCGCATCGTCCGCGCGCCGGAGATCGGGAGCACCGTGTCACTGACGCCATGTACTTGCATGTATGCGATGGGCTGGGTGCCGCCGTTGCACTCGCTGATCAGCCCACCGTTGTAGACGGCGACCGCCCGGAACACGTCGGGCCGGGCGCACGCGAGCGCGTAGCTCATGCCGCCGCCGAAGCTGAACCCCAGGGAGAACAACTGGGATGTGTCGATACAGAGGTCCGCCTCCAGCGTCCGGATGATGTTGTCGATGAAGGTCACGTCCTGGCCGCCGGTGTTGGGCCACCCGGTGAGGCCACCGCTGCTGAGGCCCTGGGGCGCGACGAAGATCGTGCTGTTGTTGGCCAGTGCCTGCAGCCCATAGAACGGCTCTATGATCCCGCCGTTGGCGACATCACCGGCGCTGCCGCCCAACCAGTGGATGCCGAAGACGAGGCGGTACGGATGGCTGTTGTCATAGTTGCTGGGTAGTCGCAGGATGTAGCTGCGTTGCGTGCCGCCACTTTGCAACGAATGCGTTCCGCTAGTCAACGTCGGAGCCCTGCCGCAGCCGGCCGTCGCCGCGACGACCGTGGGGTCCGCCGCTGCTGGTGTCATCCGTGTGCCACCCACCGCTGCGCCGGCCAGCACGAGTGTTGCTGCGGCAGCGATCGCTGCCCACCGTCGACGGCGGTCCTTACCCTCTCGCATTGAGGAACTCCCATTCTCTGTCGGGCGACGTTCCGCGGCCTCGAAGTGCACCGGCGGTCGAACCCCGCTGGCACTGCGGATGTGGACTGTTAGCGCTCACCTTGTGACAGCCTCCATGGCTTGATGACTGCCTAAATCAGGGCAGGCTGCCGCCGTTCGGGCTGACCGGCACCTCTCCCGCCTGAAGAGATTGACGTCGACAGATGAGTATTGCCACAATCAGCCCGTGGACGCAAGACGAACGAATGTTCGCATAGCGAACAGGTGTTGGCCGGGGCAGTAACGTGGCGACCGTCGTCGACCCGGCCGGACGCCTTGAACCGGTCGCGCTGGGCGGTTTCGATGGCGACGCCCACGTCGGGCAGCCGGGTGGCGGCGAAAGTGACGGCCCCGTCGGTCATGATGACCAAGCCGTGCCCGTCGGTTGGGATCTCGACTGAATGGGCCGGCCCGGCAGGGTCTTCTACGGCCCGTACCTGGCCGGCCTCCGGTCGGCTCAGATCCCGCAACACGCGGCTGAGTTGATTGCGACGCCAAACTGTCTCGAGGTGGTTGCGGCCGAGCGCGGTTTCAGTGAGGGCCAGCGCCGAACTGCCGGCCGGTGAGTCGCGTCGGCCGGTGCCCGGGTCGAGTTGGACCGATGAGCGAATCGATGCGATTTCGATGAAGCCGGCTCGTGATGCTGTTCTCCACAATGTGGAGGGAACGAGCCGATGACCGGAGCTGGGCGTATGGCGATCATCCAGTTCGTCGAGGAGCTGAAGGTGTTGCGTCGCCGAGCCGGCGAGCCCTCGCTGAACTGGGTGGCGTCGCTCACCGCTGACCTGCCACATCCACTGCCCCGCTCCACGATCAGCGACAAGTTGAACGCCCGGTCGTTGCCGGACTGGGAGTTCGTCGCGTCGTTCGTGAACGCCTGCGCCGCGCACGCCGCCGAGGCCGGGGCACCGCTGCCGGCGGAGGCGATCGACCTGAGCGAGTGGTCCACCCGGCACGTGCGGATGCTGCGCGCGGTCGACGGTGCGCAAGCTGCCGAACGGCTGGCCGCTTCGGCCCGGGCCGAGATCGAGCGGCACGCCCCGGACCTGGTGGTTCCACGACAGCTGCCCGCGGCGCCGCGGCAGTTCGCCGGGCGGGAGGCCGAACTGGCAGCGCTGGATCGGATCGCGCTGGAGGCCGCTGCGCCGGGCGGCGCCGTGGTGGTCTCGGCGGTCGGCGGGACGGCCGGCATCGGCAAGACTACGCTCGCTGTGCACTGGGCACACCGAGCGGCGGACCGGTTCCCGGACGGACAGCTCTACGTCGACCTGCGCGGTTACGGTCCCGGCGCACCATTGACGCCAGCTGAGGCGATTCGTGGGTTCCTGGAGGCGTTCACTGTGCCGGCGCAGGCGATCCCGACGACCTTCGACGGGCAGACCGGCCTGTACCGCAGTCTGCTCGCCGGCAAGCGGATGCTGGTGCTGCTGGACAACGCGCGCGACGCCGAGCATGTCCGGCCGCTGCTGCCCGGCTCGGCCGGTTGCGTGGCCCTGGTGACCAGCCGCGACCGGCTTGCCAGCCTGATCGCGGTGGAGGGCGCCCACCCACTGCGGCTGGACCTACTCACCCCGGCGGAGGCGCGCACCATGCTCGTGGACCGCGTCGGGCCGCACCACGTCCGGGCCGAACCCGAAGCCGTGGACACGATCATCGCCGCTTGCACCGGCCTTCCCCTGGTTCTCGCGATCGTGGCCGCGCGGGCCACCACCCACCCCGGCTTTCCGCTCGCCGACCTGGCCGCCGAGCTGACCGGGGCCCACGGTCTGGACGCGTTCGCCGGTGGCGATCAGGCAGTGGACGTGCGGAGGGTGTTCTCCTCGTCGTACCGCGGCCTCGACCCAATGGCCGCGCGGCTGTTCCGGCTGTTGGGCCGGCATCCGGGTCCGGACATCGGCACCGCGGCCGCGGCCAGCCTGGCCGCGGTCCCGGCCCGCGAGGTGCGTCGGCTGCTGCAGGACCTCGCCGACGCGCATCTGCTGGTCGAACATCGGCCCGGCCGGTTCGTTTGCCACGACCTGCTGCGCGCGTACGCGGTGGAGCTGGCCGAGGAGTTGGACGGTTCCGAGGATCAGCGGGCGGCCACGCACCGGATGCTGGACCATTACCTGCGTACCGCGGACCGGGCCGCGCACCTGGTGGATCCGTACCGGACCGTGCTCCAGCCGCCCGAGTCGCCGGTCGGGGTGTCGCCCGAGGAGGTGACGGACACCGCGCGGGCGCTTGCCTGGTTCGCTGCCGAACACCGGGTGCTGGTGGCCGTCGTGGCCCTGGAGGAAGTCGGCTTCGACGCGTACACCCATCGGCTGGCGCGTGCGCTCTGGGTATACCTGTACCGCGCCGGGCACTGGAACGACTGGGTGTCCGTGGAGGAGACCGGGTTGCGGGCCGCGGAGCGCGGTGGAGACCTCCGGGAACAGGCCTATGCCCATCACGGCCTGGCGCGAGTCTACCTGCGGCTGGACCGCCAGGAGGCGGCGCTTACCCAGCTCCGGCTGGCGCTGGAACGGTACGCCGACCTCAGCGACCAGGCCGGGCAGGCGCACATCCAGCTCAACCTGGCCAAGGCCTTCGACCAATTCGGCCAGCACCCGACGGCGTTGCGGCACGGCCGGCTCGCCCTGGACGGCTACCGGGCCGCCGACCACCCAGCCGGGCAAGCGACGGCGCTGAACAGCATCGGCCGGAGCCTCACCCAGCTCGGCCAGCACCAGGAGGCGGTCGGCTACTGCCGCGAGGCCCTCGACCTCCAGCTGAAGCTGGGCGACCGGGATGGTGCGGCGGACACGTTGGACAGTCTCGGCCACGCGTACCACCAGCTGCGCGATCATGAGCCGGCCCGAGCCTGTTACCGGCGGGCTGCCGACCTGTTCCGGGAGACTGGGAACCAGCCGGAAGAGTGCCTTACCCTCGACCACCTCGGCGACGTGCTGGCGGATGCGGGCGACCTGGACAGGGCGCGGGACACCTGGCGCCACGCGGCGGAGCTGCTCGACCGAGCCGGCCGGACCGGGCAACTGGCCTCGATCCAGGTCAAGCTGGAGCGCGTCAATCAATCACTGCCTATCGCGCTGGCCTGACGTCGGCGTGTTCCGCGGGTCTCCGCGATCCTCCGGGATTCAGCCGGACAGCCCGCCCGAGGGCCATGGTTCGCGGCAGACCGGCGGGCCTCGGTGCACGGGATCCGGGCAGCCCGCCGCAAACCACACCGGACCCAAACATGAGGAGGACTCGTGAAGGTAACCGAGCTGGCGGCGCGAGCCGCCAAACGTGCGGCGATCGTGGCATTGGCCGCGGGCGCCTTGGTCGGCGGCACGGCAACGGCCGCCCTCGCCGACGAGGACGGCAGCTACCACACGGGCGAATTCGTCGTCTTCCAGTTCGGCAATTTCGGTGGGGGCGTCTACGACACCTCGCTGAACGTGATGGCCCACTACCAGAACTCCGGCGAGAGATACATCAACACCCCGACCACTATCAATGACTCGCCCGACAGCTCGAAAAACGGACACACCCACCGCATATACCTGTACGAGCACTCGAGCTGTGAGGGCAGCCTGGTCACGCACCTGGGGCGGACGGAGCCGACCACGCCCACCGTCGGCGCGTGGTACAGCAGCCTCGGCTTCCTGAACAACAAGGCCAGCGCCCACTCGAGCTCTCAGTCCTGCTGATCAACGCCAATGACGTGCGCGTGTGGGAGACCCGTCTCCCACACGCGCCGCTCACCTCGACGAGGAGGGACAGATGCGCCGAAAGACAGTGTTGTTGGGCCTCGCCGGGGCGCTGCTGCTCGGGCTGGGCGGATGCCAGAGTGAGCCTTCTCCGGCCGCTGGCGAGCCGCCGCTCGGGCCGGTGCCAACCATTCGTGACGCGCGGGAGATCAGCCTTCCACTGGACGCCTACCTGGCGGTGACGCTGAAGTGGCACGTGCCCGACCTGGCGATCAACCGGCTGGGCCGGGACTGCATGCGCCGGCTCGGACTGGACTGGCCGGTCATCGGCTCCGTGCCGCCGGACTCGACCGCTCCCCTCTACGGCCGGCGGTACGGCATCTTCGACGCGAACCGGGTGGCCCGCTACGGCTACAAACCGCTGCCCACGGCGGACGGAGGGTCGGCTGGCGGCGAGGAGGGGCCGCGGCAGGAGCGCGAGCCCACCGAAGTGGAAATGGCGGTGTGGATGGGGCGCGGCGAGAGCAAGGTCGACGGCCAGCCGGTGCCTGAGGGTGGCTGCGGCGCCGAGGCGCTGCGGACGCTGGCCGGCGGTATCGAGCAGCCGCCCGAGACCCGGGTGGAGCTGATGGCCAACGAGGCGCACCAGCGGGCCGAGCAACACAGCCGGATGACCGCCACGTTCGCGCGGTGGAGCCAGTGCATGAGCCAGCGCGGATTCGACTACCGCAAGCCGTCGGACGCCAACGACGATCCCCGGTGGGACACCGATCACGCCACGCCGGCCGAGATCGAGACGGCCAAGGCCGACGTCGCCTGCAAGCTGGAGACCAATCTGGTGGGCGTCTGGTACGCCGCCGAGGTGGCGTACCAGAAGCGGGCGATAGAGGAGAACGCCACCCGGCTGCAAGCGGTCAAGGACTACCACGACATGGTGCAGCGCAACGCCGCCGAAGTCGTCACAGCCGGCTGACGGGTGAGAAGGCAATGACTGTGCGAAGCGGGCGACGCGGCGTGCTGGTGGTCGCGATCGGCAGCGCCGTCCTGTCCACCAGCGGCCTGGTCGCCTCGACGTTCGTTCGGTCACCGCAGCAGACCGCCGCGAGCGCCCGCGCGCCGCAACCATCGCTGATCACCGCCGTGGTGGAGCGGCGGGTACTGGAGAGCACGCTGGTGACCCGCGGTCAGGTGGCCCCGGCCACCACAATCGAGGTCAGCCCGGTCACCGCGCAGGGCGCCACCATCCAGGTCGTGACGGCGGTGCGGGTACGCCCCGGCGACGAGGTACAGACCGGCCGGGTCCTGCTGGCCGTGTCGGGCCGGCCAGTGATCGCGCTGGCCGGGGCGGTGCCGGCGTACCGCGACCTGAAGCCCGGTGACTCCGGCCCGGACGTGCGGCAGGCCCAGACGGCCCTGCGCCGGCTCGGCCTGGAGACCGGCGGCGACCGCGCGGGGGTGTTCGGACCGGGTACCAAGGCCGCGGTGCGGCGCCTCTACGCGCGGCTGGGCTACGACGTTCCAGACACCGGCGGGCTCGGCGGCCGGGGTGACATGGAGGCACGCGACGCGGCCGCGGACGCCGTGGCGAGCGCCCGGCGGGACGTCGACGCGTTGCGGCGGCGGATCGCCGCGGATGAGACCGCCGCGCCGGCGAGCAGCCGCTCACCCAGCAGTGGGCGCAGGCGCAGGACCAGTTGGTCCGGGCCCAGCGCAAGGAGGCCGACCTGGTCGCGCACACCGGTCCGATGCTGCCGCTGAACGAGTTCGTGTTCGTGCCGGCGTTCCCGGCCCGGGTGGCCACGGTGGCGGCCCGGGTGGGCGATCAGGTGAAGGGGTCACTGGTCACCATCGCGGCGGGGCCACTCCAGGTGATCGTGAAGCTGCGGCCGGACCAGGTGGCCCTGGTACGCCCAGGTATGCCGGCACGGTTGACCGCCGAGACGCGGGGCCAGCAGGCAACCGGACGGGTCGACGGGGTCGGCACCCTGACCGCCCCGCTCGCCGAGGGCCGCTCCGAAGGTGAGGCTGAGGCCGCGTACCACCCCATGACGGTGACTTCCGACAAGCCGCTGCCGGCGCCGTGGTCGGGCAGCGACGTGCGGGTGACGCTGACCGCGGCCCGCACCACGACCGCCGTGCTGGTGGTGCCGTTGTCCGCGGTATCGGCCGGTGCCGACGGGCGCACGACCGTGTCGGTGCTAACCGGTACCGGCGCGGTGCGCCGGGTCGAGGTCCGCGCAGGTGTCTCCGGCGACGGCTTCGTGGAGGTCGCGCCGGCGGATGGCGGGATGCGGGACGGCGACCGGGTGGTGATCAGCGGATGACGCCGGTGATCTCGTTCACCAACGTGGGGCTGACCTACCCGGGGCCACCTCCGGTGCGGGCGCTGCGCGATGCCAACGTGACGGTCCGGCCTGGGGAGTACGTCACCGTGGTCGGCCCGTCCGGCTCCGGCAAATCGACGTTCCTGAACGTCGCCGGGCTGCTGGACCGACCCACCGAGGGCGTGTACGAGTTGGACGGCGTCGACGTCAGCCGGCTGCGCGAGCGGCAGCGGGCGGCGCTGCGTGGACAGCGGATCGGGTTCGTGTTCCAGTCGTTTCACCTGCTGCCGTACCGGACCGCGACGGAGAATGTCGCGCTGGCTCGGCTGTATGCGGGCGTCTCCCGCCGGCAGCGGGCGATGACCGCGGTCGAGGCCCTGGACCGCGTCGGCCTGGCGCATCGCCGGGACGCGCTGCCGCTGGTCCTGTCCGGCGGCGAACGCCAGCGCGTCGCGATCGCCCGCGCCTTGGCCCAGCGGCCGAGCCTGCTGCTGTGCGACGAGCCCACCGGCAACCTGGACTCCGCGAGCGCCGAGAACCTACTCGAACTGCTCGACGACCTGTGCGCCGACGGTCTCACCCTGGTGGTCATCACGCACGATCCGCAGGTGGCGGCGCGCGGCGCGCGTACCCTCACCATCCGGGACGGGGTCCTGCATGAGTAAAGGCACCCGGCCGTCGCTGCGCGACCTGCTCGGTGAGGCGCTGGCCGGTCTGGCACAGCGGCCGGCCCGGTCGGTGCTGACCATGTTCGGCACGGTGCTGGGCACCGGGGCGTTCGTGGCGATCCTCGGGCTGACTGCCACCGCCGCCGGGCAGATCGACCAGCGGTTCACGGCCCTGGCTGCCACCGAGGTGACCGTGGAGGATATCGGCGGGGCCGATCCAGCGGACACCGCCGCGTCGTTCCCGGCGGACGCCGCGACGCGGATTGCCGGACTGAACGGGGTGCGTCATGCCGGTGTGTACTGGCCGGTATCGCTATCCGCGCCGCGGTTCGCCGCCGTGCCCGGTGCGCCGGCCAATCGGGATGCGCTCACGTTCGTCGCGGCGGAACCGTCCGCCTTGGCCGCTGCCCGCCCGACGCTGCGGGCTGGCCGGTTCTACGACCGGTTCCACGCCGAGCGCGGGGAGAATGTCGCGGTGCTCGGGGCGGCGGCGGCCGACCGGCTCGGCATCACGCGGCTGGACGGACACATCGCCGTGTTCGTCGATGGCACGCCGTACACCGTGCTGGGCATCATCGGCGACGTCCAGCGGATGCCGGACCTGCTGCTCTCTGTGATCATCCCGACCGGGACCGCATTGCGCGCGTACCCGCCGCCGGTAGAGCAGCGGGCGAAGATGCTGGTCGAGACGCGGCTCGGCGCCGCCGCGCTGGTCGCGTCGCAGGCGGCCCTCGCCCTGCGACCGGACGCGCCCGAGCGGTTCAAGGTCACCACGCCGCCCGACCCGCAGTCGCTGCGCGCCGGGGTGACCAGCGACCTCAACTCGCTGTTCCTGCTGCTTGCCGGGATTTCGCTGGTAGTCGGCGCGGTCGGGATCGCGAACACCAGCCTGGTCGCGGTCCTGGAACGCACCAACGAGATCGGCCTGCGTCGCTGTCTTGGCGCCCGGCCCGTGCACATCGCGGCCCAGTTCCTCACCGAATCGATCGCACTGGGCCTGCTCGGCGGTCTGATCGGGGGCAGCGTCGCCGTGGCCGCAGTGGTCGGCACCGCCGTGCTGCGGGACTGGACCGCCGTGCTGGCCCCGTGGACAGTGGCCGCCGCCCCGGCCATCGGCGCCGGCGTGGGGCTCGTCGCCGGCGTATATCCCGCGCTGCGCGCCGCCTGGATCGAGCCGGCCGCCGCGCTGCGCCGCTGAGCCCGCCGCCGTCAACTCCCAACGTTGGCCGGTCGGCGTCGTGCCAGCCGGCGCATTGACGGACCGGATCCGCCACACGAGGAAACGCCGGCGGCCGGCGTGTGGCTGTCTGCTGCCGTTGTCACTGTCATCAGGTGTCCTCTTTGTCTGAGCTACACCGTTATTTGTACAGTCCCGCGTACGCGGTGCGGTGACCGCTTGTTTGGCGAGATCGTCAGTGTGTGTGAACGGCGTCTGCGCTGCGGGGCCACGTCAGCGTTGGCGATCGCGGCCTCGATGTGGGTGCATTGCCCGCGCGGTTCGAGTTGTGCTTACTACCGAGCAGCCGGCGGCTCTGCACGAGGGCCTTGGCGCGCCAGAGGCCGATACGCCTGCCGGTGACGACGGCGACGGTGTTGCTCGGTTCTGGCATGGTCGTGTTCCTCGCCGAATGCTTCTTGGGTCAGATCCCGACGGCGCGGCGGATGACGGCGTCGAAGGCGCGGTCCGGCAGCAGCCAGCGCAGGAAGATCGTGGGGGCGGACCCGAAGCCGACACGGTAGCGGGTGCGCGGGCGGCGGGCTTTGACGATCTTGACGATGGTCTTGCCGATGACCGAGGGTGCCGAGGCCATGCGCGCGTCGGGCTGGGAGCTGGCGGCCAGTGTCGTGGCGACGCGGTCGGCCATGGTCGAGTACGCGCCCTTGGCGGAGGTGTCCTTTACCGTTTGCGCGGCGATGGCACCCCATTCGGTGCGGATCGATCCGGGTTCGACGACCACGACGTTGATGCCGAACTGCGCGGTCTCTATGCGCAGGGCGTCGCTGAGCGCCTCGACGGCGTACTTGCTGGCGTGGTACCAGCCGCCCAGCGGGGCGACGAGCTTGCCGCCCATGGAGCTGATGTTGATGATCGTGCCGCTGTGCTGGGCGCGCATGTGCGGTAGCACGAGCTGGGTCAGGCGGGCCAGGCCGAAGACGTTGACCTCGATCTGGGCGCGCGCCTCGACCATCGGGACGTCCTCGATGGAGCCGTAGGAGCCGTAGCCGGCATTGTTGACCAGGACGTCGATGCGGCCCGACTGGCCGATGATCGTGTCGACCGCGGCGCGGATCGAATCCTCGTCGGTGACGTCGAGACTGAGGACCTTCACACCCGCGGCGCGCAAGGCGGACATCCGTTCGGTGCGCCGTGCGGCGCCGTAGACGGTGTAGCCGGCGTCCTTCAGACGCAGGGCGGCATCGGCGCCGATCCCGGAGGATGCTCCGGTGACGAGCGCGACCTTAGCGGTGCTGGACATGTGGTGACCTTCTCCTTCTCTGGTGCCTGGTTGGTGTGGCGAGCCCCGGGTCAACGGACCTCGCCTCCACCGCCATCCAACTGGTTAGTTACACGCTAGCTGGGGCCCGGTCATTTGGCAACTGACTAGTTGGTTACGTGTAGGATGGTGGCCATGGCCACCCGTGACTCCGCCGCGACGAAGCAGCGCATCCTCCAGGCCGCCACCGTCGAGTTCGCCCAGTACGGGCTGGCCGGGGCGCGCGTCGACCGGATCGCGACTCGGGCCGGCGCCAACAAGCAGCTCATATACGCGTACTTCGCCAGCAAGGAAGGGCTGTTCGACAGCGTCCTGGAGGCCAACCATGCCGTGCTGCTCGACGCGGTTCCGTTCACCGCCGACGACCTCCCGGCATACGCGGCAGCCCTGTTCGACTTCGCGGTCACGCATCCCGAACTCGTCCGGCTCGTGCGCTGGCACCAGCTCGAACGCCCCGGCGTCATGAATCAGCTACCCGCCACCGCCGCGTCGAACAAGCGCAAGCTCGACCAGCTGGCCACCGCGCAGAAGACCGGTAAGGTCAGCGCCGCCCTGCCCGCCGACCAGCTGCTCGCCCTCCTGCTCACACTCATCCATGGCGCAGTAGAGACCCACGTCGCCTCCGCCGACGGCCTCGCGATCCAGCCAGAGACGCTCATCGCGGGCGTGCGGCGGATCACCTCCCCCGCGTGATCACCAGCTCACCGCAGCCGACCCTCAACACGCCGCACACCTGTGCGCGTAGACCCGCACTGGCGCCAAGGTCACGACCGCGGCCCCGGGAAACACTCGGACCAGCGGCGGCATGAACGCGAGACGTCAAACGAGTCCGGCCAGACACGCAGGCCGCTACGGGCTAGGTCGCCGCACCGGCGGCCGGCTCGACCCCAGGACCATGACAGCCCCGGCGAAATGAGCCAGCTGCGGCCAGGACTGTCGGCGTACGGGTCAACGTGCGTTCAGGTGCGGCTGAATGGCTTTCGTGCTCAGACCTGCTGGACGGTGCAGGGCTCCCCACTGATCGCGAAGTCGCTGGGTAGCGTGGCGTCGCCGTTCTGGGGGACGTAGGACCAGAACATCGTCTCCGTACCGGACGGGAGGCTGCTGCCGGGTTCGGAGGACAGGACGGCGTCGGCGTCGTCGCGCGCCAGCCGGGGCGAGGTGAGCGTGTGCGCGACGGGCATCCGGAAGGTGACCGCCCACTGGTCCACCGCCGCCGCCGTGGTGTTGTACACCTGAACGGTCAGCTGGTAGTAGGGGCCGTCCGGATCCAGGGTGACCAAGCACTGGGGCAGGTGGGTGTACGGCGCGGTGGTGAACACCAGCGGCTCCGACCGCGGGGACCGGTTGCCGCTGGAGTCGACGGCGCTCACCGCCAGGGTGTACGAGGTCGCCGCGGTGAGTCCGCTGAGGTGCATCTGCGTGCCGGGCGAGGTGGCGACCCGGGTCCAGACCCCGTCTCGGAGTACCTCGCCGACGTAGGACGCGACCCGCGCGTTGTCCGTCGCCGGAAGGAAGGTCACGGAGACGCCGAATATGCCCAACCGTTGCATCGTCGGGGATCCCGGCGCGGTCGGTGGCTCGAATTCCGGCGTGGGTGGGGTGACCACATGGGTGTAGGTGGATGGCCAGCTGTCGGCGAGGCCCGAATCCGGTGTGGCGCGGGCGATCAGCCGGAAGTTGTGCGCGCGGTCCGGCGCGAGACCCGTCACCGTCGCTGACAGTGCCGTCGTGGTCAGGATCGGCACGAAGGTGGAGGGGCTCGCCACCTCCACCGTGTACGCGGCCACCGGGCCCGCGACGGCGGTCCAGGTGAGCGCGACGCTGGTCGGGCTCTGCACGACGGCGCTGGGGGTCTTGGGCGTGGGCAGTCGGTCGGCCATCGCGGCCCCGGCGGCGTCGGGCGCGGCCACCGTCGACAGTCCGATCAGGACGATGATGGCGGCCGCGCTGGTGCGACGCGTCGCGCGGGCATGCATCTTCGTGGCGCCGAAGCGGGTCATGTGCGGATCGTACCGATCGGCGGGGGCCTCGAATATAGGCTTTCTTCTATCTGAAAGGGATACGCGCCTTCACGGGTGCCGCCCGGGAAGCGGTGACCGGTGGCAGCCGCCGCTGCGGAACGCGGGATCGCCGGGGTCGGCTCGACCGGTCTGCGGCAGCCGGTCCGGGAGGGCGAGTGCTGCCGGGTGGCTATGGTCCACGCCCTGTGACCTGTGGTTCTTTCCCGCTCGCAGTGGTCTGGGGGTCCGCCGCTACGGCTGCCAGCCCGCCGGGCCCCGGCGGACGCTGGTGCATCCCCTGAGATCCCGAAACGCAGCAGGTCTACCGGGAGAAGGTTGCTCGGTCGTTCCGGCTCACGCCCAAGAAGCCCTCCCGACGCTGACCTGAGCGGCCCGAGCGTTGCGACGTCGGGCAGGGACCGCCAGACCGCTATGAAAGGATCAACACCATGGGCGATCATCAGCTCGGTCACGAAGAACTGCTGACCACGCGATTGGCCCTGCGGCGACCCACCCCGGCGGACGTCGACGCGATCTACCGCATCCACCGCGACCCTGCGGCATGCGCCCACAACCCGGCCGACATGCTCGCCACCCGCGCGGACGCCGAAGACCTCTACCGCCGGTGGGACCAGCACTGGCATCAGCACGGCTTCGGCTACTGGGCCATCCACCCGCGCGAGGCCGACGCCCAGCACAGCGTCCTCGGCTTCTGCGGACTCAAGCTCATGCGTCTGCAGGACCGAGAGGTCCTCAACCTCTTCTACCGTCTGGACCCGGCCTCCTGGGGCAACGGCATCGCCACCGAAGCCGCGACCTCGGTCGTCAGCTGGGCAACCACGAACCTGCCAGACCGTCCGGTCGTCGCTCGCGTCCGACCGGACAACGTCGCCTCCGCCACAGTCGCCGAACGAACCGGGCTGTGCCGCGCCGCGCACCTCGACACCGCCGGAGAAGACGGCCTCGACTGGATCTTCGCCAAGAACTGGACACCGGGCCGGATGCAACCGCCCCGCTCGCCCATCAGGGCGCGAGACTGACCGCAGCAGCGATCCACACCCATCCCACAAACACCCGCAGAGAAGGCAGTATGAGACGCCCGTCGGGACGGGGACAGACCGATGACCTCAGCCGTCAGCACGGGCCCGACTCGCCGGTCGCCGGACTGGGTCGCGGACAGGTGGTCCATCGCCTGGGTGAGCGCCGGGCCGTGGTAGCGCTGCTCGCGGTTCGCGATCACCTCGCAGAGGCCGGCGTCCGCCAACGCGGTGAACAGCTCGGCGTACCCGTCGGTGGAGGCGTTGTCGACGACGACGAGCCGTGCCGGCGTGGTGCGCGATACCGCGTAGACGGCCTGCGCGGTGACGGCCAGCGTGTTGTAGCTGACCATCACGACCCCGACCCGATCGGCGGTCGATCGGTCAGTCGGCCATGGGTGACGGCGCATCCTTCTGTTGTACCGGCCACCGCCTCGTGGCGATCGCCACGAGGAAGACAGCGGTGAGGACGAACCAGATGCCGCCGTTGATGCCGTCTTCCAGATTGCCGCGCGGTCCGCCGCGGTCGGCCACCGTCGCACCGATCATCGCGACGATGAAACTGCCGACGAACATCGCGACGGCGCCACCGATCGCGACGATGAGTCGGACGACGAAGGGCGCGCGGAACGCGCCGACGACGAAGATCGCGAAGGCCGCCAGGGCACCGAAGAGCAGGTCCATGTAGTCGGTCAGCTCGGCCGCGTAGCGGTCGGCGCTGAAATAGATGACGGCCTTGACCACCTGCGTCGCTCCACCGACGAGGCCGATGACCGAACAGATCCCGAGCAACACCCGGCCGACGATCACTGAGACATTCACGGGTCACAGTGTAGTCGTCATAATTCGGCAGGCTCCCGGCTGTGCGCCTCCGGGTCTTCGCTGGAGAGGCCGCAGCAGGCGACCAGGCGTAGCAGGGCGCCCTTCGCGAGACCACATTGGACAGACGAGGAAGGACCGTCTTCAGAAATCCCGAGAGCACGGCGCAGATCTTGGCGGCGTCGGGCGCCGTCACAAGATCGGCGACAGACCCCGTTCACCCGTACGCGCCTGTGCACATGAGTCTGTGCGCCGACACACCGTGCCGGGGCTAGCTCGCCGCGGCCGGGCACCCAGGAATACCGCACACCGCGAATAGGTGCGCTCCACCAGTAAACCGCGCAATAGTGCATTGAACGCGTGTCGGAACGCGTCCACTTTGCCCGGCTCGGCGGCGCTCCAGTTAGCGGATGGGCGAGTAACACGGCCTAGCAGGGCTTTGTTAGGTTAATCGGGATCTGTTGCGGTGTAACGGTTTGATCGTTTGGTGACAGGTGGGGCATGCGCCGGTCCGGGTGGCGAGCAGCAGTAGCTCGTGGATGACCTTGTAGAGGGTCAGGCCGGCGCAGCCGCTTTTGGGTCGTGTCGCAGCAGGGTGACTTACGCCGCCCGTCCAGCAACAGCCCACGCAGATACGTTTCGCCCTTGGCCCGCTGGTCAGACCGGGCCAAGGGCATGAACACGTCCGCCGCGAACGCTTCAAGGCGTTGCCGCACAACCGAAAGCTCATCCGGAGTCACCGAAGCATGAAACTACCCGCACCAGCCTGACGACCCCACCACACGCCGACCTAACAAAGCCCTACTAGGCGCGGGACTGATCTATGCCGATGAAATGTGTGCGTCAGCAGGGGTGCCACGCGGAGGCGACCCGGAACGACCGGATCCGGTCGTTGAAGTAGTCACCCACGTACGGGGTGGCGTCGTAAAAGGTGCCGCAGCCACCGTCCCAGTTGCTGCCGGTGTAAGCCCGGACGTATGAGCAGAAGCTATGGGTGCCGAACGAGGAGATGTAATAGCCGGTGTTCCAGCCCACCCTGAGGCTGTAGCCGCTGGCGTCGCAAGGGCCTTCGTAGCCGTACAACTGCTCGAGCAGCACGCCGTAGTTGGCATCTCGGTAGACGTTGAGGAGCAACGACGCGCCGGCGGGTGCGACCGGCTGCTGGCCGGGGGCCGCGCAGGTCCTCGACACCACACGGGAGACCGTCTCGCCCGGGGCGAGCTTTGCCAGCACGGTGGCGCACGGCCCGGTCGATCTGGCCACGGGTTCGGCCGCCATGGCGGTGCCTGCCGAGGTTGCCAGCAGCACCGGCACCATGAGCGCGATGAGCGCGAGGCGTGCCCAACGTTCGTTCGATGGGTTCTTCAAGGTCATTCCTCACCGGTAGGGAGGGGTATGGACATCGAACGAGGGTACGACTTTGCGCTTACATATCGCTTTCATATCGCTTACGCCCTGACGCCTGGGCGCTCCATACCGCGTTTCGGGGTGGCTGGCGATGGATGATCGCTCAGGAGGTGAGCTTGCGGTTGAGGTACCGCTGCTGGCTGACCAGCCAACCCGCCGACACCACCCCCGCCGACCTGATCCGCACCGCGAAGATCCGCTGGCGGATCGAACACGACTACCGCGAACTCAAGACCGGCCTCGGCCTGGACCACTTCGAAGGCCGCTCCTGGACCGGCTGGCACCGCCACGTCACCCTCGTCACCGCCGCACACCTGTTCATCACCCTGCTGCGACACGACCCAACAGCGGCTGCGCCGGCCTGACCCTCTACAAGGTCATCCACGAGCTACAACTGCTGCTCGCCACCTGGACCGGCGCATGCCCCACCTGTCACCAAACGATCAAACCGTTACACCGCAACGGATCCCGATTAACCTAACAAAGCCCTACTAGTAACGGTCTCCCCGCAGTGCATCCAAAATTGCATCGATGCGGCGCCTCCACTTCTCGAAGGAGCAGGACAGCAGCGCGCCGGTTCCGACGGTGAGGAAGACGCCGACCACCGCGTTCCCCCCAGATCATGGGTCGGGCCGTAGGCCAGGGCGCGGGTAGTGATGTACACCGGCACGATGCTTAGGGGGTGTCTCAGTTGGTGGCCTTGAGCCAGCGGCGGTAGCAGATCAGTACGCAGGCCAGGTCTGCGAAGGCTTGGAAGTGTTCGGCTTTGCGTTCGTAGCGGCGGACCAGACGGCGGTTGTTCATCAGCCAGGCCAGGCACGCTTCCACGATCCAGCGGTACCGGCCCAGCTTCTGCGAGGACTCGACGCCCTTGCGGGCGATCCGTACGCCGATCCCGCGCCGGCTGACCTCAGCACGCAGGGCGCGTTGGTCATATGCCTTGTCCGCGTGCAGCTTGTCGGGGCGGTGGCGGGGCCGGCCACGCCGGCCAGGGATCGGTGCGATCGAGTCGAGCAGGG
>JBBEWH010000166.1:0-14757 GCA_037414955.1 Actinomycetes bacterium KLBMP 9797
GAGCAATGCTCGAAACCTGTGGATGAGGGTCGGGAGGCGTACCCTCCCGACGAGTCCAGTCCAGGGAATCGAGTAAGGCCCGCGCGCCAACGCGGGTCGGGAAGGTACGCCCGTGCTCACGGTAGTCAACCCCGATGACGCCACGCCAGCGACCGCGCCGGACGCGCCCACGGTGGGCGGCTCGTTGATCGACGAGATCGTGCGTGACGGCGCGCGGCGGATGCTGGCCGCCGCTCTGGAGGCGGAGGTCGCCGCGTACATCGCCGCGCACGCCGACCAGCGTGATGAGGACGGCCGGCGTCTGGTGGTACGCAACGGCCGCGCCCAGCCGCGGCAGGTGTTGACCTCGGCCGGGGCGGTGCAGGTGGTCGCGCCGCGGGTCAACGACAAGCGCGTCGACGAGGCGACCGGCGAGCGGCAGCGGTTCGCCTCGGTGATCCTGCCGGCGTGGTGCCGCAAGTCGCCGAAGGTCACCGAGGTGTTGCCGCTGCTGTACCTGCATGGTCTGTCTTCACAGGACTTCGTGCCGGCGCTGGAGAGCTTCTTGGGCAGCGGTTCGGGCCTGTCCGCGGCGACGATCACCCGGCTGACCGTGCAGTGGCAGGACGATGCCCGCGCGTTCGGTGACCGGGATCTGTCCGGTGTGGACTATGTGTACGTATGGGCCGACGGCGTGCACCTGAACGTGCGCCTGGACGAGCAGAAACTGTGCCTGCTGGTCATCGTCGGCGTGCGCGTCGACGGCACCAAGGAACTCATCGCCTTGGCCGAGGGCTATCGGGAGTCGACCGGGTCGTGGGCGGACCTGCTGCGTGACTGCGCCCGACGCGGCATGCGCGCCCCGGTCCTCGCGGTCGGGGACGGAGCGTTGGGGTTCTGGGCGGCGTTGCGGGAGGTGTTCGCGACCACCCGTGAGCAGCGCTGCTGGTTCCACAAGATCGGCAATGTGCTGTCGGCGCTGCCCAAGTCGGCACACCCGGCAGCGAAACGGGCCTTGGCCGAGATCTGGAACGCCGAGGACCGCGACCACGCCCGCCGCGCCGTCGCGGCGTTCAAGCTGGCCTACGGCGCCAAGTTCGGCAAGGCCGTCGCGAAGATCACCGACGATCTCGACGAGCTGCTGGCCTTCTACGACTTCCCCGCCGAGCACTGGATCCATCTGCGCACCACGAACCCGATCGAGTCGACATTCGCCACCGTCCGGCACCGCACCAAGGTCACCAAGGGCCCCGGCTCGAAGGCTGCCGGCCTGGCCATGGCGTTCAAGCTCATCGAAGCCGCACAACACCGTTGGCGGGCGGTCAACGCACCTCACCTCGTCGCCCTCGTCCGCGCCGGCGCCCGATTCGAACGCGGCAAGCTTGTCGAACGCCCCGTACCTACCCCGGCCTCCGAGGCCGTCACCGCCGCCTGATCAAGATCTCTCATCCACAAGTCTTGACAATTGCTCGAACGCGGGTTCTGGAGGTACCAGACGGTCAGCCATGCGAAGGCGGCCAGCGTCCCAGTGCCCCATAGGATGAACCAGACCGACCAGGTGCCGGACCACCAGAACGGCACCGCGACGTACGCGGCCACGTGCGGCCCCTGCGTCAGGCACACCCGCACCGCGCCGGGGCGCGTGCGCCATGCCCAAGCGGTCGCCGCGGCCTGCCCGGCCGCGATAGCGAGCAGGACGAGCACGAGTTGGGCGAGCGCGCCGAGCCGCTGGACGTCGACCAGGCCGAGACGTGAGGCGATCCAGTACACGAGGGCGGCGCCGAGGCCGCAGGCGCCGAGGAGACTCACGAGGCATCCGGCCGCAAGACCGGCACCCCACCCGGGGCGCGACGGCGGCATTCCTGTCATCTTCACTGGTGGCCTGCCCCGTCTACCGGCTCGCAGCAGTGCAGGCGAACGGCCGTGCCGCGCCAGGTGCCGTATGTGTTCGTCAGGGTGTGCGATATGCCGTCGTAGGTGTACGGCTGGGAGTAGCGGGCCTGGACGTCGATGCCCAGGCGGGCCGCCCAGGCCCGCAGCTCCACCAGCGTCCAGGTCTCAACCTCAAGGCCGAACCGTTCGGACACCGTCACACTGCGCGGGTCCGGCGCCCCACCATGGGCGAGGAGGTCAGCAACGGCGAACAGGACAACCGCCATGGAAGGGCTGACAGCCGGCGTCACGCGTCCACCTCCCCGACCTGCTCGGGGCGCGCCTTGCGGCGCATCCAGCGGGCCCGGGCCCGGCACTTGAGGCACCGCTTCCCCGGTTCGGTCGCTGCGCCGCACGCGCAGCGCGGGCCGGGAAGCCCTAACGGGCGTCGTGACATGTGTGGACACCACCTCCTACGTCGTTGTTCGCCGCCGCCGTACTGCGCCGACGGAATGAGGATGCGAGCAACTGACCGGACGTGGTCAGGTCGTGGCTGGACGTGTAGAAGATGTCTCGCCTATCGTGGGCATCCTGCCCGGACGTCCTATTTGGGAAGCCGAATGCCGAACGATCGTCTGCGTACCGCGATGCTCGAACGCGGCGTCACTCCTGCCGACCTCGCCGCCGTGCTCCAGGTCGATACCAAGAGCGTGGAGCGTTGGATTCAGGGCCGGATGCCGTACCGCCGCCACAGATACGCGGCGGCCGCTCATCTCGGCCTGGACGAGGCGTACCTCTGGCCCGACGCGTTGACGCCTGACCAGGTTGCCAACGCGTCCGAAAGCGAGATCATTAACGTCTACCCGCACCGTTGGACGGTGCCGTCGGACCTGTGGCGAAACTTCTTTGACACCGCTGAACAGGAGGTCGGCATCCTCGTCTACAGCGGACTATTCGTATCCGAAGACGCGGGCATCCAGCGCATCCTGCGCAAGAAAGCTGAGGCAGGTGCCCGGGTGCGTATCCTGCTCGGCGACCCGGATTGTGACGCGGTGGCCCAGCGTGGAGCGGACGAAGGCGTTGACGACAGCCAGGCAGCGAAGATCAGAAACGCGATCGTGATGTACCGGCCGTTGCGCGGGATCGACGGAATCGAGTTCAGGCTGCACCGCACGGTCCTTTACAACTCGATCTATCGTGCGGACGACCAACTGCTGGTCAACACCCACATCTACAGCTACACGGCGTCGCATGCCCCGGTGCTACACCTGCGACGCGTCGCCGGCGGCGGCATGGTCAGCACCTACACCGAAAGCTTCGAGCGGGTCTGGGACGGCGCGACCCCGTTGGAGCAGGAGTAGCTGTCGTGGCGGGACGCATCGATTTCTACGACGACCCGAGCGCCCCTAGGGCCACCAGCATCGTGCCGTCCGTGAACGTCGTGGTCGTCAACGACGCCGGCCAGATCTTGATGATCCGGCGTGCCGACAACGACAACTGGGCCCTGCCCGGCGGCGCCCTGGATCTCGGCGAATCGCTGCCCGACGCGGCCGTACGCGAAACGCTGGAGGAGACCGGCGTCCGGGTGGAGGTCACCGGGCTGGTGGGCATCTACACCGATCCCCGGCACGTGATGCTCTACACCAGCAACGGCGAGGTGCGGCAGGAGTGCTCCGTCGTCGTCACGGCCCGGCCCGTCGGCGGTGAACCCACGCCAAGCGACGAATCCCGCGAGGTGCGCTGGGTGCCGCCCGAGGCAATCGACGCGCTCCGCATCGACCGGTCGATGCGGATGAGGATCGGCCACTACCTCGCCGGGAACGAGACGCCGCACCTTGGCTAGCGAGTGGATCGGCACAGGCGCCGAGATCTTCTCGGCCGTAGGCACGGTCGGCGCGTTCCTGGTCGGGTTCCTCCTGCTCCGCCGTGAGCATCGCCGCGAAGCCGACCGAGCCGAGGACGAGCGGCGCGCCCAGGCCGCGCGTATCAGCGCCTGGATCGAGGCGGGCCGCAAGCCGGATGGAACCCGCGAGCTCGCGTTCCACATCCACAACGCCAGCGACATGCCGATCTACGACGTGGAGCTGCCGCTGCCAACACCGGTCAAGGACGAACCCGATGCCGAGTTCATCGGCCTCGTGCCGCCCGGTCAGACGGTCCGGCGGCCGGCTCCTGCCCACTGGCTACGGTCATACGTCGAGCCAGAGCCAGTTCAGATCGAATTCCTGGACAGCGCCGGGCGCCGTTGGACCCGCGACGAACAAGGCGCGTTGACCGAGGCTGACCGCGAGCGCGGCAGGTAGGGCTCACCCCGTACGAAGCAACCGCTCTACCGACGCGACCGCGTCGAGGATGAGCGGGCGCGCCCTGGTGATCGACTCTGTGACGACATGACCGTCGCCGTAGCGGCTCAGGATCTCGTCCAACCGCGCTACGGCGTCAACCGGTGCGCCGTCAGGACTTGTCGTCATGTCGCAGTACGTCAACGCGTCCGCGACAAGGCCACCGACCGGCGGGAACTCGGTCACGAGGTCGTCGGCTAGGCCGCGGTTACCTGCCTCGATCACCGCGGCCGAATGGTGCGCGACCAGCCGGCACAGCTTCTGCTCGGCACCCACGACGTCTCGCAGATGGCGGGCGCCATCCAGCGGATGAAGCCCTGTTCGGACCAGCGCTGGCGCGTACCCGATGTCATGTAGCCAGGCGGCAGAGATCAGGATCGGCGCGTCGTCACCGACGACGTGCGCGATCTCTTCTGCCCGACCTCCTACGCCTTGCGTATGCGACCAGCGTCGAGGAAGTGTCTCCCCGAGCAATTGGCATGCCAGATCTCGCGCCCAAGCCACGTCCGCCACGCGTTCGAGCGTATCCAGCATTGCTCCCCCGTTCGGCTGATCAGCCATCGGACACCATCACGCCGCAGCGCGCGGCCTCGGCGAGTACACCAGCCAACGCCGCCGCCACTGGCGGTGCGACGCTTCCCAACTCGACGATCGGGGCGCCGCCACGGTCGAAACCCTGGCCAAGCATCGGAAAGGCGTGCCCCACGTCGAACCCGACATCCTCCAGCGCCAATGCCAGCGCGTCGGCCGATCGTCGTGCCGATCCAACCGGCTCGTCCCCGCTCATAGGTCCCAGCCTTGATCACAGGGTCGCCGCCCAACACCGCATCGTTAGGACGTCTTGGGACTTCTTGGATATGCTGACCGCCGTTCCCCGACGACGGGAGAGCGCCATGAACCATCCCCTTGCACGCGCCATGCGCGGCGCCGGCTTGGACACCACCGACGTTGCCGCACGGCTCGGCGTCGATCCTAAGACCGTGACGCGCTGGCTGGGCGGGCGCGTGCCGTACCCGCGCCACCGTGACGTGCTCGCCCGGATCACCGGCTGGAATCTAGGTGATCTCTGGCCGGAGCTCGCCTACCCGAGCGGACCAACGCGCGGACCGAACGAGGTCAGCGTGGCGTACCCCTACCGCTCTGCCGCTCCCATTGACGCATGGCGACGGCTGTTCACCAGCGCGGTACGTGAGATCGACATCCTCGCGTACAGTGCGCTCTTCCTTGCCGAGGACGTCGCCACGCAGCAGCTCCTACGCGACAAGGCACAGTCCGGGGTACAGGTGCGTATCGCACTCGGCGACCCGGACGGTGCGCACGTCGCAGAGCGCGGCGCGGAGGAGGGCATCGGTCCTGTGATGGGTACCCGAATCCAGAACGCGCTCATGCTCTACCAGCCGTTGACGCGGGACGGAGCAGAGATCCGGATACACGACACGGTGCTCTACAACTCCATCTACCGCGCCGACGACGAACTGCTCGTCAACCCTCACGTCTACGGGCACCCGGCATCGTATGGACCGGTGTTGCACCTGCTCCGTACCGGCAGCGACGGCATGGCCGCCCACTACGCCAGCTCCTTCGAGCGCGTGTGGACGGCCGCACGCAGCCGAACTCCTACATGATGATCAAGTCCACGATGGCATCCAAGCGGCTGATCCGTGGCGCCATCCGACGCAACTGCAAGGCGAGATTCATCGCCGCCAGGCTCGGCTCTTCTGGCAGCTCGTCCGTGTAGTCCTTGTGCTCGCGTAGCCACTCGCCAACCTCGAACCAGCTATAGAACTTCGTGTCCATTCCCGGGTTCAGCGGAGGCGGGAACCTACCGGGGCCGTACTTACCGATGGCCCACAGCCGTACGATCTCGCGCGAGACACCCAGACGGGTCGCGATGTGCGCGAGGTTCATCCAGTCGCACGCGTCCAGGCGGATGGGGTCCAGGTTCAGCGCCTTGCAGGTGCGTACCGCGTCGAGAACCGCGTCGTACGGCTTCTCGCCGAGACGGACCGGAACGCGCCTCGAACCGTCAAACAGCAGATCAACGTTCATGCCCAGAGAAACCTCACCGTCATGTCATGGCCATATGCCAGCGCCGCCCGCTCCGCCGTCCAGCACGGGTGCGGCACCCAGCGCCCACGCTCGACAAAGCAACCGCGACATCCGCCGTCTAGCATCCGAATGTGCCCCGGAGGATGTGACGTCCGCTCGGATCGTCGAACTCGGACCCGCTCAGCCGGTACTCCTGCTCGGACATGCGTACCCCTTTCGTGGGCAGCGGTCGATCTTGTTTGAGGCGTACCCGGCCGCACGGAGGCATGTCTCGTACGGCCGGGGCCTCACCGCTAGTGGCCCAGCCCAACGAGGCGATTGCGGGAGTGCTCGGCTTGGGTCAGATCCACCACGCGGTTACTGGGAGCATTCGCCGACCACAAGGACGCCAGGACCACCCCAACCAGGACGTCTCAGTGCACCCCGCCGTCCCGAGAGGTCCCCCACCAAGGCAAGTGAAGAACACTCGCATTCAATGGTGAAGATCTGTTCCGGTCAGCTCTCCACATGATGGCCGGGTCGTGTAGCCGTCGAACAAGCACTGCCCATTCGGACACGAGTTCTAACGCCGGCCATCTCGGTCACTCTTTCGAGTGACCTTTGAGCCCGAGAGCAGTACGTATCCCGGTTTAGTGATCGACCGACGGTGTTGAGGATGGCTATTACACACGAGAGATCTGTATGCTGAAGGGCTCTCAGGGAGAGGGCGCGGCTACCAGCTTTCAACCGCCGCCGATCCATACAGGAGTGAGGGATGGTCGATCCGACCGTCGAGCTAGAGGCAACCAAAGCCGCTCTTCAAGCCCTACAGCCCCTCGACAAGGAACAGGCCGGTCGAGCACTGCGCTGGCTAGGAGAGGTTCTTGATGTATCCCTTCAGCCGCCGGTACCCTTCGTTGCCTCGTCGGTGCCAGTGACGTCATCAGCCGTGACTTCTGAACCGCCCTATCCGCCAACCTATGGGCAGAACCCGTCGACGGCTGGTTACGGTGAGCCACCGTCACCCGAGGAATTCCTCGCGCTGAAGCGCCCTAAGTCCAACGCTGAGAAGGTCGCCTGCCTGGGGTTCTATTTGTCTGAGTATCGTGGGACCACACATTTCAGGACGACTGACATCGTTTCGCTGAACACCGAAGCCGCGCAGCCGAGGATGCAAAACGCCGGTCGGGATCTTGACAATGCCGAGCGTAGTAGCGGATATCTGGCTGCGGCCGGTAGCGGCAAGAAGCAAATTTCAGCTCGTGGAAAAGCGCTCGTTAGGGCTCTGCCCAACCGTGAAGCCGTGGACGCCGCACTAGGTGAGCATCCAATTCGGCGACGGAGGACTACTGCAAAGAAGGCGGCAAGCCCTAAGAAAGCGGGTACAAGGTCGTCTCATGCCTCACCCACCACCGAGAAGGATGGCGTCACAACGGACAAGAAACTTGAGAAGCCATGATAGACCAGATCCGACACGCGCTCGCCGCTCGTCGTGATGCCAAGTTGATCGGTGAACTTCTGGATGCATATCAGGAAGCGAAGACGGAATTCTACCAAGGCGGTCACAGGCTTCAGGCAGTGGAGGGCGGCCGATTCTGTGAGGCTGCGTTTCGATTGCTGGAGGAGGAGACCACAGGAAAATTCACGCCCTTCGGTGGCAAACTAGATACCGACGGCCTAATCAAGAACCTGGCCGCAATTCCAAAGGCGTCCGGCCATTCTCCTTCGATTCGGCTGCACATTCCGCGCTCGCTGCGCGTTGTCTATGACATCCGCAATAACCGGGATGCTGCTCACCTGGCAGACGGCATTGATCCGAACCTCCAAGATGCAACACTAATTGTGAGCGTGCTAGATTGGGTGCTCGCCGAATTTCTGCGTCTTTGGCATACTCCGACTGTCTCGGCCGATGAGGCGCACAGGATTGTGGAGGACCTAGTTACTCGGCGCGCTCCCGTCATTGAGGACTTCGGCGGCTACCTTAAGGTACTCAATCCCAAGCTGAGTCAGGGCGAGCATCTGCTCGCGCTGCTCTACCATTGCGGCACGAAGGGCGCCACTCGCGAACAGTTGCGCGAGTGGGTCACGCCAGCGATGCGTAAGAACATGGCGCGGATATACACCCGGCTGGAACGCGACTTGAACTATATTCACTGTGGGTCGGATAAGGTAAAAATTACGAAGCGCGGGATTGCCTATATTGACGAGTCGGGAATAATGCTGAGTGCTCAATAGACCGCCAACCGACCATGATGATATTGCGATCTACTGGCAGCAATGCCAATCCTGAATGCTACGGAGGCCAGCCTGCCACTACGGCAGGCAGGCCCCCGTGCAACGTCGCGATGCGTAGGACCAGAGGCGCTACGCGGGCGCTAGGACGTCACGAACTGCCATTGCCCTGCCGATGCGGCACCCATAGTCCCGTTGTCGTAGCGTGAGCTGACAGCCCACGCGCCTTCAGAGCCGCCTGCCGTTTCGCCTCAGCTCGCAATCCCCTAGAACGTCATTCCTGGCTCAATCGCATAAGGGGAATCCGGATAACGATCTGGATCTGCGTGGCGTCCCAGAATCAGCTCGGAACGAATAGTTGGAGAGGCATCATCTAGTAACTGGTCCCAGGTGACTGAGTCAAGCCTCTTGGCTGCGGCAAGTGCGCGCACCGCTCCAGTCCTTGTCAGCAATCCCACGCTCCTGTCGCGCGCCAAACGTCGTAATGAGGCTTCAAGTCCAGAGGACACTAGCGTTGGCGAGGACTCAACGACGTAGCACAGCCAGGATGTCACCCAGTCTGTGTCAGCACCTGGCTTAAGCCACATCCGTAGCATTTCGGCTACGTCGCGTTCAGCGTTGGGGGCGATAGAACGGAGGTAGATGGCCGTGTGCCTGGCCAATCTTGGAAACCACTTTAGCACCTGATTGACCGACTTTAGGTCGATGCTGTGTTTGGCACTCGCTAAGAATGTTAGGCACTCTCGCAGGTCCTTTTCAACGCTCCCGATTTCCTCGTCGAATAGGCCGGTCCGAAGTTCCCGTGCCACGCGCTCGAAGTAAAGTCCGTATGCCTCTACCATTGGCGGGCGCAGCTTGTCCCTAACTTCGTCTAGGACTTCTTCTAGCGTTGTGGTTCTGTGGTACAGCAAGTCCCACAGAACCTCCTCCTCTACGCCCACTTCCCGAAGCATAGACTCGACCTCTTCGGAGTCCTCGCTGCGACGAAGCTGGTTCTCGGCGATCTGGCGAATTTGGTCCCTCAGACGCTCGACTCGCCGCGAAGGCTTGTTGAGCATCCCAAGGTACGTCGCCGTCCGCATAATTTTCGTCTTGGACACATTCAGCCGAAGGCCAATCTCTCGCAGCGCTGTCTCAAGCGTCTCAATCTTGCGACGACCATCAGTGATGGTGTCAGCGCCAACAAGGAGGTCATCTGCGTAACGGACGTAAGACCATCCTGCTCTCGATATATTTACGTCAACGGGAAGTAGATAAGCTGAGGCAAATACTTCGCTTGCTGGAGGACCTTGCGGGAGGCCGACCGTCGCTCCCATCACGGCATCGAGAAATGACTCAAGCGCAAGTAAGTAAGCGGCCTTGCCCTTGAGATGTGCGCCCACGAAACTCGCCAGCAGCGCATGGTCAATGCACTCGTAAAAGCTCTCTATATCCGCCGTGACAACATATCGTTGGTTCCAGTCTGCTGGAGCCATAGAGAATTTTTCGTAGGAGGGGTCACCGTCGTCTGGCCTTGGCCAGACGACAGGAGGAGGCAGAAACGCTTGCAGTGCACTCGTCACCTGGTCAGCAAGACCTTCATACAGGAGACGATCTTCAGGGGCCAGCAGGGCAGCGGGTCGGCTCGTCATTCCGGCCTTGGGTACTCGGAAAAACTCCGCCCGACGCGGCTCGACCTCGAAGTTTCGAAGACGAGCTTGAAGCCGATCTAGCATTCGCTCCCTGATATGCGGGGGCAACTGTGCCGCTGCTCGGGGAGGCAGCATGTCGTGGGGTGCCAATGCGGCCGGAATCGTGCGGCCGAGTTCTTGGATCACGATCGCCCCAGGAAGACGGATCTTTGCCATTTCGGCGGGATCCCATCGGAGCGACGCGCCTGGAATCTCTCCCGCGACCAGGTCCAAGGCAAGAAGTGCGTTTTCCTCGACGGTATCGTCTTGCTCTATCGCATCGTTGACAGCACGACTGCGCTCAAGGTGGACTCGAAGGTCGGCCTTTTCAAGGCCCATTCTTTGAAGCGCCCGCAGAGGAAGAAGAATGTCGTCCAGGGTGGCTTCAGGATTCGCCAGCTGGCGCCTCAAGGACGCGAGTGCGGATGGCACCACCGTGAGCTCGTCAGCCATCGTACTTCTCCCAAGATTCCTGTGTACTCCTGACTGCTTCGGCATACTCAGTGATGGTCATCTCTTGGCTAGGCTCAATGAACCCGTGCGTCGGTTTGTTTGGATCGGGCCTGTATGCGAGCGAAGAGGGGAGATTCTTTAGCAAGATATACCAAACCGGTCGATTTCCGGTGCCGCCCAGCGATAAAGGACGCCGGTGGAGAGGTAGATCCGCAGGATCGTGTGGCGTGACACTAACGCCGCCCCTACCTGGTCGGACAAGTCCCCGCGAATCCGCCACTATGTCGTAGCCAGGACGAAATCCGAGGCTATTTAACCCACCGGCCGGAAGCCCGCCAGCATCTTCTCTCATCGCACGAAACAGGGGTGTGCTGGCTTCATCCTGCGACGCCCGCTCCTCGCCTCCTCCGCTGGCGGCTACCTCGCTACTCATGCTACGTCCGCTCGCCGGTAGGAAGCCCTCGCCATCACGAGCGAAGCAACGTGTTCTCCGCTGCCAACGTTCGCAAACAGGTGGCGCCCCCACATATCGCCGAGCATAGGGCAGATGCCCGCAGCCTGGGCGCTCTGCCCGCCGGCGGCTGGACGCGATGGGCACCATGAAGGGTGTATCGCGGCTCGCAGGTGGGAGAGGACGTGAGCAGGGGGCGACGGCCGTGGATACTCTGACCGGGCCGGACCCGGAGGGCTTTCCGCGATGCCGAAGGCATGAATGACCCGTTGGTACCGCTTATCAGCCCCCTACACGCTGTTGTTACCTAAGAACCCGTTGACTGATCGGCGAGGGAGGCGGGGTTCGGTGGGGCGGGTTGCTGATCATGAGAGTTTGTAGGCGCGGATCACCGACTGGGTGACGGTGTTGCCGGCCGTGTCGACGGCGGTGGCGCGCAGCGAGACGTAGCCGGGCGCGGCCGGGTGCTGCACCCGCACCTCGCCACCCACGACCGGCGCGGGTGCCCAGGTCACGCCGTCGTCGTACGAGACGTCCACCGCCAGCGAGCGGTTGGCGCCGGCCGCCGACTCGGGTTGCGCGGTCACGGTCACCGGGATCGTCGCGGTCGTGCCGGCCGGCGCGGCGTTCTCGCTGTCCACCCGCGGCGCGAACCGCACCGTCGACAGCGGCATCCGCACCGCCGCCGCGCCCTCGACGTGCGCGGACCGGAACGTCCACGCCACCCGGACCTCGGTCGACAGCGTCGCCGGGCCGGTGCGCTCCGCGACCATCTCCAGGCGGTACTGCGCCGCCTCCGGCGGCACCTCGAACTCGCCGCTGACCCCGGCGACCTCCGCCGGCGGGGCGCCGTCGCGGGAGAGCCCGATCCGGCCGGTGGCGATCCCCGAGTACCCCGCGCGGCCGGCCCCGTCGCCGTACAGCGGCGCCAGCACGAGCAGCTTGTCGCCGGTGCGGGTGACCCACTGGTGGTCGTATGCCGGCGAGGCCACCGTCGGGCCGAACACGCCGCGGCTCCACTGCTCCTGATAGGACTGTCCACTCTGGTACGCCATGGCGGGCGCGACGGTGGTGGTCACGTACTCGTCGGCGGTCATCTCGTCGAACGAGCGGAACCACCGCATCCGCCCGTCCGCGTTGTAGTGCTCGGTGCGGGTCCCCGGCAGCGCGAACTTCAACGGGTGCGCGAAACCGCCCAGCACGGTGTCCGGCAGCACCGGCCAGGCCAGCTTCTGACCCCGGGTGCCGGTGGCCTCGTGACCGTGGTCGGCCCGCACCGTGGCCAGGTCCGCGGCGGCGACGGCCCGGCTGAAGCCGGTCACCATCCGATCCTCGGTGAGCCAGCCCAGCAGGTACGCCGCGTCCGGCGCCTCGAACGTCGCGGCGACCCGGGACACGAAGCCGTCGGCGGTCACCGGGTCGACCGCGCCCGCGTACAGGCCGCCGAACGTGCGGCCGAGCGTGCCCACCTCGATGGTGCGGCCGGCCGCGACCGCCGCGGTCGCCACCTCCGCGAACGCCTGCGCCGCGTCGGCGCGCGGCACGGTCACCGACACCGGCCCGCCGCGGCGCGCGTCCAGGGTCACGGCCGTCGCGCCGGCGACCTCCAGGGTGGGCTGGCCGAGCATGGTCGTCGCGTACCCGTCGCCGTCCGGCCCGGTGATCGCGCTGAGCACCGTGTACCGGCCCTTGGGCACCCGCACGCGGACGGTGCCGGTGGACGCGGGCAGCGACTTCGCGACGGTGCCGTCCCAGTTGGCGAGGACCGTGACGTATCCGTCGGCGGGGGCGCCGTCCCGGCCCACATGCGCGACCGTCACCTCGTAGCTCTCCACCTCGCGGTCGACCGCCAGCGGCGTCGCCAGGTCGCCGGCCCGCAGGTGCCCGACGACGAGGCCCTCGGCTCCGTCCACCCGGGTGTCCACAGTGACCGTCACGTCGGCGGTGCCGCCCGCCGGCACCGTGACGGTGGTGGGTGACACGGTCACCATGCCGGCCGGGTAACCGTCCACAGTGGGTGTCAGGGTCACCGCCGCGGCGCCCTCGTTGAGATAGGTCACCTTGCGATCCACCGGCAGGTCGTCGGCGTGTGGCCACGCCTGCCGGCCGAAGCTGAGGCTGCCCGGGGTCGCCACCACGTCCCGGGCGACGGCGGCGGCCACGTCGAGGCGGCCGGCGCCCTGGGCGTACCCGCTGAGTCCCTGGATCGGTGTGGCCGCCGCCA
The DNA here is from genome assembly GCA_037414955.1 of Actinomycetes bacterium KLBMP 9797. Lineage (GTDB taxonomy): Bacteria > Actinomycetota > Actinomycetes > Mycobacteriales > Micromonosporaceae > Phytohabitans. Next base: position 13,252 of record JBBEWH010000166.1, read on the forward strand.
TCAGACCGGCCTTGAGCCGCGCGGAGGTCCACCCTGGACGGCGCTGGGCGAGGATCGCGGCCGCGCCGGCCGCGTGCGGCGCGGCCATCGAGGTGCCCGACTGGGTGGTGTGTGCCTCACCGGGCAATGTGGAGTCGCCGCTGCGCGCGGCGGTGATGTTCACGCCCGGCGCGGTCAGGTCCGGCTTCAGCGCGGCGTCCTCGCCGCGCGGGCCCTGGCTGGAGAAGTCGGCGAGCTTGTCGCCCTTCGTCACCGCGCCCACGGCGAGCGCGTCGTCGGCGCTGGCCGGCGACGCGATCGTGCCCGCGCCCGGAATGTTGCCGGCCGCCACCACGAACAGCGTGCCGTGTTTCGCGGTCAGGTCGGTCACCGCGCGCTCGACCGGGTCCTGGCCGGGCGTGTCCGGGCCGCCGAGGCTCAGGTTGACCACCGTGGCACCCTGAGTGGCCGCCCAGTCCATGCCGGCCACGATCCACGACTCGGCGCAGCCGCCGACCACGCACACCTTCCCATCAAGCAGTGCCGCGCCCGGCGCCACACCGGCCACAGTGGATGACACGTGGGTGCCGTGTCCGGTGCGGTCCTTGTCGTCCTCGGCGCCCTCGGTGAAGTTCTGCTTGGCGGCCACCCGGCCGGTCAGGTCCGGATGGGCGGCGTCGACGCCGCTGTCCAGCACGGCCACCGTGACGCCGGTGCCGTCGTATCCCGCCGCCCATGCCCGCGGGGCGCCGATCTGGGGCACGCTGTCGGCGAGCGCCGGCTGGCGCAGCCCGTCCAGCCAGACCGCGTCCACGCCGACGGTCATCCGCCGCTCCGAGGGCCCGCCGACCGTGAAGGTCCGCCAGAAGTCGCCCAGCCGCGTGGTGTCCGCCTGCACCGCGTGGCCCTCGACCGGCGGCAGGTCGCGCACGACCCGGGCGCCGCCCTCGGCCACCCGCTCCCGGCCCCGGGTGCGCGCGTCGGCGCCGTCGTAGGTGACGATCAGCGGCAGCTCCGCGCGCGCGTCGTAGCCGTATCCGAACAGGGTGGTCACGTCGAACAGCCGCGGGTCGAGGTCGCCGGTGCGTAACAGCGGCAGCGCGTCCGCGGGGATGACGTGCAGGTGGCCGCCGTCCCGGCGGGTCACGAACCGCATGTCCTCCCGGCCCACGCCCGGGACGACGGACGCCTTGTCGCCGGCCGTCACGGTCACCTCGTCGCCGCTGACCAGCGTCACCGCCCGCGCGGTCGCCGCTTCGGCGTTGCGCGGGTCGGCCGCCGCCGGCACCGCCCGGCCTTCGGCGATGGCGGGCACGGCCGCGGCCGCCCCAAGCACCACAAGCGCGACCAGCCCCCCTTTAAGCCTCCTAGCCGAACTCACCGGTGCACCTCCGCCGAAATCGCCATAGCCAAGACATCGACCAAAGCAGATATCGACCCCGATGGCAACCGCCTTCCTCATGATCAGGGCGTGGGGGGCCGCGGGTGGTAGGCCGGGAAGTCGCCCCGCACAACAGTGGGGGCGGG
>JBBEWH010000167.1:0-56775 GCA_037414955.1 Actinomycetes bacterium KLBMP 9797
AACCGCCTTCCTCCTGATCCGGGCGTCCTCCACGTCTTAACACCGCGGTGACGGACGCCCTGATCATGAGTGGGCGCGGCTGGCGATGGCGCGGGCGAACCGGGTGGGGGCGCCGTCGGCGGTGCCGAGGAAGAGGGACGGTTCGGTGAGCTCCAGCTCGACGAGCAGCGGCTGGAGGTCCGGGCCGGGGATCAGGTCGACGCGGGCGTAGAGCAGCCGGTCGGCGCCGCCCGGGATCGCGGCCAGCGCCCGATCCGCCACCGCCAGCTCGGCCTCCACCGGCACCCGAGGGCTGATGGTCTCCTCCTTGTAGAGGTATGGCTCGCCGGTGTCCGGCCCGTCGAGCAGCGCGCCCTTGCGGATGGCGTGGCTGAACGCCAGCCGCCCCCGCGCGTCCGGGAGGTAGAGCAGCGCGGTCTCGCCGTACGTGTCGACCTCCGACAGGTAGGGCTGGACCATGACCGTCTTGCCGGCGGCGCGCAGCCGCTTGACGTGCGCCTCGGCCAGCGCGGCGTGCTCGGGGTCGCCGGCCCGGTAACGGCCCGTGCTGACGCTGCCTGCGCCGACGGACGGCTTCACGACATACTCCCCGGTGAGCGGCGGGATCCACGCGTCGTCCGTGACCCAGGTGGTGGGCACCACCGGCAGGCCGCCGTCGGCCAGCTCGCGCAGGTATTGCTTGTCGGTGTTCCAGCGCACCACGTCGGCGGGGTTGGCCAGGCGCGGCACCCGGTCGGCCCAGGCGATGAACTGGTCCCGCCGCAGCGTGTAATCCCACGGGGAGCGCAGCACGGCCAACTGGAAGCCGGCCCAGTCCACGTCGGCGGCGTCCCAGACCACCCGGACCGGCTCGACGCCGAGGGCGCGCAGGGGGTCGAGCAGCAGCTGGTCGTCGGGGTCCAGGTCGGGGATTTCGCCGCAGGTGACGAGGGCGACGCGGGAGCTAGCTGATTTCAAGATCAAGGCGTCCTTCACGTAGTTCTAGCGACATGAAGGACGCCTTGATCATGGATGGGGTGATCAAGATCGGGTCGCTCAACGCGCGAAGTCGCGCCGGCCCATCGAGCGCCAGAGGTCATTGCTCGGGCGCATCTGGTCCATGAGCTCGCGCTCCCACTCGTTCTCCACTTCCACGCCCGCCTTGGCGCAGGCGTCCCGGGCCACATCCGTGGCCTCGGCGAACTGGTCGGTCCAGGTGCCGTCCTCCCCTACGAGCACGATTCGTGCACCACGCTTGCCGACGTACTCCACGACGGCCTTCGCCCCCCCATGGCCTGCGGCGAACGCCCGGATCCCTGCCACGAGCCCCTCGGGCGCCGCCGCCGGAGCGGTCGGATCGGTGGCCAGCTTCGTATCGGAACCTTCTGCCATGAGCCGAAGCCTATGCAGATCCGGTCGATGGTTGCGTGCCACCAACATTTTTTTGTGACGCCAATTACCCGCATGTTTAACATGCGGGATCGGCGCTTTAGACCGACTTTTCCTGACATAACAGCAAAATAATTCAGGAGAAAGCGGACATATTTCACGCGTGTAAAAATCTCGCCAGTAACTTCCCCGCGCCTAGGACAAATCAGGCATATCGCGCTGGGACGTGAGACGAAATGTCAGGGCTCAAAATCTTGACGGCGGGGAGATTGTCCACTTTGTCGCTGCCGAGCGGCAGCGTCGTCGCGTCCCTGACGTGACCGCCAGCTGATCGGCGTCGATCAAGGACATCGCCGTCGATCAAGGGCTCGGGCACCTGGAATAGAGATCGAACCACGTCCCCAAGCCCTTGATCGACGACGAGAGAGGGGGAGGGGGGTTAGAGGAGGGAGTCTATGGCTACGGCTACGGAGAGGATGGTTAGGTAGGTCGTTGACCAGTGGAACAGGCGCATGGGGCGCAACGGCTCGCCGCGCCGGGACCGCCCGACGAGCCGGTGTGCCTCCAGAATGAAGAGCGCTCCGACCGCCACCGCCGTTACTCCGTACACCGGGGTCATGCCCAGGGGCCAGACCGCGACCGACGCGGCCACGGTGAGCCACGCGAAGATCAGGATCTCCGCATTCACCCGGCGTGCCGATGCGACTACCGGGAGCATCGGGATGCCGGCCCGGGCGTAGTCGTCCTTGAACTTGATGGCCAGCGCGTAGAAGTGCGGCATCTGCCAGAAGAACACGACGGCGAACAGCGCCCACGCCGCCGGCGACAGGCCGCCGGTGACCGCCGCCCAGCCGATCAGCACGGGGGCGGCGCCACACGCCCCGCCCCAGAACGTGTTCTGCGGCGTGCTGCGCTTGAGCCACAGCGTGTACACCAGGTCGTAGTAGAGGATGGCCGCCAGCGTCAGCGCGGTGGCCAGCCAGTTGGTGAAGACGGCCATGAGCGTCACCGACACCAGGGCGAGCGTCAGGCCGAAGACCAGCGCGCTGCGCGGCGAGACCCGGTGCGCCGGCAGCGGTCGCCGCGACGTGCGGCGCATCACCTGGTCGATGTCGCGGTCGATGTAGCAGTTCAGCGCGTTCGCCGCGCCGGCCGCCAGCGAGCCACCGACCAGCACCACCGCGACCAGCCACAGGGACGGCGTGCCGCCGGCCGCGAGCATCATCGCCGGCACGGTCGTGACCAGCAGCAGTTCGACGATGCGCGGCTTGGTGAGCGACACATAGGCCTTGATCACCGCGGCCACGGCGGGCCGCGCGGGCGCGCGCCGGACCAGATCGCGCGGCGCGACCGGGGTCACCGGCGCGACCGGGCGAACGTCGACAACGGGCGCCGGGCGCTCGGTGATCATGCTCACGGACTGTGTCCACCTTCCGGCGTTCGCGGGGCGGTTGCGCGGCGGTGTCCTGCCCTGGCAAGCACGGTCAGCACGCCGATCGACAGGGTACGCGTAGGGCGAACGGCCCCTGACTACGACCCCGTGTAGGAAGAAGAGAGTGGGCCCGGTCACAGCTTGGCCGCACACGCGTCGTGAGATCGAGGAGCAGACGTTTACCACCCATGGATAGGGTCAACGCAAGAGGGTCACCTTTGTCGAGGAGCACACACCGTGGCTGCGAATGACGCTTCATTGAACTGGTCCGAACTCGACCGCAAGGCGGTCGACACCGTGCGCGTACTGGCCATGGACGCGGTGGAGAAGTCGGGCAACGGCCATCCCGGCACCGCCATGAGCCTGGCGCCCGCCGCTTACCTTCTGTTCAACAAGCTCCTGAAGCACGACCCCACCGACCCCAACTGGGCCGGCCGGGACCGGTTCGTGCTCTCCATGGGCCACTCCAGCCTCACCCTCTACATCCAGCTCTACCTCTCGGGGTACGGGCTGAGCCTGGACGACCTCAAGTCGCTGCGGCAGTGGGGGTCGCTGACACCGGGCCACCCCGAGCACGGGCACACGGTCGGCGTGGAGACCACCACCGGCCCGCTCGGGCAGGGCGTCGGCAACGCGGTGGGCATGGCGATGGCGGCCCGCCGTGAGCGCGGCCTCTTCGACCCGGACACCGAGCCCGGCCAGTCCCCGTTCGACCACCACATCTGGGCGTTCGCCTCGGACGGCGACCTGGAAGAGGGCATCAGCCACGAGGCCAGCGCGCTCGCCGGCCACCAGAAACTCGGCAACCTCGTCCTGCTGTGGGACGACAACGAGATCTCGATCGAGGACGACACCCGCATCGCGAAGAGCGAGGACATCGCGGCGCGCTACGAGGCGTACGGGTGGCACGTGCAGCGGATCGACTGGCGCACCGGGCACCCGGAGGAGGGCGAATACCACGAGGACGTGGAGGCCCTGCACGCCGCGTTCGAGGCGGCCCGCGCCGAGACCGACCGCCCGTCGTTCATCGCGTTGCGCACGATCATCGCCTGGCCGGCGCCGAACAAGCAGAACACCGGCAAGTCGCACGGGTCCGCGCTGGGCAAGGACGAGGTGGCCGCCACCAAGAAGATCCTGGGCTTCGACCCGGACCAGACCTTCGCCGTCGACGACAAGGTGCTGGCGCACGCCCGCGAGGTCGTCGACCGCGGCCGCGCCGCGCACGCCGCGTGGCAGGAGAAGTTCGACGCCTGGGCCGCCGCCAACCCGGAGCGCAAGGCGCTCTACGACCGCCTCGCGACGCGTACCCTCCCGGAAAGCTGGACCGACGCGCTGCCGGAGTTCCCGGCGGACGCCAAGGGGATCGCGACCCGGGCCGCGTCCGGCAAGGTGCTCGACGCCCTGGCGCCGGTGCTGCCGGAGCTGTGGGGCGGCTCGGCCGACCTGGCGGAGAGCAACAACACGACGATGAAGGGCGAGCCGTCGTTCGTGCCGCCGGAGTTCGCCACCAAGGACTTCCCCGGCCACGAGTACGGGCGGACCCTCCACTTCGGCATCCGCGAGCACGCGATGGGCGCGATCCTCAACGGCATCGTGCTGCACGGCGGCACCCGGCCCTACGGCGGCACGTTCCTGGTCTTCAGTGACTACATGCGCCCGGCCGTGCGGCTCGCGGCGCTGATGAAGCTGCCGGTCGTCTACGTGTGGACGCACGACTCGATCGGCCTCGGCGAGGACGGCCCGACCCACCAGCCGATCGAGCACCTGTCCGCGCTGCGCGCGATCCCCGGCCTCGACGTGGTGCGCCCCGCCGACGCCAACGAGACCGCGTGGGCGTGGCGGCTGGCGCTGGAGCACACCGACCGGCCGACCGCGCTGGCGCTGACCCGGCAGGCGTTGCCGGTGCTGGACCGCGCCGAGGTCGCGGGCGCGGAGGGCGTCGCGCGTGGTGCCTACGTGCTCGCCGACGCGTCCGGCGGGCAGCCGCACGTGATCCTCATGGCCAGCGGCTCCGAGGTGCAGCTGGCCGTCGCCGCGCGGGAGCGCCTCGAGGCCGAGGGCACCCCGACCCGGGTCGTGTCGGTGCCCTGCCAGGAGTGGTTCCGCGAGCAGGACCAGGCGTACCGGGAGTCGGTGCTGCCGAGCGGCGTCAAGGCGCGGGTCAGCGTCGAGGCCGGCATCGCCATGTCGTGGCGGGACCTGGTGGGCGACGCGGGCGAATGCGTCAGCATTGAACACTATGGGGCGAGTGCGCCGTACCAGGTGCTGTTCGAGCAGTTCGGCTTCACCGCGGACCGGGTGGTGGCCGCGGCGCACGCGTCGCTGTCCCGGGTCGGCGAGATCACCGGAACGACGACCGGGAACTGAGGGAGTGCAGGAAGATGACTGATCGGCTTGGTGAACTGAGCGCCGCCGGCGTGGCGGTATGGATCGACGACCTCTCCCGGGTGCGGCTGGAGTCCGGTGGGCTGGACCAGCTGCGGCGGGAGAAGCACGTGGTCGGGGTGACGACCAACCCGACCATCTTCGCGAAGGCGCTGAGCGACGCGGACGCGTACAACGGGCAGCTGCGCGACCTGGCCGTGCGCGGGGTCACCGTGGAAGAGGCCGTGCGCATGCTGACCACGTACGACGTGCGGTGGGCGTGCGACGTGATGCGCCCGGCGTACGACGCGTCGAACGGCGTCGACGGGCGGGTCTCCATCGAGGTCGACCCGCGGCTGGCGCACGAGACGGAGAAGACCAGCGCCGAGGCGAAGTCGCTGTGGTGGCTGGTGGACCGGCCGAACCTCTTCATCAAGATCCCGGCGACCCTGGCGGGCCTGCCGGCGATCACCGCCACGCTCGCCGAGGGCATCAGCGTCAACGTCACGCTGATCTTCTCCCTGGAGCGGTACGCGCAGGTGATGGACGCGTTCCTGGCCGGCCTGGAGCAGGCGAAGGCCAACGGCCATGACCTGACCAAGATCGGCTCGGTGGCGTCGTTCTTCGTGTCCCGGGTGGACAGCGAGGTCGACAAGCGGCTCGAGAAGATCGGCTCGGAGGAGGCGAAGGCGCTGCAGGGCAAGGCGGCGATCGCCAACGCGCAGCTCGCCTACGAGCGGTACACCGAGGTGTTCTCCTCCGACCGCTGGCAGGCGCTCGCCGACGCGGGAGCGCACCCGCAGCGGCCGCTGTGGGCGTCCACCTCGACGAAGAACCCCGACTTCCGGGACGTCATCTACGTCGAGGAGCTGGTGGCACCGGGCGTCGTCAACACGATGCCGGAGGCGACCATCCACGCGTACGCCGACCACGGCGAGACCCGTGGCGACACCGTCACCGGGGCGTACCAGCAGGCGCGCCAGGTGCTCGACGACCTGGCGGCGCTGGGCATCGAGTACGACGACGTGGTGGAGACGCTGGAACGCGAGGGCGTGGAGAAGTTCGAGGCGAGCTGGCAGGAGTTGCTCCAGACCGTGGACGGCCAGCTCGGCCAGTCCGCATGACCGTTCCTCTCATGATCAAGGCGTGCGTCAAGTCGGTGGGACGGCGGGGAGGTCGCCGTGGTCGTGGGGGTTGGGGCGGCGTGAAGGGGGCGGGGTGAACCAGACCGAGGCGGCGGCCGGGCTCGCCGTCTGGGTGGCGAACGCGGCGAGCGCGTCGGCCCGGGCCGCGCTGCCGCGCGGGGCGCTGACCCCGCCGCGGGCCGCCGCGGATCTGCTCCCTCAGCTCGCCGAGCTGGCGGCCGAGCTCGCCGACCTCGACCACGTCGTGATCGCCGGACCGTCGCTGGCCGCGCGGACGGTCGCGGACACGCTCGGGCGACCGCTCACCCTGCTCGACACCGCCGATCCCGGCCCGGTGCGGCGCGCGCTCGCCGACCGGCTGGACCGCACCGTCGTCGTACTGACCGGATCGGGCGACGAGGTCGAGGCGATCCACCGGGTCTACACGTCGGCGCTGCGGGAGGCCGGGCTGAGCGAGGCGGAGGTGGCACGGCGGTTCGTCACGGCCGCCCCGTCCGGCGGTCCCGACCTCGACGCGGCGGCCGGCGATGCCGACGCCGGCTCGGGCGCCCCGTCACAGTCGAGGAACGTGACGCCGTCGGCGGGCTCGGCGTCCGGCGGTCCTGAGCTCGATCCGGATGCCGGCCGTGATCCGGCCGGCGATCTGGTCGCGACGGCGCCGGCCGGCGATCTGGTCGCGACGGCGCCGGCCGGCGATCTGGTCGCGACGGCGCTGGCCGGCGATCTGGTCGCGACGGCGCTGGCCGGCGTCGACGTGGTCGAGCTGCTCGACCAGGCCGAGGAGCTGCGCGCCGCGCTCGATCGGGAGACCGACAACCCGGGGCTCGCGCTGGCCGCCGCCCTGCACGAGGCGGCGACCGGTGGCCGGCGGACCGTGGCGCTGGTCTCCGACGGCACCGGTCTGGTGGGGCTCGGCGACTGGGTGGCGCGCCTGCTCGCCGACACGACCGGGTTCGTGCCCGTCGTCCTGGAATCCCCGGACGCGCCGGTCGCGGGCGGCGCCGACGTGCTGACCGTGACGCTGGGCGGCGCGCTGCCACCGGGCGCGGTTCCGGGCGGCGGCGTCCGGCCGGACGTCGCGGTCAACGGCCCGCTCGGCGCCCAGTTCGCGGTGTGGGAATTCGCCGCGGCGGCGCTCGCGCCCACAGGCCCCGCCGACTCCCCCGTGACCAAGGCGTCCCTCACGTCGTCAGAGCTACCTGAGGGACGCCCTGATCACGGGGAGAAGCCGTCGTTCGTGGAGGGGGCGGTCGCCGGCTACGGCACCTCGGCCGGCAGCGTCACCGAGGCGATCGGCGGGCTGCTGCTCGCCACCCGGCACGACAGCTCCCTCGTCGTGTCGGCCCACCTCGACCGGCACGCCGACGCCGCCCTCGCCGCGATCCGCCAGCCGCTCGCCGAGATCGCCGGGCGTCCGGTGGCCTTCGCGTGGGGCCCGTCCTACCCGGCCGGCGGCACCCATCTCCAGATCACCGGTGCGGCCACCACCGACCTGGCGGTGCCGGGCACCCCGTACACCTTTGGCGACCTTGAGGCGGCGCGGGCCGCCGCCGACCGCGCGGCGCTCGCCCGCCGCGGGCGTCCGGTGACCCGCCTGCATCTGACCGACCGGGCCGCCGGCATCAATCAGTTGCTCGACGCCATCCACGCGCTGCGGAATTGAGAGGATAGTCCCGTGGGTAACCCGTTGCGCGATCCACAGGACCGGCGGCTGCCGCGGATCCCAGAGCCCTGCGCTCTGGTGATCTTCGGGGTCACCGGCGACCTGTCTCGCAAGAAACTTCTTCCCGCCGTCTACGACCTGGCCAACCGGGGCATGCTGCCACCGGGCTTCGTCGTGCTCGGCTACGCCCGCCGCGACTGGGATCACGGCGACTTCGAGTCCATGGCCTACGAACACGCCAAGGCCCACGCGCGCACCCCGTGGCGCGAGGAGGTCTGGGCGCGGCTCGCCGGCAACATGAAGTTCGTCGGCGGCGCGTTCGACGACGACGCGGCGTTCGACAAGCTGGCCGCCACCCTGGACGAGCTGCGCGACTCGCACGGCATCCACGGCAACGCGGCGTTCTACCTGTCGATCCCGCCGTCCGCGTTCCCGACGGTGCTCAAGCAGCTCGCCCGCACCGGCATGGCCGACAACGAGCGGTGCGGCGGCTGGCGGCGGGTGGTCGTGGAGAAGCCGTTCGGCACCGATCTGACCTCGGCCAAGGCGCTCAACGACCTGGTCGACGACGTCTTCACCGGTCCCGACGTCTTCCGCATCGACCACTACCTGGGCAAAGAGACCGTCCAGAACATCATGGCGCTGCGGTTCGCCAACTCGCTCTTCGAGCCGGTGTGGAATTCCAAGTACGTCGACTCGGTGCAGATCACCATGGCCGAGGACGTCGGGATCGGCACCCGCGCCGGGTTCTACGACGAGACCGGCACCGCCCGCGACGTGCTGCAGAACCACCTGCTCCAGCTGCTCGCCCTGGTCGCGATGGAGGAGCCGACCAGCTTCGACGCCGCCGAGATCCGGGCCGAGAAGCTCAAGGTGCTGCGCGCGATCAGCCTGCCGAAGGACATCTCCGCCGACACCGTCCGCGGGCAGTATCTGCAGGGCTGGGTCGCCGGCGAGCGCGCCCGCGGCTACCTGGAGGAGGACGGCGTGCCGCCGACCTCCACCACGGAGACGTACGTGGCGGTGCGGCTCGGCATCCAGAACCGGCGCTGGGCCGGCGTGCCGTTCTACATCCGGGCCGGCAAGCGGCTGCCGCGCCGGGTCACCGAGGTGGCGGTGCTGTTCAAGAAGGCGCCGCACCTGCCGTTCAACCCCGCCGACGTCGAGGCGCTCGGCGAGAACCAGCTCGTCATCCGGGTTCAGCCGGAGGAGGGCATGGTGCTGAAGTTCGGCTCCAAGGTGCCGGGCACCACGATGGAGCTGCGCGACATCGCCATGGACTTCCAGTACGGCGCGGCGTTCACCGAGTCCAGCCCGGAGGCGTACGAGCGGCTGGTGCTCGACGTGCTGATCGGCGACCGCACGCTCTTCCCGGACGCGGCCGAGGTCGAGCAGAGCTGGCACGTGGTCGACCCGCTGGAGGCGGCATGGGAAGGCGTCAAGCCGGAGCCGTACCGGTCGGGTGAGTGGGGGCCGCGCGCGGCCGACGAGATGCTGGCCCGCGAGGGCCGTCACTGGAGGCGGGCGTAGCAATGATTGGTCTGTGGGACACCACCGGCATCGAGGTGGTCAAGGCGCTCGCGTCCGAGCGGCGCAGCGCCGGCGGCGTCGCCAGCGGCATGGCCCTGTCGCTCATCGTCGTGGTCGACGAGAAGCGGGTACGCGAGGCGGAAGCGGCCGCCACCATCGCGACGTCCGCCCACCCGTGCCGGCTGCTGATGGTCGTGCGGTCCGACTTCGAGCGCCCCAACAACCGGCTCGACGCCGAGATCGTGGTCGGCGGGCGGCTCGGCCCGTGCGAGGCGGTCGTCATGCGGATGTACGGCCGGTTGGCCCTGCACGCCGAGTCGGTCGTCATGCCGCTGCTCGTGCCGGACGTGCCGGTGGTCACCTGGTGGCACGGCACGCCGCCGGACCGGATCGCCAACGACTACCTGGGCGTGGTCGCCGACCGGCGGATCACCGACAGCGCGATGGCGCCGGACCGCATCGCGGCCCTGCGGCAGCGCGCCACCGACTACTCCCCCGGCGACACCGACCTCGCCTGGACCCGGATCACCCCGTGGCGCACGCTGCTGGCCGGCGCGTTCGACACCCTGGAGGCTCAGGTCACCGGCGCGACCATCGTGGCGCCGGAGAGCGACCCCACCGCGGCCATCATGAGTGGCTGGCTCACCTCCCGGCTGGGCATCCAGCCGCGCTGGGAGTCCACCACGTCCCACCCGCGGATGCGCTCGATCGCGCTGGAGTGCGCGAACGGCGACGTGCTCGCGCTCACCCGGGAGGACAGCAGCGCCACGTTCACCCGCACCGGCCAGGCCGACCGCACGCTTCCGCTGGTGCGCCGGCCGGTCGGCGACGAGCTGGCCGAGGAGCTCCGCCGGCTGGACGCCGACCAGGTGTACGGCGAGGCGCTGGGCGCGTTCGCCGGGTTGCCGGGGCTCGACCGCCGGCCGCCGAAGCGGGTGCACGAGTGGCGCGATCCGGTGCAGGAGAAGGCGGCGGTCGCCAGTGGCCTCCCCAGTGGACCCGCCGGTGGCCTCCCCAGCGCTCCCGCCGGTGGCCTCCCCAGCGCTCCCGCCGGTGGCCTCCCCAGCGCTCCCGCCGGTGGCCTCGCCGATGGGTGAGACCAGCGTCGTCGTCCACGCGGACGCCGACGTGCTGGCGCAGGCGGTGGCCGCCCGACTGGTCGTCAAGCTGATCGACGCCCAGGCCGACCGGGGCAGCGCCTGCGCGGTGCTCACCGGCGGCCGGGTGGCGGCGGCTGTCTACCAGGCGGTGCGCGACCTGCCCGCCCGGGACGCGGTCGACTGGTCGCGGGTCGACGTGTGGTGGGGCGACGAGCGGTTCCTGCCCGCCGGGCACCCGGACCGCAACGAAACCCAGGCGCGGGCGGCACTGCTCGACGCGGTGCCGCTCGACCCGGCGCGGGTACACCCGATGCCGGCCTCCGACGGCCCGGACGGCGATGACCCGGAGGCGGCCGCTGCCCGGTACGCGTCTTCGCTGGCCGTCGCCGCCCGGCCGGGGCATGCCGCGCTTCCCCACTTCGACGTGCTGATGCTCGGGGTGGGCGAAGACGGCCACGTGGCCTCGGTCTTCCCGGAGCACCCGGTGACCTACGAGACCCGCCCGGTGAGCGCCGTGCGGGGCAGCCCCAAGCCGCCGCCGGTGCGCACCACGCTGACCATCCCGACCATCAACACGGCCGAGGAGATCTGGCTGGTGGCGGCGGGCACCGACAAGGCCAAGGCGGTGGGCATGGCGATGACCGGCGGCGGGCCGGTGCAGGTGCCGGCGGCCGGCGTGCACGGCGTCGAGCGCACGTTGTGGCTCCTCGACCGCGCCGCCGCCCACGAGGTCGCCCCCCGTCTCCGCAGCCTCCGCTAACCCCGTACGTCAAGATCAAGGCGTCCTTCAAGTAGTTATCGCTACTTGAAGGACGCCTTGATCTTGTGGGTCTTCCGCGATCTTGTGGTGGTGGAGTGGCGATGCGCCGCTAACCCGACATATCGCCCGGCTCCCTCCACACCGGCAGCTCGTTGGCTCGCCGGCGGTCGCGCTGCCGCTTCTCCGCCGCCCACCGACCAGACACCGCGTCCGATTTGCCGGGATAGCCGATGCGAATCGGTAGATCTAGTCGAGTTTGGCCGCTATATCGACCCTAACTCGGCTAGGTCTGCTCGCAGCGCCGTCAAGCCACCGCCGCTGCGACCCTGCGCGCCGCACCTGCGCCCGCACCTGCGCCCGCACCTGCGCCCGCACCTGCGCCGATCTTGGACTTACCGTGGCACCTTCCCGATGATCGAGGGCTTGCCGTGGTGGTTTTGAGATCAACTCGCCACGATAAGCCCTCGATCGCGGGGAAGAGCGGCAGCGCGGCGACCACCCCATGATCAGGGCGTCCCTCACGTCGTTCTAACGACTTGAGGGACGCCCTGATCATGGGGGCGCGCTCGGGAAGGTGGCGGTCACGTGCGTCGGGGGCGTCCGCTATCCTGGGTGACGCTTCCTGTCGAGAGGACTGAACGCCACCATGCCGATCGCGTTCGCATACACGTTGGTCGTGTTGCTCGTCATCACGAGCCTGCTGCTCATGCTGCTGATCCTGCTGCACCGTGGTAAGGGCGGCGGTCTGTCGAGCATGTTCGGCGGCGGGGTGAGCACCAGCCTTGCCGGCTCGTCGGTCGCCGAGAAGAACCTCGACCGATACACCATTTTGGTGGGTATTGTGTGGGTTGCCTGCATTGTCGGCTTGGGCCTTTGGCTCAAACTCGCGATGAACAGCTAGTCACACCAGTAACACTGGTTGGTCGTAGACTCACGGACGGTCCGTCATGGACCGTCCGTTTTTCATGTCCCCCTCATCCCGTCGAAGCCCCCCTCTATCGACAGGAGCAAAGAGTCGTGCCACACGGCAGCGCCATCCGCGGCACCCGAATCGGTTCCGGCCCGGCGCGGCCGGTCGAACGCTGCGAACCGGCCCCCCGTAACGAGATCACCTACTGGTGCGCGAAGGGCCACTCGGTCACGGTCCTGCTCGCCGCCGAGGCCACCGTGCCACCCACCTGGGAGTGCCCCCGCTGCGGCCAGCCCGCTGGGCAGGACGCGCAGAACCCGCCCGGTCCGGCCCGTCCCGAGCCTTACAAGACCCACCTGGCGTACGTGAAGGAGCGGCGCAGCGACGCCGACGGTGAGGCGATCCTCGCCGAGGCCCTCGCCGCCCTTCGCCACCGCCGCGGCGAACCCTGATCACGGCGGCCCGCACGTAGTCCTGGCGCGATGCCGTCCCCTGAGGACTCGCTTCCGTCCTGATCCACTGTGTACGAGGTCGACGGAGGCACCGTGTCGGCGGGCTTGTCCGACTTAGCCGGGCGCAAGATCCCGGCAAGCAGAGGAGCGTCGTGCTCAGCGGTGAGCTACGTACCCTACGAGACCGCTATAGGGTACGTAGCTCACCGCTGAGCACGAGCAGGGTGCGACGGCGTCCCCGGTAGACGGCACGCGGTACTCCATCGGGCTGTTCCCGTCCGCCGGTCCACCGGGGTGGACGGGCGGTCCGGGAACCTCGCCGTGCCCGCGACCGCGCCGCCGCCGCTCAAGCCGACCAGCAGCCCCACGGCGATCAAGGAGAACCACGCCGATCAAGGGCTCCGGCACCTGGATCGGAGATCAACCCACGTGCCCAAGCCCTTGATCGGCGGGCCGGAGGCCCGCAGGCGGGAGGCCCGCAGGCGGGAGGCCCGCAGGCGGGAGGCCCGCAGGCGGGAGGGCCGCGGGCGGGAGGGCCGCGGGCCTGCCGCCCGTGGGCGGGGGGTCCGTGGGCCTGCCGCCCGTGGGTGGGGGGTCCGTGGGTGGGACTTGGGTGGGTTTGGGGTGGATGGCGTAGTGGAGGACGAGGAAGGGCAAACCGAAGAGCCAGAAGGCGTGCTCGGCCCGCAGCGCCCCGTCCCGCACGTACACGTGGAGCCGCTCGGCGAACCCGTGCACCGCCAGCGTCGTCAGCCGCCGCGACTCCGGATCGATGTACGTCAGGTAGTGGCCGGGGTGGTCCAGGCCCGCCGCGCGGCTGGTCAGCACCAGGCCGCCGTCGGCGCGTCGCTCAGGCGCCAAGGTGGCGGTGAAGCTCGCCTGGGGCACCGGGAAGCCGACGCTCACGTATCCGCGCCCGGCGTGCCGGTACGTCGTGTAGATGCCCACGTAGATCGGCTCGTCGGTGTCGGCGAACGACCGGATCCAGCCGCGCACACCCACCACGCCCGCGTCCGGAGGCGTGATCGTGTCGATGCGGCTGCGCACGCCGCGCTGCGTCTCGCGCTGGTTCATCGGCACGTTGGCCTGCCCGAGCGGGCGCGCGACCAGGGTGCGGTAGAGCAGGTATCCGGGGCGCACCCAGGCCCGCCACGCCGGCACGATGTCGAGCGTGAACCGGGTGGTGTGCTCGTAGAATTCGCGGACCCGAGGGTCCACACCGGACGGATCGAAGTCGGGCCCGGCCAGCTCGTCGAACGAGGCCACGATGCCGACGTCCGGCGCGTCCGCCTGGTAGGTGCCGCCCAGCACACCGGCCAACTCGCGCACGTAGCCGGTGCCGACGTACCGCCCGCGGGCCTCGAGCGGCACCACGAACGGCTGCTCACCCGCCTCGACCTCCTCGGCGAGCAGGCTCACCTGGGCGTCCCGGAACAGCGCCGCCGACAGCAGCCGGAACGCCAGCACCGTGGCGCTGGCCGCGACCGCCGCCGGCGCGTCGATCACCGACAGCAGGCCACCCACCGCGGCGCCCACCACCGGGCCGAGGAGGACCTTCTGTGGTCGTACCCCCAGCAAGCCGGCCAGGACGCCGGCCGCGAGGCCGACGGCGAACGGCCCCGCGACCAGGCCGGCCAGCCAGCCGAGCGGCGCGGCCAAGGCCGCGCTCATGACGATCCGCGACCACAGCGCGGGGATCTCGCCGGGACGCTGCCGGCCGCGCGCGACGGCCTCCGACGCGGTCAGGCCCGCCGCGCCCACCAGCGCACCGATCACGACCACGGGGGTACTCCCGGACGCGCACAGCGCGGCACCAGCCAGCGCCCCCACCACCGCCGCGAACCACACGACGGAGGACTCTAGCTGATCATGAGGTGAGCTCGGCCTCGAGCGCCTGTCCGCCGCCGCCGTGCTCACGCAGCTGGCTCTCGATGTACGCCAGCAGGCGGGTGCGGTACTCGCGCTCGAACTGGGTGAGCTCCTCGATGTGCTTCTGCGTCGCGGTGCGCTTGGCCTCCAGGCCGCCCATCGCCTCCTGGTGCCGCTGGCGGGCGTCGCGCGCCAGGGCGTCGGCTTTGGCCTGCGCCTCGTCGGTGACCTCCGACGACCTCGACCGGGCGTCGGACAGCAGCCGGTCGGCTTCCAACCGGGCGTCGCTCATGTGGTCGTCGGCCGTGCGCTGCGCCATCATCAGCACCCGCGCCTGCTGGTCGCTGTCGCCGCTGCTGATCGGACCGCCCTGGGAGCGGGCCTGCTCCAGCTCGGCCTGCATGGCGCGGGCCGCCTGCTCGGCGGCCGCCCCGTCCCGCTGGACGCGATCGAGCTGCGCCTTCAGGTTGCGCACCTCCGCGGCCAGCCGCGGGTCGGTGCCCGAGCCGATCGGCGGGCCACCCCGCCCGCCGCCGCGCTCGACCTGGGCGCGCAGTTCGTTGTTCTCTTCGATCAGGCGGGCGAGCTCGCGCTCGACCTCGTCGAGGAAGGCGTCGACCTCTTCCTCGTCGAACCCCCGCTTGCCGATCGACGGCTTCTTGAAGGCCACGTTGCGCACATCGGCCGGAGTGAGCGGCATCGAGCCTCCTTGGTTCGAGCGTGGTTCGGGTGTCGCGTGCGGCGACCGGGCAAGCGTACGCCCCTACAAGATCAGGGCGTCCTCACCGGAGGACGCCCTGCTCCTGAGGGTGTCAACGAGCGATGTGCTCGGGGAAGCGGCAGATCTGGACCCACTCTTCGGGGTCGATGCTCGCGCCGCCGACCAGGGCACCGTCCACATCGGGCTTCGCCATGATGGCGGCCACGTTCGCGGCTTTCACCGAGCCGCCGTACAGGATGCGGACCTTCTCGGCCGTCTCGGCGTCGAACGTCGCGGCGATGCGCGCCCGGATCGCCGCGCACACCTCCTGCGCGTCCTCCGGCGTGGCGGTCTTGCCGGTGCCGATCGCCCACACCGGCTCGTACGCCACGACGACCTTGACCACCTGCTCCGGCTTGAGCCCGGCGAGCGCCGCGTCGAGCTGCGCCTCGCAGTGCGCGACGTGGCCGCCCTCCTCGCGGACGGACAGGCCCTCGCCGATGCACAGGATCGGGGCGATGCCGTGCGTCAGCGCCGCCTTGACCTTGGCGTTGACCAGCGCGTCGTCCTCGTGGTGGTACTCCCGGCGCTCCGAGTGCCCCACCACCACATACTGGCAGCCGAGCTTGGCCAGCATCGGCCCGGAGATGTCGCCGGTGTAGGCGCCCTTCGGGTGCGGCGACAGGTCCTGCGCCCCGTATCCGATGAGCAGCTTGTCGCCGTCGACCACCGTCTGCACGGTGCGCAGGTCGGTGAACGGCGCCAGCACCACCACCTCGACGTCGCTGAGCTGCTGCTCGTTGAGGCTGGCCGCCACCTTCTGCACGAAGAGGTTGGCCTCGGCGTGGTTCAGGTTCATCTTCCAGTTGCCGGCCATCAGCGGCCGGCGCTTGTCCGCCATCTTCAGTGCTCCAGAGCCGACACACCGGGGAGGGTCTTGCCCTCCAGGTATTCCAACGACGCGCCGCCGCCGGTCGAGATGTGCCCGAACGCGGACTCATCGAGGCCAAGCGTGCGCACGGCCGCCGCCGAGTCGCCGCCACCTACCACGGTGAAGCCGTCGATCTTGGTGATCGCCTCGGCCACGCCGCGGGTGCCGGCCGCGAACGGCGCCAGCTCGAAGACGCCCATCGGACCGTTCCAGAACACGGTCTTCGCGGGGGCCAGCGCGTCGGCGAACAGCGCGACGCTGCGCGGGCCGATGTCGAGGCCCAGCCGGTCGGCCGGGATGGCGTCCGCGGCCACCACATCGTGCTCGGCGTCGGCGGCGAACGCGGTCGCCGCGACCACGTCGACCGGCAGCACGATCCGGCCGGCGGCCCGCTCCAGCAGGTCGCGGCAGGTGTCGAGCATCTCCGCCTCGAGCAGCGACTTGCCGACCTCGTGGCCCTGCGCCTTGAGGAACGTGAAGCACATGCCGCCGCCGACCAGCAGCTTGTCGACCTTCGGCAACAGGGCCTCGATCACCGCGAGCTTGTCGGACACCTTCGAGCCGCCGAGCACCACCACATAGGGGCGGTCGGGCTGGCCGGCGAGCCGGGCCAGCACCTCCACCTCGCGCAGCACCAGGCCGCCGGCGAAGTGCGGCAGGCGCGCGGGTACGTCGTAGACGCTCGCGTGCTTGCGGTGGACGGCGCCGAACGCGTCGTCCACGTATGCCTCGGCGAGCGCCGCCAGCTCGTCGGCGAAGGCGCCGCGGGCCGCGTCGTCCTTGCTGGTCTCGCCGGCGTTGAAGCGCAGGTTTTCCAGCAGGGCGACCTGGCCGTCGCCGAGACCGGCCACCGCCTCGCGGGCCGAGTCACCGACGGTGTCGGACGCGAACGCGACCGGCGCGCCGAGCAGCTCACCGAGGCGGTCGGCGACCGGCGCGAGCGTGTACTTCGGGTCCGGGGCGCCCTTGGGCCGGCCCAGGTGCGACACGACGATGACGCGGGCACCGGCGTCGCGCAGCGTGCCCAGCGTCGGCAGCACCGCACGGATGCGGCCGTCGTCGGTGATCCTCGACCCGTCGAGGGGGACGTTCAGGTCGGCGCGCACGAGCACGCGCCGACCTTGCACACCCTCCGCGAGCAGGTCGTCGAGGGTTTTGATCGTCACAGCGAGGAACCCACCAGCTTGACCAGGTCGACGAGGCGGTTCGAGTAACCCCACTCGTTGTCGTACCAACCGACGACCTTGACCTGGTCGCCGATCACCTTGGTGAGGCCGGCGTCGAAGATGCAGGACGCCGGGTCGGTGACGATGTCGGACGAGACGATCTCGTCCTCGGTGTAGGTCAGGAAGCCCTTGAGCGGGCCCTCGGCGGCGGCCTTCACCGCGGCGTTGACCTCTTCGACGGTGACCTCGCGGGCCAGCGTCACGGTGAGGTCGGTCGCCGAGCCGGTCGGGATCGGCACCCGCAGCGCGTAGCCGTCGAGCTTGCCCTTCAGCTCCGGCAGCACGAGGCTGATCGCCTTCGCGGCGCCGGTCGAGGTCGGCACCACGTTCAGCGCGGCGGCGCGGGCGCGGCGCAGGTCCTTGTGCGGGCCGTCCTGCAGGTTCTGGTCCTGCGTGTAGGCGTGGATCGTGGTCATCAGGCCGCGCTCGATGGTGAACGCGTCGTGCAGCGCCTTGGCCATCGGCGCGAGGCAGTTCGTGGTGCAGGACGCGTTCGAGATGATCGAGTGCTTGGCCGGGTCGTACGAGTCGTGGTTCACGCCCATGACGACCGTCACGTCTTCGTTCTTCGCCGGGGCGGAGATGATCACCTTCTTGGCGCCGGCGTCGATGTGCGCCTTCGCCTTGGTGGCGTCGGTGAAGAAGCCGGTCGACTCGATGACCACGTCAGCGCCCAGGTCGGCCCACGGCAGCTTGGCCGGGTCACGCTCGGCGAGCGCCTTGAAGGTCTGCGCGCCGACGGTGATCTCGTCGCCGCTGGCCTTGACCTCGTGCGGCAGCCGGCCCAGGATGCTGTCGTACTTCAGCAGGTGGGCGAGCGTCGCGTTGTCGGTGAGGTCGTTCGCGCCGACGAGCTGGATGTCGGCGCCCGACGCGAGCACCGCCCGGAAGAAGTTACGGCCGATTCGGCCAAAGCCGTTGATGCCAACCCGGATGGTCACAGGTTCCATCTCCTCGCGATGTGTGGCGTATGTGTCTCGGCCTCGTCGCCGGTTTTTTCGTTCTGACTTTATCCGAGTTGAGGTTGTGGATCGGGGCCGGGGGTGCCCGGCCCCCTCAGCCGACCACCATCTCCGGATCCGTCAGCTGACCAGCATCTCCGGTGTGACCGCCGCCTCAGTGTCCGGAATGCCCAGATCCTTGGCGCGCTTGTCGGCCAGTGCCAAGAGGCGGCGGATGCGGCCGGCGATGGCGTCCTTGGTGAGGGGCGGGTCGGCCAGGGCGCCCAGTTCTTCCAGGGACGCCTGGCGGTGTTCCAGGCGCAGCCTGCCCGCCGAGGTCAGGTGATCGGGGGCGTCTTCGGAGAGGATGTCCAGGGCTCGGGTCACTCGGGCGGCGGCGGCGACCGCCGCTCGCGCCGACCTGCGGAGGTTGGCGTCGTCGAAGTTGGCCAGCCGGTTGGCGGTGGCGCGCACCTCGCGGCGTACCCGACGCTCTTCCCAGGTGAGCACGCTGGAGTGCGCGCCGATGCGGGTGAGCAGCGCGGCGATCGCGTCGCCGTCCTTGACGACGACCCGGTCGACGCCGCGGACCTCGCGCTGCTTGGCGACGACGCCCATCCGGCGGGCCGCGCCCACCAGGGCCAGCGCCGACTCCGGCCCGGGGCTGGTGATCTCCAGCGCGCAGGAGCGGCCCGGCTCGGTCAGCGAGCCGTGCGCCATGAACGCGCCGCGCCACGCCGACACCGCGCAGCAGACGCCGGCCGACACCACGTGGGACGGCAGCCCGCGCACCGGCCGGCCGCGCACGTCGAGCAGCCCGGTCTGGCGGGCGAGCGCCTCGCCGTCCTTGACGATCCGCACGATCCAGTGGCTGCCCTTGCGCAGCCCGCCCGAGGCGAGGACGTGGATCTCGCTCGAGTACCCGTATACCTCGGCGACGTCGCGGCGCAGCCGCCGCGCCACGTTGCCGGTGTCGAGCTCGGCCTCGACCACGACCCGCCCGGAGACGATGTGCAGCCCGCCCGCGAACCGCAGCAACGCGGCCATCTCCGCCCGCCGGCAGCAGGGCTTGGGCACGTCGACCCGGCTCAACTCGTCTTTGACCGCCGCGGTCATCGCCATTTCGGTGTCATCTCCCGGCCATTCATGGGTGCTTCAGTGGGGTCTAACGAACGGCGCCCAAGACAGGCACCAGGGCCGCGGCAAGCGCCCCCGGGTCGTGCCGGGCGGTGCCGTCGGCGGTGGCGACCGGAGCCAACACGAGTTGCGCACCCAGCGATTCTGCCGCATCGGCCACCGGTTCGGGGTCGCCTACCGCTTTCCCGTCGGCGAGCACTGTGTCGACTTTCAGTCCGGGCAGGTACCAGCGCAGGGCCGCCAGGTGGTCGGCGAGCGACAGTCCGACCGTCTCGCTCTCCTCCGCCAGGTTGAGGGTGACCAGGCGGCGGGCCGGGCTCGCCGTGATCGCACCGGCCAGCTCGGGCACCAGCAGGTGCGGGATCACGCTCGTGTACCAGCTGCCCGGTCCGAAGATCAGCCAGTCGGCCTCGGCGACGGCGGCCACCGCCTGGGGGCAGGCCGGCGCGGTGGCCGGCGTGAGGCGCACCGACTCGACGAGGCCCGGCGTCACCGCGATGTTGTGCTGGCCGCGGACCGTCACCACCTTGTCGGGCACCGCGGGGTCGGCGCCGCGCACCTCGGCCTCGATGCCCAGCGGCTGGCACGACATCGGCAGCACCCGCCCGACCGCCTGGACCATGCCGGCGGCGTGGTCGAGCGCGGCCACCGGGTCGCCGAGCAGCTCCATCAGGCCCAGCAGGACCAGGTTGCCGACGGTGTGCCCGGTGAGCGGGCCGGGCGGCTGGAAGCGGTGCTGGAAGAGGTCGGCGGTGCGTTTCTCGCCGGACGCCGCCAGCGCGGCCAGCGCCTGGCGCAGGTCGCCCGGTGGCAGCCCGCCGCGCTCCGCGCGCAGCCGGCCGCTGGAGCCGCCGTCGTCGCCCACGGTGACGACCGCCGTGATGTCCAGCCCCAGCTCGGGCGGGCAGCGGCGCAGCGCCCGCAGCGACGCGGCGAGCCCATGGCCGCCACCGAACGCGACGATCTTCATCCCCGACGCGGCGTCCTTCCGCGGCGCCACCGGCGCCGCCTCATTCGCGCCGGTCATTCCCGCCCCAGGTCCCGGTGTTGGGCGTTGGCGGCGAGGCGGGCGTGGCGCAGGCGCGCGGCGAGTTCCTCGGCGATCGCGACGCTGCGGTGCTTGCCGCCGGTGCAGCCGACGGCCACCGTCAGGTAGCGCTTGCCCTCCCGCTCGAAGCCGGGCGCGGTCGCGTTGATCAACCGTGCGTACGTCTCGACGAACGTGACCGCCCCGTGCTGCCCCAGCACGTACCGGCTGACCGCCTCCTCGCGCCCGGTGTGCTCGCGCAGCTCCGGCACCCAGTACGGGTTCGGCAGGAACCGGGCGTCCAGCACGAAATCGGCGTCCGGGGGCAGCCCGTACTTGAAGCCGAACGACAGCACCGTCACCCGCAGCCGGCGCGCGTCCTCGCCGCCGAACATCTCCTCCACGCGGCGCCGCAGCTGGTTGACGTTGAGATGGCTGGTGTCGATGATCACATCGGCCTGGTCGCGGGCCTCCTCCAGGAGAGCGCGCTCGGCGGCGATGCCGTCGGCGAGCCGGCCGTCGGCCTGCAGCGGATGTGAGCGGCGCACGCTTTCGAACCGGCGGATCAGCACCTCGTCGTCCGCGTCGACGAAGACCACGCGCGGCTGGAAGCCGCGTTCCTTCAGCGCCCGGATCGCGCCGGCCAGGTCGGTCGAGAAGGCTCGGCTGCGCACGTCCAACACCATCGCGGTGTGCCGGGCGGGGCCCCCGGCCTTCTGCGCCAGCTCGGCCATGTCGAGCATCAGCGCCTGCGGCAGGTTGTCGACCACGTAGAAGCCGACGTTCTCCAGAGCGCGGGCCACGGTGCTGCGGCCGCCGCCGGAGACCCCGGTGACCACCACCAGCTCGGTCTCGTCGTCGGTCATCCGGACGTCGTCGTGCACCCTGCGATCCTAGACAGTGTTTGTGTCGGGCGCGTTCAACGCGGCCACGATGGCCTCGGCTGTCCTTCGTCCGATACCCGGCACCTCGGTGATCTCCTCCGGCGTGGCGGCGGCGAGCCGCTTCAGCGACCCGAAATGCCGCAGCAGCGCCTTGCGGCGCGTCTCGCCCAGGCCCGGCACGCCGTCGAGCGTGGACTCCGTCATCCGCTTCGACCGCCGCTGCCGGTGGAACGTGATCGCGAACCGGTGCGCCTCGTCGCGCAGCCGCTGCAACAGATAGAGCCCTTCGGAGGCCCGGGGCAGGATCACCGGGAAGTCGTCGCCCGGCAGCCACACCTCCTCCAGCCGCTTGGCCAGGCCGCACAGCGCCACGTCGTCGATCCCCAGCGACGCGAGCACGGCGGCCGCCGCCTGCACCTGCGGCTGGCCGCCGTCGACCACGACCAGCTGAGGCGGGTACGCGAACTTGCGCGCCCGGCCGGTCGTGGGGTCGACGAGGGCGCCGACTCGGCTCTCGGCGCTCTCCCCGTCGGCCGCGCCGCCGCCCCGCGTCGCCGCGTCACCGCCGGCCGGGTCGCCGCCCCTCGTCGCCGCGTCGCCGCCCCTCGTCGCCGCGTCGCCGCCCCTCGTCGCCGCGTCACCGCCCCTCGTCGCCGCGTCACCGCCCCTCGTCGCCGCGTCACCGCCCCTCGTCGCCGCGTCACCGCCCCTCGTCGCCGCGTCACCGCCGGCCGGCCTTGCCGCGGCCAGCGGCGGGCCGGCGTCGTCGTCGCCCGGCGCCTCCGCCGCGGCGAGCTCGCCCAGCTCGGCGCGCGCCTCCAGGTAGCGCGCGAACCGCCGGCGCAGCACCTCGGAGATCGCGGACAGGTCGTCGGTGGCGCCCCGGATCGCGAACCGCCGATATTCACTCTTGCGCGCCAGCCCGTCCTCGAACACGACCATGCTCGCCACCACGTCGGTGCCCTGGATCTGGGACACGTCGTAGCACTCGATGCGCAGCGGCGACTGGTCGAGCCCGAGCGCCTCGGTGATCTCTTCGAGGGCCTTGCTGCGCGTGGTCAGGTCGCCCGACCGGCGCAGCTTGTGCCGGGTCAGCGCCTCGGCGGCGTTGCGCGCCACCGTCTCCAACAACGACCGCTTGTCGCCGCGCTGCGGCACCCGCAGCTGCACCCGACTGCCGCGGTGCTGGCTGAGCCAGTCGGCGAGCGCGTCGGCGTCGGCCGGCAAGGCCGGCACCAGCATCTCCCGGGGCACGTCGGCCTCGCCCTCCTCGCCGCCGTAGACCTGGCTGCAGAAGTGGTGCACAAGGTCGCCGGTGGTCAGGTCCTCCACCTTCTCCACGACCCAGCCACGCTGCCCTCGGATCCGGCCGCCGCGCACGTGGAAGACCTGCACCGCCGCCTCCAGCGGGTCTTCCGCGAACGCCACCACGTCGGCGTCGGTGCCGTCGCCCAGCACCACGGTCTGCTTCTCCAGCGCGCGGCGCAGGGCCGCCAGGTCGTCGCGCAGGCGGGCCGCCCTCTCGAACTCCAGGGCGTCGGACGCGGCGAGCATCTCCCGCTCCAGCCGCTTGACCATGGCGTCGGTGCGGCCGGCCATGAAGTCGCAGAAGTCCTCGACGATGTCGCGGTGCTCATCGGCGCTCACCCGCCCGACGCACGGCGCCGAGCACTTGCCGATGTCGCCGAGCAGGCACGGCCGGCCGATCTGACCGGCCCGCTTGAACACCCCGGACGAGCAGGTGCGCGCCGGGAAGACCCGCAACAGCAGGTCGAGCGTCTCGCGGATCGCCCAGGCGTGCGAATACGGCCCAAAGTAGCGCACGCCCTTCCGCTTGGCGCCGCGCATCACCTGCAGCCGCGGGTATTCCTCGTCGAGCGTGACGGCCAGGAACGGATACGACTTGTCGTCGCGATACTTGACGTTGAAGCGCGGGTCATACTCCTTGATCCAGGAGTATTCGAGCTGCAGCGCCTCGACCTCGCTGCCCACGGTGACCCAGTCGACCGCCGCCGCGGTCGTGACCATCTGCTGGGTGCGCTGGTGCAGGTGCCAGAGGTCGCCGAAGTAGGAGTTGAGCCGGCTGCGCAGGCTCTTCGCCTTGCCCACATAGATGACCCGCCCGCCAGGATCCCGAAAGCGGTAAACCCCGGGAGCGTCCGGAATGGTGCCCGGCGCGGGCCGATAGGTCGACGGGTCTGCCACGCGTTCAGCGTAGTCCGAGCCTCCGACACCCACCCTCTCCCATGATCAAGGCGTCCTTCAAGTCGTTAGAGCAACTTGAGGGACGCCTTGATCATGGGGAGTCGGCGCGGGCAGCGCGGTCCGCGTGGACCGCGCGGTCCGCGTGGGCTCAGCTCACGCCAGCGTGATGCTGCCCCCATCCACGTTGATCTCGCGGGCCGGCAGCGGCTTCGACGCGGGCCCGCCCTGCACCGAACCGTCCTCAAGGGAGAACTTGCTGTTGTGGCACTTACAGAGAATCGCGCCGTCGCCGACGCTCGTCACCTGGCAGCCCTGGTGCGTGCAGGTCGAGCTGAACGCCTTGAAGTCACCTTCCTTCGGCTGCGTGATCACCACGCCCTCGGCTTCGAAGATCGTCCCGCCCTCGACCGGAATCTCACTGGTCTTGGCGAGCGCGTTGGTGCCGTTGGATCCGGAGTCGCCCGACGTGGCGGGTGCCGACGTCGGCGTGTCGGCCGCCTGCCCGTTGCCGGTCGCCGACGTGTCCGCGTCCGGGTCGGTGCCGCAGGCCGCCAACACGGCGGTGGCGCCGAAGGCCCCCGCGCCGGCGAGCAACGCCCGCCGCCTCATCGGGCCTGACTCCGATTCCAGCCGTACCTCGCTCATGCCTCACCCTTCCTGTCTGCGTGCCGCGGCCCGGTCAAACCGCGACCATGCTCGTACACACGAAGAGTGACAACGATCGGTTCATCCCCGCCCATGATCAAGGCAGTGAACAGTCCGAGTCACGTACCCCGTCGTGCGCAGGCGCCGCTCAGCGACTCGGACCGTTCACGCGTGGTCCGGAGCGCCCACCCTCGATGCGGATCTTGACGAGAAACGGTTCGAATCGGACCGTTTCTCGTCAAGATCCATCACAAGGAACCGGCAACCCGGACATTTCGGCGCGGCAGCTAGGCGGCATGGAGCGTCACCCCGCCACCGCGCCGCGCTGCGCCGCGTCGATCAAGGAGACCCACGTCGATCAAGGGCTCCGGAACCTGGATCCGAGATCAAACCATGTGCCGGAGCCCTTGATCGGCGGGGGAGGCCATGATCGGCGGGGAGAGCCTTGATCGACGCGGCGCCAGCGTCCGCTTATGCGGACGGCAGGCATTGAGCTAGAACTGCGTGAAGGACGCCTTGATCTGGGGAGGCTGCGGCCCCGCGATCAGGCGCGCGACTTCGTCGCGGCCTTCCGCGCGGGAGCGGCTTTCTTCGCCGCAGCGGCCTTCTTCACGGGCGCAGCCTTCTGCGCGGGCACCGCCTTCTGCGCGGGAGCTGCCTTCTGCGCGGGAGCAGCCTTCTGCGCGGGGGCTTTCTTCGCCGCGCCGTTGGACTTCGCCGCGCCGTCGGACTTCGCCGCGCCGTCGGACTTCGCCGCGCCGTCGGACTTCGCCGCGCCGTTGGACTTCGCCGCGCCGTTGGCCTTGGCGGCGCGCGACGTGGCTTCCGCGCCACCGGTCGGGGCGCCGTCGAGGCCCAGCACGTGCCGCAGGTACTGGCCGGTGTGGCTCTCCGGCACCTCGGCGACCTCCTCCGGCGTGCCCGTGGCCACCACCGTGCCGCCCCGGTGCCCGCCCTCGGGCCCCATGTCGATCAACCAGTCGGCCGTCTTGATCACGTCGAGGTTGTGCTCGATGACGATGACCGTGTTGCCCTTGTCGACCAGGCTCTCCAGCACCCGCAGCAGCTTGCGGATGTCTTCGAAGTGCAGGCCGGTGGTGGGCTCGTCCAACACGTACACCGTGCGGCCGGTGGACCGCTTCTGCAGCTCCGAGGCCAGCTTCACGCGCTGCGCCTCGCCACCGGACAGGGTCGGTGCCGGCTGGCCCAGCCGCACGTAGCCCAGCCCCACGTCGACGAGCGTCTTCAGGTGGCGGTGGATCGCCGGGAGCGCCTCGAAGAACGTCGCCGCCTCCTCG
The DNA here is from genome assembly GCA_037414955.1 of Actinomycetes bacterium KLBMP 9797. Lineage (GTDB taxonomy): Bacteria > Actinomycetota > Actinomycetes > Mycobacteriales > Micromonosporaceae > Phytohabitans. Next base: position 25,588 of record JBBEWH010000167.1, read on the forward strand.
ATCGGCATCTCCAGCACCTCGGAGATCGTGCGGCCCTTGTAGTGCACCTCCAGGGTCTCCCGGTTGTATCGGGCACCCTTGCAGACCTCGCACGGCACGTAGACGTCCGGGAGGAAGTTCATCTCGATCTTGATGGTGCCGTCACCGGCGCAGTTCTCGCAGCGGCCGCCCTTGACGTTGAACGAGAACCGGCCCGGCCCGTATCCCCGGACCTTCGCCTCCGTGGTTTCGGCGAACAGCTTGCGGACGTGGTCGAACACGCCCGTGTAGGTGGCCGGGTTGGACCGGGGCGTGCGCCCGATGGGCGACTGGTCGACGCCCACCACCTTGTCGACCTCGTCGAGACCGGTGATCCGGGTGTGCCGGCCCGGCACCATGCGAGCGCCGTTGAGCTGGTTGGCCAGCACCGCGTACAGGATGTCGTTGACCAGCGTCGACTTGCCCGAACCGGACAGTCCGGTGACCGCGATGAACTGCCCGAGCGGGAAGGAGACCGTCAATCCGCGCAGGTTGTGCTCGCGCGCGCCCTGCACCACCAGCTCGCGCCCGGGGATCCGCATCCGCCGGATGCCCGGCGTCGGGATGCTGCGCCGGCCGGACAGGTAGGCCCCGGTGATCGACTCCTCGTTCTTCCACAGGTCTTCGACCGAACCGCTGTGCACGATGCGACCGCCGTGCTCGCCGGCGCCCGGGCCGATGTCGACGACCCAGTCGGCGGTGCGGATGGTGTCTTCGTCGTGCTCGACCACGATCAGCGTGTTGCCGAGACTCTTCAGCCGGGTCAGCGTCTCGATGAGCCGGTGGTTGTCGCGCTGGTGCAGGCCGATCGACGGCTCGTCCAGCACATACAGCACGCCGACGAGGCCGGAGCCGATCTGCGTGGCGAGCCGGATGCGCTGCGCCTCACCGCCGGACAGCGTGCCGGCGGGCCGGTCCAGCGACAGGTAGTCGAGCCCCACGTCGACCAGGAACCGCAGCCGCGCGTTGATCTCCTTCAGCACCCGCTCGGCGATCATCTTCTGCCGGTCGTTGAGCGTCACGGCGCCGAGCAGGTCGGCGCACTCCCCCACGGACAGGCCACAGACCTCGGCGATGTTGCGCCCGTCGATGGTGACCGCCAGCACCTCGGGCTTGAGCCGCGCCCCGCCACACGTGCCGCACGGCACGTCGCGCATATACCCCTCGTACTTGTCGCGCGACCACTCGGACTCGGTGTCGGAGTGGCGGCGCTCCAGCCACTGCACCACACCCTCGAACCCGGTGTAATACGACCGGACCCGACCGTACTTGTTGCGGTAGCGGACGTGCACCTGGTCTTCGACGCCGTGCAGGATGGTCTTCTGCGCCCGGGACGGCAGCGCCCGCCACGGCGTGTCGAGGTCGAAGTGCTCGGCCTCGGCCAGCGCCTCCAGCAGCCGCAGGAAATACTCCGAGGTCGTGCCGCCCGCCCACGGCTGGATGGCGCCCTCCCGCAGCGACCGCTCCGGGTCCGGCACGACCAGGTCCGGGTCGACCTCCTTCTTGGTGCCGAGGCCGGTGCAGTCGGGGCAGGCGCCGTAGGGCGCGTTGAACGAGAACACCCGCGGCTCGAGGTCTTCGATGGCGAGCGGGTGGTCGTTGGGGCAGGCCAGGTGCTCGGAGAAGATCCGCTCGCGGTGCTCGTCGCCGTCCGGCAGGTCGACGAAGTCGAGCACCACCAGCCCGGCGGCCAGCCGCAGCGCGGTCTCGACCGAGTCGGTGAGCCGCTGCTTGGCGCTCGCCTTGACGCTGAGCCGGTCGACCACCACCTCGATGCTGTGCTTCTCCTGCTTCTTCAGCTTGGGCGGCTCGGTGAGCGGGTGCACCGTGCCGTCGACCCGCACCCGCGCGTAGCCCTTCGACTGGAGCTCGGCGAAGAGGTCGACATACTCCCCCTTGCGGCCGCGCACCACCGGGGCGAGGACCTGGAACTTGGTGCCCTCCGGCATCGCCAGCACCCGGTCGACGATCTGCTGCGGCGTCTGCCGGGAGATCGCCTCGCCACACTTCGGGCAGTGCGGCTCGCCGATGCGCGCGAACAGCAGCCGCAGGTAGTCGTAGACCTCGGTGATCGTGCCCACCGTCGAGCGGGGGTTGCGGGACGTCGACTTCTGGTCGATCGACACCGCCGGCGACAGGCCCTCGATGAAGTCGACGTCGGGCTTGTCCATCTGCCCGAGGAACTGCCGCGCATACGACGACAGGGACTCCACGTAGCGCCGCTGGCCCTCCGCGAAGATCGTGTCGAACGCGAGGCTGGACTTGCCCGAGCCGGAGAGCCCGGTGAAGACGATCATCGCGTCGCGTGGCAGGTCAAGGCTCACGTCGCGCAAGTTGTGCTCGCGCGCGCCACGGATGATCAACTTGTCGGACACTACCCGCCCCCGGGATGAGAATTCGAACACCAGTCTGCCGGCGCAACTCTAGTCCCGGGCTACGACATTTTCCCGCGCGCGGGCATTCCCGCCCCCGTTCGGGGCGACCCGACACCGCCCACGTCACGGTCGGTTGCGGCCGCGCACCTCCTTGTGAATACGCTTCCAGCGGGCCCGCTCCTCGGCGGCGAGCCGGGCGTCCCGGCGCCGCGTCTCGAACGCGATCTCGCGCTGCAGCTTGCGCCAGCTCGCCAGCCGCCGCGGCGCCAGATCGCCGGACTCGATCGCGGCCCGCACCGCGCAGCCCGGCTCGCCCTCGTGCCGGCAGTCCGCGAACCGGCACTCCAGTGCCAACTCGGTCACATCCGTGAACGCCCGGTCCAGCCCTTCCGCACCGTCCAACAGGCCGACCGACCGGACGCCGGGCGTGTCCAGCACGGCACCACCGCCGGGAATCGGGATCAGTGCCCGGTATGTCGTCGTGTGCCGCCCCTTGCCGTCCGCCCGCCGGATCTCCTGGGTGCCCATCACCGTCGTACCCGCCAAGGCGTTGACCAGAGTCGACTTGCCCGCGCCCGACGGCCCCAGGAGGCCGAGCGTGCGGCCGGCAGCGATCAGCGGCCGCAGCGCGTCGAGGCCGTCGCCGCGCCGCGCGCTCACCGGAAAGACATCGACGCCAGGCGCGGCGTGGGCCAGGTCGGTGGCGATCGCGGCGGGGTCCGCCGCGAGATCGGATTTGGTGAGTACGACGAGCGGCCGCGCGCCGGACTCCCAGGCGAGCGCCAGCAGCCGCTCGATCCGCCCGACGTCCGGCGACGGGTGCAGCGGCTCGACCACGGCGGCCGCGTCGATGTTGGCGGCGAGCACCTGGCCGATCGAGGCCTTGTCGGCGGTGCGCCGCACGATGGCGGTGCGCCGCGGTAACACCCGCTCGACGGTGATCCGGTCGTCGGGCCAGGTGCGCACGACGACCCAGTCTCCGGCGCACGGCAGGTTGGCCGGGTCGCGGCCGGCGGCCGCGAGCACCCCGCCGCCCGCGCTCGCTCGCACGGTGCCGTCGGCGCAGAGGACCGTGCAGATGCCCCGGTCCGCGCGGACCACGCGGCCCGGTCGGTGGTCGGCGTCGATCATGGGGTACGAGTCGTCCCAACCGAGGGACGTCAGGTCGAACGTCATTCGGAAACCTTTGGTGAGAGAAGAAGCGGGATGCCCTAGTTGACCGGGCAGAACGAGGCGGGAAGGAACATTGATCCCACCTCCTCTCGGGGCCGTCACGACGTCGTCTAACCAAGAACACTAAGCCCGCACCTCGCCCCGCGAAACCCATTTCCCGCACCCCATGATCAAGGCGTCCCGCACGTCGTTAGGGCGACATGAGGGACGCCCTGATCATGGGGGTTTCGGTAGGGTCGGGGGTGTGACGGTAGACCCGCTGGCACTGCTGCCCGAGCTCGACAAGGCCACCGACCGGGTCCTGCGCACCGCGGCCGGGTTCGACGACGCGACCGCGGCCGGCCCGTCGCCGCTGCCCGGCTGGACCCGCGGCCACGTGCTCACCCATCTCGCCCGCAACGCCGACGCCTACGTCAACCTGCTCAACTGGGCCCGCACCGGAGTGCCGACCCCGGCGTACCCGAGCATGGCCGCACGGAACGCGGACATCGAGGCCGGCGCGAGCCGCCCGGCCGCCGAGTTGGTCGACGACCTGCGCACCGCGGCGGCCCGGTTCGCGGAAGCGGCCGCGGACCTGCCGGTGACGGCCTGGGCCACCGTGGTGGAGAAGACCGGCGGGCGCCGGGTGACCACCGCCGTCGTCGTCTGGGACCGACTCCGCGAGGTCGAGGTGCACCACGTCGACCTCGACGCCGGATACACCCCCGCCGACTGGCCCGAAGCGTTCAGCCAGCACATGTTGCGCGAGCTGGTCAACGGCTTCGGCGGCCGCACGGACGCGCCCGCGCTCATCCTGCGCCCCGACGGGCTGGGTCACGATCTCGGCATCGGCGCCACCGGCGGCGCACCCGTGGTATCGGGCCCCGCGCACGTGCTAGCCGCCTGGCTGTCGGGTCGTGCCACCGGCGCGGGCTTGACCGTCACGCCGGACGGTCCACTCCCGACCGTGCCCAGATGGATGTGACCATGTCATACACCGGAGACGTGACTCCCGGCGGGCCGCCGGACGTGCGCGAGCTGGACGCGCTCACCATCACCAAGGTGTCCGTCGGACCGATGGACAACAACGCATACCTGTTGCGCTGCCGAGCCACCGGCGCACAGCTGCTGATCGACGCGGCCAACGAGGCACCCCGGCTGCTGTCCCTCACCGGCCCCAGTGGACTATCTACTGTGGTCACCACACACCGCCACCACGACCACTGGGTGGCGCTGGCCGACGTCATCGCGGCGACCGGCGCGGAATCGCTGGCCCACGAGGCCGACGCCGGCGAGCTTCCCGTGGTCACCGCCACCGTGGCCGACGGCGACACCGTGCCGGTTGGCGAGTCCACACTGGAGTTCATTCATCTGGTGGGCCACACACCCGGTTCGGTGGCGCTGCTCTACCGTGACCCGGCCGGCATCCCCCACCTCTTCACCGGCGACTCCCTCTTTCCGGGCGGGGTCGGCAACACCCGCGGCGACGCCGCCAACTTCACCTCGCTGATCAACGACGTCGAACGCAAGCTTTTCGACCGCCTGCCCGACGAGACCTGGTTCTACCCCGGCCACGGCAAGGACTCGACCCTGGGCGCCGAACGCCCTTCCCTGCCCGAATGGCGCTCCCGCGGCTGGTAACCACGATCAAGACGCCCCTCAAGTCGTGAGCGCTACTCGAAGGACGCCCTGATCATGGTGCTTCCTTGGCCGCGCCAGGTCGCCGCGACCGCGCCAGCCACGCGGCCATACCCAGATAGTCGGCCAGATGACCACGACCTTGCCGGCCAAGTGACCACAGCGTGGCGGCCAGATGACCACAAATCTTGCGGCCAGATGACCGTTGATCATGTATGAAAGACATACTGGGACCATGGTCGACCTGATACCACGGCACGCTCAAGCGCTGGTGAACGAGGCTCTCGCCGACACGCGGGTCGTCCTCGTGAACGGCGCCCGCCAGGCTGGCAAGAGCACCCTCACACGGATGGCGACCGCGGGACTACCCGGGACAACCGTTCGCCTGCTCGACGACCCCGCCACCCTACGGGCCGCCCAGGACGACCCCACGAGCTTCGTCGACCACGACGGGCTCATGGTGATCGACGAAATCCAGCTCGCACCCGAGATGCTGCGGCCGATCAAACTGAAGGTCGATCTCGACCCGAGGCCCGGTCAATTCATCCTGACAGGTTCATCGAGGATCCTCGCCTTGCGCACGCTTCCGGATGCCCTGCCAGGCCGTATGGAGATCATCGAACTCTGGCCCTTCTCCCAGGGCGAGATGAGCGGAGCTCCGGACCGATTCGTCGACACCGCGTTCCGAGACGGCGTACGCCTCAGTCACTCCTCCACCTGGCGCCGGCGGGATTACCTCGAGCGCGCGGTGGTAGGAGGTTTCCCCGAAGCGGTCCACCGCACCCCACGCCGCAGAGCCGCCTTCTTCGACTCGTACCTCACGACCCTGGTCGAAAGAGACGTCCTCGAAGTCTCGAATATCGAGCGGCGCGGCGAGCTGCTCAAACTCCTGACGCTGCTCGCTGGCCGGGCCGGTCACCTCCTCGTTCCCGGCACACTCGCCGGGCAGTCCGGCATTCCACGCACGACGCTCATCCGTTACCTCGAACTGCTGGCCTCCGTCTTCCTGATCAAGAGCGTCCCGGCCTGGTCCTCCAACCTGACCCAACGCGCGGTCGGCACCTCAAAGCTCGCGTTCGTCGACACCGGTGTGGCGTGTCACCTGATAGGTCAGGATGCGGCACGCCTCGGCGACCCGGGTGGCGCGGCCGGACCGATCATGGAGAACTTCGTTCTCATGGAACTCGCACGACAGCTCACGTGGTGCGAGGAGCGCGCATCGCTCTATCACTACCGCACCAAGGACGGATACGAGGTCGACGCGGTGCTGGAGACCCCGGACGGGAGGGTGATCGGCATTGAGGTGAAAGCTGGAGCCACCATCCGCACGGAAGACCTCCGTGGCCTCCGGAACTTGGCCGGTGCGCTCGGCGATCAGTTCGTCGCGGGGTATGTCCTCTACACCGGGCAGGAAACCTTACCGTTCGGCGAGAAGATCCGGGCAGTACCGCTGGACGCCCTGTGGCGACTCGCACCGTGATGTCAGCGGGGTTTCGCCCGTCCGCCGGGGGACGGCTGCCACTCGTGTCAACCGCGCCGACAGGGCGTGACTGAGCAGAACGAGGAGACGACATTCCATGGTGGACGATCTGTTGCTGGCGCGGGCCCGGGAGGCGTGGTCAGGCTTGGCGTACGCGCCCGTCAACTTCCCGGCCGAGGGCCGCGTGGAGGTCGTCGTCTCGGCCGGGTCGGCGCTGTGCCCGCCGGGCTGGGCCGGGATCGTCACGCTGGGGCCGGCCACCATCGCCACCGCACCGACCGAGCGCCTCGCCGCGGCCCTTCGCGCCGCGCTCACGGACCTGCCGGTCGCCGCCCGGACCGACCCTGACCTGCTGCGGACCCGCCTAGCCGCGACGGACGTGACGGACGTGCTGGGCCCGGCGCAGCTGGCGTTTCTCGACGAGCCCGACTTCCGGCCGCCGCCAAACACTGCCGTGGAAACGATCCCCCGCGACGACGACGCGATCGCGACGCTGCTGGCGGCAACTCCGCCAGCGGACGCGGAGGAGAGCGGCCTAGACGAGATCACGTCCGCGGCGTTCACCGTCCGCGGCGCCGCCGCCGGGTACCGACGATGGCCTGGCCAGGTCGCTCACCTCTGCGTGCTGACGGCGCCGGAGTGGCGCGGACGCGGGCTCGCCCGGGTCGTCGCCGCCGCGGCGGTCGCGGACGCCCTGCGGCACGGCCTGTTGCCGCAGTGGCGCGCCCGGCCGGAGCCGTCGCGCCGGGTGGCGCGGGCGCTCGGGTTTCGCACGCTTGGCGCGCAACTGTCCATAAGGTGCATCGCCGCCCATGATCAGGGCGTGGCGCCCCGCGGGTGTAAGCCCGGGGGGGCGCGCCCCTTGGTTTCTCGGCAGCGCCGCCCTGGCTCGGGGCGCCCCCCACGTCGATCGACGGCGGGGAGGGACGCCCTGATCATGAAAGGGTGGGTGTCTGCTGCATGATCCAGATGGGCAGCGTGCCGGCGCGCACGGCGCGCAGTTCCCGCCAGCCGGCGCGGCGATACAGCTCGACGTTGCCCGGGTTGCTGGTCTCCAGGACCGCCGGCAGGCCGTCGGCGGCCGCGCGGCGCAGGCCCTCGCGCATGACCGCGCGTCCCCAGCCGCGACCGGTGCGGTCCGGGTGGGTACCCAGCACGCCGAGGTACCAGAACGGGGTGGTCGGCAGCGCGGCGTGCACCGCTTCGTCGTACGCGTTGGCCCGGGCCCACGCGTCCGCCGGGAGCTGCGCGGCGAGGGCATCGGCCGGCGGGTTTTCGGCTCCCGGGGCGTCCCACATCGCGAGCGCGGCGCCGCGCTCGATGGTCCAGATCGTCTTCCGATCCACCCGCTTGTCGAAGAGGTGTCCGAAGAAGGCGGCGGCATACCGCGGATAGGTGTCGTCGTCGGGGAACAGGTAGCGCAGAACCGGATCGCCGGCGAACGCGGCGACCATCGAACCGACCGCGCGGTCGCGGTCCGCCGGAACGGCAACGGTGATCTCGGGCGTGCTCACGTCTCCCGACGGTACGTCATCCCCCCTTCCCATGATCAAGGCGTCCCTTGTAGTCGGCTGTGGTGTAGGGGCGGTGGGCGGGGACTACAGGGACGCCTTGATCATGGGTTAGGTCCAGACGGCGGCGACCGCGCGGGCGATCGACGCCGCTTGGGCGCGGCCGGCCCGGGCGGACGGCGCCCGGCGTGCCGGGTCGAGCACGTTGCGGCCGATCGCCGCCCGCGCGCCCCGGTCCGGGGTGACCGTCACCACCCGCGCCGCGCGGCGCAGCGCCGCCACCTGAGCCGACAACCGCGGCATCGGGCCGCCGCCCCGCGCGATGGGCGCCACGACGACCACCCGGTCCGACCCCTCGGCCAGGTCGGCGTTCGCTATCGAGCGCATGCCGCCGTCGATGTAGCGCCGGCCGCCGATGGGCACCGGCGCCCACACGCCCGGCACCGCGCTGCTGGCCGTCACCGCGTCCACAAGGGACACGCCAGCGTCGCGGTCGAAGACCACGAACTCACCGCTGTCGGCGTCCACCGCGGTCACCAGCAGCCGGAGGTCCGGCCAGTCATGGGACGGCAGGCGGCTCGCGATCACCGCGCGCCGCTCCGCGACCGGGATGGTGCGGGCCGCGAGCGCCATCCGGCCCACCCGCCGCCGGAAGGCGACGCCATCCCGGGTGCTCAGCATCGCCCACCCGAAGCGGGCCACGGTGCCGAGGCCCAGCTTCGCCGCGATCTCGTTGCCCGCGCCGGCGAGCTGGCGCTCGTAGAGCTCTTCCAGCGCCACACCGGACGTGACCTGCGCGGCCACCGCGGAGCCCGCCGACGTGCCCACGAAGAGATCGGCCGCGCGGAGGTCGATCCCGGCGTCCGCGAGACCGGCCAGCACACCGAGCTCCCACGCGACGCCGGTGACGCCGCCCCCACCAAGCACCAACGCCTTGCCCGCCATGAAGGCATCCTTTCGGATCATGAGGCTCGATGTCAGGCGTCACCCATCCGCCGTACATGCCTTGCCGTTCCCCTTCCCGAGCGGGAACATGCCTGAGGCTCTCGAACGTCCACAGTGATCGATACATCCGGAGGTTCACATGGTCTCACGGCGAAAGTTGTTACCCGCCGCCGCGTTGCTGGCCGCCCTGCTCGTCGGGGGCGGCGGCAGCGCGGCCGGTCACGCGGCCCCGCCGCGGCATCTCCCACCAGTGCCCGCGGCGCTCGCGGCGCCCGCCGGAAACGCGCTCTCCTCCGTGTACCACGCCCGCGGCGTCCAGGTGTACCAGTGCACCGCCGGCGCCTGGGCGTTCGTCGAGCCCGCCGCCGGCCTGACCGGCTTCGCCCGGGGGCGCTCGCGCGCGGCGGTGCACTTCCGCGGACCGAGTTGGCAGTCCACTGAGGATGGGTCGCTGGTCGAGGCGCGGGCGGTGGCCTCGTCGCCGGTGGCGGGCAGCATCCCGGAGCTGCTCCTCCAGGCCACCCGCACCCGCGGCGGCGGTGACTTCGGCACCGTGACGTACCTCCAGCGGCTGGCCACCAGCGGCGGCACCGCGCCCGCGGGCACGTGCACCGACGGCGCCACGACCGGCGTGCCCTACCGCGCCGTGTACGCCTTCTACGTACCCGCCTGATTCCGCCGATCAGGGCGTCCCACGACAGGTGGGACGCCCTGATCATGGAGGTAGGATCGACGGTGATGTCGGTGGTGCTCTACGAGTCGGCGCGCCTGGATCTCTGCTACGACAGCCTGCACGGCCTGTCGGTGGGCGACGCGCTGGGTGCGCAGTTCTTCATGGTGGGTCGCTCGTTGACGGACCTCGTCGCCGGCAAACCGCCCGCCGGGTGGTGGGAATGGACCGACGACACGCACATGGCCTGTTCCATCGTGGCCGAGCTGCGCGACCACGGGCTGATCGATCCGGACAGGTTGGCGGGCGTGTTCGCGGAGCGGTGCGAGCCCTACCGGGGATACGGCGCCGGCGCGGTCGTGATCCTGCACGAGATCCGCGACGGGGTGCCGTGGCGCCAGGCCGCCGCGGCCGCGTTCGGCGGGGAGGGTTCGTGCGGCAATGGCGCCGCGATGCGGATACCGCCACTGGGCGCGTACTTCGCGGACCGGCCCCGGGAGGCGGCCCGGCAGGCGATCGCGTCGGCGGAGGTCACGCACGCGCACCCGGAGGGCATCGCCGGCGCGGTACTCGTGGCGGTGGCGGCCGCACACGCGGCGGCGGCCCGCTTCGACGGTGCGCGACCGCCCGCGGCCGCGTTCCTGGAACGGCTCGGCCCGTATCTGGTGGCCGGTCAGGTGGAGCGTGGCGTCGCCCGGGCCCGCCGGCTGCTCGGCAAGGGCGTGACCGAGGCGGCGTACGAGCTGGGCAACGGTTCGCGGGTCACCGCCCAGGACACGGTGCCGTTCGCGCTGTGGGCGGCGGCCACCTATGTGGACGATTACCCGGCCGCGATCACCGCGTGCGTCGAGGCCGGCGGCGACGTCGACACGACAGCGGCGATCGTCGGCGGCATCGTCGCGGCGTACACCGGCGTGGGTGACCGGCCGGGCGCCATCGGCGTACCCGAGGCATGGCTGAACCACCGCGAGCCGTTACCGGCCTGGTCCCACCGCTAACCCCATGATCAAGGCGTCCCTCAAGTAGTTCTAACGACTTGAGGGACGCCTTGATCATGGGGTTAGGAGAGCGTGAGGGGCGGTTCGTTGCCGGGTGTCCACTTGATGGAGCAGCCGAGGCTCGGCGTGTGTGGCTCCGGCACCGGCTGGCCGGCCAGCACCCGCTCGACGGCCGCGATCAGCAGCTCACCGGTAACCGGCACGTCGCTGCCCGGCCGGGCAGCGTCGAACGCCCCGCGGTAGGCGAGGCGCCGGTCGGCGCCGTAGAGGAAGAAGTCCGGCGTGCACGCGGCGTTGAAGTCCTTGGCCGCCTGCTGGGTGGCGTCGACGAGGTAGCGGAACGTGAACCCGGCGCGCGCGATCTGGTCACGCAGCCCGGGCACCCCGTCGTCCGGCTTGATCTCGGTGTCGTTGCTGCTGATGGCGACCACCGCGAGGCCGCGGGCGGCCAGCTCGGCGGTCACCGCGCCGAGCCGGCTTTCGATGTGCCGCACGTACGGGCAGTGGTTGGAGAGGAAAACGACCAGCAGGGCGGGACCCTGCAACTCGGCGGACTTCACCGGGACGCCGTCGACATCCGGCAGCGCGAAGTCGGGCAGTGCGGCGCCGAGCGGAACGAGCTGTGATGATACCGGGGGCATGGATCCCATCATGCCGGCCGATCTCCCCGGCTGCCACGCGCGCCCACACACCGCGACCTTCGCCATGATCAAGGCGTCCTTCACGGCGTTCTAACGACGTGAAGGACGCCTTGATCATGAAGGGTTAACCTGATGGTTGATCTTGAGCGGTACGGTGCGCGGATGCCTGATCGTGAGAGTGGCGCGGCGCGGATCACCCGCCGCGGGGTTGTCACGGGGGCGCTGGCCGCCGCCGGGCTCGCCGCCACCGACGAACCCGCGCTCGCCGGCCGGCCACCCCGCCGGCCGCGCGTCCTCGTCGCGACGAACGAGCCATGGGGTACCTACCACGTCCGGCCACTGCTGGCCGAGGCGCACCGGCGGGGGTACCGGCTGACGCAGCTCGTACCCGACGTGTCGCAGATCAAGCCCGACGAGCCGGTGCCGGTCGCCACGCCGGACGCCGCGCCCCGCGCGGACCTCCTGGTGGTCACGGGCGCCGGCGATTGGCCGGCGGACTGCGCCGCGCGCCTGCGGCGGCTGCCGTTGGTGGCCAGCTCGCTGGCGTACCTCAACCCGGTCGAGGCGCCGCGGGCCCGGGAGCTGCGCCCACGCCTGCGCGGGATCACGTCGTCGTCGCCGGCGGAGGCCCGGGCGTTCGCCCGGTACCTGAGGACGCGCCGCCGCATCCGGGTAGTGGGCTCGCCGCAGACCGACAACCTGCCGGCCCGCGCGCCTCGAGAAGGCACGGTGCTCGTGCTCACCAGCGTCACCTACCCGGACCAGAGCGGGGGCGCGGCGCCGGGGGCCCAGTTGTTGCTGGACGCGGCCGCTCGCCTGCACGCGGCGGGCAAGCGGATCGTGGTCGGCCTGCACCCGCGGGAGAACCCGGCGCTGTGGGATCGGTACGAGATCAGCGCCGTGCCGTCGGTGACCGCCTCGGCCTCCGCGGAGGTGGCCATCGGCATCCCCGGCACCGTGTTTCCGCTGGTGGTCGCGGTGGGCACGCCGGTGGTCGGCTGCGTCGACCCGGCGCTCGCCGTGCCGGACTACCTGCTGGCGGTGTGCTCGGACACGATCGGCGCGGCCGACCAGGCGGTCGCCGCGGTGGCGGACGCGGGACTGCCGGACGCCGCGACGATCGCGGACGCGGTCGGACCGGTCGGCGGCTCCGCCGCCCGCCTCCTCGACATCTGGGGCCGCCTCTCATGATCAGGGCGTCCCTCTAGTAGCTATAACGACTACAGGGACGCCTTGATCATGAGGAAGCTAGCCGCCGGCCATGGCGCCGATCACGAGGAAGGGCTCTTCGCCGGAGGCGACGCGGGCGGGCAAAGGCGAGTCGGGGGACTCGTTGGACAGGTCCTCCTCGCAGGCGTAGAAGCGGATGAACGCGCGGCGCTGCCCGGTGCGGCGGTCGCGGATCGTGCCGCGCAGCATCGGGTACTGGTCTTCGAGCGCGTCGAGCACCAGCCGCTGCGTCACCGGCGTGGTCACGTCGAGCCGCACCTCGCTGCTCACCCGGGCGAGGTTTTTCAGGTGGGCGGGCAGCACGACCCGGATCACGGCAGCACCTGGGCTTCCACGGACAGCACCGGTGGCAGGTCGCGGACGATCGGCGCCCAGCTGTCGCCGCCGTCGGCCGAGCCATACACCTGGCCGCCCGTGGTGCCGAAGTAGATCCCGCAGGGGTCGAGCGTGTCGACGGCCATCGCGTCGCGCAGCACGTTGACGTAGCAGTTGGCCTGCGGGAGGCCGGCCGTCAGCGGCTCCCACTCGTCGCCGCCGCCGCGGTTGCGGTAGACCCGGAGCTTGCCCTCCGGCGGGTAGTGCTCGGAGTCGCTCTTGATCGGCACGACGAAGACGGTTTCCGGCTCGTGCGCGTGCACCGCGATCGGGAAGCCGAAGTCGCTCGGCAGGTTGCCGCTGATCTCCCGCCAGGAGCCGCCGGCGTCGTCGGTGCGCAGCACGTCCCAGTGCTTCTGCATGAACAGCACGTCGGGCCGGGACGGGTGCTGGGCGAGCCGGTGGACGCAGTGGCCGACCTCGGCGTCCTCGTCGGGCAGGCCCTGGGAGCGCAGGCCCCGGTTGATCGGCTGCCAGGACTTGCCGCCGTCGTCGCTGCGGAACGCGCCGGCCGCCGAGATCGCGACGAAGATCCGGTCGCGGTGGACCGGGTCGAGGATGATCGTGTGCAGGCACAGCCCGCCGGCGCCCGGCTGCCAGCCCGGCCCGGACTCGTGGTTGCGCAGCGCCGGCAGCTCCTGCCAGGTCTTCCCGCCGTCGTCGGACCGGAACAGCGCGGCGTCCTCGGCCCCCGCATACACCACGTCGGGGTCGTGGAGCGACGGCTCGAAGTGCCAGATCCGCTTGAACTCCCACGGGCGCGGGGTCCCGTCATACCAGAGGTGGTCGCCGGTCTCGCCCTCGTAGGCGAAGTCGTTGCCGACCGGGTCCCAGGTGCGCCCGCCGTCGTCGGAGCGCTGCACCACCTGCCCGAACCAGCCGGACGACTGCGAGGCGTAGATGCGGTCGGGGTTCACCGGCGAACCCTTGACGTGGTAGATCTCCCAACCGCCGGAGATCGGACCCTGCACGTCCCAGTCTTTGCGGGCGCCGTCCGCTGTCAGGACGAACGCACCCTTACGCGTGCCGATCAGTAGCCTTATGCCGCTCATGCGAAGCTCCTCCCGGTCATTGTCCACGGTCATGGGCGCCCACGCAGGGCACATCCATGACGATTAGACCGGCCGGCACCGACAAATTCATCGGTCCGCGGGCACGAATCCCTCTTCGGTGACCACCCCTCCATGATCAAGGCGTCCTGGTAGTCGTTACAACTACTACAAGGACGCCTTGATCATGGACGAGAGGGCGGCCAGGTGCGCGCGCACGTGGGCGGCTTCGAACGATTCGAGATCGTCGTACAGCGTGAGGGCCTCCTGGTAGTGCCGGCGCGCCTCGGCCAGGTCGCCGACCGCCGCATGCGCCCGGCCGAGGCCCGCGTGCGCGCGCGCCTGCTGGTCGCGGGCGCCGATGTCGGCGGTGATGGCGAGGGCGGCGGCGTGGTGGTCGAGCGCCTCTCCCGGCTGGCCGGTGGCGAGGGCGGCCTCGCCGAGGCCGTTGCGTACCCACGCCTGCCCCTCCCGTTCGCCGAGCTCGCGGAAGAGCGTCAGCGCCTGCGCGAAGTACCGCGCCGCCTCCTGCGGACGATCCAGGCGAAGGCTGACGAAGCCGAGGTTGTCCAGCACGCTGGCCTGGCCGGACCGCTCGCCGAGCTCGCGGAAGAGGGTCAGCGCCTCCGCGAAGTGCCGCGCCGCGTCGTGCGGGCGGCCGAGGCGCTGCTCGACCAGGCCGAGGTTGTTCAGCGCGGACGCCTCCGCGGACCGGTCGCCGGCGCGCTGCGACAGCGCCACGGCTTCCTCGTGGTGGCGGACCGCGGCCTCGTGCCGGCCCACGAGTGTCTCGATGATGGCGAGGTTGTTCAACGCCCGCGCCTCCCCGGCGACGTCCCCGGCCTTCTGGAAGAGCGCGATGGCCCGCGCGTGGTGGTCGCCGGCGGCGCCGTAGCTGCCCGTGCGCTGGCCGACGGCGCCCAGGCCGGTCAGCGCGATCGCCTCCCCGACCGGGTCGCCCGCCGCGGCGAACAAGGCGACCGCCCGCTCGTGGTGGTCGGTGGCCGCCCGGAAGCGGCCCATCTTCATGTGCGCGCCGCCCAGACCTCGCAGGGCGTACCCCTGACCGGCGCGGTCGCCGGCGCGCTCGGCGACCCGGGCGGCGTGGCCGTGCACGGTCAGCGCGTCGGCGTAGTGCCCGCCGTCGAGGTAGCGGAACAGGATCGTCGACAACCGGACCGTGTGCTCGGGCGGGGTGGCCGGATGGGTGGCGATGGCGACGAGCGTCGGCCGCTCGGCGTCCAGCCAGGCCCGCGCGGCGTCCGCGCCGGGCAGCGCCGGGCCGGGCGTGCGCGGCTGCGGGACGCGCGGGCGCCGGTGCGCCTCCGCCGGGTACAGCCGATCCATCGCCACCGCCGCGGTGCCGAGGTAGTAGTCGACGAGCCGGCCGGCGGCGCCGGCGTCGTCGCCGGCCAGCTGGCTGGCGTACGCGCGCAGCAGGTCGTGCATCCCGTACCGCCCGGCGCCGGTGGCGTGCACGAGGTGGGCGCGCGCGAGCGCGCCGAGGATGGCCCGGGCCCGCGCCAGGTCGGTGTCGGCCAGCGCGGCGAGCGCGTAGGCGTCCGCGTCCGCGCCCGGATGCCGGCCGAGCAGCCGGAACGCCCGGGCGGCGTCCGGCGGCAGCTGCTGGAGCGACCACGAGAACACCGTCGCCACCGCGGCGCGGGGGTCGCCGCCGGCATCGAGTACGTCGAGCCGGCGCTGCCGCTCGGCCAGCTCCTCCGCCAGGTCGGCCAGCGACGCGGCGCCGCGCGCGGCGGCCAGTTCCGCCGCGACCCGCAACGCGAGTGGCAGCCGCGCGCACCGGTCGGCGAGCATCGCGGCCGCCGCCGGCTCGGCGTCCACCCGCGGCCCGATCAGGCGGCGCAGCAGGTCGTACGCCTCGGCGGGCGGCAGCAGGTCGAGGTGGAGGCGGTGGGCGCCGTCCACGGCGACCAGCCCGCCCAGGCTGTCCCGGCTGGTGACCAGCACCGCGCTGCTGCTCCGGCCGGGCAGCAGCGGGCGGACCTGCTCGACGGTCGAGGCGTTGTCCAGGAGGACCAGCAGCCGGCGACCGGCCAGCTCGCTGCGGTACCGCGCCGCCCGCTCGTCCAGCTCCGGCGGGATCTCCCGTTCGGGTACGCCCAGCGCGGCGAGGAAGCGCGCCAGCGCGTCGGCGGCGGGCATCGGGTGCTCGGGGTCGTAGCCGCGCAGGTTGACGTACAGCTGCCCGTCGGGGAACCGGTCGGCGACCCGGTGCGCCCAGTGCACGGCGAGGGCGGTCTTGCCGACCCCGGCGGTGCCGGCGACGGCGGAGATCACCACCGCCTGGGCGCTGTGGTGGTGCGCGAGCAGGTCGTCCAGTTCGGACAGTTGGGCCTGCCGGCCGATGAAGTGCGCGACCGTGGGCGGCAGCTGTGCCGGTACCCGCGTCGCCTGGACCGGCACGGCGGGCTCCGTCGCGGTCCGCGCGTCCTCGGCCAGCAGCTCGGCGTGGGCGGCCGCGAGCGTCGGCCCGGGGTCGACGCCCAGCTCGTCCACCAGCCGGCGGCGCACCGACCGGTACACGGCGAACGCCTGCTGCCGCCGCCCGGCGGCCTGCAACGTGCGCACCAGCATGGCCTGGACGGCCTCGTCGAGGGGGTCCTCGGACGCCAGCTCCTCCAGGTGCGGCAGGGCGTCGGCGGCGGCGCGGGACGCGATCGCCGACTCGGCGTACCGCAGGGCCGCCGTGCGCCGCTGCCCGACCAGGCCGGCGATCTTCGGATGGCCGTCGAGCAGCGGCACGTCGGCCATCGGGCGTGCCCAGAGCCCCAGCGCCTCGCCGAGCACGGCCGCGGCGCGCGGGTGGTCGCCGTCGCGGTGCGCGCCGTTGCCGGCGGCGACCAGCTCCCGGAAGCGCAGCAGGTCCAGCCGGTCGGCGGGCATCTGCAAGGCGTACCCGTCACCCACCCGCGGCAGGATCTGGCTGGCCGCGCGCGGCGGCCGGTCCGGTTCCAGCAGCTGGCGCAGCCGCTTGACGTGGGTCTGGATGACGTTGGCCGCGCTCGCCGGGCGGTCGCCCGGCCACAGCGCGTCGCCCAGCTCGGCCCGCGACAGTGGCTGGCCGCCGGCTACCGCCAGCAGCGCCAACACGGCGCGCTGCGCGGCCGGTCCGAGGTCGATCTCCACACCGGCCCGCCACGCCCGGACCGGACCGAGCACCTGGATCCGTACGGTCATGTCCCCGATCTTCCCCCCACCCCACGATCAAGGCGTCCCGCACGTCGTCAGGGCAACTTCACGGGCGCCTTGATCATGGGCGGCCGGTGAAGCGCGCCCACAGGCTCGAGACTCCTGATCGGGGTGGCGGTTGGTACCCGGCCGCGGCGCACACCTGGTCAGCGGTCGGGTTGACCAGCCACTGCCCGCCAACGTGGACGGTCGGCACGGTCTCGTTGCCGTTGGCCACGCCACGGACCGTGGCCGCAGCGTCGGCATCCTGCCAGATGTCGATCTCGCGAAAGGCGAGCCCGCGCCGGCGCAACGCCCGACGCAGCCGGAAACTGAACGGGCAGCGCGGACGGGTGTAGAAAACCACTTCGGGGGTCATGCCGACGAGCGTAGGCGGGCCTTCGCATGATCGGTGCCCTCGCGCGTCGACGGTCCACCGGGGCGATCAGTTACCGGCGTATACCTCGGGGATGGCGTCCTTGATCCGTCGCACAGTCTCAGCGACATCCAGAACGGTCGTATCCACGCCAACGTATCGGTAGTCGGCATCGGTCGCCTGCCGCATAGTCCGATCTTCCGGGATCCGGTCGACCCGGTCGCGCCACTCCTGGGTCGTCCGCTTCGCTCGGGTGACTCGCCGGTGCTCACGCACGTCCTTGTCGACCAGAAGCTCCACCAGGAACACCGCGGGAGACCGCGTGAGCAGCCGGCGGAAGGCCAGGTAGTCGGGGTAGCCACGGAGAAAGCTGCCGGCGATGACGTTGACGTAACCGGCCGTCCAAAATCTTTCGACGAGGCCGGCCACGTTGCGGCGAAGCAGGTCGAAGAACTCGTCGTCCATCGGGCAGGGATTGGTTTGTCCGATGTCCTCCGCGTCGATCCGGGCGCCGTAGGGCGTGTGGGGCAGCAGTGCACGGATGACGGTTGACTTGCCGGCGCCCTCCTCGCCGGTGACGAGGACAAGACGATCTCCCGGCGCCGGAGACGCCGACCGCTCTCCAACAGACATCCGTCGAGTATCGCGCCCTCACCCCCATGATCAAGGCGTCCCTCACGTCGTTAGAACGACGTGAGGGACGCCTTGATCATGGGAGGGGCGCTCAGACCTGGACCACGACGCGCTTGGCCACCTCGACGAGCTTGGCGTGCGGCACGACCTTCGGGCCGGTGAAGATCACCAGTCGCAGCTGGTCCTCGTACGGCACGGCGATCGCGACCACGCGGTGGGCGCCCGTGATGTACCCGACACCGCCGGCGCCCACCCCCGTGATCGCGGTGGTCTTCGTGCCGCTCGCCTGACCGATCGCCTCGATCGCCGCGGCCGCGTCGGCGGCGCGATTCGGCCGGACCGACACCAGCAGGCTGAACGGCTCCTTGCCGCCCTGGCCGTACGTGCAACCGTGCCGCACCAGCCCTTCCGCCAAGCGCTCCACCGGGTCTTCCTTCGCGGTCAGCTTGGCGGACGCCGACCCGCCGAGCACGTCGACGACCACGTCCGCGGGCAGCAGCTTGCACGCCGCGGTGATCTCCTTGACCCGGTCGGGCGCACTCGTCGCCGACGCCTGCGGCGCCTTCGGCGTCACGTCCGAGGTGACCGACGGCGAACTCCAGACCGCCGCACCGCTGCCGCCCGCCTCGCCACCACATCCCGTGACGGTGACCGCGACCGCACACGCCGCCACGACCCTCAACGCCATGATCAACACCATCGACCTCCCCATTCGGTCGAACACCCTAGGGGAGGGCACCGCGCTTGTCGATCTCGCGAGCGGGAGGTGGCGGGGTGCGGCTACCGTCGATCTCATGGCACAGCAGGTGATTCACGACCGGCGCGAACAGTTGCGGCAGATCCAGAGCGGCCTGCTGGACGGCGAGGAGGTCATCGCCGTCTACGACGCCGTCGGCGCGGGGACCGGCTTCATCGGCCTGACGTCCCGGCGCGTGATCATCCAGGACAAGTCGTTCGTGGGCAAGCGGGTGGCGATCACGAGCATCCCGTACTCGAAGATCACGAGCGTGAGCGTGGTGAGCAACAAGTCCTGGGGCGGCGAGTTCTTCTCCACCGGCGCGATCGCGATCAACGTCGGCACGCACACGTACGAGGTGGAGTTTCGCGGCACCCAGAAGACCCACCACGTGCACAACGTGATCCTGCACTACATCTCCTGACCCCATGATCAGGGCGTCCCTCATGTCGTTGGAACTCCATGAAGGACGCCCTGATCACGAAAGGGTTAGCAGAGTTCGGAGCCGCAGACGGCGTTGGTGACGGCGATGGACGTCCTGGTGGCGCTCTGGCCGTTCTGGTAGTAGGTCACGGTCGCGGTGACCTGGCTGTCGGCCCGCCCGTTGACCGTCACCGCGCAGCTCGTCGACGTCGAGGTGCAGCCGGCGTAGATCGACTGGTATCCCCCGGAGAGGCTCCAGGAGAACGTGTAGCTCCCGGACAGGTTCTCCATGAGGAAACCGACGGTGTACGTGTTCGCCGCCGTCTGGTTGGTGCAGTACTGGTCGAAGGTGAAGACGTAGCCGGGAGCGTACCGGCAGCCGAGGGTCTCTTGGCCGAACGCGGCCGCGGGTGACGGCGTGGCCAGGGTGAGCGAGGTCGCTGCGACGATACCGGCGGCCACAGTGGACAGCACACGTTTCATGGGGATCTCCCAACGCGTCAGGGGTGACCCGAACCGTAGCAACGAGATCCAGCGCCGCAATAGCGTGAAAATACCCAAAAGATCAAGGCGCCCCCACGGAACGCGGGACGCCTTGATCTTGTGGGACGGGAGGTCAGCCGAGGACGATGCTCACGCCGTACGCGGCCTGGGTCTCAAGCCACGGCGTGGCGTAGCTGGTGCCGCCGCCGCCCGCGATGTGGTGACCGCGGATCCAGACGTTGCCCGACGCGTCCTTCGCGTAGAAGGCGCCGCCCGAGTCGCCGCCCTGCGGCAGGGTGCCGCCGTTGTAGACGATGACCGGCGATTTGCAGCCGGTCTGCGTGCACACCTGGCCGGTGGTGCTGGTCGCGGTGTGGCCGCAGGTCTCACCGGTGGTCCGGCCGCTCGTGCAGTAGTTGGTGAAGCCGACGGACGCGCCGCCGGCCGCCACGACCGGGCCGCTGGTGGTGCTGGTGGTGCCGCCGTTGTAGACCCGACCCGCGTACGACTGGCCGCCGATCAGCTCCATGTCCTGCGCGTGCCCGGTGACGGTGGGCAGGCGCCGGTTGGAGACCGTGCCGAAGGTGTTCGCGCCGGATTCGGTCAGGACGGTGGCGCCGTTGGCGAAGCAGTGGCCGGCGGTGACCATGAAGCGGGTGCCGGCGCCGTTCGCCACGGTGAAGCCCGCCGAGCAGAGGCCGCCGCCGGACGTGATGCCGGCACCGCCCCAGTACGACGGGGTGTCGTCGCGGCGGTGGAACGCGTCGTCGATGGTGGTCCGGCGGACCTCGGTCGCGACGCCCGTCCGGGCGAGGGTGGACACGGTGGTCAGGGACGCCACGACGCTCGCGGGCGCGTCCGTCTCCACGACGATCTTGCCGGTGTTGGCGTCCAGATAGCTACCGAACGTGTACCCGGTGCCGTTCTTGGCCACGTAGTCGGCGATCCGGCCCTGGACGGTTGCCAGCGCCGCGGTGGCCGCCGCGGAGGCGGTGACTCGAGCGCGGGCCGCCCGGTCCGGCGCGAGGCTCTCGTCCATCGGCGCGGTCAGCGTGCGGGTGGCACCCTTGCCGCCGTCCGGCGCGGCCTGGGCCGTGCCGGCGCCGAGCGCGGCGAAGACCATCGTCGCCGCGATGACAGCGCCGAAGACGCCTCTCCTCGTCACGAGCATATGTTTCCTCCCCAACGTTGTGCCGCGGTCCGTCACCGCGGCATCACACTCACAAGAGACCGGTGGCCGCGCTCAGATAGCTTTTGTCGGCGTTGCGACAGCACGGCTGCGGGCATGATGGGGACATGGTGGACGCCGTGATCTTCGATTTGGACGGGGTGCTCGTCGATTCCGAGCCGGTGTGGGAGGAGGTGCGCCGGGGCTACGTCGCCGACCACGGTGGCCAGTGGCAGCCGGACACGCAACGCCGGCTGATGGGGATGAGCACCGGCGAGTGGGCCGCCTATCTGAGCGGCGAGCTCGGCGTGCGGCGTACCCCCGATCAGGTCGCCGCCGAGGTGGTGGGCGAGATGGCCGCGCGGTACGCGCGCCAGGTGCCGCTGGTGCCCGGCGCGGACGCGGTGGTCCGCGAGGTGGCCGCGCGGTGGCCGCTGGGCCTGGCCAGTTCGTCGCCGCCGCGCCTCATCGCGGCGGCGCTGGACGCCGCCGGCCTCGCCGCCGCGTTCGCGGTGACGCTCTCCACCGAGAAGGTGGCGCGCGGCAAACCCGCGCCCGACGTATATCTCGCGGTGGCGGAACGGCTCGGCGTCGACCCCGCCGGGTGCGTCGCGGTGGAGGACTCGTCCAACGGGGTACGGTCGGCCGCCGCCGCGGGCATGCGGGTGATCGCGGTACCGCATGCCGCGTACCCGCTGGACGCTGACGCGCGGGAGCGGGCCGCACTGGTCGTCACCACCGTCCGTGACATCACCTCATCCATGATCAAGGCGTCCCTCACGTAGTTCTCACGACTACAGGGACGCCTTGATCTTGGGAGCGGTAAATGGCGTGCGGGTGGCGGAGGGAGTGGGTACCGTGGAACGCGACCTGTTGCCGGCGCCCCGGAGGGTAACGATGCGGATCTGAAGCGTTTGCCGTGTCCTCGACCACGACGCTTCGGAGCATCCGCGTGCCCACTCAAATCAGCCTGCACTCTGTCACGAAGTCCTACGGCGAGCGTCGCCTCTTCGACGCCGTCACCGCGGCCATCCCGCCCGGCGCCCGGGTCGGGATCGTGGGTGAGAACGGCTCCGGCAAGTCCACCCTCCTGCGCATGCTCGCCGGCCGGGAGCGGCCCGACGACGGCGAGGTCGTGGTCGCGGCCGGCGGCGGCGTCGGCTACCTGGCCCAGGACGCGCCGCTGCCGCCGCACCTGCGCGTCCAGGAGGCGATCGACGAAGCGCTCGCCGACCTGCGCGCCGTCGAGGCCCGCCTGCGCGAGCTGGAACCGCAGCTCGCCGACCCCCGGCATCTCGCCGAGTACGGCGACCTGACCACCGTCTTCGAGCTCCGCGGCGGGTACGACGCCGACGCCCGCGTGGAACGGGCGCTGCGCGGCCTCGGCCTCGTGGACGTCGACCGCGACCGGCGCCTCGGCGACCTGTCCGGCGGCGAGCAGGCCCGGTTGCACCTGGCGTCGGTGCTGGCCGCCGCGCCCGAGGTGCTGCTGCTCGACGAGCCGACCAACCATCTCGACGACGCCGCGCTGACCTGGCTGGAAGACCACCTGCGCGGCCGGCGCGGCACCACGGTCGCCGTCTCGCACGACCGGGTCTTCCTCGAACGGGTCGCCACCACGCTGATCGAGGTGGACGCCGACCGCCGCGTCCTCACCCGCTACGGCGGCGGCTACGCCGGCTACCTGGCCGAGAAGGCCGCCGCCCGGCAGCGCTGGGCGCAGGCCCACGAGCGGTGGCAGGCCGAGATCGACCACCTCCGCGAGGCCATCGCCACCACGGCGCGCCAGGTCGCGCCGGGCCGGCCCATGAAGGACAAGAACAAAATGGCGTACGGCCGGTACGCCAACCGCGTGGCGCAGTCCGTCGCCAGCCGGGTGCGCAACGCCGAGCAGCGGTTGGCGCGCCTGCGGGACCGGCCGGTGCCCCCGCCGCCGGAGCCGCTGCGCTTCACGCCCACCCTCACCGCCAGCCGCACCGCCGGCGCCGCGCTGGACGCCGTCGAGGTGGCGGTCACCGGCCGGCTGCGGCCCACCTCGCTCACCCTGGAGGCGGGCGAGCGGCTGCTTGTCACCGGCGCGAACGGCGCCGGGAAGACCACGCTGGTCCGGGTACTCGCGGGAGACCTGGAGCCGGACGGCGGGTTTGTGACCCGGCACGGCCAGGTGGGGTACCTGCCGCAGGAGGTCACCGCGGACCGGCCGCGCGAGGCGCTGCTGGCCGCGTTCGCGCGCGGCCGCCCGGGCCCGGCGGACGCGCGGCTGGCGGAGCTGATGGCGCTGGGCCTCTTCACGCCGGACCAGGTCGGGGTGCCGGTCGGCGCGCTGTCGACCGGCCAGCGGCAACGGCTGGCGCTGGCCCGCCTGGTCAGCCGGCCCGTCGACGTGCTGCTGCTCGACGAGCCCACCAACCACCTGTCGCTGGCGCTCGTGGAGGAGTTGGAGGCGGCGCTCGACGCGTACCCCGGCGCCGTGGTCGTGGTCAGCCACGACCGCCGCCTCCGCGACCGCTGGCGCGGCGACCGCCTGGAGCTCAAAACCCTCATGATCAGGGGAGGAAGACCGAGCGGACGTTGCCGTCGCGCTTCTCCTTGAAGAGCTGGTAACCGTCCGGGCCCTGGTCGAGCGGCAGCACGTGGGTGGCGAGGTGCTCGGTCACCAGCTCGTCGCGGGCCATCCGCTCCAGCAGCATCGGGATGTACCGGTGCCCGTGCTGCTGGGCACCGCGCAGGGTCAGGCCCTTGTTCATCAACGCACCCAGCGGGAACTTGTCGACGAAGCCGGAGAACACGCCGAGCACGAACACCGAGCCGCCCTTGCGGCAGGCGTAGATCGCGTCCCGGACCGCCGACGGCCGGTCCGTCTGCATCCGCAGCTGCTGCTTCACCTGGTCGTACGCGTGCTGCGGGCCGCTCGTGTGCGCCTCCAGCCCCACCGCCTCGATGCACACGTCGGGCCCCCGGCCGCCGGTGCGCTCGCGCAGTTCCGCCTGCACGTCGGTCCGGGTGTAGTTGAGGGTCTCCGCGCCGATGTGCCGCTCGGTCATCGCCAGCCGGTAGTCGTACCGGTCGATGACGACGACCCGCTCGGCGCCGAGCAGGATCGCCGCGCGGGCTGCCATCTGCCCGACCGCGCCGGCTCCCCACACCGCGACCACGTCGCCCGCCTGGACGCCGCCGAGGTCCGCGCCCATCCACCCGGTCGGCGCCGAGTCGGACGCGAACACCGCGCGCTCGTCGCTCACCCCGTCGGGTACCGGGAACGCGCCCACGTCGGCGAACGGCACCCGCACGTACTCCGCGTGGCTGCCGTGGAAGCCGCCCATGGCGTGCGAGTAGCCGAAGACGCCGCCGGGCGCGTGGCCCCACGCCGTCTCGGTGAGCGCCGGGTTGGTGTTGCCGTTGTCGCAGAGCGACGTGAGCCCCTCCTCGCAGTACCAGCACCGTCCACAGGAGATGAACGAGCAGACCACCACGCGGTCGCCGACCCGGTGGTTCTTCACGCCCGCACCGACCTCGAGGATCTCGCCCAGGAACTCGTGCCCGAGCACGTCGCCCTTCTTCATGAACGGGACGTAGCCGCCGATGAGGTGCAGGTCGGAGCCGCACGTGACGGTGCGGGTCACCTTCACGAGGGCGTCCTGGTCGTTGACGAGTACCGGGTCGGGTACCCGCTCGACGGCGAGCTTGTTGACGCCGTTCCAGATCAGCGCTTTCACAGCAGGCCCTCCTCCCGGCCGTGCCGGACGGCGAACGCCAGCGGCCGGTTCGGCAGGGTGCGCCGGGTCGTCGGCGGCTGGCTCGGGTGGAGCACCTCGCCGGTCTCGAGGCGGCTCTTCGCCTCCCGCAAGGCCTTGCGCACCGGCCAGCGTGGATCGGCGCCGCGCAGCTTGGCCACCGCGGCGCGCGGGCCGGCCGGCTCGGGGTCGCGCAGCCGCACGGCGATCTCGGTGCCGCGCCCGCCCGGCGCGGGTCGCAGCCGCACCTCGACGTCGTCACCGAGCGCGGCGACCGGGTCGGGCAGCCGCCCGTCCGGAGCCACCCGGTCTTCGGACAGGTTGACGGTGACGCTGTGCCACCGCGCCACGGTTTCCGCGCCACGGGCCGTCAGGAGCCGGCGCGCGACGAGCCCGCCGCTGACCACTCCGGCGACGGCGGCGCCGGTCTTCAGCCACTTCATGCGGACGGGGTACCCCGAACCGGCGCCCCGACTCCCCAACTCCATGATCAAGGCGTCCTTCACGTCGTTATAGCGACGTGAAGGACGCCTTGATCATGGCAGGAGGTGTGTCGCGTCAGGTACCTTGTCATGCAAGGTAGCTGTCCGAACAAGGGAGGACGCTTTGCGCACCTGGATGAAGGCCGCCGGCGCGGTGGCGCTGGTCGTGGTCGCGACGACGCCAGGCACGGCCGCCGCGACCACCATGGGGTCCGGCTGGCGGATCGACGACGTGCCGCTGGACGCGGTGCTCTACGACGCGGCATCCGGCGGGTCGGCCACCACCTGGGCGGTCGGCGCGCTGATCGACGACAATTTCACCGCGCTCGCGCTCCGGTGGGACGGGCGGGGCTGGGCCCGCACCGCAGTGCCGGTCAGCGGAGCCAGCCGGCTCGATGGGGTCGACGTGGTCAACGCCCGGACCGTCTGGGCGGTCGGCAGCGCGGACGACCACACCCTTGCCGCGCGGTGGGACGGGCTCGCGTGGCGGACCACGCCGACCCAGGACACCCCCGGCATGACGGCGCGACTCGTCCGCGTCGACGCGGTGAGCGACCGCGCGGCGTGGGCGGTCGGCAGCGAGCAGGCCCTCGACAGCAGCCGCGGCCTCGTGTACCGGTGGGACGGCCGGCTCTGGTCGCGGGTCCCGCTGCCCGACGCGGACCTGGGCGACTACACCCTGGCCGCGGTGCACGCCCGGAGCGCGACCGACGTCTGGATCGCCGGGCACACTTATCAGCCGAACGAAGCGCTGCTGCTGCACTGGGACGGCCACCGATGGACGCGCGCCGCCCTGCCGAGCTTCGCCGGGGTGACGCTGGAGAGCGTCGTGGCCCGGTCGACGTCCGAGGTCTGGGCGCTCGGCTGGACCCACACCGGCACCACCGCCAGCCGCCGGCCGCTAGCGCTGCGCTTCGACGGTCGCGAGTGGACGGTCGTGCCCAGTCCCGACGATTTCGGGCATGTCATCGACGCGGTCGTGCACGGCGGCGCCGTCTGGGCCGGCGGCTACGGCGAGACCCCGTCGCTGGCGCGGCTGACCCGCGGCTGGACCCCGGTGCCGACGCCCGAGTTGCCCGAGGGCACGTACTTCGGCGTCACCGTCGTGCCCGGGCGCGGCCTCCTCGCCGTCGGCGCCCGCTGGGCCGAGGACGCCCCCCGGCCGCTGATCGTCTGGCACCCCCTCGCCCCATGATCAAGGCGTCCCGCAAGTAGTTAGGACGACTTGAGGGACGCCCTGATCCTGTGGCCAGGGGGTGGTCCTTGGCGTAGGACTCGATGCGGTCGCGGTCCCAGGCGCCGTCGGCCACCACGACCCGGTACCGGAGGCTCCAGGTCTGGCCCGGCGGCAGGGTGACCTCGTCCCAGAAGGCCAGCGACGGGTTGACCGCCGCGAACGGGTCGTTCCGCACGAACCACGTGGTGCCCGGCGCGCCGAGGAACAGCAGCGTGGCGGCCCGGTCGACCTCGTCGTGCTGGCCCACGTACGCCAGCCACGGCGACGTCTCGCCCATCATCTCCGGCCCGCCGCGGCCGCCCTCCGCGAGCACCTCGCCACCGGTGAACGCGCGCGGGCCGCGCCAGAACAGCCCGGTGTACCCGGCGAGCGGCCGGCCGTTCGTGGTCGGGCTGCCGAAGATCAGCGGCTCGCCGCGCACGTTGGTGAGGGCGGTGTTGAACTCCAGCGCCCAGGTGTCGCCGGTCACGTCCCGGACCGCCAGGCCGCGGGTCTCGTCGACCCACCGCTCCCCCGCCTGGGTGTACCAGCTCAGCCGCTCCCGGACGTCGTGCGCCTCGGCGGAGAGGAACTCCTCGTGGCGCATGGTGCCGACGTTCGGCAGGGCGACGTAGCCGTCCTCCCGCACATAGGTGACGCCACCCCAGAAGTTCTGCCCCGACACGTCGGTCGCGGTCATCTGGAGACCTTTGTGCCAGCGGTGGTCGTGCGGCCGGTACGAGGTGACGACGTCGCCCTGGAGGGTGCGGATCGGGTGGAGGTAGGGCTTGGGGCCTTCGAACGCGGGCACGTCCGGCCGGTACATGTACCGGTACAGCTCCACCCCCTCCGCCGCGACGACGAGTTCCGTACCGGTGTCTTCCAGCTTCATGCGGCTCCATTCGCGTTGGCCTGGGGGTCGATGACGATCGTGGTCAGGGCCCGGGGCGCGAGCCGGGCGACGCGGGCCTGCCCCGACCCGCTGACCGCGTCGGTGGGCGCCAGCGAGTGCGCCTCGTCGGTGCGGTAGCTGGTCGCGGCGCCGGCACCGGCGTTCAGGTCGACGGTGACCTCGGAGGTGCCGGTGTTGAGCGCCTCGATCACCCGGGTGCCGTCGGCGTTACGGTACGCCGACACCTTCAGGCCGGGCACACCGGTCACCGCGTCGACCCGCACCGCGCCGGGCCGGATGAACCGGCTGTACGCGGCGAACGCCCAGAGCCGCTTCGACACCTGGTAGGCGTCGCCCTCGCTGGCGATCTGGAGGAAGGCCCGGGTGGCGCCGAGCGAGGCACCCAACCAGTAGACGTATCCGTTGACGTTGCCGAGCGTGAGCGCGTCGTGGACGGCGTTCGCGACGGTGAGCCCGTCGTAGCCGCTGCCGTCGTCCCAGGCCTCGTTCCAGGTGGTGCCGTTCGGCGACCACTCCGACATCCAGGTGCGCCGGGTGGTCGGCAGCGGGCTGGTGGGCGCGCTGCCGTACATGTGCCCGGCGTGCGTCTTCACCCACTTGCGCGCGTCCGGGTCGGCCTCGATCGCCTCCGTGTACGTCCGCTGCCCGGCCCAGCCCACCGTGTCGCAGCAGACCAGCTTCAGCCCGGCCCTGTTCGCGATCGGGCCGAGGACCTTGGTGAACTCCACCGCCTGGGCGGGGGTGAACCGCATGGAGGCGTACGACGCGGTCCAGTCGGGCTCGTTGGTGAACCCGAGGTCGGTGATCCGGATGCCCTCCTGGGCGTAGAACTTGGCGTACTGCACCAGATAGTTGGCGTACGCCGTGCGCCAGTCGCCGCTCGCGCACTCGGCGCCGGCGAGGCCGCACAGCGATCCGCCGTTGTTGTCGGTGCCGTTGGTCTTCATGTAACCCGGTGCGCTCCACGCGTCCGCGTAGAACCGGGTCACCCCGTACGCCTTGGCCTGCTGGGCGAGCCACACCTGGCCGCCGTCGTAGCCGTCCCACTCGTAGCGGGGCGGCGCGTTGGGCCCGCCCGGGTCGACCGGCTGGATCGACTTCATCAGGTCGTAGGGGTCGTCGGCGGAGGACCCGATGCCCAGCCGCAGGATGCTCAGCCCGGCGCCGGTCTCCTGGCTGAACAGCAGGTCGAGCACCTCCCGCTGCTTCTGCGGCGAGAGCCCGCGGGCGCCGTTGATGAGGCTGGCGCGCTGGAACGCCTGCGAGACGCCGAACCCGTCGATGACCTGATGGACGGTGCCCCGGTCGATCATGATGACACCGTCGGTGGGGGCGGCCTGGGCGGCCTGCCCGCTGAGGGGGACGACCAGCGCCACCACCGCAGCCACCACCGACACGTACCGTGCGCGCACAGCGACCTCCTACCGGACCGAAAGTTTCGGTGAAACTCCGAAAGTCTCGGATTGGACCGTAGGTGCTGACGACGGACCCCGTCAATGCCTCCCATGATCAAGGCGTCCCTCAAGTCGCTCTAACAGCGTGAGGGACGCCCTGATCATGGGATGCGTCAGTAGGCGACGGTGAAGCGGGCGCGCCGGTGGCGGGGGCGTTCGGCCTCGTCGAGGAGCGCGACCGCGAGGTCTTCCATGGAGATCGTCGACGTGCCGTCCGGGCCGACCAGGAGTTCGTCGGCGCCGAGCCGGTAGCGGCCGGTGCGCTTCCCGGGGGCCAGCAGCGCGGGCGGGCTGAGGTACGCCCAGTCGACCGTGGACGTCGACCGGCACACCGCCAGCTGGTCGGCGCTCGCCTGCGCGATCGCGCGCCACGCCGGGGGTACCAGGGTCGGGTCCTCGATGGCCGTGCGGCGCGTGCCGGGCACGGTCAGGGTGGCGGCGCCGCCGACCACGAGCAGCCGGACCGCACTGCCCCGCAGTCCGGCCAGCAGCGCCCGGGTGGTCGTGAGGAGATCACCCTCGCGGCCGGGCGCGGGCCGGGTCGCGGCGACCGCGACGTCGTGGCCGGCGGTCAACCGCGCCACGTCGGCGGCGTTCGCCGCGTCGCCCACCCGGTGAGCGGCGCCGGTGGGTAGCGTGGCGAACCGGGTCTCGTCACGGACGACCGCGGTGACCTCGTGACCGCGCGCCAGCGCCTCGGCGACGACCCGGCCGCCGACGTTTCCGGCCGCGCCGAAGACGGTGATACGCATCTTTTAACTCCTTTGTGTACCGTTTACGCGGCTACGACCTGCGGGACGGCTTGATCCTGGTGGGGACGGGTGGGTGCGGGTTGCCGTTGGGCGGCCACCAGCGCGGCGAGGACGATCAGGGCGCCCAGCGCCTGGGTGAGCGTGAGCCGTTCGCCGAGCACCGCCCAGCCGAGCAGCGTGGCGACCACCGGGCTGAGCAGGCTGAGGAAGCTGGCGCTGGTGGCCGACAGCACGCGGATCCCGCGGAACCACAGCGTGTACGCGAGGGCGGTGCCGACGACCGTCAGGTAGCCGTACCCGAGCAGGTTCTCGGCCGTGAGCGCCGCGGGCGGCGCGCCCTCGACGAGCAGCGCGACCGGGAGCAGCAGCACCCCGCCGGCGACGAGCTGCCAGCCGGTGGTGGCGAGCAGCGGCGCCGGTGACGCCCACCGCTTGCTGAGCACCACGCCGGCGGCCATGATGGCCGCGCCGCCGGCGGCCGCGGCGATGCCGACGCCGTCGAGCCGGGCGCCGGCCCGCAGGACCAGCAGGCTGACGCCGGCGACGCCCGCCACCCCCGCGACCAGCGTCCGCGTGGACAGGCGCTGGCCGAGCAGCGGGACCGCGAGGCCCGCGGCGATCAGGGGTTGGACCGCGCCCACGGTGGCCGCGACGCCACCGGGCAGCCGGTACGCGGCGACGAACAGCAGCGCGAAGAACGCCCCGATGTTGAGGGTGCCCAGCACGGCGGCGCGCCACCACCACGCCCCGCGGGGCAGCCGCCGGGTGATCAGGACGAGCGCGATGCCGGCGGGAAGGGCGCGCAGGACGGCGGCCAGCAGCGGCCGGCCGGGTGGCAGCAGCTCGGTGGTCACCAGGTACGTCGTGCCCCAGAGCACCGGCGCCAGGGCAGTCACGAGGACTCGATTGCTTAGCACTAAGCTAATTTATCTCAACGCTAAGATATCGTCTAGGATGGTGCCGTGGATCACGTGGACCGGATTCTCGAGCAGTGGCGGCGGGAGCGCCCCGACCTGGACCCCTCACCGATGGCCGTGATCGGCCGGCTCAGCCGGCTCGCGCGGGTGGTCGAGGTCGAACTCACCCGCACCTTCAACACGCACGGCCTCGACCGCTCGTCCTTCGACGTGCTCGCCACCCTGCGGCGCAGCGGACCGCCGTACCGGCTGACGCCCGCCGAGCTGATGCGGTCCTCGATGATCACTTCGGGGGCGGTGACGCAGCGGCTCGACCGGCTGGAGGCGCGCGGGTTGGTGGCGCGTACCCAGAACGAGTCCGACGCCCGCAGCGTGCTCGTCGCGCTCACCGGCGCGGGCCGGGCGCTCATCGACGCGGCGCTACCGGACCATCTCGCCACCGAGCGCCGCCTGCTGGCCGCGCTCTCACCCGACCGGCGGGAGGCACTGGCGGACCAGCTCCGCGACCTCCTGGCAGCGCTCGAGACCCCATGATCAGGGCGTCCCACAAGTCGTTATAGCGACTTGAGGGACGCCTTGTTCATGGGGAGGTGGGGGGGTTGTAGGCCGGCGCGCCCCCCCGGCCCA
>JBBEWH010000168.1:0-20574 GCA_037414955.1 Actinomycetes bacterium KLBMP 9797
CCCGGGCCCCCCCCCACCCCCCATGACCGGGGCCCCCAACACGTGTTATAGGCGAGTTGGGGCACGCCTTGATCATGAGAGGGTGGCGAGGATGTCGGCCGTCGCGCACACCGTGCCGATCTTGGGAAAGACGTAGTCGACGGCGAAGTCGTGGGCGTGCGCGTGCAGGCCGGCCATCGCGTCCGACACGAACACCACGCCGTACCCGTGCTCGTCCGCCACCCGGCCGGTCGACTCGACGCCGAAGTTGGTGACGAGCCCGCCGAGCACGACCGTGCGCACGCCGCGGGACCGCAGCTCCTCCTCCAGCCCGGTGCCCTGGAAAGCGCCCCAGGTGCGCTTGACGATCAGCACGTCACCCGGCTGCGGCGCGCACTCCGGCGCCAGCTCGCTGCCCGGCGGCTGGGCGTCCACATGGGGCCGCTCGACGCGGACGAACACGACCAGCCCACCGGCGGCGCGGGTGGCCGCCGCGAGGCTGAGACACCGGCTCACCACCTCCGCACCGGAGAAGGGCGCCGTGGGCAGGGCGATGATGCGCGGCATGAGGTCGATGAGCACGAGGGCGGTGCGGCTCGGTTCAAGGTCAACTGTCACGAGGGCCCATTCTCGCACCCATGATCAAGGCGTCCCTCAAGTAGCTATGACGACGTGAGGGACGCCTTGATCATGAAGGGGTGCAGGTGGCCGTGGGCGGCGAGGCGTTGGTGCCGCCGTGGGTGGCCTGGAAGCCGAACGACACGCTGCCGCCCGCCGCCACCCGGCGGTTCCAGTCGAGGCTGGTGGCGGTCACCCGGGCGCCGTCCTGGGACACGGTGGCGTTCCAGGCGTTGGTGATCCGCTGGTCGCCGGGGAACGTGAAGCGCACCGTCCAGCCGTCGACGGCGGCTTCGGCCGTGATCCGCACCTCGGCCACGAAGCCGGTCTGCCACTGGCTCGACACCCGGTAGTCGACGGCGCACGCCAGCACCGCCGCGGTCGGCGTCGGCGCCGGACCGGTCGGCGCCGGCGCGGCCGTCGTGGGCACCGGACCGGGTGGCGACGACGCGCGGCGGGTCGGCGTCGGGCGGGGCGTCGGCGACGCCACCACCCGGGGCGCGCCGGTGGTCGGCGGCGTGCCCGAGTATCCCAACCCGAACCCGGCGGGGAAGCTCTTTCCCCAGGCCGCCGGCAGCTTGCCGGTGGGTCGGTGGTCGCCGAAGAGCACGTCGGCGACGCCCTGACCCTCGCTGCCGGGCCGCCACGCGGCCACCAGCGCCGCCCAGCCGCCGAGCTGGGCGGCGACGTCGACGGGGCCGGTGCAGAGCAGGACCGCGACCACGGGTACGCCCGACGCGCGCAGCCGGGCGAGCGTCGCCCGGTCGGCGGCGTCGATGCCCCGATCGCCGGTGATCACCGCGACCGCGACCCGGTACGACCCGTTGATGCCGGCGCCGTCCCGCCGGTAGGTGACGGTGGCGCCGGTGCCGACGGCGGCCTGGATGCCGCGCAGCACGGTGGTGCCGGTGCCGCCCGCGACGCCCTGCCGGCCGAGGTCGTCGGCACCGCTGCCGGCGACGAAGATCTTGCCGCGCTTGCCGAGCGGCAGCGCGCCGCGCACGTTCTTGAGCAGCACCTGCGACTTGCGCACGGCGTCCCGGGCCAGCTCACGCTGGGCCTGGTCGCGCGCCGCGGCGGTGAGCCCCCGGTCGGTGAGCGGCCGCTCGAACAGGCCAAGCTCGAACTTCCTGGTCAGGATCCGGTGGTTGGCGTCGTCGAGCCGGCCGGTGGAGACGCGGCCGGCGTACACCTCGGCGCGCAGCAGGTCGACGAACCCGCGGGGGTCGTTGTTGGCCGCGACCATGTCGACGCCCGCGTTGATCGCCTCGGCGATCTCGGCGCCGGTCACGCCGGGCGCGCCGTCGATCGCCGCGACGCCGGCCCGGTCGGTGGCCACGAACCCCGGAAATCGCAGCTCACCCTTGATCAGCGCGGTCGCGGCCGCGCGTTCTTTCACGGGTACGACCACCGCGCCCACGCCCTGCGCGATGGCGGCGCGCAGCGGTTCCCGGTCGGCCGGACCGGCGTACCGAGCGGTGGCGAGCACCGACGTCGGCTCGTCGAGGCGGGCGCCCTGGAGCCCGGTGACCAGGTCGGGGCGGGCGGCGAGGGCCCAGTCCACGCCGATGCCGGCGAACTCCTCGGCGGTGGCGCGGCCGATGCGGCGGGCCAGATCCGGGTCTCCGCTGGCGGCGAGCCCGGCCTGGTGCGGGTAGGTCGCGGCGCCGCGGGTGCCGTCGGTGCCGTAGAGCACCGGGATGGCCAGCGGGGCTGCCTGGGCGGCGCGCTGCACCGCGTCGTACCGGTCGGCCAGCTCGGTGGCCGGCACCGGGTCGACGGCCGCGACGACAGCCCCGATCCGGTACGTCGCGAGGTCGTCCGGGGTGCTGAGCGTCGCCCGGTCGACCTGGACCAGCTGGCCCAGCTTGTCCTCGACCGACATGCGCTTCAGCAGGTCGGCGACCCGGTCGGGCACCGGCTTGCCGGCGTCCCGGTAGGCGGGCGCGGCGGCCGCCGCGCGCGCCCCGGCGCGCTGGCTCGGCCCGATGAGGTCGAGCGCCGACGCGACCATCGTGGCGGCGGTGAGCAGCACGCTGACGATCGTGAGCACGATCATCGTGCGGCCGTGCCGGTCCAGGCGCGCGGCCAGTGGCCGGTGTCTGCGGGGCTCGTCCGGACCGGGCATGCGGGCGCACCTCATCAACTCAATGAGACATGGACTTCCCGCAGTGATCAGAATCTATGCGGAGTGCGCCCACCCGGTCAAGCCTTCTTCTTGATCATGCGGCGCACCGGGTACGCCGCGGCGAGGGCGAGCGCGGCGGCGCCCACGATCCAGATCGGGCGCGGCACGCCCCCGCCGCCCGGCGCGGCGGCAGCGGCGGTGGGCGCGGGCGCCGGCGTGCCGCACCGCGTGCTGCTCGGCCGGCTGTCCGCCCCGCCCACCCGGACCACCGCCTCGCAGTGCCCGATCCCGGGCAGCGCGGTGTCCACGGTGATCCGCCACTCCCCCGCCGGCAGGGTGCCGCCGTAGACCACGGTCGGGCGGCCGGGCAGCCGGGTCAGCGCGACCGGGCCGACCGCCGACGCGGCGGACGCGGTTGCGGCCACCGCGGTGGGCGCCACCGCGGCCACCGCGGTCATGGTGGCCGCGACCGGCTCGGTGACCGGATGCCCGTCCGCCCAGACCACGTCCACCGAGACGCTCCCCCGCCCATCACTGTGGACGGTGAGCTGGACGGTGGCGTGCGCGGCCGCCGCGCCACTCCCACCGAGCAGCGCGGCGGCCGTCACCACGACCACAATGAGTAGTCGCATCAGGACTGGGTCAGCGTCCACGTCTGATGGCGCGCCGATCCGGCCTCCTGGAGCACCAGCAGCCGCTGCTCCGCGTACCGGGCGGTGCCGAGCCCGAGAACGAGGTCGCCGGTGGCCGTGCCTAGCACGGTGCCGTCCGCGGTCTGCCGCAGCCGCCACCGCTGGCCGTCCGCGCAGGACACCTGCACGAGCGGCGTACCGGCGGTGGCCGCACCCGCGGGCGCCGCGCACTTGTCGGTGGCCGTGGACCGCAGCAGGAACGTGTCGCCGGCTGCCGGCTCCAGCCGCCAGAGCTGGCTGTTGCCGCCGGTGCCGCGACCCGCCACGACCGGCGTGCGGTCGGCCGCCCGGCCGCCGTACAGCTCGGCCACCGCACCGGTGAGGCCGTTGCTCAGCGTGAACGACGCGCCGGCGGCCGGCCGCGCCGCCGCCGCGGTGCGCACGGTGACCACCTCGGTGTACGGGGTGGTGGTCGAGCCGGCGCCGCGCAGCACGACCTGTGCCTGGTACGCCGTGCCGGCGCGCAGCCCGGTCAGGCGCACGCCGGTGGCCGTGGTCCAGCCCAGCACCCGCCCGTTCACCACGACGCCGTACCGGGTGCCGGCCGCCGCCGCGTCCCAACTCAGCCGCGCCGCGCTGGCGGTGACGTCGCTGACCCGCAGGGCCGCCACGGGGCCGGCCGTGCCGGTGGGTGTGGGGCTGGGGCTGGTGCTGGGGCTCGCCGTCGTCGCTGACGGCGAGGGCGTGGGCGGCACGCTGGGCGCGGTGGACGGAGACGCGCCGGCGGACGGCGACGCGGTGGGTGTCGGCGGCGGCGTGGTGCCGCTGCCGCCCTTGATGAGGTAGTCGTTGTCCGCCATGTTCCAGTGCGTCGCCAGGTAGCTGCCCGGGCTTGGACTGCTGTGGTAATAGTCGTCGTGGTTGCAGTCCAGCCGCTGGTCGTGCGCCCGGTCGGCGCATTCGGTGCGCAGCTCGACGCCCTCGCCGTCCTTGTAGCACATCAGGTCGTACTCGTCGACGCAGTGCCCCGCCTTGCTGGAGTTGGGCGCGCTGTTGTTGACGGCACCGAGGTTGTGCCCGAGTTCGTGCGCGGCGACCCCGGCGTTCCAGCAGCCCGCGTCGCTGCGGCCGTACGACGGGCCGCCGTTGCTGCGGTTGGCCGTGCCGGCCCGGTCGTCCCCGGCGAACGAACCGATTCCACAGTAGACGCGCGACTCACCGAAGATCATGTACTTCCGGTCGGTGCGGTTGTAGCCGAGGCCGCGCAGCGCGGTGATGGTCGCGTTGAAGTCGTTCATCGCCGCGGCCGGCACCTCCACCTCGCGCACGTCGACCTGGCAGTCGGCGGTCGTCACGTACCGGACGTGCCGGGACCCGCCGGTCTCCTGAGCGCTCGCGTCGTAGATCGTGTCGACGCCGGCGGACCAGGTCCGGAACGAGGCGAGGTACTGGCTGAACCGGCTGGCGGTGCCGGCGCCGTAGACGTAGAGCACCTGCACCCGCTTGCCGGACTGGCCGTCACCGTCGCAGACCACGCCGTTCGGGCCGACATCGGCGGCGGCAGCGGCGTCCGGCGCGAGCGCGACCGCACCGCCCGGCGCGAGCGCGGCGCCCGTGTCGCGCAGCACGTCGGCCTCGCTGGGCACCGCACCGTCCCGGCTGGGCAGGACCGGCACCGGAGCGGCCGGCGCGACCGGCTTGACGGCGGCCTTGACGTCGAGGCCGGGCGGCGCCGCGTCAGGACCGTGCGAGCAGGTGTCGCGGTCGTCACCGACCTGGTAGCCGCCGGCGCACGGCGTGCCCTTCTTCGCCGGGGACAAGCCGCGGTAGACCAGGCCGGTGGCCGGGTCGTCGGCGGGGCGCTCGCCGATCGGCTCGGCGCCGGGGCCGAAGCCGGACGAGTCCGCCGTGGCGTCCGGGTCGGAGCCCGGACTCCACGGCGCCCACGCGCTACCGAGCGCGGACGGGATGCCCACCAGGCCGACGGCGAGCGCGGCGGCGATGGACACGACGGTCACCCGCCGCAGCCGGCGGGGCCGGGGTTTGCGGGGGTGGCGGGGTGGTGCGGACACGACGATGCCTCCGGGTGAGGGATGAGGAGAGGCGCCCGCGGAGAGCCGGGCGAGACCGGCGATACGGTAACGACCTCATCGACCCGGGACAAAGTCACCTAAGGAATCTCTAAGTTTCTATCTCTCATGATCAGGGCGTCCCTCAAGTCGTTGTAGGTGGCACTGGGGAGGTGGGTGGGGACTTGAGGGACGCCTTGATCATGGGGTCTCGGCGGGTTCGGGGCCGGAGACGGCGCCGAGGGCCTGGCTGTTGGGCACCGCGATGATGCCGGCGCCGGTGTCCATGCGCACATAGGTCAGTCCGATGTCGACCACCCGGCCGCTGACCGTGCCGCCCAACCCGCCGGAGGTCAGCCGCACCTGGTCGCCGACCGTGAACGGGCGGGCCAGCAGCAGCACGACGCCCGCGAACAGGTTCGCCAGCGACTGCTGGGCGGCGATGCCGACGATCACGCCGGTGACCGCGCCGCCGAGCACGAGCTGCCCCACCGGCACCGACGCCAGGTCGAGGGTGAGCAGCAGCGCGCCCAGGCCACCCACGAGGATCGCGATCACCCGGAGCGCACCCGCGTGCGCGCCGCCGATGCGGGCCTCCGTCACGTCGCGTAGCCAGGTCGCCGCGCTGAAGATGGCCCCCAGCGCGGCCGCGAAGAACACGATCGCGCACGCGATCGTGATGATCCGGTCCGCCAGATCGGGGTCGTCCACGCCACCGGCGATGGCGGCGACCGACGCCGCCACCAGCGCGAGCAGCCCGAGCGCCAGGGCGCGCACCCCCGGATGCCCGAACCGCTTCCCGGCCTTGGGAGCCGGCGGCGCACCGCCCGGCGGCGCACCCGTGGGTGGCGCACCCGCTGGAGGCAGTCCGCCCGGAGGGGGCGCTCCCAGCGGCGGCGAGATCCGCGCGGTGCGGCCGGGGTCGTCGGCGGGCGGCGCGGGTGGGACCACGATCGGCATGGTCGCCGCGGGGTCGGCGCCATCCGTCGGTATACGGGCGGTCTCGTTGGGGTCACCCAGTGGTAGGGCGGCCGTCTTGTCCGGATCGCTCATTTCCCCATGGTCGTAGGTAGATCGTCAAACGGCCACCTCAGCCCTCATGATCAAGGCGTCCCTCACGCCGTCCTAGCGACGTGAGGGACGCCTTGATCATGGGAGTGGCCGGAGTGTCAGGCGTTGATCTCCTTGCGGCCACCGCTCGCCGACACCGAGATCCGGCGGGGCTTCGCCTGCTCGGCCACCGGGATGCGCAGGCTCAGCACGCCCGCGTCGTAGCTGGCCTCCAGCTTGTCGGCGTCGAGGCTGTCCCCGAGGAACAGCTCCCGGCTGAACGTGCCCATCGGGCGCTCGGCGATCACCCGCTCGGCGTCCTTGACCTCCCGACGGGAACGCTGGGCGCGCACGGTGAGCACGTTGCGCTCGACAGTGAGGTCAATGCTGTCCGGGTCGACACCCGGCAGGTCGAAGTCAACGTAGAACCACTCACCGTCGCGGTAAGCATCCATGCGCATCAGAGCCGGACGGGTAGGCGCGCCGAAGAACTGCTCGGTGAGCCGGTCGAACTCCTGGAACGGATCGGTGCGCATCAGCATGGCTAGTGTCGCCTCCCTCACGCGGTATATCTTGAGCCGTCTTGACTCAACTTCTCTTCCGGTATACAACGAGATTATGTCGCTGTCAAGTCGCACCCCAGACCCGATCCGGCCCGCTGACCAGGGCCTCTATCCGATCTCGGTGGTGACCGAGCTGACCGGGATCGAGCCGCACACGCTGCGGACCTACGAACGCGCCGGCCTGCTGCGGCCGGCCCGCACCGAGGGCGGCACCCGGCGGTACAGCGACACCGACCTGGTGCGGCTGCGACGCATCGCCACGCTCACCGGCGAGCGGGTCAACCTGGCCGGCGTCGAGCAGATCCTGCGCCTGGAGCACGAGGTCCGCACGCTGCGGCAAGAGGTGGCGCGCTTGCGGGCAGGACTGCCCGCGGAGTGATCAGACCGTCGAGCGTTGACGATGAGTGGCGACTACTACACGGTGCTCGGGGTGGACCGCGACGCCAGCGCCGCGGAGATCCAGCGGGCCTACCGCCGGCTGGCCCGCCGGTACCACCCGGACCTCAACGACGACCCGGCCGCCGAGGAGGCGTTCCAGCGGATCACAGAGGCCTACCAGGCGCTGTCCGACCTGGCGCGCCGGGCCCGGCACGACGGGCGCCGGGACGGCCCGCTGCCCGGACGGCCGATCCGGGTCAAGAACCGGCACGCTCCGCGCCCTGGGCCGGCGCCGACCGACCCGGAGGCCGAGCTGGCGCTGACCGTGGAAGACGCCTACCACGGTGGGCCCTGGCGGGTCACCATGCCGACGCCGGCCGGGCCGCGCACCCGCACCGTCGACGTGCCCGCCGGGGCGACCGACGGTCAGCGGCTCCGGGTGCCCGGCCTGTGCCTGGTGGTGCGGGTGCTCCCGCACGCGCGCTACCGGCTGGACGGCCGCGACCTCGCCGTCGACCTGCCCGTCGCGCCGTGGGAGGCGGCGCTCGGCGGCAGCGTGCCGGTCGACACGCCGGGCGGGTCGGTCCGGGTGGACCTGCCGCCAGGGTCGTCGACCGGCCGGCGACTGCGGCTGCCCGGCCGTGGCCTGCCCAACCCGACCGGCCCGCCCGGCGACCTGTACGCGGAGGTGCGGATCGTGGTGCCGGCGCGGTCCAGCCCGCGCGAGCGCGATCTCTGGCAGCGCCTTGCCGAAGAGTCCTCCTTCGACCCCCGCACGCTCCCATGATCAAGGCGTCCCACAAGTCGTTAGAGCGACGTGAGGGTCGCCTTGATCATGGGGTGGCCAGGGCCTCCGTCGGCGCCAGGCGGGCGGCGCGGATCGCCGGGTACAGGCCCGCCAGTGCGCCGATCACCAGCGTCGCGCCGACGCCGCCCGCCAGGGCCCACGGGGGTACCACGACCGGCCAGCCCTGGGTGGTGGCGTACGCCGCGGTGACCACGAGGCCCAGCACCGCCCCGCCGGCGCCGCCGAGCGCGGAGAGCAGCAGCGACTCGGCGAGGAACTGCACGCGTACCTGGCCCCGGGTGGCGCCCAGCGACCGCCGCAGGCCGATCTCCGCCCGGCGTTCCAGTACCGAGATCACCATCGTGTTGGCCACCCCGACGCCGCCGACCAGCAGCGCCACCGCGCCCAGCCCGAGCAGCAGCCCGGTGAACGCCCGGTCGGCGGCCTGCTGGGCGGCCAGCGCGTCGGACGGCCGGGAGACCTTCACCTCGCTGGGCGCCTCCGGGTTCGCGGTAGCGGCGAGCACGTCCCGCACCGCCGCCACCGACGCCTCCCGGGCCCGGGTGTAGATGGTGGTCGGGTGGCCGTCGAAGTCCAGATAGGACTCGGCGGCCGGCCAGCCGACCAGAGCGGCGACGTCCAGCTCCGGCGCCAGCGGCGCCGGCGCGAGGACGCCGACCACGGTGAACCACTCGCCGCCGACGGAGATCTGGACGTCCTCGCCGACGCTCGCGATCCCCAACCGGCGGGCGGCGGAGCTGCCCAGCACGACCGCCGGGTACCGGGCCATCGCCTCGTTGAGCCAGGTGCCCCGCGCCATCGCCGCACCCACTGTGGGCAGCAGGTCGAGCCGGGTCGCCAGGCACAGCAGGCCGTTCGTCTCCACCTCGGGCACGTGGTCCGACCGGTACACGTGGGCGTCCGGCACCCGGGCGACGGCGGACACGTCGATGACCGGGCCGATCCGCTCCACCATGTCGACCGACTCGGTGGGCAGCACCGCCGGGTCGCCGAAGAAGTCCGTGCCGGGACCGGCGGTGAGCAGGTTGGTGCCCAGTTCGTCGAGGGTGCGGTCCAGCTCGGCGCGGCTGGACGTGGACACCCCGACCACCGCCACCATCGCGGCGATGCCGATGGCGATGCCGAGCGCGGACAGGAACGCCCGCATCGGCCGGGTGCGCAAACCGGTGGCGCCCACGCGTACCACATCGGACGGTGCCAGGCGCGCGGGCTTCATGACAGCACCTGCCCGTCGCGCATCTGGATCTGGCGCGGCAGCGATGCGGCGATCTCCCGGTCGTGCGTGATGACCACGACCGTCGTACCGGCCGCGTGCAGGCCGTGCAGCAAACCCATCACGGCCTCCCCGGACGCCGAGTCGAGGTTGCCGGTCGGCTCGTCGGCCAGCAGCAGCGCCGGTTCGCCGACCACGGCCCGGGCGATGGCGACCCGCTGCCGCTCACCGCCGGACATCTGGTGTGGACGGTGGTCGAGCCGGTGGCCCAGCCCCACCCGGTCCAGCGCGGCGGCCGCCCGGCGCCGCCGCTCGCGCCGGCCCACCCCCGCGTAGAGCAGGCCGTCCGCCACGTTGTCCACAGCGGACTGTCCGGACGCGAGGTGGAACTGCTGGAAGACGAACCCGATCCGGGACGCCCGCAGCGCGGACAGCGCCCGGTCGGACAGCCGGGACACGTCGTGGCCGTCGACCCGCACCGTGCCCGCCGACGGCCGGTCCAGCGTACCGATGAGGTGCAGCACGGTCGACTTTCCGGAGCCGGACGGGCCGACGATCGCCACCAGCTCGCCGCGCCGCACCGCGAGGGAGACGCCGCGCAGCGCGGCGACCCCGCCCGGGTACTCCTTGGTCACCCCCTCCAGGACGAGGACGTCGGTCACGACGCCACACCCACGGTCGTGCCCTCGGTCAGGCCGGCGCCGGTGACCTCCACCCGCCCGCCGGAGAACAGGCCCAGCTCGACCGGCACGATCCGGGTGCCGGTGCCGTCGACGACCTCCACGCCGTACCCGCCCTCGACCAGCGCGAGCAACGCGTTCACCGGTACGCTCAGCACGTTCTCCCGCCGGGCGGCCACGAACGTCACGTCCACTGTGGCCACGTCGAGCGCGCCGAGCGCCTTCTGGTCGGCCAGCGCCACGGTGACCTCCAGCTTGGTCTCCGCGTCCTGCCCCTGGGCCGGCACGTCGACGACCGCTTCCGTCGCGGTCACCTTGCCGGCCACCTCCTTGCCGTCCGGCAGCTCGACGGTCACCGCGGCGCCCACGGCCGCGAGGCGCTGCTGCTCGACCTCGAGGTCGACGGTCACCACCCGGGTGGTGCCGGTGTAGGTGAGCACCGGCCGCCCGGCGCTGTCGCCCACCTGCGACTTCAGCTCGGACACCCGCAGGTCGCCGGCCGCGTAGACGACCTGGCCCGGCTCGACCACGCCGGTCTCGTCGACGCCGAGCGCCTCCTGCCACTCCTCGACCGCCGCGGCCGTCGAGGAGGTGTACTCCTCGTCGACGGTGAACCCGTCGTATCCGAGCGCGGCCAGATTCTGCTCGAGGAGCTTGACGTCGGCGCCCTCGGTGCCGGTGGCGAGCCGCCGGTACATCGGGAGGGCGCCGCGGAGCAGCACCACCGGCTCGTCGTCCACTTTGTACAGCGTGCCGCCGCGCCGCACCACGGCCTCCTCGGCGGGCAGCCAGGTCACCGTGCCGCCCGGCTTGCTGCTGACCGTGACCGGCGTGCCGTAGTCGAGCGTACCGTCCACTGTCTCCTCGTCGACCAGCGTCGACCGCGCCACCTGCGCGGTGGTCGGCGGCGGCAGGTCGCCGCCGGCCGCGCCGCCGCTGCTGCCGCCGAGCCCGAGGGCGGCCGCGGTGCCGCCCGCGGCCGCCGCCACCGCGAGCCCGCCGGCCACCACCACCCGGGTACGCCGCCGGCTCATCCATTACCCCCGGCGCGGCGCGGGCGCAGGCTCTCGCACTTCGTCTGCGCGGCCTTGAACTCCGCGCTCTCCGGGTCCAGCCCGCTGCCCGGGCCGCCGCGCAGCATGATGCCGCCGGTCTCCGGGTCCGGGTCGGGGAACCCCGCGACGCCGTTGTCGCGCATGCACTTCGAGTACTGCCGGGCCTTCTCGATGTCCTCCGGCGCCATCCGCTGCCGCTCGCCGCCGTTCGGCATGTACTGGCGGCACTTCTCCATCGCCGCCTCGACCTTCCCCTGGTCGGCGCCGCCGGCGCGGAACCGCATCCCACCGCCGGGCTCGGGGTCGTCCATCTGGACGCCCTCGCCGCGCATGCACTCGGTGAACTTCAACATCTGCTCGGTCTCGTCGCCCGCCGCCGCGGCCGACGCGCTGGGGCTCGCCGCCGCGCCGCTGCCCGCCGAGGCGACGCCGTCGCCCTCCGGGTCGCCGCCGCAGCCGCCCAGCAGGGCCAGCGCCGCGACCAGAACCGCCAGTCGTCGCTTCAACAGATCCTCCCTCTCTCGCGCCGGCCGGACAGCCAGCGACCGGAAGCGAGTACACGCGGCGGGCGGTTATCTCAGGGTTTCGTCCGTTGTTAACGGCGAAAGAACATCACCGTCGGTGATCATTGGCGGATGCGTGTACTGGTCGTGGAGGACGAACGGCTGCTCGCCGATCTCATCGCGAGATGGCTGCGGGGTGAGTCGCACGCGGTGGACGTGGCGTACGACGGGGACGCCGCGCTGGAACGCATCGGCGTCAACGACTACGACGTGGTGGTGCTGGACCGGGACCTGCCGGTCGTGCACGGCGACGACGTCTGCCGGGCGCTGGTGGACTCGGGCGCGCCGGCCCGGGTACTCATGCTCACCGCCGCCGCGGAGGTCGGCGACCGGGTCGCCGGCCTGTCCCTGGGCGCCGA
Organism: Actinomycetes bacterium KLBMP 9797; assembly: GCA_037414955.1. GTDB lineage: Bacteria > Actinomycetota > Actinomycetes > Mycobacteriales > Micromonosporaceae > Phytohabitans. The sequence continues at coordinate 12,096 of JBBEWH010000168.1, forward strand.
CGACTACCTGCCGAAGCCGTTCGCGTTCCCGGAACTGGGCGCCCGGGTGCTGGCCCTCGGCCGCCGGTCCCGGCCGGCGACGCCGCCGGTGCTGGAGCGCGCGGGCATCACGCTCGACCAGCCGCGCCGCGAGGTGTACCGGCACGGCCGGTACGTGCCGCTGTCCCGCAAGGAGTTCGCGGTGCTGGCGGAGCTGATGCGCGCCGAGGGCGCGGTGGTCAGCGCCGAGCACCTGCTGGAGAAGGTGTGGGACGAGCACGCCGACCCGTTCACGGCGGCGGTGCGGGTCACCGTGCTCAAGGTGCGCCGCAAGCTGGGCGACCCACCGGTCGTCGAGACCGTGCCGGGAGAGGGGTACCGCATCCGATGAAGAGGCTCACCATCCGGGCCCGGCTCACCGTCCTCTACGGCGTGTTGGTGTTCGCCGCCGGCTCCGTCATGCTCGCCCTGACCTACCTCCTGCTGGGCCAGCGGCTCGCCGTCAAGGTGCTGGCCAGGTTCGACAGACCGCCGGGGACGCTGGAGCAGAACATCGAGTACAGCCCGGCGCCCGACCAGTTCCGGGACACCGCGCTCGGCATCCTGCTCACCCAGGGGTCCATCGCGCTCGCCCTGGTGACCGCCGTGGCGGTCGCGTTCGGCTGGCTGCTCGCGGGCCGGGTCCTCCAGCCGCTGCACCGGATCACCGAGACCGCCCACCGGATCGCGGCCGCGCCCGCCGCCGACCGTGGCCTGCACGAGCGGATCGCGCTGGACGGCCCGCGCGACGAGGTCAAGGACCTGGCCGACACGTTCGACGCGATGCTGGAACGGCTCGACCGGTCGTTCGACGGGCAGCGCCGGTTCGTCGCCAACGCCTCCCACGAGCTGCGCACCCCGCTCACGCTGAGCCGGGCCATGCTGGAGTACACCGCGCACCGGGAGACGCTGGCGCCCGAGGTGCGGCAGCTCGTGGAGATGCTGCTGGACGTCAACGGCCGGCACGAGCGGCTCATCAACGGGCTGCTGCTGCTCGCCCGCTCGGACAACGAGATGATCGAGCCGGTGCCGGTGGACCTGGCCGACGTGGTCGAGCACACCGTGTCGGTGCTCGGTCCCGAAGCGGAGAAATCCGGCGTCACGGTCGGCGCGGAGGCCGCGGAGGCGCCGACGGTCGGCGACCCGGTCCTCCTGGAGCGCCTGGTGCAGAACCTCGTGGAGAACGGCGTCCGCCACAACACGGGCAAGGATGGCTGGGTGCGGGTCGCGTGCCGCGCGCTGCCGGACCGCCGCGTCGAGCTCACCGTCACCAACACCGGGCCGGTGGTCCCCCGGTACGAGATTCCGGGTCTTTTCGAGCCGTTCCGCCGATATGGGACCGAACGGGTCGATCGGGACCGGGGCGCCGGTCTGGGGCTCTCGATCGTGCGGTCGGTGGCCCGCGCGCACGGCGGCGAGGTGAGCGCCGAGCCACGCGACGGCGGAGGGCTGGCGGTACGGGTTATCCTGCCTGCGGGTTAACGTTAACAGCCGCACATCATCCGTGCGATGATCATGCTCCCGCGCGCAACCGGGCGGCGCGCGGCACGCGATACAGGCAGAGGAGCTTTCCGTTGGGCACAAGCATCATTCCGGACCTGTCCGGGTACGAGGTCTGGTTCCTCACCGGCAGCCAGGGGCTGTACGGCGAAGACACGCTGCGGCAGGTGGCCGAGCAGTCCCAGGAGATCGCCCGGGTCATCGGCGCGTCCGGTGACGTTCCGGCCACCATCACGTGGAAGCCGGTGCTGACCGACTCCGCCTCCATCCGGCGCGCGATGCTCGACGCCAACGCCGACGACAAGGTGATCGGCGTGATCGCCTGGATGCACACGTTCTCGCCCGCCAAGATGTGGATCGCCGGGCTGGACGCGCTGGACAAGCCGCTGTTGCACCTGCACACCCAGGCCAACGTGGCGCTGCCGTGGGCGGAGATCGACTTCGACTTCATGAACCTGAACCAGGCCGCGCACGGCGACCGCGAGTTCGGATACATCCAGACGCGGCTCGGCCTGGCCCGCAAGACCGTGGTCGGGCACGCCACCAACCCCCGGGTCACGAGGGCCATCGGCACCTGGTCGCGCGCCGCCGCCGGCTGGCGGGCCGCCCACGAGCTGAAGCTGGCCCGATTCGGCGACAACATGCGCTACGTCGCGGTCACCGAAGGCGACAAGACCGAGGCGGAGCTGCGGCTCGGCGTACAGGTCAACACGTGGGGGGTCAACGACCTGGCCGAGGCGGTGCACGCCGCCCCGGACTCGGACATCGACGCCCTGGTCACGGAGTACCTGGACCGCTATGACGTGGTGCCCGAGCTGCGTCCGGACGGCGACCGGCACGAGTCGCTGCGCTACGGCGCGGCGATCGAGCTGGGCCTGCGCAGCTTCCTCACCGCCGGCGGATTCGGCGCGTTCACCACCACGTTCGAGGACCTCGGCGCACTGCGCCAGCTGCCCGGCCTGGCCGTGCAGCGGCTGATGGCCGACGGGTACGGCTTCGGCGCCGAAGGCGACTGGAAGACCGCCGTGCTCGGGCGCATCGCCAACGTGATGGGTTCCGGCCTGCCCGGCGGGGCGTCGCTGATGGAGGACTACACCTATCACCTGGTGCCCGGCGACGAGAAAATCCTCGGCGCGCACATGCTGGAGGTCAGCCCCAGCCTCACCACCGCCCGCCCCACGCTGGAGATCCACCCGCTGGGCATCGGCGGCCGCGAGGACCCGGTACGCCTGGTGTTCAACGCGGACGCCGGTCCCGCCGTGGTGGTGGCGCTGAGCGACATGCGCGACCGGTTCCGGCTGACCGCCAACGTGGTCGAGGTGATCCCGCCCGACGAGCCGCTGCCGAACCTGCCGGTGGCCCGCGCGGTGTGGAAGCCGGAGCCGGACTTCGCCACGTCGGCCGCGGCCTGGCTGACCGCCGGCGCCGCCCACCACACGGTGATGAGCACGGCGGTGGGCATCGAGGCGTTCCAGGACTTCGCCGACATGGCCGGCATCGAGCTGTTGACCATCGACGCGACGACGGACATCCGCGGTTTCACCCGCGAAATCCGCCTAAACCAGGCCTATTACCGCCTAGCGCAGGGCCTCTAGCACTCTCTCCCGCCGATCTTGCACTTGTCAGCCCGCATTTCGGACATCTCGACCTGACAACTGCAAGATCGGCGGGTTAGGGGGCGGGTTGGGCGGCGGGTTAGGCGGACTCGCGGAGGACTAGGCGGGACGGGTACGCGGTCTCTGGGGGGATGCGGGAACTGGTGAGTACGGCGGTGGCCGCGGCGGTGATGATGCGCTCGACCGGGTGGGTGGCCGTGGTCAGGGCGGGTGCGCTCAAGCCGGCGAACGGGATGTCGTCGAAGCCGGCGACCGCCAGATCGCCCGGCACCTGGATGCCGCGCTCGCGGAGCGCGGCGAGCGCGCCCAGCGCCACCGCGTCGCTGATGGCGTAGACCGCGTCGGTGTCCGGCCACCGTCGCAGCGCCTCGACCACGCCGGCGCGGCCGCTCGCCGCGCTGAATTCGCCGGGCACCAGCCGCACCGGCAGGCCGGCCGCGGTCATGACGGACCGGTACCCCGCGACCGACCGGCCGGCGCACGGCATCCACCGGGGACCGGTCAGCATCGCGATCCGGCGCCGGCCGGTGGCGTACAGGTGCTGGACGATCGTGGTGGTCGCGCCGCCGTTGTCGACGTCGAACGCGGGCACGCCGCGCGCCCCGATGCCGATGGAGGCGATCCGCCCGGCGAGCCGCGCCGGCACGGCCGCGAGCGCCGCCGCGGTCGCGTTGATCAGCAGCACGCCGCGGACGCCGCGGTCCTCGGCGAACCCGGCCAGCACGCCGAGGTCGGACAGCGGCACCCAGCGGAGCACCACCCCGACGTCGTGCGCGGCGCACACCGTGGCGGCCGCGCTGACCACCCGGTCGACGTAGCCGTCGTGCAGCACCTCCGGACCGGGTCCGAGGACCGCCACGACCAGGCGGAAACCGGCGCCGGTGACGAGCGCCCGGGCGGCCGGGTTCGGCGCGTACCGGAGCCGCGCGGCGGCCGTGGCGACCCGCTCCCGGGTGGTGGTGGACACCGGGCCGTACCCGGCGATCACGCGCGACGCGGTCGAGCGGGACACCCCGGCCGCCTTCGCCACATCGTCCAAGGTCGCGGGGCGTGTGTGCGGACTCATGTGAGTAATCATGCACCAGCGCACCCCTTGCAGTGAGAGCGCTCCCATGGATGTGATCAAGCGATGACCGCCACCGACACCGTCCCGCAGCGGGTGCTGGCCGCCCGTACCGGCGTCGCGCTCGCCTTCGGCGTCAAGGGCTTCGTCGTGGCGACCTGGTTCGCCCGGCTGCCAGCGGCCCGCGACGCGCTCGGGCTCAGCCCCGGCCAGCTGGGGGTACTGCTGCTCGCGCTGTCCGGCGGCTCGGTGCTCGCGCTGCTCAGTTCCGGCGTGCTGATCCACCGGTTCGGCCCGGTCCGCACCGCGACGGCGGGCGCGTGGCTCGGCACCGCCGCGTTGGCGCTCGCCGGGCTCAGCGCCGGCGTGTGGGCGGCGCCCGTGCCGGCGGCGATCGCCCTGTTCGTGTTCGGGTACGGCCTGGGCATCTGGGACGTTTCCCTGAACGTCGAGGGCGCCGCGGTGGAGCGGCGGCTCGGGCGGACCATCATGCCCCGGTTCCACGCCGCCTGGAGCCTCGGCACCGTCGTGGGCGCCGGCATCGGCGCCGTCTGCGCCCGCGCCGGGCTGCCCATCGCGATCCACTTCGCGGTCGCCGCGGCGGTCGTGCTGGCCGCCACCCTCCGCCTGGTGCGCACGTTCCTCACCGGCGCGCCGGAGCCGGACCGCCCGCGGTCCGGCGGCGTGCTCGCCGCCTGGCGCGACCGCCGCACGCTGCTCGTCGGCCTGCTGGTGCTGGTGATGGCGTTCGCGGAGGGTACGGCCAACGACTGGCTCGCGGTGGCGTCCGTCGACGGGTACGGCGTGGGCGAGGCGGCGGGCGCGGTCACGTTCGGCGTGTTCGTGGCCGCGATGACGGCCGGGCGGGCGTTCGGCACGGTGGCCCTGGACCGCTGGGGCCGGGTGCCGGTGCTGGCGGGCTCGATCCTGGTCGCCACGGCCGGCACCGCGCTGACCGTGTTCGGCGGCTCGTGGCTGGTCGCGCTGGTCGGGGTGGCGCTGTGGGGGCTCGGCGCCGCGCTCGGCTTCCCGGTGGGCATGAGCGCGGCCGCCGACGACGAGCGGCACGCCGCCGCCCGGGTCAGCGTGGTGGCCGCGATCGGCTACACCGCGTTCCTGGCCGGCCCACCGGTGGTCGGCCTGCTCGGCGACCAGACCGGCACCCTCCACGCCCTGTTGGTAGTGCCCATCCTCCTGCTGCCCGCCCTTGCCCTGGTCCCCGCAACCTCCCGCCGATCTTGCACATGTCATGCCCAGATACCCGATTTGGAACCTGACAAGTGCTAGATCGACGCGGCTAAGTGAGGGCTTGGGCGGCCAGGGCGGCGCCCCGGGCGCCGGCCATGTCCAGATCGGGTACCAGCGCGAACGTCGCCGTCTGGGCCTGCTCGGGCCGGAGCACGGTGTGCTGCCGGACCGTGTCGAGGAACCAGTCGCGGAAGTCCGGCGCGGCCTCGACCACGCCACCGCCCAGGAAGAACGCGTGCGGGTCGGTGAAGTTGGCCGCGATAGTGAACAGCCGCCCCAGCGCCATCGCCTGCTGCTCGAAGATCTTGCGGGCCAGCGGGTCGCCGCGCTCGCCGTACGACCGGACCATCTTCGCCGCCTTCTCGACCGGCAGGGCGGCGAGGTCGTGGTCGGGGAAGCGGGTCAGCCAGTACGGCAGGAGGTTCTTCACGATGCCGGTCAGCGACGCGACGCTCTCCACGTCGCCGTGGAAGCCGCAGTTGCACGCCGGCGCCGGCTGGCCCTCGGCGAGCAGCCCGTCCATCGGGATGTGCACGTGGCCCAGCTCGCCGCCGGTGCCGGTGCCACCCTTGACCACCTGGCCGGACTCGACCACGCCGCCACCGAGACCGGTGCCGACGATCGCGGAGATCGACGAGCGGCGGGGCGCCTCGGCGCCGAAGTGGACGACGTGCGCGTACAGCGCGGCGGCGTTGCCGTCGTTGTTGTAGACCACCGGGAGGCCGAGCCGGGCCTCCAGCGCGGTCCGGATGTCGAAGCCGTACCACGCCGGGAGCGCGAAGTTGGTGCCGCCGCGCGACGACAGCACCCCGTCGGCGCTGGCCGGGCCGGGCGTGTCGAGACCCACGGCGCGCACGGCGGCCGGATCGGTGCCGGTGAGGGTGAGCGCCTGGTCGACCGACGCGGCGAGCGCGTCGAGCGCCGCGGCGGGCCCGTCGAGCACCCGGCTGGGCGTCTCCAGCATGGCCTCGACCAGGAAGCGGCCGGACGAGTCGAGCAGGGTGGCGTTCGTCGAGGTGCCGCCGACGTCAAGGCCGACGACCACCGGACCGATTGCTGCATGCACGAGTTGATCGTACGGACTTCCCCCTTCAGCTTGGAATATTGATAGACTGACACGAGCGGTGAGGGGTCGGATACTCACCGTTCTCGGGGAGGAGCCGACCATGGTGGTGCCATTCCCCCGGCGCGCCATCGCCCGCCGCCGCCGCGCCTTCGCCCTGCTGGGAACGGTCCAGGCCACCCTCGTCTTCACGATCACGGTCGTCTCGGTGCCGCTGCCCGCGATCGGCCGCCAGTGGGGCCTCACCCGTTCCGAACTCATCCTGGTCAGCGCCGCGTACGCGCTCTCCTTCAGCGGTCTGCTGCTGTTCGGCGGGCGGCTCGCGGACCGGTACGGCGGCCGCCCGATCCTGGTCGCGGGCCTGACCGTCTTCGCGACCGCCTCGACCGCCGCGGCGCTGGCTCCCGACTTCCAGGTCCTGGTCGGCGCGCGGTTCGCGCAGGGCGTCGGCGCGGCCCTCGCCGCGCCGGCGGCGGTCGCGGTGCTGCACCAGGTGTTCATCGACCCGGCCAGCCACCAGCGGGCGATGGCCCGGTGGGGCGGCCTGTCCGTGCTCGGCGCCACGCTGGGGATCCTGACCTCCGGCGTGCTGTGCACGTGGCTGCCGTGGCGATACATGTTCACGCCCGCCGTGCTGGTCGCCGTGCTCGCGCTGCTGCTCGCCCGGCCGCTGCTGCCGCCGACCGCGCCGCGCGGCCGGCCCGGGCTCGACCTGCCGGCGGCGGCGCTCGCCACCGCCGGCATCACGGCGCTGAGCTACGGCCTGGTGGTCACCGACGAGTACCCGTGGTCGGATCCCCAGGTCACCGGCCCGCTGGCCGGCGGACTGGTGCTGCTGGTCGCGTTCGTGGCGGTCGAGGCGCGCGGCCGCACGCCGCTGCTGCCGATGAACTTCCTCGACAACACCAGCCGGATCCTCGCGCTGCTCACCATCGCGCTCGCCGCCGCCGGCGCGTCGCTGGTCACCCTGCTCATGGGCCTGTACCTGCAACAGGTGCGCGACTGGTCACCGCTGCGCACGTCGGTCGCCTTCGTGCCGTACGCGATCGCCCTGCTGCTCGCCGGCCGGCTCTGCCGCCGGCCGCTGGAGCGCCGCGGGCCGCACGGCGTGGTGACGGCCGGGCTCGCGTCGGCCGCCGCCGGCCTGTTCCTGCTCGCCGCGCTGACCCCCATGACGGGGTACGCCGCCGGCATGCTGCCCGGCCTCGTGCTGCTCGCCATCGGCCTCGCGCTGGCGTTCGCCGGCGCCACCGTGCTCGCGCTGTCCAACGTGCCCGCGGGGCAGGCCGGGCTGGCCGGCGGCGTGATGAACACGGCCATGGAGATCGGGCCGACCGTCGGGCTCGCGGTGCTGATGGCGGTGGCGGCGGCCCGCACCGGCGACCTGACGTCCGGCGGCGCGGCGGCGTCCACGGCGGCGACCGGCGGCTACGCCCGCGCGTTCGGCGCGGCGGGGTTGGCGTTCGCGCTCGTGGCGGGCTTCTCGTCCTTAGTGGACCGCCCGCGCCGCCGGCTGTCCACACCGGCCGCCGCCCCGGTCTCCCCCGCGGTGCCTACGCCGCCTGCCGCGCCGGTCTCCCCCGCGGTGCCCGCCCTGACGGCCGGTCCCGCAGTGCCCGTCGTACCCCGACCACGCGCCGCACTGCCCGCCGCTCCCCCCACCCCCACCGGCCCCTCCCCCTGGTACTAGCCCCCACCCTCTCCCCCCTCTCCCCCCTCTCCCCCGCCCACCCCCCCACCCGCGGCGCCCGCCCCGCGGCGCCCGCCCCGCCGCGCCCGCCCCGCCGCGCCCGCCCCGCCGCGCCCGCCCCGCCGCGCCCGCGCCGCCCTGTCCCGCCGATCAAGGGCTCGGGCACACGGATTAGAGATCGAACCATGTGCCCAAGCCCTTGATCGACGCACATTCCCTTGATCAACGGCGCCAGGCGACCGATCCCGCCGCCCGCGATGGGCCCACCCCCCTTGACGTTG
>JBBEWH010000169.1:0-47938 GCA_037414955.1 Actinomycetes bacterium KLBMP 9797
GTGACGCGGAGTCCGCCGTCGGGGCGGGGGGTGAGGGTGAGGGTTCCGTCGTGGGCTTGGGTGATGCTTTTGACGATGGCGAGGCCGAGGCCGACGCCGGCGTGGTCGGTGCGTATGCGTTGGGTGCCGCGTTGGAATGGCTCGACTAGTGAGGAGAGTAGTTGTGGGGTGAGTTTCTTGCCGGTGTTCTCGACGGTGAGGGTCGCGGTTTTGGGGTGGGTGTGGGTGGTGACCCAGACGGTGCCGTGGTGGGGCAGGTTGTGGACGATCGCGTTGTGTACGAGGTTGGTGGTGAGTTGTAGTAGGAGTGTGTGTGAGCCGGTGGTGGGGGTGATGTCGCCGGCGGTTTCGATGGTGAGGCCGTGTTTTTCGGCGAGGGGGAGGAGGGTTTCGGTGGCCTCTTCGGCGATGAGGGACAGGTCGACGTGTTCTCGGGTGAAGGTTCGTTGGTCGGCGCGGCTGAGCAGGAGTAGTGCTTCGGTGAGGTCGATCGCTCGGGTGTTGACGAAGTGGAGGCGGTCGACGAGTTCGCTGGTGTGCTGTTTCGGGTCGTTGCGGGCTACGTCGAGGAGTGTCTGGGTGATCGCTAGTGGGGTGCGTAGTTCGTGGGAGGCGTTGGCGGCGAATCTTTGTTGTTCGGCGACGTGTGTTTCGAGCCGGGTGAGCATGGTGTCGAAGGCGTCGGCGAGTTCGCGGAACTCGTCTTCGCGGCCTTCCAGTTGGACCCGGTGGGAGAGGGATCCGTTCGCGGCCAGGCGGGTGGCGTGTGTGATGCGGGTCAGCGGCGCGAGCATGCGACCGGCGAGGATCCATCCGCCCACGAGGCCGAACATCAGCAGGAACGCCACCACGGCCGCGGCCGCCGGGGCGAAGGCTTCCAGGAGGTCGGAGCGGTCGGGTGCGGCGGGGATCGCGGGCTGTAGATCGCCTAGGGAACGGCCACCGGGCGGGTTGATCACCTCGGGAACGTAACGCAGCAGGAACACCCACACCGCGGCGAGCAGCAAGGCACCCGCGAGCATGAGGAACCCCGCGTAGCTGAGGGTGAGTTTGAGGCGAACGCTCACGCCAGGCGCCCTATCCACGCTCGCCTTCCTCACGCCCGGTGTCTGGTCGAGCGCGCTGAGCCGGAGCACAAGCTTAGGGGCTCGTCCTCGACGACCAACACACGCACACCCTCGATGCTACGAGCCGGCGCATATCGTCGGCATATCGAAACCACACACGATTCGCTGTCACAGGACGGCGACGGCCCGTCACGTCGCCGTCGACGCGTGTTCGAGCGCGGTGAACTCCTGCTGGAACAAGGGGTTGAGCAGGTCACGTCGGGCGTCGGCGTAGGGGCCCGTCATGCCTCTGCTGGGGATCTCGATCAGCATGACGAGGTAGAGGTGCAGGCGGTAGAGGGTCAACCGGCGGCGCACGGTCTCGTCGGCGACGAACGGCTCGCCGCTTTCTGCGACATAGCCCTGGAGGAACGGGTGTTCCGGCTCGTCCTCGATGCGGCGTAGCAGGCATGGCGAGACCAGGTCGAGCAGGCAGTCCCCGTACAGGTGGCGCTCGCCGTCGACCAGGCCGGTCAGCCGGGTCGCCCCGTGGGCGTCGACGCCCGCGAGCAGGTTGCCGTCCCACAGGTCGAAGTGCAGCAGCGCGGGTCGTTCGACGATGTCGAGGACGGGCTCGTGGCGGGCGACGACCTCCCGGATGCGGTCGACCGGCACGGGCAGGGTGATCTCCCATGCGACAGCGTCGGCGAGCAGCTCGTCGACGATGGCGGTGAACGCCTGCCGCCAGGTCGTACCGTGGGCGCGGTCGCCGGTGTAGCCGTAGCGGTCGCCGGTGAGGCGATGCACGCGGGCGACGGCCGTGCCGGCGTCGTAGCGAGCCCCCGCGTCGTCCGCGGCCGGCGGGAGGGCGGGCAGCGGGGTGCCGTCGAGGAAACCGGTGAACAACCAGTCTCCGTCGAGCACGCCGCGGTCCGCGCCGTAGTGCAGCACGTGCGGCACGGGCACGTCGGCGTGGCGGACCAGCCGGAAGTAGGCCGCCTCCGCCTCGATCAGACCCGCTTCGTAGGAGAGCATGCGCACGCCCGGCGGTGGTCCGACCTTCAGGACGGTGTCGCGGCCGTCATCGAGCCGGACCCGCCATACCGCGGCGAATCCGCCGCCGGTCAGCGGCGCGGCATCGACGACCGCGGCTCGTGGCCCGAAGGAGGCCCGGACGAGCGTCGCGACGTCGCTGGCGGTGAGCTGGCGCTGTGTGGGGCTGAGCGGGGGCACGCGCCGATCTCACCACAGCGGATCTTGGCGAACGAACCCAGCCCCGGTGCATCGCCGCCGAAGTCGCACGGCCATCGCCGCAACAGCAGGGGGCAACACCGCCGTCGCGACGAGCCGCGTCTATCGTGATCTCCCGATTGTGATCTCCCGATCGTGACCTGTCGATCCTGATCTGCCGATCGGTCGCCGCTCGGCTAGCCTGTCCTGATGGCGTCCTTCAACGACAACATCATCGACATCTTCCGGGCCAACGACGGCGTGGTGGGCATGCATTGGGAGGGCAAGACCCTGGTTCTGCTGCACCACATTGGACGGCGATCCGGCAAGGAGTTCGTCACTCCGCTGGTGGCGGCGCCCGACGGCGACGCGTACGTGATCTGTGGCAGCCTCGGTGGTGCGCCGGAGGACCCCCAGTGGGTCGCCAACCTCGAGGCCGCCACCGGACCGGTCACGATCGAGCTCGGCGCGGCCACCCTCACCGTCGACTATGACGTCGTGCGACCGGGCGACCCGCGATGGGAAGACCTTTACGGGATCTGGCGCGACTACTGGCCGGACGCCCGGGAGTACGAGAAGAAGACCGACCGCAAGTTCCCGGTCGTGCGGTTGCTGGTCCCGCCCTCGGCGTGAGGTCACCCCTCGCGGAGCAGGCGGCCGCCGCGCCTGCTCCGCGCCGAAATCATGGGGAAGAGGCGGGTGTGGGTCAGGCGGGTGCGGAGGGCCGGGACGATGCCGTGCGGGAGGAAGAGCACGACGAGGACCAGCAGCAGGGCGTAGACCGCGTAGGAGAGCACGCTCGGCGCGTAGCTGGGCATGCCCGGTTGGGTGCCGAGCGTGGTGAGCACCTGCACGAGCAGGACCACGGCGGTCGCGCCGACCAGCGCGCCCCACAGGGTGCCGAGGCCGCCGACGACGGCCATCACGACGTACTCGATGGAGAGCAGGACCGGGAACGAGCCCGGCGCCAGATAGCCGAGATAGAACGCGTAGATGCCGCCGGCCAGGCCGGCGAACGCGGCGGACAGCGCGAAGACGGTGAGGCGGTAGCGGCCCACCGGCACGCCGCTGGCGGCGGCCGCCGTCTCGCTGGTCGCGAGCGCGCGCAGCGCGCGGCCGGGTCGGGACGCGACCACGTTGCGCGACACCAGCATCGTGAGCGCGACCGCACCCCAGATGAGGTACGCGTACGCGAGGTCGTCGGCGAACTCGTACCCGGCGACCGACAGTCGCGGGATCCCTTGTAGACCGATGGCGCCACCCGCCCAGTCCGCCTGGCCGGCCAGCGACAGCAGGATGAGCTGCATGGCGAGGGTGGCGAAGGCGAGGTGGTGGCCGCGCAGGCGCAGCAGCGGGATGCCGACCACGACGGCGAACGCGGCGGCGACGACCGGGGCGGCGAGCAGGCCGACCAGCGGCGGTGCGCTGTGGACGGTGAGCAGCCCGGCCGTGTAGCCGCCGATCGCGTAGAAGGACGCCTGGCCGAGCGACACCTGGCCGGCGTACCCCATCAACAGCGACAGTCCGATCACGACGATCGCGGCGAGGCCGAGGAGAATGTAGACGGACAGCTGGCTGCTGGACAGCAGGGGCGGCAGCGCGAGCGTGACCGCGACGACGAGGGCCGCCGGGATCCAGCGCGTCATCACGCCACCTCCTGTTGCGCGATGGGCTGCCGCGCGGCCTGCCAGATGAGCACGGCGAGCATCAGCACGAGGGCCACCTCCAACTGGTAGGCACCACCGCCGTACCCGGCGACGAGAGCTTGGGCGACGCCGAGCAGGAGGCCGCCGGCGAGCGTGAGTGCCGGCCGCACCAGGGCGCCGAGGATGGCGGCGGCGAAGCCGCCGACGACGAGCGTGACGTCGTAGTCGAACGTCACCAGCTGGATCGGCGTGACGAGCACGCCGGCGAGGCCGCCGAGCGCGCCACCGAGCGTGAACGACACCAGGCCCATGCGGGTGACGTCGATGCCGACCACCTTCGCCGCGTACGGGTTGGAGGCGCACGCGGACAGCGCCCGGCCCACGTCGGTGCGGGTGAACAGGACGCCCAGGCCGGCGAAGACCAGCAGGGTGACGCCGATGACGAGCAGGTAGTGCGCCTGGAAGCGGGCGCCGAGGATTTCGACGGCGCCGGGCACGCCACCGAACGAGCGGGGCTGGTCGCCCCAGATCAACACCTCGACGGCGTACGCGAAGACGCCCAGCCCGAGCGTGACGATGAGCGCGGCGCCGGGCGCGGTGCCCCGCTTGCCGATCGCCACCAGGCCGACCAGCAGGCCGGTGCCGGCGCCGACCGCGACCGCGAGCGCCTCGGCGAGGCCGTGCGGCAGCCCGGTCGCGAGCAGCGTCGACGCGGTCAGCGCGGCGACGACGGCGAACGAGCCCTGCGCGAAGTTCACCACCCGGGTGACCCGGTAGATGACCACGAGGCCGCTACCGACGAGCGCGAACGCGCAGCCTCCGCCCAGCCCGGTGATCAGGTATTGCAGGAACTCACTCACGCCGCCCCCCTCCCTGGCGTCGGGGTCGGGGACGCCCCGAGGTAGGCGGCGGCGACCTGGGGGCTCGCGGCCAGTTCGGCGGCGGTGCCGGTGGCGACGATGCGGCCGGCCTCCAGGACGTAGCCGCGGGTGCACAGGTCGAGCGCGAGCCGGGCGTTCTGCTCGATGAGCAGCACGGCGAGGCCGCGGTCGGCGTTGAGCGCCCGCAGGTGCCGGGCCAGGTCGGCGACCACGAGCGGCGCCAGGCCGAGCGACAGCTCGTCGACGGCGAGCACGTCCGGCTTGGCCATCAGTGCCCGGCCGACGGCGACCATCTGCTGCTCGCCGCCGGAGAGCCGGCCGGCGCGGCGGCGGCGCAGCGGTGCCAGCGCGGGCAGGATCTCGTAGATCGGGGCGGTGTCGCGGTTCCGGATGGACCACCCGCCGAGGCGCAGGTTGTCGTCGACGGTGAGGTCGGGGAACATCTGGCGGCCCTCGGGCACCTGGGCGAGCCGGCCGCGCACGGTCACCGCGCCACCGGCCGGGCGGAGGATGCCGGAGAGCGTGTTGACCAATGTGGACTTGCCGGCGCCGTTGGGCCCGATGAGCGCGACCATCTCTCCGTCGGCGACGGTGAGACTGACCCGGTCGAGCGCGACCGCGACCCCATACCGGACGGTGAGTTCAGCGACATCAATCATGATCAAGGCGTCCCGGTAGTCGTTCGCACGGCAGGAGGGACGCCTTCGTCATGAAGAGGCGGGCCCAGGTAGGCGGCGATGACGGCGGGGTGGGCGCGGATCTCGGCGGGGGTGCCCTCGGCGATCACCCGGCCCAGGTCGAGCACCGTGACCCGGTCGGCCAGCCGGGTCACGAACGCCACGTCGTGCTCGACCTTGATCATCGTCAGGCCGCCGGCCTTGAGCGACGCGATGAGCTGCGCGAGGGCCTCCCGCTCGGCGGCGCGCAGCCCGGCGGCCGGCTCGTCGAGCAGCAGCAGGCGCGGCTCGCCGCACAGCGCGCGGGCCACCTGGAGCGCCCGCTGCTGGCCCAGCGGCAGCGCCTCCGCCGGCCGGTCCGCCCAGTCCGCGAGGCCGACCCGGTCGAGCGCGGCCCGCGCCCGGTGCCGGATCTCCCGCTCGGCGCGGCGGTGGGCGGGCAGCCGCAGGACGGCGCTGGCGAAACCGCCGCTGGTGGTGGCGTGCGCGCCGACCATCACGTTCTCCAGCGCGGTCATGCCGCGGAACACCCGCGCGCCCTGGAACACGATCGCGATGCCGAGCGCGGCCCGCCGGTGCGGCGGCAGGCGGTCGATCCGGCGGCCGTCGTACGTGATGGTGCCGGCCTGAAGGGCCAACTGGCCACCGATGAGGCTGAACAATGTGGACTTGCCGGCACCGTTCGGCCCGATGACGCCGCGCAGTTCGCCGGGCGCGACGTCGAGGTCGACGTCGCGCACGGCGTACACGCCGCCGAACGCCTTCGCGACGCCGGCGACCCGCAGCAGCGGGCCGGTCACTTGCCCGCCACGGTCGCGAGCTGTTGACTGGCCCATTCCGTCGGCACGAACGCCCCGCCCTTGACCACGTTGACGGAGATGTAGTCGGACTTGAGTCCCGCGTGGTCGGTGGCGCTGTAGGTGTAGCTGCCGTTCGGCGTGGTGAGTGTCAGGCCCTCCAGGGCGGCCTGGACCTTGGCGGGATCCGTGCTGCCGGCCTTCTCGATCGCGGCCACGAGCAGCTTCACGCCGGTATAGCCGTCCTGGGCGAACTGCGGTGGGGCGTACCCGTACTTGGTCTTGAAGGGACCGGACAGCTCCGCGATCGCCTGCTTCTGGGCCCCGTCGGGCAGGGTGTCGCCGACCACGCCGATCGAGCTGGCGACGAGCGCGCCCTCGGCGGCCCCGCCGACCGGCTCCAGCCAGAGCTTGCTGGCCTGCGCGCCGGTGAACACGACCGGCATCTGCAGGCCGGCGGTGGCGTACTGCTTGGCCAGCGCCACCGCGGGCGGGCCGGTGGCCCAGACGACCAGCGCCTGCGCGCCGGACGCGCGCGCCTGGTTGAAGACCGCGGAGAACTCGGTCGTCGTGGTCTGGAACTCCGGCGTGGCGGTCACGGCGATCTGGTACCCGGTGGCCTTGCTCTTGGTGCCGTTGAAGCCGGCCTTGGCGTACGAGCTCTTGCCGTCGTAGGCGACGGCGACCTTGCTGATGCGCTGCGCCTGGAGGTATTGCAGGATCCGGTCGGCGTAGGTCGCGGAGGTGGCCGGCACCACGAAGACGTACGGGTGGACGGGGTTGACCTGCTCGTCGGCCGGGGTCAGCGAGATGTACGGGATCTCCTCGCGGTCCACCAGCGGGATGGTGGCGAGGGCGGAGTTGGAGAACGGCGACCCGATCACCGCGGCCACGTCCTGGCCCTTGAGGTCGTTGAACGCCAGCACCGACTGGTCGGGCTGGCTCTTGTCGTCGCGGACGACCAGCTCCAGCTGCCGGCCGAGCACGCCGCCGGCGGCGTTGACCTGCTCGACCGCGAGCTTCACGGACTTCTCGTTCTCGGTGCCGAGGGGCGCGTAGTTGCCGGTCAGCGACACGATCTGGCCGACCTTGACGGGCCCGTCGCCGCCAGCGGTGGACGAGTCGTCGCCGCAGCTGGCGAGGGGGACGAGTATGGCTAGCGCGGTGGCGGAGATGGCGATACGTCGCACGGGTGCCTCCCACGACGGAGATAACTTCGTCCCATCGACGCTAGACATCTTCGACACGCCGGTCAAGAATGATGCTTAATATTTATCGCTGGCGGGCGGCGCGAAAAATGTATAGTGATCAGCATGTCCGTCCAGTCCGCCTCGCCCCTCCAGTCTGGCTCGCCCCCCGCCGAGCTGCCCCGCGTGCAGGCCGGCGGCAGCCCCCAGCATCTGCTCCTCACCCTCCTCGGCGACTACTGGTACGGGCAGCGGGCACCGCTGCCGTCGGCGGCGCTCGTCGCGCTGCTCGGCGAGTTCGGCATCACCGAGGTCAGCGCGCGGGCCGCGCTGAGCCGGCTGGCCCGGCGCGGACTGCTGGAGCAGTCCAAGACCGGGCGGCGCACGTCGTACGCGCTGAGCGCGCGCGCCGCCGAGGTGCTCACCGAGGGCCGCGGGCACATCCTGTCGTTCGGCACCGACGGCGCGGAGTGGACCGGCCGCTGGACGGTCGCCGCGTTCTCGGTGCCCGAGGACGACCGGGCCCAGCGGCACGCGCTGCGCACCCGCCTCGGGTGGTACGGCTTCGCGCCGCTCTACGACGGGCTGTGGGTCTCGCCGCACGAGCGGATCGCCGAGGTCACCGCGATCCTCACCGAGCTGGGCATCGACCGGGCCACCGTGTTCACCGCCGAGCTGGCCGAGGGCGGCCCGGCGGGCGGCCATCCGATCCACGCCTGGGACCTCGACGCGCTGCGGGCCGAGTACGACCGGCTGCTGGCGGCGTACGAGCCGGTGCGGGAGCGGTGGCGCGCCGGCCAGATCGGCACGGCCGAGGCGCTCGTGGCGCGCACCGCGGTGATGGACGACTGGCGCACCATGCCGACGCTCGACCCGGAGCTGCCCACCGCCCTGCTGCCGCCGCACTGGCCGCGGGCCCGCGCCCGGGAGCTGTTCATCGAGCTGTACGACGGGCTGGCCGGCCTGGCCGAGCAGCGCGTGGTGCAGGTGGTGGCCGAGCACGACCCGGAACTGGGCGCCCTGGTCCGCGGCCACACCAGCGACGAGCCCCACGATATGTGACACTACCCTTGACGACAGGCGTCATATAAGTCAAACTCGCTCACATGAGCGAGGATGACGACGCCTACGACGCCATCGCCAGGCTCGGCACCGCGCCGCTGTGGCGCTACTACGGCAACCTGTTCGCGGGCGAGCCGAAGAGCCGCGCCGTGCCCCACCTCTGGAGTTACGCCGCCCTGCGGCCGCACCTGCTGCACTTCGCCGGCGCGCTGTCCCTGGAGGAGGCGGAGCGGCGGGTGCTGATGCTGGTCAACCCCGGGCTGGCCGAGCCGCCCGCGACCACCACCACGCTGTACGCGGGCATCCAGGTGATCCTGCCCGGCGAGACCGCGCAGGCGCACCGGCACACGGCCGGCGCGTTCCGGTTCATCATCGAGGGCAGCGGGGCGTACACGACGGTCAACGGCGAGCGGGTGCACATGCACCCCGGCGACCTGCTGCTGACCCCCGGCTGGCACTGGCACGACCACGCCCACGAGGGCGAGGGGCCGATGCTGTGGCTCGACGGCCTCGACTACCCGCTCGTCAACGCGCTGGAGGCCGGGTTCTTCGAGCTGTACGGCGAGCGCTCGCAGAAGGCCGACGTGCCGGACGACCTGTCGTCGCGCCAGTTCATCCACGGCCGGCTCACCCCCGCGTGGGACCCCCAGCCGAGCCCGAACTCGCCGATCGGCAACTACCCGTGGACCGAGACCGCGCGGGCGTTCGACGCGATCGCCGACGACGCGGTCGGCAGCGACTCCGACGGCGTGCTGCTGGAGTACACCAACCCGTGGACCGGCGGCCCGGTCATGCCGACCATCGGCTGCCGGGTGGCGCGGCTGCGCCCCGGGTTCCACGGCGTGCCCCGCCGGCAGACGCCGAGCACCATCTACCACGTCGTGCGCGGCGCCGGCGTCACCACAGTGGACGGTGAACGGCTGGAGTGGGGCGAGAAGGACGTGTTCGCCGTCCCGGGCTGGGCCACATACCAGCACAGCAACGCCTCGGCCAGCCGCGACGCGATCCTGTTCGCGTACACCGACGCGCCCGCGCTGACCGCGCTGGGCCTCTACCGGGAGGAGTCCCGATGAGGCTGGCGGTATTCAACGCCAACAGATTGGGTGCGGTCGACGGCGACGATCTCGTCGACATCACCGATGTGCTGGGCTCCGCGCCGATCGGCCCGGGCGGGCCGCTGCACGCGTTGGTGGAACGCGGGATGGGTCTGGCCCGGCTCGCGGCCGGCGGTCTCCAGGGCCGGCCGCGCGTCCCGCTGGCCGGGGCGGCCCCCATTGCGGGGGGTCCCCCGCCCCCCCCCGGCCAGGGGGGGGGGGCCGCCCGGCGGGCCGCCGCGTCCCGCTGGCCGCCGCCACGATCTTGCCGGTTCTCCCCCGGCCCGGCAAGATCGTGGCGGCCCCGGTCAACTACCGCGACCACCAGGCCGAGATGGCCGCGCCGCTGACGGTCGCGGACCTCGGCGTCTTCCTCAAGGCGCCGTCGTCGGTCATCGGCCACGGCGGCACGGTGGTGCTGCCGTACGACGACGTGCGCACCGACCACGAAGCGGAGCTGGCGGTCGTCATCGGCCGCGTGGCCCGCGACGTGCCGGCGGATCTGGCCCTGGAGTACGTCGCCGGATACACCTGCCTGTTCGACATCACCATCCGGTCCACTGAGGACAGGTCGACGCGCAAGTCGTTCGACACGTTCACCCCGATCGGTCCCTGGGTCACCACGCCGGACGAGGTCGGCGACCCGGGCGCGCTCGGCCTGCGCTGCTGGGTCAACGGTGCGCCGCGCCAGTCCGCCAGCACGGCCGACCTCATCTTCGACGTCCCGCGGCTGATCGCGTACGCCAGCTCGGTCATGACGCTGTGGCCCGGCGACGTCATCGCCACCGGCACGCCCGCCGGGGTCGGGCCGATCCAGCACGGCGACCGGGTCGCCATGGAGATCGAGCGGGTGGGGCGCCTGGAGGTCACGGTGAGCGGTGCCCAGGCCATTCCTTACGCGGAACGGCCGGGAGCTCGGGAGATGGGAGTGAGGACCTCGTGACGCAGAACCATCGTCCGGTCGTCGTGGTGGGCGCCGGCCCGGTCGGCATGGCGGCGGCGCTGTCGCTGCGCGCCCTGGGCCGCCCGGCCACCGTGCTCGAAGCCGGCGGGCAGGACCGGCTCCGGCCGGGCAGCCGCGCCATCTTCGTGCACCGGGCCACCCTCGAGGTGCTCGACCGCTCCTGCCCCGGCCTCGCCGGCGACCTGGCCGCCCACGGCCTGGTGTGGCAGACGAAGCGCACGTTCTACGGCGGGCAGCAGGTCTTCGCGCGCAGCTACCCGCCGCCCGAGCCGGGCACGCTGCCGCACTTCACCAGCCTGCCGCAGATCGAGACCGAACGGTATCTGCTCCAGGCGTGCAAGGCCGCCGGCGTCGAGTTCGTCTGGAACGCCGAGATCGTCGGCGCGCACTCCGATGTGGACGGTGTCCGGCTGACCACCGCCGCGGGCGACCAGTGGACGGCGGAGTACGTCATCGCCGCGGACGGCTCGCACTCCGCCGTGCGCAAGGCGGTCGGCGTGGCGATGGAGGGCAGCCGCTCCGACGGCTGGTACATCGTCGTGGACGTCGAGGAGGTCGACACGGCGGAGGACGCCGCCGCGCCGCTGCCGGTCGAGCGGGTGTTCCACTACGCCCATCCCGCCGTCGACGGTCGCAACGTGCTGCTCGTGCCGTTCTCCGGCGGCTGGCGGGTCGACCTGCAACTGCACGACGGCGACGACCCGGACGCGCTGAGCGCGGGCGACGGCCTCCGCGCGTGGTTGCGCGCCGTCCTACCCCCCGGGTACGCCGAGCGGGTCAGCTGGGCGTCCACGTACCAGTTCCTGCAGGTCGTGGCGGACGACTTCGCTGACCGGTACCGGCGGGTCCTGCTCGCCGGCGAGGCGGCGCACCTGTTCGCGCCGTTCGGCGCGCGCGGGATGAACTCCGGCGTGCCGGACGCGGACGCGGCCGCCGCGGCCGTCCACGTGGCCCTGTCCACGACCCTGCCGGCCCGCGCGCGGGCGGCGGTGGACGACTTCGCGGTCTCCCGCCGCCGCGCGGCGCTCTTCAACCGGGACGCCGCCGGCGCCGCCCTGGCCCACCTGCGGCCTGACGAGGAGGGCCGGGCGCGGCTGGAGGAGGCGGCCCGCGGCGCCGCGCAGGACGAGCGGCACGGCCACTGGCTCGATGTCGCGCCGTACGGCCCCCGGGAGCTCCCGCCGGGCAATACCATCTACAAATACTAGGGGCGTGCGGATATGGGTGAACCCGCGTCGATCGTCGCCAGCCGGCGGCTGGAGTGGTC
The DNA here is from genome assembly GCA_037414955.1 of Actinomycetes bacterium KLBMP 9797. Taxonomy (GTDB): domain Bacteria; phylum Actinomycetota; class Actinomycetes; order Mycobacteriales; family Micromonosporaceae; genus Phytohabitans. Next base: position 11,852 of record JBBEWH010000169.1, read on the forward strand.
CGAGACCGACCCCATGGGCCGGTGGCATTACTCCGCGCTCCTGCGGTTCGTCGAGCACGCCGAGGCGTCGCTGCACCAGCGGCTGGGCGTCGACCATGACGCGTTCGGCCGGATGCCCCGGCTGAACCTGACCGTCGACTTCCTCGGTCCCCTGCACCACACCGAGGTCGCGCGCACCACGCTGGCGGTCGAACACGTCGGGCGCAGCTCGCTGCGCTACGCGTTCACCATCGTCCGGGACGCCGCGGTGCTGGCTCGGGGCACCCTGACCATCGCCTGGTTCGACCCCGCGACCGGGCGTACGGCCCCGTGGCCGGACGAGCTCCGCACCCTTTTCGCCGAATCCGGCCCGTTGGGGGAGGAATGACCATGCGTAGCACGATGGGGTCGATGCCGCTGTCCGTCGGGATGGTGCTGCGGCGCGGCGCGGCCGCCGGCCCGCACGCCCGGCTCGTCGGGATGACCGCCGAGGGCCGGACCGCGCGGACCTGGCCGGAGCTGGCCCGCCGGGCCCGCCAGCTCGCCGCCGCGCTGTCCACACTCGGCGTCCGCCCGGGGGACCGGGTGGGTACCTTCGCCTGGAACGGCCTTCGGCACCTGGAGCTGTTCTACGGCGTGCCGATCGCCGGCGCGGTGCTGCAACCGTTGAACGTGCGGCTGTTCCCCGACCAGATCGCGTGGATCGCCGAGCACGCCGAGGATCGGGTCATCTTCGTGGAGGCGTCGCTCACCGCGCGGCTGGCCGCGATCCGCCCGAAACTGACCGGCGTCCGGCAGTACGTGGTGCTGCCGGACGGCACCGAACCGCACCCCGACTTCGCCGACGCCCTCGACTACGAGGAGCTGATCGCCGCGCGGCCGGACGACGAGCCCGCCGAGGTCGACGAGTGGTCGGCCGCGTGCCTCTGCTACACCGGCGGCACCACCGGGCGGCCCAAGGGCGTGGCATACTCGCACCGCTCGCTGGCCCTGCACGCGATGAGCGGGCTGTTCGTCGACTCGTTCGCGATCCGCGAACGCGACGTGGTGCTGCCGCTGACGCCGCTCTTCCACGCCACCGCGTGGGGCATGCCCTACTCGGCGGCGCTCGCCGGCGCCGGCCTCGTGCTGGCCGGGCCGGACACCAGCCCCTCCGCCGTCATCGACCTGATCCGCACCGAGCGGGTCACGGTGGCCGCCGGGGTGCCGACGTTCTGGCTGGCCGTCGACCAGCTCGCGCCCACCGACCTGGGCCGGCTGGAGCGCATCCTTTGTGGAGGGTCGGCGATCCCGCTCGAGCTCATCCAGCGCTACCACCGGCGCGGCGTCGGCATGCAGCAGGGCTGGGGCATGACCGAGATGTCGCCGTCCGGCAACCTGACGATCGTGCGCGGCCACCTGGAGGACCGGCCGGAGCCGGAGCGGCTGGCGCTGCACGCCACCCAGGGCGTCACCACGGCCGGCGTGGAGCTGCGGCTGGTGGATCCGCTGGGCCGGGTGCTGCCGCACGACGGCGTCGCCGCCGGCGAGGTCGAGGCGCGCGGGCCGTGGGTCACCGAGTCCTACTACGATCCCGACGACGACGCCAACGAGAGCCGGTTCCGGGACGGCTGGCTGCGCACCGGCGACGTCGGCACGATCGACCCGGACGGATACCTGCGCCTGCTGGACCGCACCAAGGACCTCATCAAGTCCGGCGGCGAGTGGATCAGCTCGATCGAGCTGGAGAACCACTTGATGGACCACGACGCGGTCGCGCAGGCCATGGTCATCGCGATCCCGCACCCGGTGTGGGGCGAGCGGCCGGCGGCGCTCGTCGTGCGCGCGCCGGCGACCACTGTGGACGCCGACGCGCTGGTCGCGCACCTCCGCGAGCGGGTGGCGCGCTGGTGGCTACCGGATGTGGTGCGGTTCGTGGAGACGTTGCCCACCACGGCGACCGGCAAGTTCGACAAGCGCACCGCCCGGGCGCAGTGGCAGGAGAAGCTGGCGGCCGAGGTCGCCCTGACCGTACATGGAGGACAGTCGTGACTGCAGTGCTAGACGGCCGGGTGGCCATCGTCACCGGCGCCGCGCGAGGAATCGGGCAGGCCACGGCCGTGCTGCTGGCCGAGCACGGCGCCCGGGTGGTCTGCGCCGACCTGGACGCGGACGCGCTCAAGCAGACCGTCGACCTTCTCGACGGGCAGGGGGTGGCCGTCGCGGGCGACCTGACTGACCCGCACGTGCCCGGCCAGATCGTGGCGCGGGCGGTCGAGGAGTACGGCCAGCTCGACATCGTCGTGAACAATGCCGGCTACACCTGGGACGGCATCTTCCACAAGATGACCGACGAGCAGCTGTCGGCGATGCTCGACATCCACCTGACGGCGCCCTTCCGGTTGCTGCGCGCCGCCGCGCCGGTGCTGCGCGAGGCCGCCAAGCGCGACGCCGCCGAGGGGCGGGAGGTCTTCCGCAAGGTGGTCAACGTGGTGTCCATCTCGGGCACGATGGGCAACGTCGGCCAGGCCAACTACTCCGCCGCCAAGTCCGCGCTCGTCGGGCTCACGAAGACGCTCGCCAAGGAGTGGGGGGCGTTGAAAATCAACGTGAACGCGGTCGCGTTCGGCTTCGTCGAGACCCGGTTGACCGCCGCCACCGAGGATGCCGGCACGTTCGACCGCGGCGACCGGCAGATCCCGCTCGGCATCCCGGCGCAGGTGCGCGAACGTGCCGCGTCGGCGATTCCACTCGGGCGGGGCGCCACACCGGCCGAGGCCGCCGGTGGCATCTTCCTGCTCTGTACGCCGTGGTCGAACTTCGTCCACGGCCAGGTGGTCACGGTCGCCGGCGGCCAGGCGGAGGGGATGAGCTTCTGATGAGACTGTCCAATGTCGCGATCCCGCTGGGGCTGGCCTGGTCGTCGCCGTTCTGCCGCTGGCAGGGCCCGCTCGCCGAGATGTCCAGTGTGGATCTGGTGGTCGACGTGACCAACCGGGCGCTGGCGGCGCGCGGCTTCGACACCGGCGCGGTGAGCCACGTGTCGTTCGGCACCACGGTGCCGCAGGAGACCTCGTTCTACGGCGTCACCACGATCACGCCGCGCCTCGGGCTCGACGCGGTGACCGGCCCGACCATCGCGCAGGCGTGCGCCACCTCCGCCGCGGTGGTGCAGTCCGCCGCCGTCCAGGTGGAGCTGGACGCGCACCAGACGGTGCTCGCGCTCACCACCGACCGCACCAGCAACGGCCCGCTGATGGTGTGGTCCGCGCAGGGCACGCCCGGCGGATCGCCGCACACCGAGCACTGGGTGCTCGATCCGATGAAATGGGACCCGAACACCGGCGGGTCCATGCTGGACACCGCGGAGAACGTGGCGGCCGACGAGGGGTACACCCGGGCCGAGATCGACGAGGTGACACTGCTGCGCTACGAGCAGTACCGCGCGGCCCGCTCCGGTGCCCGGGACTACCTGGTCGAGGCGCACGTGCCCGGGCGGCGCGGCGCGACCGTCGTGGCCGACGACTCCGGCGTGCACGACACGACCGCCGAGGGGCTGGCCAAGCTCGCCCCGGTGAAGCCCGGTGGCGTGGTCACCTACGGGTCGCAGACGCACCCCGGTGACGGGACCGCCGGATTGGTTCTCAGCTCCGTCGAGCGGGCCCGCTCACTGAGCGGCGGCGAAGGCGTGGCCCGGATCCGCGCGGTGGCCTTCGCGCGGGCCGAGCGGGCCCGGATGCCGAAGGCGCCGGTGCCCGCGGCGCTGCGCGCGCTCGCCGACGCGGGCCTGTCCATCGCGGACCTCGACGTGGTCACGACGCACAACCCGTTCGCGGTCAACGATATCTACTTCGCCCGGCAGACCGGCTTCCCGCTGGAGCGCATGAACCCGTACGGGTGCAGCCTCGTCTACGGCCACCCGCAGGGGCCGACCGGCATGCGGGCGATCGCCGAGCTGGTCGAGGCGCTGCGGGCGCGGGGCGGCGGGCGCGGGCTGTTCACCGGGTGCGCGGCCGGCGACACCGCCGGCGCCGTGGTCGTGGAGGTGACCTCATGACTGTCCCCTTTGACGTGTCCGTGGTGGACCGGTGGAGCGCGGAGCACGTCTTCGACGTCACGGCCGACGGCGTCGCGGCGTACGCCTCGGCGGTGGGTGGGCCGTCACCGGTGTACGCGGTGGTGCCGGCCATGGGCCTGGTGTTCGCGACCGCGGAGGCCGCCGCGCCGCCCGAGTCCCGGGCCCGGGTGGTGCACGGGCAGGAGGACCTCATCTTCCACCAGCCGCTGCCGGTCGGCGCGAAGGTGGCCGTGCGCGCCGCTGTGGTCGGCCTGCACGGCAAGCGCAGCGGCACCGTCGCCACCATCAAGGTGGAGACCCGGGACGCGGCCGGGCAGCTGCTCAACGAGCAGTACGTCACGGAGTTCTACCGCGGCATGCCGACCGATCTGGCCGTGGGCACGCCCGCGCCCGCCCTGCCCACCGAACCGCCCGACGGCCCTCCACTGCGGACCAGCGCCACGCCGCTCGCCGTCGACCTGCCGCGCCGGTACGCCGACGCCTCCGGCGACCACAACCCGATCCACCTCGACGACGCGTACGCCCGCGAAGCCGGCCTGCCCGGCGTCATCGTGCATGGCCTGGCGAGCCTGGCGATCGCCGCCCGCGCCGCCGTGCCCGAGGACGCCACCCCTCGGCGGCTCAGCTGCCGCTTCACCCGCCCCATCGCTCCCGGCGACACCCTGACAACCCGCGTCTGGCCATTCGACGGCGGCTACCACTTCACCAGCACCGACAGTGCCGGCACGGTAGTCCTATCCTCCGGCCTAGCCCTCCTCTAACCCCCGCCCTCCCCCTCCCCGCCCCCTCCCCGTCGAGGGGACCCCTCCCCCCGCTCGTCGATCAAGGGCTTAGGCACGTGGTTCGATCTCTGATCCGGGTGCGCGAGCCCTTGATCGGCGCGCATTCCCTTGATCGACGCGCGCCTGGCCGCAGCCGGACCCCAGTGGGAGCGCCAAGGCGAAGTAGTCGAGTTAGGGCCGCCATGACGCCCCAACTCGGCTAGATCCACTTCTCCGCGCAGCAATCGAGGCGTGGGGCACGGGACAGACCCGCACGCCGAAGGCGTTCTGGGCGGTCTCACCGCGCGCCACGCGATCAAGAATCCTTGGCCCTCTGGTCGCTCAGAGGTAAGTGAAACTCGCACCGACGCCGTCGCTCGTGACCTGCCTTGATCGTTGTCCCGAAAGCTCAACAAAATGCCGCCTGAGTTGAGCTTTTGGGACAACGATCAAGAAACCAGCCGACCGGATCCACATGGTCAACACAACTCTCTGGAAGTTGGGGTGTCCTTCGCCTGGGACACCCCAACTTCCAGACACTTGTGTTGATCTTCGGTGCGGGCGCTGGGGCGGGTCTCGCATCAGGGCGGATTGCGACGCCTCGCCACGCGACCAAGGGCGGAGCGTCGCGAGTTGATCTCTAGACCGCATGACATGCCCATGATCGCGAGGGAAGGCGCGCCGACCCGGCGGGGCGCGACTTGAGGGACGGGCCGATCATGGGTTCTAATAGATGTCTATCACTGTATTGTCATGAGGGCCTCGGGCGACCCTCGAGCGAGGGAGGGTAAGCCATGGCAGGAACGAGACGGCTGTTCGCCGGAGCCGCCGCGGCGGTCGCGCTGCTCGCCGCGACCGTCGTGGGCGCCAGCACGGCCAGCGCCGAGTCCAACGGCGGCGTGCGGGTCATGCCGCTCGGCGACTCCATCACCGACGGCTTCAACGTGCCGGGTGGCTACCGGATCGACCTGTGGCAGAAGTTCGTGGCCGGCGGCTACACCGTCGACTTCGTGGGCTCCCAGTTCAACGGGCCGCCCAGCCTCGGCGACCACGACCACCAGGGGCACTCCGGCTGGACCATCGCGCAGATCGACGCCAACGTGGTGAACTGGCTGCGCGCCACCACGCCGCGCACCGTCCTGCTGCACATCGGCACCAACGACATGTTCAGCGGCTCGGCCGGCGCGTCCGGGCGGCTGTCCACGCTGATCGACCGCATCACCGCCACCGCGCCGGACGCGGAGGTGTTCGTCGCCACGATCATCCCGCTGTCGGGGGCGGACACGCAGGTCCGCGCGTACAACGCGGCGATCCGCACGATCGTGCAGAACAACGCGAACGCCGGCCGTCGCGTGCACCTGGTGGACATGTACGCCGCCTTGACGCTCGCCGACCTCGCCGACGGTGTCCACCCGAACGCCGGCGGGTACAGCAAGATGGCGACCGCTTGGTTCAACGCGCTGCTGACCGTGCCGGGCAGCATCTCCGGCGGCACGCCGACCACGCCGCCGACGACGCCACCCACGACGCCGCCGACCGGTGGTCCGGGTGGCTGCGCCGCGACCTACCGGGTGGCCAACAGCTGGAGCGGCGGGTTCCAGGCCGAGGTGACGGTCCGCAACAGCGGCACGGCCGCGCTGAACGGCTGGACGGTACGCATGACGCTGGCCAGCGGGCAGACCATCACCAACCTGTGGAGTGGCGTGAACACCGGCACCAGCGGATCGGTCAGCGTCCGCAACGCCGCCTACAACGGCAGCCTCGCCGCCAACGCGTCCACGACCTTCGGGTACGTCGCGAACGGCAACGGCGCGGCCACCCCCACCGGAGTCACCTGCACGACCCCGTAACCCACCATGATCAAGGCGTCCTTCACGTAGCTCTAACGACGTGAGGGACGCCTTGATCATGGAGCAGGCGGTTGGAGCCAGTCGAAGGTGCGTTCGACGGCGCGCTGCCAGTTGTCGTACTCCGTCTTGCGCCACCGGGGGTCCACATCGGGCAGCCACTGGGCGGCGCGGTGCCAGTTGTGCCGCAGGTCGGCGAGGTCGGACCAGTAGCCGACCGCCAGCCCGGCCGCGTACGCCGCGCCGAGCGACACGGTCTCCGCCGCCAGCGGGCGCACCACCGGCACGTCCAGCACGTCGGCCAGGAACTGCATGAGCAGGTGGTCGGACGTCATGCCACCGTCGACCTTGAGCGTCGAGAGAGTGAGGCCGGAGTCGGCGTTCATCGCGTCGACCACCTCGCGGGTCTGCCAGCCGGTCGCCTCCAGCACGGCCCGCGCCAGATGACCCTTGGTGATGTACGAGGTGAGCCCCACGATCACGCCGCGCGCCTCGCTGCGCCAGTGCGGGGCGAAGAGGCCGGAGAAGGCGGGCACGATGTAGCAGCCGCCGTTGTCCTTGACGGTGCGGGCCAGCGTCTCGATCTCGGGGGCGGTGGTGATGATGCCGAGCCCGTCGCGGAACCACTGCACCAGCGAGCCGGTGATCGCGATCGAGCCCTCCAAGGCGTACACGGCGGGTTGGTCCTGGATCCGGTAACCGACCGTGGTGAGCAGGCCGTGCCCGGAGCGGACCGGGCCGGCTCCGGTGTTGAGCAGCAGGAAGCTGCCGGTGCCGTACGTGCATTTGGCCTCGCCCGGCGTGAAGCAGGTCTGTCCGAACAGGGCGGCCTGCTGGTCACCGAGCGCGGCGGCGAGCCGGACACCGGGCAGCACGGTGCGGACCGTGCCGTACACCTCGGCGGAGGAGCGGATCTCCGGCAGGATGGCCGGCGGGATGCCGAAGAAGTCCAGCGAGTCGGGGTGCCAGGCCAGCGTCGAGAGGTCCATGAGCATGGTGCGGCTGGCGTTGGTGACGTCGGTGAGGTGCAGCCCGGTGAGCTTCCAGATCAGCCAGCTCTCCATCGTGCCGAACAGCACCTCTCCGCGCGACGCCCGGGCCCGCAGACCGGGCGTGTGGTCGAGCAGCCAGCGCAACTTCGGTGCGGTGAAGTAGGTGGCGAGCGGCAGGCCGCACCTTGCCTGAACAAAAGCAGCGCCCGGTAAACGGGCCAGCTCCTCGACGAGCGCGTCGGTGCGGGTGTCCTGCCACACGATCGCCGGCGCCACCGGTACCCCCGTCCGCCGGTCCCAGACGACGGTGGTCTCGCGCTGGTTGGCGATGCCGACGGCGGCGATCTGGCCGGCGTCGATGCCGGCGCGGGCGAGCGCCCGCGGCACCACCTTCTCGACGTTGCGCCAGATCTCCATGGCGTCGTGCTCGACCCAGCCGGGCCGGGGAAAGTGCTGCGCGTGCTCGCGCTGGTCGACGGAGACCAGCTGGCCCCGGCGGTCGAAGACGATGCACCGGGTGGACGTGGTGCCCTGGTCGATGGCGACGACGTAGTGGTCGGTCACGCTTCGCGCCCTCCTAGATCTCGGGTGACGGCGCGGGCGGCGGAACGGACGTACGCCACCAGGGTCGGGCGCGGCTGCCCGTGCGCGTCGCAGACGCGTTCCACCGGGCCGGAGATGCCGATGGCGCCGACGACCAGGCCGCCGTATCCACGGATGGCCGCGGCGACGCCGGCCTCGCCGACGGTCATCTCCTCGATGTCGGCGGCCCAGCCGGCCTCCCGGACACCGGCGAGCGCCCGGGCCAGGGCGCGCGGCGTGGCGAGGGTGCGCCGGGTGTACGACACCAGGTCGCCGGGCAGCCCGTTGGGCTGGTAGGCGAGCAGCACCTTGCCCAGCGCGGTGGCGTGCGGCGGCAGCAGGGCGCCGACGTCGAGGGTCTGGAACGTGTCGTCGGGGCGGAAGACATGATGGACGACCAGCACCCGCCCCTCCAGCCAGGTGCCGATGCGCACCGCCTCGCCGCTGCGCGCGGCCAGCGGGTCGGCCCAGTTGATCGAGCGGGAGCGCAGCTCGTTGACGTCGAGGTAGCTGGTGCCGAGGTGCAGCAGGGCGGCGCCGAGCTGATACCGGCCGGAGGTCTTGTCCTGCTCGACGAAGCCGACGTCCTGGAGGGTGCGGAGGATGCCGTGCGCGGTGCCCTTGGCCAGGTCGAGCGACCGGGCGATCTCCCCTAGCCCGAGTCGGCCCGAGCTGCCCGCCAGAACGCGCAGGATGGCAGCCGCACGGGTGATTGACTGGACTTGACCAGGCATCGGCTCCGATGGTAGCGCGGCGTTCGACAATGCCGAACGCGATTCGTTGCCCACGCTCCGTGGCGTTTCTAGCGTGGCCCCAGGTAACAGCCTGGGCACGAGGGGGACACATGAGACTTCCACCGCTCCTCGGCGAGTTGGCCGCGGAGTTCGCCGGCACGATGATCCTCATCCTCTTCGGAGTGGGGGTGGTGGCGCAGGTCGCGGCGGGCGGCATCGGCGACCACGACAGCATCGCCTGGGCCTGGGGCCTGGGCGTCACGCTCGGCGTCTACGTCGCGGCCCGGATCAGCGGCGCCCATCTCAATCCGGCGGTGACGCTCGCCCTCGCCGTCTTCAAGGACTTCTCCTGGCGCAAGGTGCTGCCCTACAGCCTGGCGCAGACCGCCGGCGCGTTCGTCGCGGCGCTGCTGGTGCGCTGGAACTACACCGAGGTGCTGCACGCCGTCGATCCCGGCCTCACCATCAAGACGCAGGGCGTCTTCTCCACCCTGCCGGGCAACGGCACCCTCCCGGTGGACATGTGGGGCGGCTTCCGGGACCAGATCATCGGCACCGCGATCCTGCTGTTCGTCATCCTCGCCCTCACCGACACGCGCAGCACCCCACCGCTGGCCAACCTCGGCCCTGTCATCATCGGTCTGCTCGTGGTCGGCATCGGCATGGCGTGGGGCACCAACGCCGGGTACGCCATCAACCCCGCGCGGGACTTCGGCCCGCGCCTGGCGTCCTTCTTCACCGGGTACGGCGGAGCGTGGCGCGACCAGTACGGTGATCTTTACTTCTGGGTGCCCATCGTCGGCCCACTCCTCGGCGGTCTGGCCGGTGCCGGGCTCTACCAGGCGCTGATCGGCCGGTTCCTGCCCAAGGAGGAGCCGCCCGAGCCAGGTCGGGTGCCCACCCCGACGGACACTGACGCTCAGACAGCGAAGGAGATGCAGCATGGCTGACTTTGTCGGCGCGGTGGACCAAGGCACCACCAGCACTCGATTCATGATCTTCGACCACGGCGGCAACGTGGTCGGCCTCCACCAGCTGGAGCACCAGCAGATCCTGCCGCGGGCCGGCTGGGTCGAGCACAACCCCGTCGAGATCTGGGAGCGGACCACGGCGGTGATCCGCACCGCGCTGAACGAGCGCGGCCTGCACGCCTCCGACCTGGCCGCCCTCGGCATCACCAACCAGCGCGAGACCGCCGTGGTGTGGGACCGGCGCACCGGCCGGCCGTACTACAACGCGATCGTCTGGCAGGACACCCGCACCGACCAGATCGCGTCCGCCCTGGACCGCGACGGGCGCGGCGACGTGATCCGGCGCAAGGCCGGCCTGCCGCCGGCGACGTACTTCTCCGCCGGCAAGGTGCAGTGGATCCTGGACAACGTCGACGGGGTACGCGCCGCGGCGGAGAACGGCGACGCCCTCTTCGGCAACACCGACACCTGGCTGCTGTGGCACCTCACCGGCGGAGTCGACGGCGGTGTGCACGTCACCGACGTCACCAACGCCAGCCGCACCATGCTGATGGACCTGGAGACCCTCGACTGGGACGACGAACTGCTGTCGTTCTTCGGCATCCCGCGCCAGATGCTGCCGCAGATCCGGCCGTCGTCCGACCCGCGCCGCTACGGCGTGACGCTCCCCAGTGGACCGTTGGGCGGCGAGGTGCCGCTGACCGCGGACCTCGGCGACCAGCAGGCCGCCACCGTCGGCCAGGTCTGCTTCGCCGAGGGCGAAGCCAAGAACACTTACGGTACCGGCAACTTCATGCTGCTCAACACGGGTACGTCGCTCGTGCGCTCGGAGTCCGGACTGCTGACGACGGTGTGCTACAAGTTCGGCGACGAGCCCGCCGTCTACGCGCTCGAGGGCTCCATCGCGGTGACCGGCTCGGCCGTGCAGTGGCTGCGCGACCAGCTCGGCATCATCAGCGGGGCGGCGCAGAGTGAGGCGCTCGCCGCGCAGGTCGAGGACAACGGCGGCGTCTACTTCGTCCCCGCGTTCTCCGGGCTGTTCGCGCCGTACTGGCGGTCGGACGCGCGCGGGGCGATCGTCGGGCTGTCCCGGTACAACACCAACGCGCACCTGGCGCGCGCCACGCTGGAGGCGATCTGCTACCAGAGCCGGGACGTCACCGAGGCGATGGCGAAGGACTCGGGCGTCCACCTCGACGTGCTCAAAGTGGACGGTGGGGTGACGGCCAACCGGCTGTGCATGCAGTTGCAGGCGGACATCCTCGGGGTACCGGTGAGCCGGCCGGTGGTGGCGGAGACCACCGCGCTGGGCGCCGCGTACGCCGCGGGCCTCGCGGTCGGCTTCTGGAAGAACACCGACGAGCTGCGGCAGAACTGGAACGAGAGCGAGCGGTGGCAGCCCACCTGGTCCGAGGAGCGCCGGGCCGAGGGCTACGCCAAGTGGAAGAAGGCGGTCCAGCGCACGTTGGACTGGGTCGACGTCTCGTAGGGTCTTTCATGATCAAGGCGTCCCTCAAGTCGTTAGAGCGACGTGAGGGACGCCTTGATCATGGGGTGGTCAGGTTGAAGCTGCGGACCGTCACCGCGCCGCCCAACGCCTGGGTGGCGTAGTTGAAGATGCCGTACCGGTAGCCCATGAAGAAGCGCCAGTCGTTGCCGAGCGTGAACGCGCTGCCGAGCGGGGTGAACGTGACGCCGTCCGTGCTGTAGGAGAAGCGGGCCTGCCGGCCGGCGCCGGGGCGGATGTCGGCGTTGACGCGCAGCCAGATCCGGCCGCCGGAAATGGCCGCGCCGGCCACCTCGCTGCCGGTGCCGGTGGTGTTCCAGCTGCCGTCCATGGTGAGGCCGTTCGTCATCGAGACCCGGGTGGCGCCGTTGTCGCGCCGGACCCCGATCCACGCGGACGAGTCGCGCAGCATGGCGAGCCCGGCCCGGTCGCCGTTGGCCATGGCGCTGTAGTCCAGCTCGATCGTCGCGGTCGAGGACGGCCCCTGGATCCGGTGGGTGAGCGTGTTCCGCGCCGCGTACAGGTCGTTGGTGACCGTGGCGGTCTGCAGGCGCAGGCCGTTGTTCACGGCGTACCGGCCGGTGTCCGGGTTGTGGTTCCACTCCCACTGCGGGCCGAGCGCGGTGCCGGCGAACGTGTCCAGGCCGATCATCGGCTTCACGGGGCGTGGCGCGCTCGGGTACGGGTAGCTGGTGCCCCACCGGCCATTGACGGTTTGCAGCACCGGCCAGCCGTCGGCCGTCCAGGTGATCGGGGCGAGGGCGGGCACCCGGCCACCCGGGTAGGCGTCCACGAAGGACAGGTAGTACCACGCACCGCTCGGGGTCTGGACGAGGCCGCCCTGGTGCGGCACTCCCCCGCCCGCGATCGGGCCGGGCAGGTCGAGCAGGACCTGGCGCATCTCGTACGGGCCGAACGGGTTGTTCGACTTCAGCACGTACTGGCCGTTGGCCGGACGGGTGAGCCAGATGTAGTAGCTGCCGTTGCGCTTGTAGAAGCGGGCGCCTTCCAGGGTGCCGGGTGGGTTCGGCGTCTGGAACACCTGCTGCGTGCGCACCTGGCTGAGCCCGTCGGCGGACAGCTGGGCCACGTTGATCGTGGTGTTGCCGTACGCGACGTACATGGTGTCGTTGTCGTCGACCAGCAGTCCCGCGTCGAAGTAGCAGCCGTTGATCTGGGAGCGCTTCTGCCAGGGCCCTTCCACGGACGTCGCGGTGTAGACATAGGTGCGGTTGAACTCGACGCAGCCGATCCAGTAGAACGTGCGGTTGCTGGGCCGATAGTTCAATGTGGACGCCCAGATGCCCTTGACGTAGGCGCGCCCGCCGCTGAGGTTGTAGGCGTTGGAGCCGAAGTCCAGCGTCGGCACCGAGTGGCCGGCGAACTCCCAGTTGACCAGGTCGTAGGAGCGCAGGATGGGCGCGCCCGGCGAGTAGTGCATCGTGGAGGCCGAGTAGTAGTAGGCGTCGCCCACCCGGATGATGTCGATGTCGGCGAAGTCCTGCCACAGCACGGGGTTGGTGAACGTCGACGGCGGGGGTGTGGTCGGGGGCGGTGTGGTGGGCGGCGGTGTCGTCGGTCCTCCTCCGGTGGGCGTCGCGGTCGGGGTGACCCCACCGGTGCACGCGGTGCCGTTGAGCGTGAACGCGGACGGCACCGGGTTACTGCCGCTCCACGCCCCGTTGAACCCGAACGACACCGTCGCATTGGTCCCCACACCGCCGTTGTGAGCGACATTACGCGCGGTCACCTGCGCACCCGACTGCGTATGCGTCGCATTCCACATCTGCGTGACACTCTGACCCGCACCAAAGCTCCACACCAGACTCCACGACGAAACCGGATCACCGAGATTCGTGACCTCGACGTTGGCACCGAACCCACCCTGCCACTGGTTCGTCACCGTGTAGGCGACCCGGCACCCCGCCGCGGCGTGCGCGGTGGCGACTGTCAGGCCGGCGGCTACCAGGATGGCCGCCGCACCGGCGGCCAGCAGCGTCTGCGTGCGTCGTGCGGACATGCGAAAAATCTCCGTCCCGCCGCCACCCGGGCGGCACGAGCGCGAGTTAGCGTTAACATCCAGCCCATAGACGACTGTCAGTTCGTCACCCTAAGTCAAAGCACTGACACTCGTCAATCAGTAACCCCATGATCAAGGCGTCCTTCAAGTAGTTAGAACTACGTGAAGGACGCCTTGATCATGGGGTTACGGGTGTAGGGCGTAGGCGCGGATCATGGTCTGGTCGACGGTGTTGCCGGCGGCGTCCGTCGCGCGGGCACGCAGCGAAACGTGCTGAGCGCCGGCCGGATGGTCCACGGTGGCCAGCCACCGGTCACCGTCGCGGCGCACCGCGACCCGCTCCCAACTCCCCCCGTCGTCAAACGACGCGCTCAGCGCAAGGAAGGGCCCCTTGTTATCGCTTTTCGCATAGGAAGGGACCCTTCCTAACGTCACGGCGGGCTCGAGCGCGACGCCGAAGGTGAACGATTCGCCGGCGGGTGCGCGGTTCCGGGTGTCCAGGTCCGCGTCGTACCGCACCGCGAACAGCGGCAGGGCCTCGGTGGTCTTCGGGTACGCCGACACGAAGGTCCACTGCGTCCGTTGCCGGATGGACAGTGCGGACCAGCACGCCTTGCGGGTGGACTCGGTGGTCAGCGTGTACCGGCCCGCCTCCGCCGGCACCTCGAACCGGCCGAAGCCGGTGCGGTCGGTCTCGCCGAGCAGCGTGCCGCCGGCGTTCTCCAGGCGGGTCCAGCCGGTCGCGAACGGATAGTCCGCGAACGACGTCGCGGTCCCGCCGTCCCGACCCGCGCCGGCGTCGGCGTACATCGGGATCTGGATCCGCATCGCATTACCCTCCCGCGAAGCGGGGGCAGCCGCACCGGCGAGCGACGGGCCCAGCGGCGCCCGACCGAACGGCACCGGGTACCGCCGCACGGCCGGGAACGCCTGGTCGGGCAGGACGAAGAAGTCGCTGCCGCCGGACTCGTCGCAGTCCGCCGGCAGCACCTGCGCGGCGAGCCGCCACCGCACGTCCGGGTGCGGCGTCACGTACACGGATCCGTAGCGGGCCGGCACCGCGCCGAGGGTGACCGACGTGCCGAACCCGACGGGCCGGTCGGGGTGCCGGCCGCTGGGGCGGAACCAGCCGCGGGCCGGCTCGCCCTGGCCGCGCAGGTCGACGGTGAGGGCGGCCAGCTGGCTGGTGCGCGCCGCGTACACCGGCCGGCGCGGGATGGCGTTGGCCGACTCGAACAGCAAGTGGTAGACGTACGGGCTGGTGGTGCCGCCGCCCTGGGTCAGCCCGCCGTACACGGTGAGCGCCAGCCCCGGCACCGGGCCGGTCGGCTGGACATAGAGGCCGCCGGGGTAGTCGAAGTCGGCGGCGTACCAGATCTGCTCCCCCGGCGTGGGCACGGTGACCTGGACGGTACCGCCGGCCAGCGCCGCGCCCGCGCGGTCCACGGAGATCCCGACCCGCGCGGTGCTCCGCGCGTCCACAGTGGTCTCGGTGTCCCCCGCCACCAACACGCCGGTCCCCATCGGCATGCTCAGCGACACGTCACCGGACGCCTCGACGGTCTCGACGAACGCCTGCACCAGGTACGCCCCCGGCGTGACCGCCGCCGAACCGGAGCCGTCGGTCAGGAAGACGACCGTCAGCGCGCCGGTCGCCAGGTCGAACGCGAGCGCGTAGCCGGCCCGGTCGGTCGCCGGCGCGGCGCCGGTCCGGTCCCGCACCGACACGGTGAGCGTCGCGTCGCCGGCCACCGCCGTGCCCGGCCGAGCCGGGACCGCCGCACGGAGAGGAGCCGGGACCGCCGCACGGGGCTCAGCCGGGACCGCGGGCCCGTCGCGCCGCCAGTACCGCGGATCCTCGCCAGCGGCCGACGGGGAGGACGCCGTGGGCGCGGCGCCCGCGGTCGGGGCCGTCAGGCCGGCGCCCGCCAGGACGAGCACCGCGGTCGCGGCGCCGAGGGCGCTCCTCCTCACGGGAGCTCCTTGGGGCGGTCGACGACGCCGCCGCCGAGCAGCGCGGTGCTGTGCAGGACCGCGTCGCCGCGCAGCATGCGGTAGCCGAGATAGGCGGCGTCATCGGCGTCGAAGATGAGTTCGTGGCGGATGCCGTCCTCGATCCAGGTCACCGCCGTGCCGGTCCGGCCCGCCGCGTCGGCCACGCTCGGGACGGCGGTGACGCCGTCCACAGTGGCCACCGCGGTCAGCATCGCCGCCCGCACGTCGGGCGGTGGGAGCGGGCTCGCCACGAGGTCGGCGATGATCCCGGCCAGGGTGGCCACGTCGTCCCTGGAGGCGTCCGCGCGCAGCCTCGCCAGCAACCGCTCCGGGTCGCGGGGCAGCGCCGCCAGATATTCCACAGTGTCCATGCGCACGCTGTCCACGGGTGCCGGGAGGGCGTGGCCGGGCAGGGCGGCACAGTCGAACGTGGACGGTGGGTCGGTCACCCGCCGGAAGCAGAGCACCGGCGTGGCGTCCGGGTCGCCCACCGACTGCCACGCCCGCGCCTGTTCGCGGAACCCGGGCTCCACGATCACCCGGTCCGTGAAGGCGAACTGGTCCGGCCGGGGTGCCTGGTACGGCTGGGCGGCGGCCGTGCGGGCGGCCCGGTCCAGCAGTTCCGCCGCCGCGGCCGGGCGGGGCCCCTGCGCGCCGCCGTCCAGCGCCACCAAGCTGGCGGTCACCGCGACCGCCAGCGCCGCCGCCCCGGCGAGCCGCCAGCGCACCGCCAGCCGCGCTCGGCGTACCCCCGCCGGATTGTGGGTCGCGGCGCGCAACCGGGCGCGGGCCCGGGCTACCGCGACGGGCGCCGGCCCGTCCGGGCGCGGCCGCAGCCGCGCCACCAGGTCTATTTCGTCCATCTCACACCTCAGTTTCACCATTGAGCGCGGTCCGGAGCTTGCGCCGGACGCGGTTGAGTCGGGACGCGACCGTGCCCTCCGGGATGCGCAAGGCGGCGGCCACCTCCTCGTAGCTGAGGTCGCCCCAGGCCACCAGCAGCAGCACCTCGCGGTCGCGCGCGGCGAGGCCGGCCAGCGCGCCCGCCAGCCGCCGGTCCAGGCCGCCGCTGAGGCGGTCCACCACCTCGTCGCTGTGGCATTCGGTCACCGGGTCGACGCCGGCGCGGGCCCAGGTGCGCAGGGCGCGCACCTCGGTACGCCGGTGCCGGCCGATCAGGTTGGCGGCGATGCCGAACAGCCAGGCGCGCACCGGGCCACGCTCCGGCGCGTACCGATCGCGCTGCCCGAACGCGGCCAGGAACGTCTCCGCGGCGATGTCGTCGGCGGTCGCGTCCCCGAGGCGGCGGGCGGCGTACCGGTGAATGTCGGCGAAGTGCCGCTCGAACACATCGGCGAACCGGTCGGCGTCGCGCAGCGACCACCGGATCAGGTCCGCGTCCGTCGGCTCGACAGCCAGGTCGATGGTCACGCTGGTACTTGCCGCGCCGCGCGGCCGGCCTTCACGCCGGCCGAGTGACCTGCGCCACACGTGACACGATCTGCTGTACTGGCAGCGTGAGCACTGTCGTCGATATCGCCAACCTCATCTCCGCCATTGGCACCGTGACAGCGCTCCTCTACGCCATCGTGGCCTACCGGGTCGCGAAGAGGCAGGGCAGCGTGACGTTCGAACTGGAGGTGCTGCGGGAGCTCGCCGGCGTGCTGCGGCGGGTGCCGGACAACAACAGCATCTACGCGAGCGCCGACATCAAATCCGAAGCCACCAACGAGGAATTCACCGAGGCGTACCGGGACGCCTTGTCCACGCACATCCAGCGCGAAGCCGATCATTTGTTGGCGCTGGTGCGTCACAAGCACCCGGAGGAACTGTTGCTGTGGGACCTCTGCCGGCGCGACGAATGGAACGCGGTCGACGACACGATCGTCGCGCGTGGGGCGCGCGGATTCTCGGCCAAGCTCCTCAACTACCGCTTCACTTTGGAAAAGCAACTCCGCGCCGAACTCCTACACGCCATCGAACGCCGCATGGACTAGCGGGGCTTCGCCCCGCCCCTCCCCTCCCCCCTCCCCGCCGATCAAGGGCTCCGGCACATGGTTTGATCTCGGATCCAGGTGCCCGAGACCTTGATCGGCGCGGTGCTCCTTGATCGGCGCGGCACGCACCGATCGGCGCGGCGCTCCTTGGTCGGCGCGGCACGCACCGACGGGACGGGACCGGGCCGAGCCCGCGCGCCGGAAAGCGACGAAAGGCTGGTGAAAGCTGGGGTGTGCTGTACTGACGGGCATGGCGGCAGAACAGACCGGCGGTGGCGATCTGCTCGCCGGCATTGTCCTGGTGGCGGCGGCACTCACCACCGGGCTCGCGGCCAGCGTGTTCGGGCTCTACTGGCACACGGTCATG
Organism: Actinomycetes bacterium KLBMP 9797; assembly: GCA_037414955.1. Lineage (GTDB taxonomy): Bacteria > Actinomycetota > Actinomycetes > Mycobacteriales > Micromonosporaceae > Phytohabitans. The sequence goes on from JBBEWH010000169.1 coordinate 29,661, forward strand.
CCGGGGTTGCGCAGCACCGACGATCGCACCTTCGTGGGCGCTTTCCAGGCGCTCGACCGGGCGATCATCAACCCGTGGTTCATGACGTGCTTCTTGGGCGCGCTGATCCTGACCGGGCTGGCCGGCGGGCTCCAGTTCGCCGCCAGCAGCCGTGCCGCGCTCCCCTGGATCGCCGTGGCCTTCGTCCTGTACCTCGTCACGGTCGTCATCACGCTGGCCGTGAACGTGCCGCTGAACGACGCGCTCAAGGCGGCGGGCGACCCCGACCGGATCGCCGACCTCGCGCAGGTGCGGCGCGATTTCCAGGAAGCCCGGTGGGTCGCGTGGAACGTCGTCCGCACGGTGGCGTCCACCGCGGCGTTCACTCTCCTCCTCGTGGCCCTGCTCGCCTACGCCCGCCGCACGTGACTTCCCATGATCAAGGCGTGCGCCAAATAGGTGTAAATAAGAGTGGGGCGCCCGGTTGAGGGGGAGGGCCGCGTCCTGGTAGGGAGGGCGGCCAGGCCATCGTGGGCGAAGCCGGCCCAGCAGGCGCGCAGCCGCAGCGCCAGCTCCCTGTCGATGCCGCCGCTGCCCAGCATCGGTGCCCGCGCCCAGGTCTCCGGCGTGCCCAGCAGGAACGGCAGCTCGATGCAGTGGCACGCGCCGAACGGCCCGTCCGCCGGCGTCCAGTCGAAGCGATAGGTCGCCACCGCGTCGCCCCACGTCCGCGCCAGCCGGCGCACCGGGTCGCCGAAGACCCGCCGGGTCGCGGCGGCGACGACGGACCGGATCGCCGCGCGCCCGGGCGGCCCGAGGCGCCCGACGGCCGCCGCGCGCCGGTTCAGCGCCACGAACGGCGCGGCATCGTCCTTTGTGTACCCGATGAGCAGCTCGACCCGCGCGGCGGCGCCGGCGAGCCGAGCCGGCACCTCCGCGAGCGAGGGCAGCGGCGCCTGGCCCAGGATCGGTGCGAAGGGCAGCCCACCGAGCACGCCGAACCGTTGCGCCGCGACGGTCGCGGCCGCCTGGGCGGCGAGCACCTGCTCGACGGTCGCCCCCGGTGCGGCGGCCGCCGCGGACGCGCGCCGCATGGCCGCCGTCATCGCGTCCCGCTTGTCGCGCAGGCCGAGCGGGGCGCTCTGCATGATAGCGCGCCGAAACAGCCCGTCGGCCTCCGCGCACAGCATCAGCGACAGGACGGAGTCCGCGCCGGCCGACTGCCCGAACGCGGTGACGTTCCCCGGGTCGCCGCCGAACGCCGCGATGTGGTCGCGCACCCAGCGCAGCGCGAGGATCTGGTCGCGCAGGCCGAGGTTGTCCGGGAACGGGTCGGGCGTGAGGTAACCGAAGACGCCCAAGCGGTACGTCACGTTGACCACCACGACGCCGCCCTCGCGCACCAGCGGCCCCGGATCGTACCGGCGCTGCTCGCCGCCCCCGGTCATGTAGGCCCCGCCGTGGAACCACACCATCACCGGCAGCCCGGACGCGCCGGCGGGGGCGGTGACGCTGAGGACCAGGCAGTCCTCGCTGGCGGTCAGGCCCTCGACGCCCGGGCCGGTGACGCTGGCGAGCCGCGACGGCAGCTGCGGGCAGATCGGCCCGGGACGGGTGGCGTCGACCACGCCGGGCTGGGCGTCCGGGGGGCGTGGGGGCGCGAACCGCTCCGCCGTCCCGTAGCGCACGCCGCGCGCCCGGAGCAGGCCACCGTCCTCGCCGACCAGGAGGGTCGTCGCGCCGGTGCGGAGACGTCGATGGGCCACGGCTCATCCTAAAGACCTCGCCACGGCCGCCACCGACCGTAGCTGACCGAGGCGCATCGCACCCGCTCCACGCTCGCCTCGCCTCGCCTCACCTCGCCGATCAGGGGCTCGCCTCGCCGATCAAGGGCTTGGGCACATGGTTGGATCTCTCATCCCTGTGCCTGAGCCCATGATCGACGCGTAAGTCCGTGATCGGCGCCGGCGACGTGTGCGGTATGGCAGATCGAAACGCTCAGCGGTGTCCTACGCACCCTACGAGCCCGCCATAAGGTACGTACGTCACCGCCGAGCCCGCGGACTGCCGTGCTTGGACGACCGCGACGACCACGACGACCACGACGACCACGGCGACGGCGACGACGACGACGGCAAGATCGGCGGGCACGGGCCCGCAACGGCAATTGATCACGAAGGCGGTACCGTCGGGACGTGACGACGGTGAACGGAGACGGCGCGCTGCTGCTGGTCGCGATCGTGGAGATGGCACCGGGGCGGGAGATCGCTGGACAGGAGTACGAGGACGCGGTGTTGGCCCTGCTGGACCGGCACGGCGGCCGGGTCGAGCGACGCATGCGCGGCACGGATTCGGCATCCGAGGTGCACGTCATCCGCTTCCAGAGCCGGGCCGGGTACGAGTCGTTCATGGTCGACCCGGACCGCCTCGCCCACCGTGCCAAGACAGGCGACGCCGCACCCACCACCCGCGTGCTCGAAGTCCACGACCTTGATCATGAGGGCGAAGCCGGCTAGAGGGTGAAGGTCAGGGTGCCGAAGCCCAGGTGGTCGTAGCCGCCGCTGTTGGGGCCGTAGTCGCCGCCGCCGCCCTCCGGCCCGACGCGCGCGGCGTAGGCCTCGATGTTCGGCACGCGCAGCCCGCGGCGTACCCCATAGTGGTTGTAGAGCAGCGCCCACACCGGATTGTTGATGCCGCGCGCGGCGGCCGAGATGGTGGTGTGCTCGCGCCGCGCGCAGTTCTGCCCGGTGCCCCACCGGTAGGTGGTGAACGGCACCTCCTGCCCGAGGTTGTACCTCGCGACGTACTCGGCGCCCTTCAGGAAGCGGTTGTCCGCGTACCCGAAGAGGTCGTGGCCCTGGTTCCACGCCATCTGGCAGAAGACGCCGAGGTGGCCGATGCCGCCGCTGGTGTGGCCCTGGTCGCGGCCGCTCTCCTGCCACTGGGCGAGCCCACCGGGGTGCAGGAACGGCACCGCGTGCATGATCGACCCGTTGCCCGCGCCGGTCTTGAAGTACTCGATCACCCGGTCGATCTTGGCCTGGTCGTCGCAGAAGATGCCGATCGCCAGGATGCCGGCCATGACGCAGAGATCCCAGTTCGCCCAGTAGTTCGTGATGCAGGCGTCGTTGTGCTTGGTCAGGAACTGGTCGCAGAGCGGGTAGAAGTGGTCCAGCAGCATGGTCCGGAACCGGTCCTGCGCGAACCCCGGATAGCCGCGCATCATCTCGCCGACGTGGGCGAGCTGCCAGCCCTGGGTGCCGGCCAGCAGGAACCGGTCGGCGTTCCCGCGCACCTCCGTCAGCGTGGACGACCAGGCGTTGAGGATGTCGCGGGCCTTGTCGCCGTGCGCCTCGTCGCCGGTGATCTTCCAGCGCAGCGCGTTCTGGTACGCGGCGGCCACGTCCCGGAACAGCAGCGCGTAGTTCTGCCCGGTGCCGCCCCGGATGACGGTGGCGACCGGGCGCGGCTGGTAGGTGCTGCGCGAGTTCGGGTTGGCGACGAGCCGGTCCCAGCCCGCGCGCCACGGCTGGGCGCCGGCCGTCACCTTGGCCGCCATGCGGTCGAAATCGGCGCGCGTGTGCAGGGTACCCGGGTGCACGATCCCGGCCTTGACCCGCGGCGACGCGGTGGTGACCGACGGCGAGGGCGACGGGCGCGGCGTCGTGGCCGCGGGAGGCGCCGGCGGTGCGGAGCTGGCCGCGGTGCCGACGGCGCCGCCGGCACCGAACCAGGCGACCCCGCGCGGCCGCCACGGGCGCAGGTCCGCGACCGCCGCGGTCGACACTCCCGCGACACCCAACACGCCGGCGCCCAGCACCGCCGCCTTCAGCACCCGTCGCCGACCAACCGGCCGACTCTCCTTCTCCGACGACACAGTTCACCCTCCTTCTGGTCCCCCACCCAGACAGGAGGCACTGCTCCCCCACCCCCGATAACACAAACCCCCCTTCCCCCGTTGATCAAGGAAGAATCGTGGCTATCGAATCCTGATAAATCAGGACATGATAGCCACGATTCTTCCTCGATCAACGCGCGCGCCGCGACACCCTCACAGATTGAGGTGTACGACGACGGCGCCGTGGTCGGAGGCCTGGTGCACGGAGGTCTGCATCTCGTGGTACGTCTCCCACTTGTCCGGCCGGGTCTTGCGGCTGCCCCACAGGCCCTTGCGGAACACCTCGCCACCCGCGAACGCCGGCCGCAGGCTCCGCGACAGCAGCAGGTAATCCAGCCGCTCCGACAGGGCGCACGCGTCGAACGTGCCCAGCCGGTCCCCGACGTCGAAACCGTCCAGGTCGAAGCACGACACCAGTGGCCCGCGCCGCTCGAACAGCTTGGCCAGGTTCACCGGCGGTGTGTTGCCGGCCGGCTGGCCCTCGTTCAGGTCGCCCAGCACGATCACGTGCTGGCCCTCGGCCACCAGCTGGTCGACGATCTTCCGCACCTCGTCGGCCTGCCGCTTGCGCTGCGCGCCGCCGCCGCCGGACTGCGACTTGAAGTGGTTGACCAGCACATGCACGGTCTCGCCGGACGGCGTCTGGATCTCGTACTGGGGGCAGTCCCGGCTGAAGACCGGTCGCCCGCGCTCGTCCTCAGCATCCACATTGGAGCGGATGGACCGGATCGGGAACCCGTCCTTGGTCATGATCCCCACGTCGATGCCGCGGTCGTCGTTGCCGTCCAGCAGCATCACATGCCGGTACCGGCTGCCCAGCAGGTCCTTGTTGAACCGCACCAGCGCGCCGCGGTCCTCGACCTCGATCACCGCCAGCACGTCGGCGTCGATGTCGCCGATCACCCGGGCGGTGGTGCGCACGCCGGTCTCGTTGACGGTCTGCTTCGCCAGCTCCAGCCAGCCGATCCACGCGTCCCGGCCGGTGGCGGTGATCTCCACGCTCTGCGCCGGGTCGCGGGGCTCCCGGTCGAAGTCGCCCCGATTCTTGCGCAGCCACGCCCACCTCGGCTGGCGGGTGAACCGCCGGCGCACCGCCCCGAGGTCGTTGACGAAGTAGACGTCCACCTCGACCAGCAACTCCCGCATCCGCTCCCGGTCCGCCGGGCTGTACTCCTTCTTGCCGATCAGCGTGTTGAACTCCTTGTGGGCGGCCAGGATCGGCTCGCCCAGGTGCCAGTCGGCCGTGTTGAACGCGACCGGCCGGCTGAACAGATTCTCCACATTGAACGATGCCACCTTGAGCCCAGCCATCGCCCCTCCTGACCCAGCTTGGCCGCCATATTCACGGTGGCACGGCCAGGCGGGGCGGGAAGCCGGTTCGGCCACATCCACCCGAACGGCCCATGTCGCATGCCCGACACCCTCCATGATCAAGGCGTCCCTCAAGTAGCTATAACGACTTGAGGGACGCCTTGATCATGGGCGGTTGGGCTGGGTGGGGGTCATCCACGAGTCGGTGGGGTACGGGACGGCGGGCGGCTGGACGGCGGGCGGCTCGGGGGTGCTCTCCGCGACGTGGAGAGGTTCCGTCACCAGCCCCTGCTGCGATACCAGCAGCGCCTCCGTCACCGGTTCTGGCTCCGGCTCCGCCGCGGGCGCCGGGCCTGGCTCCGGCGCCACCTCGATCGTCGCTGTCAGCTCCGGCTCCCGCTCCCGCTCGAGGGCCGGCTCGGCGAGCCGCTCCGCGGCCGGCTCCGCGACCGGGATGGGGGCCGTGAGGTGCGCCGGCTCGGGGGTCGGCTCGGGCGCCGGACGGGCGGGCGCCAGCATCGGGTACTCGCCGGTCTGGACATTGCTCGCGGCGGCGGCCATCACGGCCGCGGCGGCCAGGTCGGCGACCCGCTTCGCCTCCCGCTGGACCCGGGCCCGCACCTCCTTGGCGTGCCGCTCGGCGGCCTCGGCCGCGTTGCGCGTCTCGTCGAGGCGCTCGCCCTCCGTGGCCAGGTCCTGCCGGACCTCCTCCAGGTGCTGCTGGAGCCGCGCGACGTCGCGCTCCACGGCGGCGCCCTCCTGCCGCCAGTGCGCGAGCCGTTGCTGCGCCGCGTCCAGGTCGGTCTCCAGTTGGGCCATCGTCTGCTGCCGGGCGCCGATCTCCTGCTGGACGACGCTCAACTGCTGCTGGTGGGCGGCGGCCTGCTCCTCCGCGTGCTGGCGCAGGTCGGCCGCGTACTGCTGGGTCTCGGCGATGAGTGCCGCGCACTGCTGCTCGGTGGCGGCGCGCTGCTGCGCCAGCTCGGCCTCCACGGCCGCGCGCTGCTCGGTGAGCTCGCGCTCGGCGGCGGCCCGGCGCTCCTCGCGCGCCGCGTCCTCATCGGCGCGCCGGCTCGCGAGCTCCGCCTCGACGTCCTGCCGCAGCCGCGCGGTCTGCTCGTGGGCCTCGGCGAGCAGCTTCTCGGCCTGCTCGCGCAGCTCCGTCGCCCGCTGCGCCGCGCCGCTGGTGATGATGTCGGCCTGCTTCTCGGCCAGCCCGAGGATCTGGTCGACCACCGGACCGAGGTCGCGGAACGACGCCCGGTCCACCTGCGCCGGCCGCGACCGCAGCTCGGCCACCTCGGCCTGGAGGTGCTGCACCTGCGCGGCCAGCTCCTGGGCCTGCCCGTACACCTGCCCGCGCTCGGCGTTCAGCGCCGCCAGGTCACCGCTGACCTGCGCGACGTACCGGTCCACCTGACGCCTGTCGTAGCCGCGCATGGCGACCTCGAACGTCGGTGCCGAGGTCATGGACATGGGCGATCCTCCATACCAAGTCGAGGGCGATGCCGGCGGGGAGGCCGCCTGGGGGGCACAGTGGAACAGCGACCGCCAACCGCACCGCGTCACGCTACCGCTGTCACCATGCGCACGGGCACCCCCCTTCGGGGGTCACGTACCACTCATGATCAAGGCGTCCCGCACGTCGGTATAGCGACGTGCGGGGCGCCGTGTTGAGGGGGGGGGGGGTTGCAACTCATCACCCGGGCCCCCCTCCCGCTGTCCGGCGGGGGGGCGCCACGCCTTGATCATGGGGAGGGGGTTAGCCGATCATGGGGAGGGTGAGGCGGCTAGCCGACGGCGAAGTGCTCGTCGACCTCACGGCGGATGCCCCGCAAAGCCTCGTCGACCACCCGGCCGGCCGCACGCTCGTCGCAGTCTTCCCCGCGCACGGACACGTCGACCTGGGTGCCACCGGCCGGCAGCGGGCCGACGCTCACCTCGGCGCGCCACCGCGCCGCCGGGGCGGGCCGGTATCCCAGCGACAGCTCCACCCCGCCCTCGGGCGCGAGCAGCCGCACCCGCACCACGCCGGTGGCCTCGCCGGCGTCGTCCGCCGACAGGTCGCCGGGCAACCATCGGGCCGGGTGGGTCAGCACGTCGTACACGACCTCCGGTGCGGCCGGAAACGTGGCAGCCAAGGCGTAGGTCATCCGGCTCTACTATCCCCCCGGGCGCCGGCTAAACCCCATCCTCCATGATCAAGATGAGGCGTGCCAGCCGTGCCAGGTCTCGATGGTGACCTCGATGACGGGGGCGCCCACGTCGACCGACCGGTACTGCGCGTACTTGGCGCGCAGCGCCCGCACCGCACGCGCCACGGCCGGCGGATCGTCCGTCACGACGGCGAGCCCGTCCGCCCGTACCCACCAGAGGGCCGACCAGTCCTCGTCCCAGTGCTGCGCGAGCAGGGTGACCCGCGGCCGGGCCCGGATGTTGGCGTGGCGCCGCAGCGCGGCGCCGCGCTTGGCCTTCGCGTCGGTCGCGGTCCAGAGCGTGTCACCGGCCAGGGCGAACACCACGGGCACCGCGTGCGGCGCGCCGCCATCATCCACAGTGGCCAGCACGGCGACGCGTGCGCTCGCGAACCGCTCCCGGGCCTCCGCATCGTCCATAGTGCACTCAGGGTACGCCCTCGCGGGGGTGGGCCCGGCCACTGACCCATGATCAAAGCCGACCGGAAACCTTGATCATGAGGGAGTGTCCAGTAGGCTCGGCGCGGGGAGCGATGGGGAGGCACGCGCGTTCGATGGCCAACGACGGGGATGGCACGCGGGTCCTGGTGGTGGACGACCAGGTCCTGATCAGAGCGGGACTGTCCGCGCTGCTGCGGGCGGCGCCGGACATCGAGGTGGTCGGCGAGGCCGCCGACGGTGCGGAGGCGATCGCGCTGGCGGCGGCCGCCCGGCCGCACGTGGTGCTGATGGACATCCGGATGCCCGGCGTGGACGGCATCACGGCCACCCGGCAGATCATCACCGACGGCGGCGACGCGCCGCCGCGGGTGCTCGTGCTCACGACGTTCGACCTGGATGAATACGTCTACGAGGCGCTGCGGGCCGGCGCGTCGGGCTTCCTGCTCAAGGAGGCGCCGCCGGAGCGGCTGCTCGCGGCGGTCGCCACGGTCGCGGCCGGCGACATGCTGTTCGCGCCGTCCGTGGTCCGCCGCCTGATCGAGGCGTACGCGCCGCAGACCGCCGCCGTGCCGGCGCTGGACGGGCTGACCGGGCGGGAGGTCGAGGTGCTGCGCCTCGTCGGCCGCGGCATGTCCAATGTGGAGATCGCCGAGCAGCTGGTCATCGCGGAGGCCACCGTCAAGACCCACGTGAACCGCACGATGTCGAAGCTCGCGCTCACCAGCCGCGCCCAGGCGGTGGTGGTGGCGTACGAGTCCGGCCTGGTCGCGCCCGGCCGCGGCACCTCCTCCTGATCACGGGGTCGGCAGGGTCAGGGTGACCTGGAAGCCGCCCTCCGGCCCGGGTCCGGCGGTCAGGCTGCCGCCGTAGACCCTGGCCCGCTCGCGCATCCCGACCAGGCCGTGCCCGGCGCTGGCGCGGCCCGGCGCCGGACCGCGGCCGTCGTCGCGGACCGTGACGGTCAGCGCGGCAGCGCCGTACTCCAGCGCCACCGTCGCGGACGCCGGCCGGGCATGCTTGAGCACGTTGGTCAGCGACTCCTGGACGATGCGGTAGGCGCACAGGTCCGCGCCCGGCGGCAGGGCGCGCACCCGCCCGGACACGACCACCACCACCGGTACGCCGGCCCGCCGCACCCGCTCGACCAGGTCACCCAGCGCGCCCAGGCCGGGCGCGGGATCGTGCTGCGCGGCGTCCTCATCGGCGTCGGTGGCCCGCAGCAGGCTCAGGATGCGGCGCAGCTCGTCGAGCGCCTCGCGACTGGTGTCGCCGATGGTGTCCAGCGCGGTGGCGGCCGTCGGCGGGTCCGACGGCAGCACATACCGGGCCATGCCGGCCTGCACCGAGATCACCGACATGTGATGGGCGACCACGTCGTGCAGTTCGCGGGCGATGCGTATCCGCTCGTCCAGCACCGCGCACCGCGCGCGCTCCTCCCGTTCGTGTCGCAGCTGGACGGTGAGATCCGCGAGGCGTCGGGAGCCGATCCCGAAGAACACCACCACGGCGGTGATCACCACCGCCTGCGCCGCCGACGCGCCCGTGCCCAGCCCGGACCGGGTGCCGCAGTAGGTTAGGGTCGCCACGGTCAGCGCGGCACCCGCCAGCGCCACCGGACGGCGCCGCGCGGCGGCCAGCGTGTACGCCGCCAGTTGCGGCATGACGATGACGAAGGACGGGGCGTACCCGGCCGTGAAGAAGCCCACCATCGCCGCGCACGAGGCCACCAGCGTCAGAGCCGGCGCCCGCCGGCGGGCCGCCAGCGGGGCGCAGACGAGAACGGTGAACGCCCAGGCATACCCGTCCCACGGTCGGGAGCCGGGCGTCGGGTACAGCGTCGTGGTCCACGCCGTCACGGCCGCGCCGGCGGCCGCCATCGCGACATCGACCACGAGCAGCGGCAGGCTCCGGAGCCACCGCCCGCCGCGCACGACCAGACGGTACCCGTCTCTCATGATCAAGGCGTCCCTCATGCGGCCCCAACGATAGGAAGGACGCCCTGATCATGAGCCCCGTCTACACGCTACGGCGCCGCACGGGTCCTTCTCATCCCGCGACGGTTTGACTTTCGCTACAACCACCGCACTATCCCGCACTCCGGGATACCACCAGCGCGGTAGCTTCTCAGGGGAGCCAGCCGGGGTAACCGCGGGCGTCGTCATGATCAGGGCGTCCTTCAAGTAGCTCTAACGACTTGAAGGACGCCTTGATCATGGGGCGGCGGGCGCGGGTGGCAGGGCGAGCGGTACCGGCCGGGCGCTCTCCCACAGGGTGTCGAACTGGTTGACGAAGAAGCCGTACCAATGGCCGTCTCGCTCGGCCCGCAGCCCGAAGCAGGGATTGGGTTCCAGCGACCGGTGCTGGTACAGCTCGACGTAGATCCGGCCATCCGCGGTGCCCGGGTCGACGAGATACATCCCGAACGTCGGGACGAACGGCAGCAGCCGGACCTCGATGCGGCCGGCGGTGCCGGGCAACAGGGCGAGGGCGGACAGGATCTCGATCGTGGAGTCGACCCGCGGGCGGTAGAAGTCGGGGCTGGTGACGCCCAGCGTGCGGGCGAACGCCTCCAGGGGCGCCGCGCTGTCCGGGTCGATGACGATGACGCGCACCACGGCGCCGGCCCGCAGCCGCCGGTCGAGCGGGCCCACCATGTCGCGGACCGTCCGGCTGAGCGTCACCCCCACGAGGCGGATGTCGGTCGCGGCGCGCAGATCCTCGTCGAGCGCGGGCGCCTTGACCGCGAGGACCCGGTCGACCGGCACATCGGTGTGGATCGCCTGATGGACGGCGGTGGTGAGCGCGCCGATCGAGGCGCGGAGGTCGTCCTGCTGGTGACGACCGGCCAGATTGGACAGCGCCAGGAGCGCCAGCGTGGCGAGCGTCGTCGCGGCGACGGCGCGGTCGTCGACCACATCGAAGGCGCCCAGGAGGCCGAGGCCCACCGCCAGGAGCGCGGTGATGTAGATCTCCAGATTGCGGGCACGGGCGAGGTCTGACCAGATCCGCCGCAGCATCCCGTCAATCTACCGGCTCACGGGTGTGGCGCGCGCACCCATGATCAGGGCGTCCCTCACCTCGTTCTCACGACGTGAGGGACGCCCTGATCGTGGAAGGGCTAGCTGGCGTCCGCGCGGGGTGTGATGCCGAGCTTGGCGCACGCCTCCCGGTACATCCGGGCGGCCTCGGCGCGCACCTGGCGGCGCTCGGTGAGCCGGCTGGTGAACGGGATCCGCACCGGCACGGCGATGCCGTCCACAGTGGCCAGAAAGTCCATGCCGTCGGCGTCCAGGTCGGACATTCTGGCCGCGGTCGCGCCGGACGCGCCGCCCAGCCCCTGCACGATCACCCGGCAGTCGTCGGCGTGGTCGCCGTTCATGTGCCGCGCGATCTGGGCCACCACGTCGGGCGTGAAGGGTCCAATCTCCGGGGAGGGGGTGGCGGGGTCGGTCACGCCGCCACCCGGCCCAGGTCGTCCAGCATCGCGATGTTCAGGCGGTACGCGACCGACACCTCGTCCAGGAACCGGTCCTGCTCGACGGCGTCCCAGGGCGCCGCGTCCAGCAGCTGCCGGTACCGGCGCTTGACCGCCACCGGCTGCACGTCGGCGAACTGGTAGAACCGGGTGCCGGCGTCCACGAAGCCGTACTCCCGCACCAGCGTCCGGCGCATGATCTGCCCGCCGGACAGGTCGCCCAGGTAGCGGGTGTAGTGGTGCGCGACGAACCCGGCCGGCCAGGTGAACGCCACCTCGCGCAGCCGCGCCCGGTACTCCGACGTGGCGGCGCTCGCCGACACCTGTGCCGGCCAGTCCGCGCCGAGCAGGAACTCCAGGTCGGCGACCAGCGCCGGCAGCCTGGTCAGCTCGTCGACGACGAACGGGCCGGCGACCGGGTCGGACCGCATCTCCGCCGCCGCGTCCTCCAGCATCTCGTAGACGAAGAACAGCTGCGCGGTCAGCGCCGCGTACCCGGCGCGGTCCAACCGACCCGCCAGCAGCGCGTCGAAGTAGGCCGTCGACTGCGCCGCCGCGTGATCCGGCCGCGTCGCCTCTCGTACCTTCTCAGCGAAACCCATGCCACCTCCCGTAGGCTTAGGTAAGCCTAAGCTGAGTAAGTCTCGCACGAGATCCACTAAACGTATGATCGCCCCCCTCTCCATGATCAGGGCGTCCTTCAAGTAGTTAGAACGACTTGAGGGACGCCCTGATCATGGGCGTTCTGGGATGACGAGGGGGGTGCCGGTGCGCGGGTGGCGCAGCACCTCCACCGGCAGCCGGTAGACGTCGGTGAGCGTGTCCGCGGTCAGCACCTCGTCCGGCTTGCCGTCCGCGACTACCCGGCCGCCGGCGAGCAGCGCGACCCGGTCGGCGTAGGCGGCGGCGAGCCCGAGGTCGTGCAGCACCACGACGACCGCGTCGCCGGCCCGAGCCCGCTCCCGCGCGAGCGTGAGGACGAGCTCCTGGTGCCGCAGGTCCAGCGCCGCTGTGGGCTCGTCGAGCAGCAGGACCGGCGTGCGCTGGGCGAGCACCCGGGCGAGCGCCGCGCGGGCCTGTTCGCCACCGGACAGCGCGGTGAACGGCCGCGCCGCGAAGCGCTCGACGTCGGTGCGGCGCATGGCGTCGGCGACGGCCGCCGCGTCGCCGGCGGCCGCGGGTGTCCCGGCCCACGGCGCGCGGCCCATCGCGACCACGTCGGCCACCGTGAACGGGAACGACAGCGTGGTGCGCTGCGGCAGCATCGCCCGGCGCCGGGCCAGTTCCAGGGGGCGCCAGCTGGCCAGCGGCGCGCCGGCCAGCTCGATGGTGCCGGCCGCGGCGGGCAGGTCGCCGCAGACCGCACCGAGCAACGTGGACTTGCCGGCGCCGTTCGGCCCGACCAGCGCCACCAGCTCACCGGCCGCCACGTCAAGGTCCACATCGGACAGCACGGCGGTCGCGCCACGAATGACCCGCAACCCGCGTACCCGGATCATCCCCGCCTCCCGGCGTGGACGGGCGGGCTCATCCCCAGCCCCCGGCCCGGCTGCGGGTGCGGCGCAGCAGCCAGAAGAAGACCGGGCCGCCCACGACGGCGGTGAGCACGCCGAGCGGCAACTCCTGGTAGTCGACGAGGGTGCGGGACGCCAGGTCGGCGGCCACCACGACGATCGCGCCGGCCAGGGCGCTGGCCGGCACCAGGGTCCGGTGGCCGGGGCCGGCGACCATCCGCACCAGGTGCGGCACCACCAGGCCGATGAAGCTGATGACACCGGTGAACGCCACCGCCGACGCGGCGAGCAGCGCGATGACGCCGATCAGCGCGATCCGCAGCCGTTCCACGTCGACGCCCAGGTGCCGGGCCGGCTGGTCGCCGAGGGCCAGCAGGTCGAGCCGGCGGGCGGCGAGCAGCGCGGCCGCGATGCCGGCGAGCGCGCACGGCAGCGCCGTCGTGACGCTCGCCCAGCTGGCCTGGGCGAGACTGCCCAGTTGCCAGAACGCGATCGCGCGCACCGCGTCGGCATCGCCGAAGAACATGATGAGGCCGATCAGCGCGCCGGCCACCGCGTTGACCGCGACGCCGGTCAGCACCAGCGTGACCACCTCGGTGCGGCCGCCGGACCGGGACATCGCGTACACCAGCAGCGTGGCGGCGAGGCCGCCGGCGAACGCGGCGCCCGCGACCGTCCAACCGCCCAGTGTGGACACGCCGGTGACGATGGCCAGGGACGCGCCGACCGCCGCGCCCGACGAGACGCCGATGATGCCCGGCTCGGCGAGCGGGTTGCCGAACAGGCCCTGCATCAGCGCGCCGGCGCAGCCGAGCGCGGCGCCGACGATCACCGCCAGCACCACGCGCGGGAACCGCACCACCCACAGGGCGTTCTCGCCCTGCGGCGCGCTCGGCATCGGCCCGGCGGGGATGCCGAGGCGGTGCAGCAGCGAACCGAGGACCTCCGCCGGCGGTACCCGGACCTGACCGATGCCGGCCGCGACGAGGCCGAGCGCGACGAGCGCGACGGCCAACCCACCGATGAGGACGGTCCGTCTCACCGGCAGCTTCCGTACACGGCGGTGGCCAGCGCCTGGATCGCCCGCCCGGTGCGGGCGCCGAAGTTGAGCAGCACGCCGTCGTCCATGTCCACCACGCGCTTGCGCTGCCCGGCCGGCGTCTGCGCCACACCGGGCAGCGTGAGCAGGCCGTCGACGCCGCCGACCGAGTCGAGCCCCTCGGTCATCACCAGCAGCACGTCCGGCGCCGCGTTGATGAGGCCCTCGCTCGTGAGTGGACGGAACTTCTCCAGGCCGATCTCGGTACCCGCGTCGACCGCGCCGATCGCGCGGATCATCTCGTCGGAGCCCGCGCCCTTGCCGCCCATGAGGTAGACGCCGGCGGTGCCGCGCACGTAGAGGAACGCGATCCGCGGCGGCGCGCCGCCGCCGGGCGCGGCGGCCCGCGCCTGGGCGATCTCCGCCTCGACCCGCGCGACCAGTCGCTCCCCCGCGCCGGGTACGCCGAGCGCGGCGGCCACCGCGCGGATGTGCCGGGGTACGGCGGTGAGGCTCTGCTCGTCGTCGAGCAGCACCACCGGGATGCCCGAGGCGCGCAGCTGGTTCAGCGCCTCGGGCGGGCCGATGCTGTCGTCGGCGAGCACGACGCTGGGATTGAGCCGCAGGATCGCCTCGCCGGACAGGTCGTGCCCGGCCGGCGTCACCAGGGGCAGGTCCTTGGCGGCCGCGAACGTGGTGGACGTGTCCCGGCCCACGACCCGCCCGCCGAGGCCGAGGCTGAAGACGATCTCGGCGATCGAGCCGTAGAGGTTGACCGGCAGGATGCGGCTCGCGTCGGTCACGGTGACCCGCTGGCCGTCGGCGGAGGTGACGGTCGCAGGCAGCGCACTGCCCGGATCGGCACCGATCGGGCGCACCTCGGCGTCCGCGACGACGGCCGTGGCCGGGCCGCATCCGGCGCTGGCGGGCGCCGCGGGCGCCACCGGCGCCGCGCCGCAGCCGGCGGTGAGCAGCACCGCCGCGAGCAGGGCACGTTTCACCGCCGCGCCCTCCGCCGCCACGCACCCACGCCCAGGAATACGACGAGCCCGGCTCCCAGGGCCGCGATGGTGACCGTCCACCATCGACCCGCGGTGGAGCTCTCGCTGACCGGGATCACCGCGAGGGGCGTCCCGGTCGACGCCGGCGCCGGCGTCGCCGACGCGGCCACTGTGGACGGCGTCGGCACCGCCATCGTCGTCGGCGGGACCGTCGTCGGGGATGGCGCCGGCGCCGCGGTCGTGGTCCGGGTGGGCGCCGGCGTGGTCTTCGTCGGGGTCCCGGTGGCCGCGAAGCGCACCAGCACCCGCACGTCCTGGGACCGGTCCGCGCTGCGGGTGTGGTCGTTGCGGGTGACCACCACGCAGCGGAACTTCGTGCAGTCGGTGTCGCCGATCGTCATCGTCACCTTGATCCGCACCCGGAACGAGCCGCCCGCGCCGTACGGCACAGCGAGACCTTCCCCATAGGACGGCGGGTTGGACGAGATCCAATGCGAGGCGCCCAGGCTGCCGGTCGTGTCCGCGCCCCCGCCGCACGGGGTGGGCAGCTTGCCCGCACCCTTGTCCACGCAGAACGCCACGTAGATGCCCTTGTTCACGTCGTACCCGGCGCCGGAGACGGTCACCGTCTCGCCGGCGCGGTCGAGCCCGGTGGACTTGCTGACGGTCAGCCGTTGCCCGCCCGAACCCTGGGCGGTCGTGTCGGCGTGCGCGGGCGCGCCCGCGACGAGAACGGCGGTGGCCAGGACGGCCGCGCAGGCCAGCGCGGCGGCGCGTGGAGACATGAGACCTTCCGCTTCCGCAGTCTAGAGGTTAGCCTAACCTAAGATGATCTCGCGTTTCGCGCAAGCGGGCGACCGGAGGATATCCCCCTAAGTTAGGTCCGCCTAACCTGCTGCACATGTCCGACCTGAGGAAGGAAGCACACGTGAGGAAGTGGAGGCCCGCGGTGCTCGCGGCCGCGATCCTGGCCGCGGCGGCCGTGCCCGTCGCGACGGTGCCCGGCGCCGCGGCGGCCCAGGAGGTCACCGGCACCGGCCCGCAGGGGCAGCGGCTCACCGTCTCGACGACGGTGCTGGACCCGGCCGGCGAGAAGGTGCGGGTCACCGGCTCCGGCTACGACACGGCGAAGAGCATCTACGTCGCGGTGTGCAAGGACAACGGGGATGGCCAACTGCCCACCCCGTGCGCCGGCGGGGCCGACACCACCGGCCAGTCGGACGCGATGAAGTGGGTGGGCACCGACCCGTACGGCAGCGACCTGACCGTGCCCTGGGGCCCGGGCGGCACGTTCGACGTCGAGATCATGGTGCGGGCGCGGTCCGAAGGTCTGGACTGCACCCGGTTCACGTGCGCGGTGGTGACCAGAGTGGACCATCGTGGCAGCGGCGACCGCTCGCAGGATGTGAGGATCCCGGTCTCCTTCACCACGACCCCACCCGGACCCGGCGAGGGTGAGGGCGTGCCGCCGGGCACCGTCGTGGTCAAGGAGAAGGGCGTCCTGGACGCCGCGGGCGGGCCCGCGCCGGTGCTGCTGCACCCGGAGTCCGGCGTGCTGTACGTGGGCGCGAACCTGGGCACCGGCCTGGGCGGCGTGTACGCGTTCGACGCGACGACCGGGGCGAAGCTCGGTCACACCACCGACGTCGACACCAGCGGGACCGTGCGCAAGAGCGCGAAGGTCGGCAACCTCATCGGGCCGGCGCCCGGCGACGGCGTGTACTTCTCCTCCGGCGGGATGCTCGGCTACGTCAAGAAGGGCGACGCGCTGGCCGCCGGGCTCTACGCGAACGTGACCCGCACGGTGAACGGCGCCGCGCCCGGGCTGAGCCCGGACACCGTGTTCGTGTCGCGGCGGGACGGTTCGTTCGAGGAGACGCGGTTCGCGGACGGCGTCTGGACGATCACGCGTACGCTCGCCCTCGGCGCCAGCGGCCCGGTCGCGGTGGACCCCATCACCAAGAGCGCGTGGGTGGCCACCGCGGCGAACGCGTTCCAGAGGATCGACCTCACCGCGTTCACCGCCACCGCGGTCACCGTGGACACGGGCAGCAGCGCGCGGACCTCGTCCATCGAGCTTGACCCGGCGCGCGGGCGGCTCGTGCTCACCGTCGACCAGCCGGCCGCCGTCGTGGTCGTGCACGCCGGCACCGGTGCGGTGCTGAAACGCATCCCCGTCGACGCGACGCGGCCGCCCTTCGACTCCACTCTGGACCCCGACGGCAGGGTGCTGGTCGTGCTCACCCCCGGCTACCCCGAGTCGCGGGTGCTGCTGTACGACGCCGACACGCTCGCGCCGCTGACCGACCCGATCACCGCGCCGGCCAACGTGCGCGGCGTCGCGGCCCGGCCGGGCGGCGCCGAGTTCTTCGTCACCAACAACTCCGAGGACACCGTCTCCCGGTACGCGAAACAGGTCTCCCCCGCGGTGACCGCGCACCCGGCGAACCGCTCGGTCCGGGCCGGCGAGACCGTGACGCTCACCGCGGCCGCCAGCGGGGCGCCGGCGCCGACCGTGCGCTGGCAGGTCAGCCCGGATGGCGCGCAGACCTGGCAGGACCTGGCGGGCGCGACGGCGGCGACGCTGTCGTTCACCGCACGGGCCACCCAGGACGGTTACCAGTACCGGGCGCTGTTCACCAACGAGGTGGGCACCACCCGGTCGACGGCGGCCACCCTGACGATCGACGCGTCGTCGCCATCGCCGTCACCGTCCACATCGGTGTCCCCGTCGCCGTCCACATCGGCCACCCCGCCGGGACCGCACGGCACCGGGACGGGCACCGGCGCCGGCGGCCAGAAGCTGACCGTCACGCCCGTCGACAACCTCGACCCGGACGGGCAGAAGGTGACCGTGACCGGGTCCGGGTACGACGAGTCCAAGGGCATCTACGTGGCGTTCTGCGCGCACGTGGGCGCCGGGCAGCTGCCCACGCCGTGCCTCGGCGGCGCCGACATGAGCGGTGACTCGCACACGTCGGCGTGGATCGCCAACGACGACCCGTACGGCGCGGGACTGGCCACGCCGTACGGTCCGGACGGGTCGTTCACCGTGGAGCTGACGCTGACCGCGAAGGACGAGAACCTCGACTGCCTCACGGTCGCCTGCGCGGTCGTCACCCGCGTCGACCACCGGGCCAGCGCCGACCGTAGCCAGGACGTCGCGGTCCGGGTCAGCTTCGCCGGCCAGGACCCGGTGGACCCGACCACCCCCGGCGGCTCCTCCGGCTCCGGGGGCGGCGCCCTGCCCCTGACCGGCGTGGGCTTCGTACTGCCCGCGGTCGGCGTCGGCGTCCTGCTCGTCGCGGCCGGCGCGCTCACCCTGGTGGCAACCCGCCGCCGTCGCGCCTAGCTCCCATGATCAGGGCGTGCGTCAAATGGGTGTAACGACTTTAAGGTCGCCCGGTTACTTGGGTTAGCACGCC